>JAZRYK010000020.1:0-37711 GCA_045600725.1 Lachnospiraceae bacterium
GACATAGGTATCACCTCAAAATATCATACTTATATTTTATCATAAGTTCCTATGTTTCAGTTCATCGTGTTAAGTTTTCAAGGTACAAATTTATATCAAAGGTTAATAACCTTTTGACACCCTAATCTTCATAGGAAATTCCTCTGAATTTCCTATGAAATAAAAAGCCTCCGGCGGGATGCGCACCTCGCGGAGATGAAATTAATGCTTACGCATACCGCTCGGGCGCGAAGTGTGTGCAAACACACACTTTGTTCTTTATAGGTGATTTGCCAATATGAATTTGCCACGACCACTCGAAAGGGCATAAAGTAGCATTGCTTACCGGACCTATGGAAAAGTGAAAAATAATTATGATTTTATTGAATAGCAGGTCGAGCGCTTGCGCGAGCGGAAATTGGTTAAAAAGACGCGTAAATGTTTCAAACGTATACTTTTTTGCAAGCAAAATGTTATCCATATATTAACGAAAAAGCGGTATATTGCGCGAAATAAATATGTTATCATAAATTTGTTATAGTATACATATTATATTTTATATGGAGGATTATGTATGAAATCTGAAAAGGCGACTGTAAATAAAACCGCGATGATTCTTGCAACTGTTCTCGAATGTATTTTGTTTGCAGCGTACGTACTGGAACTGATAAAAGGTTCAAAAACATTTCCGATATTTCTTCTTTTGGAATTGACTGACATAGTTCCTTTGATAGTGTGCTGGATTATCTATAAGAAAGATAACGAATCAGAGTTGGTTAAGCATGTGATGGCTGTAGGTTATGGTCTGTTCTACGCATGTGCATTATTTACAACAGATGAACGTCTTGTATTTGTTTATGCAATCCCAATGTTTTTGATTGTAATGATGTTCAGTGATTACAAATATGCTGTTAAAATTGGTTCAATATGCTCAGCGCTTGCTGTTGCCCATGCGATTTGGATTTCGGCAAAGCTTGGTTGGATTCAGGAAGCAGTAGCTGCAACAGAAATTGAGGTCCTTGTTGTTATCGTTGTTGCAGTATTCTCAATTGTTACAAGTAAGACATTAATTAATCTTAGTGAAGAGAAGATGAATATTATTGACTCAACTTCTCAAAAAACAAGTAAAATGCTTGAATCGATTATTTCTGTATCAAACAGTATGGCGGAAGCGGTTGATGAATTATCCGGTAAGATTGAAATGCTGGCAGTGTCAACTGAAGAAACCTTGGATGCCATGCAGGAAATTTCATCAGGATCAACCGAAACGGCTGAAGCAGTGCAAAATCAGCTTTACAAAACAGAGGAAATTCAGACACAGATTAATACGGTATCCGGCGTTTCTGATGATATAACCGGCAATGTTGCTGCAGCAGTTGATGCAATTCATGAAGGCAGAGATAACATTGAACTTTTACTGAATCAGTCAAAAACTTCAGAGGATGCCGGAAAGAATGCAATGCAGGAAGTTGAAGACTTGGTATCATGCACTTCACAGATGCAGTCCATCGTAGAAATGATTAAAAGTGTTGCAACACAGACAAGCCTGCTTTCGCTTAATGCGTCAATTGAGGCCGCACGTGCCGGAGAAGCAGGACGCGGTTTTGCGGTGGTTGCTTCCGAGATTTCGAATCTTGCAGGACAGACAAGCGTAGCCACTGAAAATATTTCAAAGCTTATCGGTGACCTTTCAAAGGAAATGGAAGAAGTGGTAAAGGCAATCAATCTTCTTGTAGAAAGTAACAGGTCACAGAATGAGTCGGCAATTATTACAAAAGGCAGCTTTGATAAAATTGTTGAAAGCACGAGACAAATCAGAAGTGGGGCAAGGGAATTGGCTTCTGCCGTAACGACACTTGCTTCCGCGAACCAGGAAATCGTTGAAAGCGTTCAGACGATTTCCGCTATTACAGAAGAGGTATCTGCGCACTCAAATACAACATGTGAATCAAGCGAGCAGAACAAGGTGCTTGTAAATGATATGCACACTGTAGTAATGGAAATGATGTCAAATGCAGAGATATTAAAGAACATGCAGTAAAAGAACAAAATGCATCAAAAAGAGGAAGGCGGTGTTACGCTTTCCTCTTTATTTTTATATACGAAAGTGTTACTATTTTAACGATGGTGTTTTACACTAAATTATATGAATTAATATTGTTGGAGGATAGAAAATGACAACAAATTTTGAATCTATTTTATCAAAGGTTCGCGATTATCCTATGAAAACTGTTTCTGTTGCGTGTGCTCAGGACCAGGCTGTTCTCGAAGCTGTAAAGGCTGCAAAAGAGCAGGGTATCGCAAACGCAATTCTTGTTGGAGATGCTGACAAAATTAAGGCTATCGCTGCCGAACTCAATATGGATCTTGCAGATTACAAGATTGTTGATGTTAAGGACGATGCTGAAGCTGCTCTCAAGGCAGTAGAATTTGTTCATAACGGTGAAGCAGACATGTACATGAAAGGACTTCTTCCTACAGGAATGTTCTTAAAGAGCGTTCTTAACAAAGAGGTTGGTCTTCGTACAGGTAAGCCCCTTTCACATGTATGTGTATTTGAAATTCCCGGAATCGACAGACTTACTTTCTTCACAGACGTAGCTTTTATTCCTTATCCTACACTTGAAGACAAGAAGTGTATGATTGACTACACTGTTGAAGTTGCAAATGCCTGTGGCGTTGAAATGCCTAAGGTTGCCTGCCTTGCAGCGGTTGAAACCGTAAATGAGAAGATGCCTGTTTGCGTTGAATCTGCAGAGCTTTCAAAATTAAACGACGAAGGCGAAATCAAGAACTGTATCGTTGACGGTCCTCTTTCTCTTGATATTGCTTTATATAAAGAAGCAGCAGAAGAAAAGGGAGCACTTAACAGAAAAGTTGCCGGTGATGCTGATATTCTTGTATTCCCTGATATTCACGCAGGAAATCTTGTTTATAAGGCTATTGTTCATATGGCTACAGTTAAGAACGGTAACATTCTTACTGGAACAAAGGCACCCGTAATTTTAACTTCACGTTCAGACTCAATGGAAGTTAAGCTTAATTCAATGGCTCTTGCTTCTGTAGTTGCTGAACAGTTATCCAAGAAAAACAACTAATGATTATCGGCAGTTGCGGCTGCCGAAAAGATAAGGAGAACAAAATGGGAAAAATCAGTTTGATTATTAACCCCGGTTCAACATCAACAAAGATTGGTGTGTTCGAGGATGAAACACTTTTATTTGACGAAACCCTTCGTCACAGCACTGAAGAGATTTCAAAGTATGCATCTATTTACGAGCAGAAGGACTTCAGAAAAGAAGTTATTGTTAACATTCTTAAGGAAAAGAATTTTGATCTTAAGACAATTGATTTTATTGTTGGACGTGGCGGAATGTTAAAGCCTATTCCCGGTGGTACATACAAAGTATCTGATGAACTTTTAAATGACCTTGTAATCGGTAAGCAGGGACAGCATGCTTCAAACCTCGGTGGTATCCTTGCAAGAGAAATCGGTGATGAACTTGGAGTTCCTTCATTTATCGTAGACCCTGTTGTAGTAGATGAACTTCAGGATATTGCCAGACTTTCAGGCGTTAAGGATCTTCCCAGAAGATCAGTATTCCATGCACTCAACCAGAAGGCAGTAGCTAAGAGATATGCTAAGGAAGTAGGCAAGAAGTACGAAGATTTAAATCTTATCGTTGTTCATATGGGCGGCGGTGTTTCAGTCGGCGCACACAAGAATGGTAAGATTGTTGATGTTTGCAACGCTCTTGATGGTGAAGGTCCTTTCTCACCCGAACGTGCAGGCGCTGTACCTCCCGGAGATCTTGTAAAGCTTTGCTTCTCAGGAAAGTACACTGAAAAAGAAATCTACAAGATGCTTGTAGGAAACGGCGGATTTAACTCTTACATGGGTACAAACGACGCAAGAGTTGTTGAGAAAGCTGCTCTTGAAGGTGACGAATATGCAATCCTCGTTCGTAATGCTTTCCATTATCAGGTAGCTAAGGAAATCGGTGCTCAGTCAACTGTTCTTGAAGGAAAGGTTGATCAGGTTATTCTTACAGGTGGTATTGCTTATTCAAAGACAACCTGCGAAGACCTTCAGAAGCGCGCAGGTCACATCGCTCCCTTCACAGTATATCCCGGAGAAGATGAGCTTCTTGCTCTTGCTCAGGGCGGCTTAAGAGTAATTAACGGTGAAGAAGCTGCTTGCGAGTATTAATTAACAATTGAATTTAACTGATAAAACCGTCTTGAGCCTTTATTGACAAGGGTTGTCGAGGCGGTTTTTTTCGCAAATTGTGGATGTTAATATCATGTAGATGCCATTTATAAGACATATAAATGATATATGAATGTCTATTTTAAAATGTTGATTTAAATATGTGCATATTCCGCTCCATCGGAAAGTTAGTTCCGCTCCAAACGGTAAATGCGTTTCCGGACAGCCTTCCCGCTGAAGCGTGCAGGCTGTTCCGTTTAAGCGGAATACGCATAAATATGTCGATTTTTGAATTTTTTGAAATGGAATTATTATTTAATGTAGCTTTTGGCTGAATAATTCACTAATTTCAAGGGATGAGAAGACTTGCATTGATACTGAAACAGCCTACTTGGGCTACTGCGAGTATGAAAAAAACAAATGCATATAAAATAAATGTCTTGCAATTGCTTTATAGGTATCGAGAAATTCACTTTTTACGATGTGCCTATAGTTATTTGTGATAAGGTGCTATTTATACGCATTTCTCATATTGATATATATTGGTTGTCAGTTCATATGCATATAAACGGCTGTAATGACATTACTTTAGTATGCATGATTCTATTTATTCAGCTTTTAACATTGATTATGATTGCGTCGAGGAGCATATAAAGCAGATGAGGAATAAAAGTATTATATGTTTTTGCCACTAGTGGTGTTTTATGAGAAGGGATAGATGCATATAAAAAGCAGTATGCTGTTGGTTTTATATGCACTCAGAGAACAGAGTTCCGTAACTGACATATAAGAACTATGCCTCATGATGAACGTATGCTACGATATATCAGAGGATGAATGAGAAAAACAAAAAGACCTTCCACGATTAATCGTAGGAGGTCTTTTCACATAGTCTCAAAATTTTTATAACCGGGACAATCAGTATTCCTGCGACAAAGTTTCCGACTCCGTGCACTGCGTCCCATGGTAGCCCTGCAACAATCCAGGCAATTGTGCTTTTGAAATTAAGTCCGAAAGCAAGTGCCTGAAAGGGAGCGTAGATAGTTCCGAATAAAAGTCCGTGGCATGCTGATACAAGCATGTACACTATCGGTGCAAGCTTTGGCGGCATATTCTTCGGAAGAAGCATTGTAGCACCCCATAATGGTAGCCATATATATAAATATGGTATCCACCAGGTATTAAAGCCGTTAAACATACCTACAAGAAAAACAAACACATATAGAGGAAACAGAGCTTTTTTTCTGTAGACAACGGTTTCAGCTACGATAAACATTCCGATTAGATGGACATTTGGAAGAAATTCCATGAGAAGCTTGGAGGCGTACATTAACGCCCCAAGCATCCCGAAAATGGTAATTTCTCTGATTGTAAGCAGAGATTTTTTTTGCATTATTATTTTTCAACCTTGAAGGTGTATGTTGAACCGGGAACAATATCTGTTGCACTTACGCCGGTCATAGCGTATTCGCCATCGATGTAAAATGCCCAGTATGTTTGGTCAACATCGTAGTCTGCAACGATTCCGCAAACCTTCTTTACGTAAAGGCCCCACTCGGAGTCATCACCTTCAACGAGATTGTTCTCAAGAAGAGCGTCTGCAACAACGGTTGCATTTGTGTTAATAGTGTAGGAAATCTCATTTCCTTCTGCGTCAACGCAGGTAAAGCCAAACTGTGTTTCGCCCTCTCCAATCGTTGCTCCTGAAGCAGGGTATGCCTGTTCAGATGCAGTGACTTCTGCATTTGTTTTCTTATCTCCACATCCCATGGTAAGTGTCATAGCCGCAAATAACACACCAACAAGAAGAAGAGCAAGAACTGATTTAAGTTTTCTGTTCTTCATTTTTGGTTCTCCTTATATAATTGTTTTTTTGTTTTTCTTCCACCCGGTGCTCGCAGGTTTTTGGGAAGCAGATCAGTGCCGGGTATTTCGACTGGATGCACCATCTTCGCCTTCTCGGTTTCCCAATGACTTGTCCCGCTGTTGCGGACAGCGGTAGAAGATGAATAACGTATTTCGACTTTGAAATGATAAAAACGAATATACATGCATGACACGGCGGCGGGCCCGTTCGGGATTTACACCCGATTCCCCGTAACACTAGGAAATAAAATATCAGTTTTTGATGATTTTATCAAGTTGTGATATAATTAAAAGAAAAATATGAGGAGGCTATCATGGCATTTGTATTAAAAGTATTAAAATTTTTATTCCAGAAAAAAGAAGTTAAAGGAGCATCAAAACTTGAAGTTTTTCTTGCAGTTTCAGTAGCTAGTTTGCTTGGTTTAGCTGTTGGATGCGGAATTGGATTTTTTCTTGCAAAATCACCCAAGTTCGCAAAAAAAAGTTCACGTAAAGAAATTGAGGTTCCTGAACAGGAAAACAAAATTCTTAGCAAAGAAGACTATGAATAATGGATAAAAACAACCTAAATAATGCAAACTGGGGACCGGCCCCAGTACAGCAACCGCAGGCGGGAAGAGGCCCTGTGCCAGCACAATCGTCGCAGGGCGGCGCATGGGGACCGGCCCCAGTACAGCAACCGCAGGTGGGAAGAGGTCCGGTGCCAGCACAACCGCCGCAGAGCAGTAGCAGTGCATGGGGAACACCCCCTGTACAGCAACCGCAGGCGGGAAGAGGCCAGGTGCCAGCACAATCGTCGCAGGGTGGCGCATGGGGACCGGCCCCGGTACAGCAACCACAGACAAACAGTGCACATTCCTCGCATAACAGTACTGTGGAATATTATCCTCCACCTTCCGAAGGGAATATGGGAAGTACTTCGTCTATGAATGTCGGTAATCCATACAGTCAGGCGACATCATCACAGAACTGGGGGCCGGACAGCAACTTTCAGGCAGGAAATGATACAACAATTCCTTCGGATGTATCGCGTAAAAAGAAAAAGGTATTACTCGGTGTAGCGGCGACTCTTTTTGTACTTGGAGCCCTTCTTTTTCTGATAGTGTTGGGCTTAGGGTTGTTCTTCCAATTTTCAGTCAAGCCGATTGATGATACAACACTGTACCGTGAGGCCGGTTACCCCGGAAGCATAGAAATAAACGACGTACTGACAGGTCCTGAATGGATTACAAAGATGAGTTCAATTGATGACGGTGGTCTGAATACTGACGTTATCGGTGAATATGATGTTGTTGTAACACACGGATTTAAGAAGTATGCATTTACTGCAATTGTCAGGGATACCCTTCCACCGGAACTTAAACTTGTAGATACGCCGATTTATGTGAAGGTTTCAACCGGCAATGTGTCGAAGGATTCACTTATATCAACAGTCAGTGACAAAGGAAGTAAAGTTACCACTTATCTGGAATTTGCGAACAGTGCTATAAAGCAGAAGGGCGATGACCTTTATTTTTCAAAGGTTGGTGACTTTAAAGTGACGGTTTGTGCTGAAGATGAGTATAAGAACATTTCCAAAAAGGAAATAGTTATCACTTCTGACACAGCTCCGGCTATAATTGGACTTACATCATATTATGTTGTTCCCGGATCAAAGATTAATATCCTTGACGGTGTATCGGCGAAAGATGATGTCGACGGAAAAGTTGAAGTTAAATATGATAAGGATGCATTCAATATTGCTCAGGCAGGGGAATATCCTGTAAAACTGACTGCAACCGATTCTTACGGATTATCTACAGAAGAAGAAATACTTGTAGTGGTTGAATCGGCAGACAAAATACAAGAGAGAATCAATAAGCATGAGATTTCCCGTTTTGACGATCGCATAATTGGTGCATACAACATATATGACAGAGGATATTCGACTAAATCCAATATTGATGATACTCTGGAATATTACCAGAATGCATTTGTGGCTATTACAGAAGGCTCCATGAACTCTTCAAGGTCACGAGGTAGCGGATACATCGTAAAAATAACAGATGATGAGATACGAATAATGACCAATAATCATGTGGCTTATTCAGAGAACAAGCAATTTTATGTTGAATTTTATGACGAGACAAGAATTGCAGCTAAGCTTGTTGCACGATCAAATGAAACCTGTACCAAGGATGACATTGCGATACTCAGTGTTAACTTAGAGGACGTGCCCCAAAAATTGTTGGATACTCTTTATACAATTCATATTGATAAAGCGAATTATGATGCAGCAAAAGAGGGCAGTACTCTTGATATAGGTATGAAGGTATGGAAGGATTCGTTTAATATGCGTCCAACCAAGATTTCTACAGGAAAGCTCGTTTCAAAGTTGACTGATTCACATTCAACAGCCGGTGAGGCTATGCAGGTAACAGTAGGACTTTATCCGGGATGTTCCGGCTCGGCTGTTATTGATAAAAATGGCAATCTGATAGGAATGGCAACATTTACCGTAAACAGTGGCAGTAATAAAACAAATTGGTGTGTACCGTTTGACAGAGTTCTGTTGTTCTATGAAAAAACATACAACGAAAAATTGAATTACAAGTAAAACAAAAAAACGCTTATGTCTGTGATATATGTCGGAAATTCCGCTAATATATCAGCAAGACATAAGCGTTTTTGATATGTTTTATTAAATGTTATTCAGCTGATGTGTACTTGTCGCCAAGATCGGCAATTGTACCATTTGAAAGCATCTTTTCGATTGATGCGTTGATCTTATTAAGAAGTTCGGTATTTCCCTTCTTAACTGCGATTGCGTATTCTTCCGAGCCGAAAGCAACTTCATCTTCGACAATCTTAAGTCCTGCATTATCGCCAACATACTTTGAAGCTGTTGCAGAGTCGATAACTACCGCATCACACTTACCGTTAACAAGTTCAAGAACGCATTCTGTACCCTTCTTGAATGACTCGTAATTGTAACCAAGCTCGCTGATACATGTTTCTCCTGTATAACCCTGAACTACAGCGGTAAGCTTATCGGCAAGGTCGTCAGCACAGGCAATAGCTGAATCTTCTTTAACGATGATAACCTGTGTTGCTGTGTAGTAAGGAGTAGAGAAATCAACTGATTCAGCTCTTTCCTCTGTAACTGTCATACCTGCGATAACTGCATCAATCTGACCGTTCTGGAGTGCGATAAGAAGTGAATCAAATTCCATGTTTGAAATTTCTGCTGTATAACCGTTTTCTTCGGCAATCTGCTTTGCAATTGCCATATCGATGCCGTCGAACTCACCGATTACACCGTTTGAAGCAACAAATTCGAAAGGGGGGAACTCAGCGTTTGTTCCGAAAACAAGCTTGCTGCTGTCTGATGAACCGCATGCTGTAAAACAACATACTGTCATTGCGATGACAAGAACAACTGCCATCATTTTTGAAATCTTTTTCATAATTTTCCTCCTATTATTTAGAAAAATAATAATATATAAAACTCGGTATGCTGACACACCGACATTTATAACATCTGAATCAAATTGAAGACGGGGTGCTTATAAAACTTTTCCGAGGAAATTTTTGGCACGTTCCGTTTTAGGGTTTTCGAATACTTCACGGGGAGTTCCGCTTTCCATTACAATACCTTCATCTATAAAAAGAACACGCGAAGCCACTTCTTTCGCAAATCCCATTTCGTGTGTTACGATAACCATAGTCATTCCGCTGTTTGCCAAATCTTTCATAACATCAAGAACCTCGCCTACCATTTCGGGGTCAAGAGCGGAAGTAGGTTCGTCAAAAAGCATTATTTCAGGGTCCATTGCAAGAGCTCTGGCAATGGCAACACGCTGCTTCTGACCACCGGAAAGTGAACCGGGATAATTCTGAGCCTTATCTTTTAATCCTACGCGATCCAAAAGTGCGAGAGCCTTTTGTTCGGCCTCCGGTTTGGTCATTTTCCTAAGAAGAACAGGCGCGAGAGTGATGTTTTCAATAATTTTTAAATGAGGGAACAAATTAAACTGCTGAAAAACCATTCCCATTTTCTGTCTGATAAGGTTGATATCGGCGGTAGGAGAGTTTATTAACTCATTGTCGACGTATATTTCACCTTCTGTAACGTCTTCCAGTAAATTGAGACATCGTAAAAAAGTGCTCTTTCCTGAACCGGAAGGGCCGATAACGGCAACAACCTCGCCCTTTGCGATATGTTCGTCAATTCCCTTGAGAACCTCAAGGGTTCCGAAATTCTTTTTAAGTCCGCGGACACGAATGATATTTTGATCTGCCATTTCTTCCTCCTATCGAATTTCGGATTTTCTGAGCGCAGTCTCAATTTTTTTAAGACCGATGTTCAGAAGTTTGATGAGTACATAATATATGATTGCAACTGAAATGAGAGGCATGAAAGCCGAGAAGGTTGCACTTTTTATAAAGTCACCTGCTTTCTGAATATCCATTAAGCCTACATAACCTACAATTGCAGTTTCTTTAATAAGAACAATAAATTCGTTACAAAGTGCGGGGAATATATTTTTTATGGCCTGCGGTAACACGATACGGATCATTGTCTGTCTTGCATTCAGCCCGAGAGATCTGCCGGCCTCAGTCTGACCTTTATCTATGGAAAGAATACCGGCACGAATAATTTCCGATACATATGCACCTGAGTTGATTCCGAAAGCTATTGCACAAATAATCCATTTTTCCCAATGAATTCCGGCTGCGATAACGAAGTATATCAACATAAGCTGTGTAACGGCAGGTGTTCCGCGGATTATATCCGTATATACATATCCGATGGATTTAAAGAACTTGTTTTTTGAAATATTGCAGATGGCAATAAGAAAACCGATTATAACGCCAAGAATAACCGCAACAAGCGAAATCTGGATTGTGACACCAACACCCTTTAAAAGAAGAAGGTATCGCTGTTCTCTGATAAAGCATCGCTCAAATTCAAATGCAATATTTTGAAAGAAAGCGACAATAACGGCAGCAATATTGTTCAGTATAGATTTTATGTTTAAGAAAACATATATATTGTTCATCAGTTCCTCCGTTCTAAAGGATTACAATAAACGCTATTTTATTACATTTATTCGGTAAAAACAAGGCTTTTTGAATATTCTGGTGTAGTGCAAACGCCATATTTACAGGATATTGCGCGGTCATACAAAGAAGACGCATATAATTCTCGGTCAAGTTCTTCTTTTGCCAAATCAGAAAGGGAAGGATATGCGTCAGGGACCTTTGTTATGAGAGCAATCTTACCATGTTCAGACACTGCAGTGAGTATGTCTGAATGTGTTTTTGAAAAGCCCAATACCCTAACGTGCGTTATTTTATCAACTCGGTCAGTGAGACCGGATGCATCTTCTTTGATGTTAAGCAGAATATGAAGAAGTGCGCGACTTATACGTGAGTATGTATAATTTCGCGTTTTTAGTTGACTGGCAAAGTCATTATAACCCTTGTAGCATGGAAGCAGATTTTTTATTCTGTCCGCAAGATGTTGTGACACATCCATAAAATCCGACAGATTATTTTCTCTCATTAAGGCGTCCAAAAGTGCCATGTCAAAGTCGTCTGTGTATATGAAATCAGCATCATTGTAATATGAATGGCATGACTCGGGAATGAAAGTTAAAACATCATTTAATTTATTACGAGAAATCATCTCCCTTATTCCACTCGCTGAAGCAAAGGAGGTTGAGCTTACTTCCTTTGAGTTGTAATCCGAGCCCTGACGTTTGATTATAAACGGTTTTATGCTGCTGTCTGTTCTTTTTAAAGCGAAAAGATATTCCAGGCCGAGAATATTGTTGGAACCTTTCAGAATATCGGCATATTCGGGGAAAACGCCGGATCTTGCCTCGGCAAATGTTTTGCCGCATTTCATAAGTGCCCGAATTTGAGGATTATCGGCAGTTGCTTCCTTATATAAAGCATCTGCTGCATTAAGAAGCGTCTCGGCAGATTCACATTCGCTTCCGAAACAAAGATAATCAACACAACCGAGCATGTCTAAAATTTTTACGGAAGCGTATGCAAATATATCCGCAGCAGCGGTAGCATAAGTTACAGGTAAAAGCAATACAAGGTCTGCACCGCATTCCAGTGCCATTCGTGTGCGTATTTCCTTTGATAAAAGTGCCGGTTCGCCCCGTTCAACAAAATCTCCGCTCATAAGACATATAATTCGGTCGGCGGACAGTTCTTCTTTTATTTTGTTTATCTGGTACAGATGTCCTTTGTGAAGAGGATTGTATTCGCAAATGATAGCTGCAGTGGTCATGTTGCCTCCAATCTTTGATAAAATTTTAACATATTGCTGTCCGAGCTACAAGTTCTAAATTGTTTCTAATTTAATACAAAGAGTGACTTGTGAAAGCGCTTACGCGGGTATATAATCGGAATATCGGTAGTATATAGCTACTTGCAAACATTTTTTCTTACATAAATTTTTTCAGGAAGAATAATTTGTTAAAAAATAAACAATGTATTTGGAGGTCATATGTCATTTATCGATATTATCAAAGACAAAGCAAGATCGGACAAGAAAACCATCGTTTTGCCCGAAACAAATGATAAACGAGTTCTTATTGCTGCTTCTCACATTGTGGCAGAAAATATTGCTGACATTATTATGGTTGGTAACGAAGAAAAAATTATGGATGGTGCCAACTGGCTTGAGGTTGACCTTGACGGCGTAAAGGTTGTTAATCCGGCAAAGTGCGACAAACTTGATGAATATGTGGAACTTTTATATGAAACACGTAAAGCTAAGGGTATGACTCCCGAAAAGGCAAAAGAGATTCTTCTTAGTGATTATCTTACTTTCGGTGTAGTAATGGTTAAGGCAAACGACGCGGACGGTATGGTGGCAGGCTGCTGTCATGCGACTGCGGATGTTCTTCGTCCTTCTCTTCAGATATTAAGAACCGCTCCCGGTGTTAAACTTGTGTCCGGCTTCTTTATTATAGATGTACCTGATTGTGAGTATGGTGAAAACGGTACATTCCTTTTTGCGGATTGCGGACTTAATCAGGACCCTACTGCAGAAGAACTTGCGGCAATTGCTGATACGAGCGCAAAGAGTTTCAAGTCACTTGTGGGAGCTAAGCCGATTATTGCAATGCTTTCACATTCCACAAAGGGTAGCGCGAAGCATGCACTTGTTGACAAGGTTGTTGAGGCAACACGTATCGCTCACGAGCAGTATCCGGGACTTACACTGGACGGTGAATTACAGCTTGATGCGGCACTTGTTCCTTCGGTTGCAAAATCAAAGGCTCCCGGAAGCGAAGTTGCAGGTCATGCAAACGTACTCATTTTCCCTAACCTTGATGCGGGTAACATCGGATATAAAATTGCACAAAGACTTGGTAAGGCAGAAGCGTACGGACCTATGCTTCAGGGTATTGCAAAGCCCGTTAATGACCTTTCCAGAGGCTGCTCCTGGGAAGATATTGTTGGCGTAGTTGCTCTTACCGCAGTACAGAGCCAGCTCAATTAATTAAGATGTTTTATGGGGATGGCAAAAGTCGTCCCCTTTTTTGCTTTTTTTCTGTTGACAAAGCAAAAATGCGTGTTTATAATCGATAAGGCGTGGATAGGAGTGGTCGTATGCTGATTAATCTTACCGACAATTTCAAACATCCGGAAAAAATCGGAAAATATGTGCTTCAGTATGAGGAAAAACAACTTCATATTGACGGTGCGGATTATCCCGTGGATTTCGGTGAAGGTGTTGAAATTACGATAAAGAGTATCGGCGGCGGACAACTTGAGATAGCCGGAGCAGGCGAAGCACGAACCGTGATGCCCTGTGACCGCTGTTTGGATGATGTCGAAGTTATTATTCCGGTTGACTTCGAGTGTGTTGTCAGTGAGCCGGACGGCTACCATGAACTTTCCGAAGACAACGAGCTCTATATGGAGGGCTACGAACTCGACGGAGATGCTATCCTACATAATGAATTGATAATGGGTCTGCCAATGAAGGTTCTGTGTAAGGACGACTGCAAGGGACTGTGTCCAGTGTGTGGCAGTAACCGCAATGAAGGTGAATGCGGCTGTGATACCTTCGTACCGGATCCCAGAATGGCAGCAATTCAGGATATTTTTAACGCGAACAAATAAGGAGGTGTAAAGATGTCTATTTGTCCTAAGAATAAATCTTCTAAAGGTAGAAGAGATAAGAGACGTGCAAACTGGAAGATGACTGCTCCCACTCTTGTAAAGTGTTCTAAGTGTGGTGCATTAATGGTTCCTCATCGCGTATGTAAGGCTTGTGGCACTTACAACAAGAAGGAAATCGTTGCAGTTGATTAATTGGCTGAAAAATGCATAAATTAAGGCTTTTCCTGAAAAGGAAAGGCCTTTTTTTATTTCACGAAATACTCATATGAAATAAACTTCGGCAGGACGCGCACGCTTTTTCATAGGAAGGATGTCGCTTGTAGCGCGGGGAAACGACGCAGGCATGTCGTTAGCAACATACTTTGTTCTTCTTGAAAAATCCCGTCTTGTTAGGTATAGTAGATAGGTATGATTATACCTTTAGGAGAGAATGGCATGGACAGACTTGTTAATGTATGCTTGGATGCGATGGGCGGAGACAATTCACCCGGCGAAATTGTTAAGGGTGCTATCGAAGCTATCAATGAAAGCAAGAAGGTTAAGGTAACTTTAGTCGGACAGGAAGACGCAATTAAAGCAGAATTGACCAAATATCAGTATGATGAGACACAGGTTGAGATTGTTAACGCAGAAGAAATCATTGATCCCAATGAACCTCCTGTTCTGGCTATCAGAAAGAAAAAGGATTCATCTATAGTAGTTGGTCTGAATCTTGTAAAATCCGGTCAGTGCGATGCCTTCCTCTCGGCGGGAAGCACCGGAGCTGTTCTTGTCGGCGGTCAGGTTATTATAGGAAGAATAAAAGGTGTCGAGAGACCTCCTCTTGCTCCGCTTATCCCTACAACAGAGGGCATGTCTCTGTTGATTGACTGCGGTGCAAATGTAGATGCAAGGGCAAATCATCTTGTTCAGTTTGCAAAAATGGGTTCCATTTATATGGAAAACGTTATAGGTGTCAAAAATCCCAGAGTCGCAATTGTAAATATCGGTTTGGAAGAAGAAAAGGGTAATGCTCTTGTAAAAGAAACATATCCTTTATTAAAGGCGTGTCCGGATATTAACTTTATCGGCAGCATTGAAGCCAGGGAAATCCCGAACGGCTATGCCGACGTCATCGTATGTGAAGCATTTACGGGAAATGTTATTTTGAAACTTTATGAGGGAACGGCCGGGGCACTTGTTTCTGTTATAAAAAAGGGTATGGTCAGCACACTTCGTTCAAAAATCGGTGCTCTTCTTGTAAAGCCTGCACTTAAGAAAACTCTTAAAGGCTTTTCGGCATCCGATTACGGCGGAGCACCTCTTCTTGGACTTAACGGGCTTGTAATCAAAACTCACGGAAGTGCCAAGGCAAATGAGGTGAGAAATTCTGTTCTGCAGGTCATTACATTTGTTGAGCAGGATATTAACGGAAAGATTAGAGCGCAGCTTAATCCTACCGATTAAGGAGTTGTTGATAATGGAACTTGAAATGTTAAGAGAAATTGTGTCCGAGGTTCTAAGCGTGGACCCCAGAGAAATTACACCCGAATCACGCTTTGCAGATGATTTGGGGGCTGATTCACTTGATCTTCTTCAAGTGGTAATGGGTATGGAATCAAAGTTCAATATTATGTTGCCGGAAGAAGAACTTGCAGGAATAGTTACCGTTCAGGATGCAATCGACAGGATAAAGCGTAACCGGAATAATTAAGATGAACAAAGAAGAAACCATAGTGTTTGTTGAAGAGCGTATCGGATATACCTTTTCAAACAAGGAATATCTGCTGGAAGCTTTGACGCACAGCTCTTATGCGAATGAAATGAAAATAAATAAACGAGGCAATTACGAGCGCCTGGAGTTTTTGGGCGACGCCGTTCTTGAACTGATTTCCAGTGAGTTTCTGTTTAAGAAATATCCCAATATTCCGGAGGGAGCACTTACTAAGAAACGGTCTGCACTGGTTTGTGAACCAAGTCTTGCAATTTGTGCGCGCAGAATGGAAATCGGGAAAGCTCTTTTCCTTGGTAAGGGCGAGGATTTGAGCGGTGGACGCGAAAAAGATGCAATTCTTTGCGACGTGGTGGAAGCAATATTGGGCGGAATCTACCTTGACGGTGGAAATGCTCCTGCCTGCGATTATGTAATCACACATATTTTGGGAGATTTATCGGAAGAAGAACTTTTTGTGGATGCTAAAACAAAATTCCAGGAAATTGTTCAGAAAGATTATCCGGGAAAGGAACTTCATTACGATTTGATTTCCGAAGACGGTCCCGAGCATAATAAACTTTTTGTGGTATCGGTAGGAATTGACGACAGAATTATCTGTGAGGGATCGGGACGGACAAAGAAAGCAGCTCAGCAGGAAGCTGCAAAGAAGGCCATAAGCATTATTAAGGAACAGGGAAACATCTGATGTATTTAAAAAATATTGAGGTTCATGGATTTAAATCCTTTGCAAACAAAATAGATTTCAGATTTGAAAACGGTATCACCGGTATCGTTGGACCTAACGGAAGCGGTAAAAGTAATGTTGCCGACGCGGTTCGTTGGGTTCTTGGTGAGCAAAGAATCAAGCAGTTAAGAGGCGCTACCATGCAGGACGTTATTTTTGCCGGCACGGAAATGAGAAAGCCCTTAAGCTATGCTTCTGTCGCAATTACCCTTGACAATTCAGATCATAAACTGGCTATTGATTATGATGAAGTAACAGTTACAAGACGTCTTTATCGCTCAGGTGAGAGCGAATATCTTATTAACGGAACTGTCTGCCGCCTTAAGGACGTCAATGAAATGTTCTATGACACCGGTATCGGAAAGGAAGGATATTCCATTATCGGACAGGGTCAGATCGATAAGATTCTTAGCGGAAAACCTGAAGAAAGACGTGAACTTTTTGATGAAGCGGCCGGAATCGTTAAATATAAAAGACGTAAGGAGCAGGCTGTTAAAAAACTTGAGTCCGAAGAGGGAAACCTCGTTCGTGTTAACGATATTCTTTCGGAACTTGAGAAGCAGGTTGGCCCTTTGGAAAAGCAGGCCGAAGTTGCCAAAGTTTTCTTAAAGAAGAAAGAGGAATTAAAAAACCTCGACGTTAATGTATTTCTTCTTGAAAACGAGCATTTAAAGGCTCAACTCGCTGATGTTGAAGGAAAACTTGCAACAGCGACAATGGATTATAATGACACAAACGAGCAGTATGAAAAGATAAAAGAAGAATACGACCGCATTGAAGCCCGCATCGGAGAACTTACCGAGGCTATCGACAATGCTCGTAATGAACTTTCAAATTCCGGCATTTTAAAGGAAAAACTGGAAGGCGAAATACTTGTTCTTCGTGAACAGATTAATTCGCTTAAAAAGTCCGAAGACACATATACGGAGCGTTTGAATGAAATTCTTGCAGATATTGCAAAGAAGGAAAAAGAACGTGAAGGAGTGCTGGAGCAGAAAAAAGAAAATGATGAAAAGATGAAAGGCCTTCTTGAAGCAAAGAAGGAGGCTCAGGATCTTCTTGCAAAATCATTACAGAAGATAGAAGAACTGGATTCGAAAATCGAAGACGGTAAAGCCGGAATCATCAATGAACTTAACAGACGTGCAACAATAAAGACTGAAATCGGAAAGGCTGATTCATTAAAGGAGCAGATTCTTATTCGCCGTTCCGCAATCACTTCAAAGCTTGTTGAGGTTAAATCAAACGAGCAGAAGCAGGATGAAGAGATTAAGGCTCTTGAGGACGCAGCACGTGCAATCGACGAAGAAATTCTTGATATGAACGATACTCTTGCCGATATGGAAGAGGCCGTTGAAAATGCAAGAACAGAGCTTTCCGAAAAGGACAAGGAATTAAGAGATACGCAGGTTCTTTATCATCAGGAAAAGTCAAAACTTGATGCACTTGTAAATCTTACTGAGCGCTATGAAGGCTACGGAAACAGTGTTCGTAAGGTAATGGAACAGAAAACTACGCAGAAGGGCATTGTCGGTGTTGTTGCCGATATTCTTTCTGTTGAAGCAAAATATGAGACTGCTATTGAGGTTGCACTTGGGGGTAATGCGCAGAATATCGTCACTGAAGACGAGCAGACGGCAAAACGTATGGTGGAATTCCTTAAAAAGAATCAGTTCGGCCGTGCCACATTCCTTCCTCTTACTACGATTAAAGAACCTCAGAAGTTTAAAAATACCGATGCTCTTGAAGAAAAAGGTGCAATCGGTCTTGCAAGTGAGCTTGTTTCGATTGATTCAAAATACAAGGATGTTGCCGACACACTTCTCGGCAGAATTCTTGTGGTGGATACGATTGATAATGCTCTTGCAATTGCCAGAAAATACCATTTCGGTATGTGGATTGTAACAATTGAAGGCGAACAGCTCTCACCCGGAGGATCTATTTCCGGTGGTGCATTTAAAAACAATTCTAATTTCCTTGGAAGAAGAAGAGAAGTCGAAGAACTTGAAAAGAAGACAAAAGACCTTCTCAAGAAAATCGATACACTTATGGACGAAATCGAGAAAGTTAAGTCCAAACGTAACAAACTTCGTATGGATGCCGAGGAATTTAAAGTTGCTCTTCAGAAGAAATACATTGCGCAGAATACCGCGCAGATGAATGTTATTCAGGCTAAGGACAGAAAGAGCGATGTAATTCAGAGTTCACACGATCTTGAAAACGAAGAAATCGAAATCGAAACACGTCTTAAGGACATTGATTCGGATAAAGAGAGAGTTACAAAGGAACTGAGCGAATCTGAAGAACTCGAGAAAACAATTACTGCGCAGATTGCCGAGCTGCAGGAATTGCTTGAGGCTGAACGAATCAGAGAAAACGAATTCTCAGGTGAAGTATCCGTCAGAGATATCGAAGTTAACAAGATGTATCAGCTTCAGGACTATGTGAATAAAGATATTCAGCGTATTGAGGACGACATTAAGCATTTCGAAGTTGACGCGGGTGAGGTACGGGAAAAGATTTCGCTCGGCGAAGAAGAAATAGGACATAAAGAAGATAATATTTCCGAAATCGAAAAGACCATCTCCGAAGGAAACAGCTCACAGGGCAGGAGAGAATCGGAACTTTCGGCGAATATTAAGGAACGCGATGAACTCAGGGAGAGGCAGAAGCATTTCTTTAATGACAGAGATGCCCTTTCAACAAGAATTAATGCCCTTGATAAGGAAATTTACAGATTAAATACGCAGAAAGAAAAATTCTCTGAGGCTCTCACAGCACAGATTAATTACATGTGGGAAGAATATGAGATTACTCTTATCGACGCTGCCAATATGAAAAACGACGAGATGACCGATCTCAATGCGATGAAGAAGCAGATTTCTTCCGTAAGAGATGCAATCAAAAAACTCGGCGATGTAAATGTAAGGGCAATCGAAGATTACAGAGAGCTTATGGAACGTTATACATTCCTGAAAACGCAGCATGATGATCTTGTGGAAGCCACAGAAACTCTTAACGGTATCATTGCAGAGCTTGATACTGCAATGCGTAAGCAGTTTACGGAGAGCTTTAAGGAAATCAATGCCGAATTCGATAAGGTATTTAAGGAACTCTTCGGAGGCGGTAAGGGTACTCTTGAGCTTATAGAGGACGAGGATATTCTTGAAGCCGGAATAAGGATTATCGCTCAGCCGCCCGGAAAGAAGCTCCAGAATATGATGCAGCTTTCCGGCGGTGAAAAAGCTTTGACGGCAATCGCATTGTTATTTGCCATTCAGAACCTTAAGCCTTCACCTTTCGCACTTCTGGACGAAATTGAGGCGGCTCTTGATGAAAGTAATGTTGACAGATTTGCGAAATATCTGCATAAGCTGACAAAGCATACTCAGTTTATTGTTATTACGCACAGAAGAGGAACAATGGACAAGTGTGACAGACTTTACGGTATTACAATGCAGGAAAAGGGTGTTTCTGCACTGGTAAGCGTAAATCTGATTGATAAAGATTTGGATGACTAAAACAGTCAAAAGAAGGAAAAGGACTGAAAAATGGGCTTTTTTGACCGATTAAAAGAAGGACTTTTTAAATCCAGAAGCGGTTTTGTTTCCGAAGTGGACAGAATATTTCTGAGATATGAAAAAATATGCGACGACCTTTATGAGGAGCTTGAAGAAGCTCTGATAATGGGAGATGTCGGCGTAAATACTACGGAAGATATAATTGAAAATCTCAAAAAAGCTGTGAAAGAGGATCGCGCTAAAGAACCGGGCAGACTGAAACAGCTTCTGATGGAGGACATTCGCTCGCGCCTTTCCTTATCGGACGATGCATACGATTATGAGAATCGCAAAACGGTTATCATGGTTGTGGGCGTTAACGGTGTGGGAAAAACAACTACTGTAGGCAAACTTGCCGGTAATTTTAAACGTGATGGAAAGAAGACGCTTGTTGCGGCAGCAGATACCTTCAGAGCGGCGGCAAACGCTCAGCTTGTAGAGTGGTCGAAAAGAGCCGAGGTCGAGATTGTAACATCACGTGAAGGTACAGATCCCGCCAGCGTTATTTTTGATGCGGTTAATGCGGCAAAAGCGCGCGGAACCGATATTCTCATATGCGATACTGCGGGTCGTCTCCATAACAAAAAAAATCTTATGGAAGAACTCCGTAAAATGAACAGAGTGGTTGAGCGTGAATATCCTGATGCATTCAGGGAGACATGGATTGTTCTTGATGCAACGACAGGCCAGAATGCACTTAATCAGGCAAGACAGTTCGGAGAAGTAACCGATCTTACCGGCATTGTTCTTACTAAGATGGATGGTACCGCAAAAGGCGGTATTGCAATCGCAATTTCTTCGGAGTTAAGTATACCGGTTAAATATATAGGTGTCGGCGAAGGTATCGATGATCTTCAGAAATTTGATCCCGACCAGTTTATGAATGCTCTGTTTGGAGAGGAAAAAGAAGAGTAATGGAAGGCTTGTCATTGGAAAATTTTGAGGTGGCCTCTGAAAAAGTAAGAGAGGTTACTCTGGATACAAAGCTTATATATAGTGATTATTTCAGCGCACAGACCGGAAACAAGGTATATCTAAAGCCTGAAAACATGCAGTTTACGGGAGCGTACAAGGTTCGCGGAGCATATTACAAAATGAGCACGCTTACAGATGAAGAAAGAAGCAAGGGAATTATTACTGCTTCTGCAGGAAATCATGCTCAGGGTGTGGCTTACGCGGCAAAGTGTTATGGCGTAAAAGCAACAATTGTTATGCCTACAACCACTCCTCTTATAAAGGTTAACCGTACAAAATCATATGGCGCAGAGGTCGTTCTTTGCGGTGACGTTTATGACGAGGCATGTGCGAAAGCATATGAACTTGCGGATGAATTCGGATATACGTTTATTCATCCCTTTAATGATTACGGTGTGGCTACCGGTCAGGGTACCATTGCCATGGAAATAATAAAAGAGCTCCCACTGGTTGATATAATTCTCGTCCCGGTAGGCGGTGGTGGTCTCGCAACCGGTGTTTCCACATTGGCAAAAATGCTTAATCCTAAGATTAAGGTTTTCGGTGTAGAGCCTGAGGGGGCAAACTGCCTTGAAGAATCGTTAAAAGCAGGTAAGGTTGTAACATTGCCGAGTGTCAATACAATTGCCGACGGTACTGCCGTAAAAACTCCCGGGGATAAGCTTTTCCCTTATCTTCAGAAGAACCTTGACGGTGTCATAACCGTTCCCGACGAGGACCTGGTGGTTTCCTTCCTTGATATGGTGGAAAATCACAAGATGGTAGTAGAAAATTCAGGATTGCTTACGGTTGCTGCACTAAAGCAGCTTGATTGTAAGAATAAAAAAATTGTCAGCATTCTCTCCGGTGGAAACATGGACGTTATTACAATGTCCAGCGTTGTTTCTCAGGGACTTATTTTGCGAGACAGAATATTCACCGTGTCTGTTCTTCTTCCCGACAAGCCGGGTGAGCTTTCTAAGGTTTCCGATGTCATTGCCAAGCAAAGCGGTAATGTTATCAAGCTTGAGCACAATCAGTTTGTTTCAATCAACAGAAATGCTGCAGTTGAGCTTCGCATCACGTTGGAAGCTTTTGGCACAGAACACAAACAGAAAATTATCGACGAATTGGAGCTTATGGGATATAAACCAAAGCTTGTTCGTACAAATATCTGATATGGATTACGAAAAAACAGGTTATCTGACAGAAGACTACAAATTTTTTCATATTAAGGACAAATCGGACAGGACTTTTTCTTTTCATTATCATGATTTTTATAAAATTATTCTTTTTATAAAGGGAAGAGTAAGCTATAACGTGGAAGGGAAATATTACGAGCTAAAGCCGAATGATCTTATTTTGGTAGGAAGAAATGAGATTCATAGGCCGGTTGTTCATCCGGAAATCGAGTATGAGAGATTTGTTCTGTATCTGTCAGATTCTTTTTTGTCGCAAAGATTTGCGGAGGGATTCAGGCTTTCGGACTGTTTTGATAAGGCTTCGGAAGAGCATGTTAATGTTCTTCATTTAAGCTCACGCGAAATCACGGAGCTTAAAAGTTTGTTGGAACGAATGGAAGTAAAGGATTCGCAGGAGGATTACGCAAGCGAAGCGCACGAACGCATTCTCCTTATGGAATTCCTTGTTCTTCTTAATGAAAGCATAGAGAAAAACGGGATATCCTTTACAGGCAGAGTGGCTTACAGTGAGACTATTGTCAAAGTTACCGAGTATATCAATACACATCTTTCGGAGGAACTGAGTTTAGACCATTTGTCGGAAAATTTCGCTATCAGCAGATATCATTTGATGCGGCTTTTTAAAGAGAGTACAGGTTATACAATTCACCAGTATATTCTGGAAAAAAGAATCCTATACACAAAGAAACTTGCCGACGGCGGCGAGAAAATAAAGGATGCCTGCGTTAAGGCCGGCTTCAAGGATTATACAATGTATCTTCGAGCCAAGAAGAAGCATGACACAAGATAGTTTTTGCTTAATATTTGTTACAGAGTGTTTACAATTTTTTAATATCTGGAAAAGTGCTTTTGGTTGAATATATAGGGGCAATCTGATAAAATATCCCCTAGGTTTACAAAGGAGCATCGGTTAGACCGATGGTTGAAGTATGAATATTTTTTATAAGATTTTTGGTACACACAGTCAGCGCGAAATTAAAAGAATAATGCCTCTTGTTGAAAAAATAGAGGGACTTCGTGATGATATGATGGCATTGTCTGATGCAGAACTTCAGGCGAAAACGCCGGAATTTAAGGAAAGACTTAATAACGGTGAGACGCTGGATGATATTCTCGTTGAAGCCTTTGCAGTTGCCAGAGAGGCAACAAGACGTGTTATAGGTACCGAGCATTACAGAGTTCAGATTATCGGTGGTATTATTCTTCATCAGTGCAGAATCGCTGAAATGAAAACAGGTGAAGGTAAAACACAGACGGATATTCTTCCCGTATATTTAAATGCACTTGAAGGCAAGGGTGTTCATGTAGTAACTGTAAACGAATACCTTGCAAAGCGAGATGCCGACTGGATGGGTGAGGTTCACAGATTCCTTGGACTTACTGTTGGTGTTTCGTTAAACGGAATGCTTCCGGACGAAAAAATCGCAGCTTACAAATGCGATATTACATATGTTACGAACAACGAATTGGGCTTTGACTACCTTCGTGACAACATGGCTATTTATGAAAAGGACCTTGTTTTGAGAGATCTTAACTATGCCATTATCGACGAAGTAGACTCAATTCTTATTGATGAAGCAAGAACTCCTTTGATTATTTCAGGTCAGGGCACAAAGTCTACAAGTATTTATGCAATGGCTGATATTTTGGCAAAACAGCTTCACCGCGGTAAGGACGTCGAGGATCTTTCAAAGATGGACATCATGATGGGTGTCATCCAGGAAGAAGATGGTGACTTTATTGTTAACGAAAAGGATAAAGTTGTTACTCTTACCGAGAACGGTGTTAAGGAAACAGAACGTTTCTTCCACATTGAAAACCTTGCCGATGCGGAAAATGTTGATATACAGCACAGCATTATTACTGCACTTAAAGCAAACAACTTAATGGCACGTGATAAGGATTACATTGTAAAGGACGGTGAAATCGTTATTATTGACGAATTTACCGGACGTATTATGCCGGGTCGTCGTTATTCGGACGGTCTTCATCAGGCTATTGAAGCGAAGGAAAAGGTTGACATCAAGAGAGAAAGCAAGACTCTTGCGACCATTACCTTCCAGAACTTCTTTAACAAGTACAAAAAGAAAGCCGGAATGACCGGTACCGCACTTACGGAAGAGCGCGAATTCAGAGACATCTATGGCATGGACGTTGTTGAAATTCCGACAAACAGACCCATTGCCAGAGAAGATCTTAACGATTCGGTATATATTACAAGGCAGGAAAAACTTGAAGCCGTCGTTAATGATATTGTGGAGACACATCGTACAGGACAGCCTATCCTGGTAGGTACAATTACAATCGAAGCTTCCGAAGAACTCAGTAAGCTCCTTAAAAAGCAGGGAATCCAGCATACGGTCCTTAATGCAAAGTTCCACGAAATGGAAGCTGAAATCGTTGCGCAGGCAGGACAGCACGGTGCGGTTACTATTGCAACAAACATGGCGGGACGTGGTACGGATATTAAGCTTGATGATGAAGCAAAGGCTGCAGGCGGTCTTAAGGTTATCGGTACAGAACGTCATGAATCAAGACGAATCGATAATCAGTTACGCGGACGTTCAGGACGTCAGGGTGACCCCGGTGTTTCAAAGTTCTATGTATCACTTGAAGACGATTTGATGAGACTCTTCGGATCGGACAGAACAAAAACGATGTTCCAGAATATGGGACTTGAAAGAGGCCAGAAAATTCAGCATTCAATGATTTCCAAGGCAATTGAAAAGGCTCAGAAAAAAATCGAGTCACGAAATTACGAAACCCGTAAAAAACTGCTTGAATATGATGAAGTTATGAACGAGCAGCGTGAGATTATTTACGCTGAAAGAAGAAGAGTTCTCGAAGGCGAAAGCATGAGAGACGGCGTTTATAAGATGATAACGGATATTGTTGAAAGCGCTGTCGGTCAGGTTATCGGTGAGGATCAGAAGCCCGAAGACTGGAACCTTGCAGAACTCAACCAGCTTCTTCTTTCAATCATTCCGATGGCTCCGATTACACGTGATACAATCAAGAGCACAAAGCAGAATGAACTTATGCAGGAATTGAAATCAGAAGCGGTTAAGCTTTATGAGGACAAGGAAGCAGAGTTCCCTCAACCTGAGATTTTACGAGAAATTGAACGTATTGTTCTTCTTAAGGCAATTGACTCAAAGTGGATGATGCATATTGATGATATGGTTCAGTTGCGTGATGGAATCGGCCTTGTGGCATATGCTCAGAAGGATCCCGTTCAGGAATACAAATCCGAAGCTTACGGAATGTTCCAGGATATGACCGAAGCAATCAAAGAACAAACCGTTACAATGCTTACTCGTGTTAAAATCGGTAATTCGATTGAACGTGAGCAGGCTGCAAAGGTAACAGGAACAAACAAGGACGACTCACTTACAAAGGGTCCTCAGAAACGTGCTCAGGAGAAGATTTATCCTAATGATCCCTGTCCTTGCGGATCAGGTAAGAAATACAAAAACTGCTGCGGCAGAAAGGCCTAATTTAAAAGAAAACAAATGGGGCGGGCGTTTACCCGCCTCAAATTTATATTACAAAGGTGGTAAAGCTAAATGGTATTACTTGACAACATGAAAATAGAAATAAGTGCCTACGAGGTACCATTAGCTGAGATGGGAGACTCGCTGGGACTTGAAGCAAAGGAAAAGCGCATAGAAGAGCT
Source organism: Lachnospiraceae bacterium (assembly GCA_045600725.1). Classification (GTDB taxonomy): domain Bacteria; phylum Bacillota; class Clostridia; order Lachnospirales; family Lachnospiraceae; genus UBA1258. The sequence goes on from JAZRYK010000020.1 coordinate 26,022, forward strand.
TGAAATGGAAATGGAAGCTCCAAATTTCTGGGATAATCCCGACAGATCAAACCTTCTTATGAAGGAACTGAAGGATCTTAAGGGACTTAAGGAAAGATATGACGGACTCAAGCAGCAGTATGAGGATATCTTTACTCTCATTGAAATGGGCGAAGACGAAACAGATCCCGCTTATTGCGACGAGGTTCAGGCAGAAGTTGATGATTTTAAGGCTAAGTTTGACGAACTCAGAATTTCAACATTGCTTACAGGCGAGTATGATAACTGTAATGCAATTTTGAGACTTAACGCCGGAGCCGGCGGAACCGAGTCATGTGACTGGGCGTCAATGCTTTACAGAATGTATACAAGATGGGCAGAAAGAAAGGGATTTACAATAGAGGAACTTGATTACCTTGAAGGCGATGAAGCGGGAATCAAATCTGTAACGTTCCAGATAAACGGACTTAATGCCTACGGTTTTATGAAATCAGAAAAAGGTGTACACAGACTTGTCAGAATTTCCCCCTTCAATGCTCAGGGCAAGAGGCAGACTTCCTTTGTATCTCTGGATGTTATGCCTGATATTGAGGAGGATCTTGATATTGATATCCCTGAAGAGGATATGAGAATCGATGTGTTCCGTTCAAGCGGTGCCGGCGGTCAGAAGGTTAACAAAACATCTTCGGCTATTCGTATTACTCACCTTCCCACGGGAATTGTTGTACAGTGTCAGAATGAGCGAAGCCAGTATCAGAACAAGGATAAAGCTATGCAGATGCTGAAAGCGAAGCTGTTTATTCTTAAAAAAGAAGCGAATGCCGAAAAACTTTCCGACATTCGCGGTGAAATCAAGGATATTGCCTGGGGCTCACAGATTCGTTCGTACGTTCTTCAGCCATATACAATGGTTAAAGATACCAGAACAGATGCTGAAAGCGCAAATGCAGGTGCGGTTCTTGACGGGAATATTGATTTGTTTATAAACGAATATCTAAAGTGGGTGAATCGTCCGAAGGACCAGCAGTAGGATTTTGATCATTGCCGGGGGCATAAGGCTTTTCACCGGTGGTATCCAGGTAGAAATTAGCTAACAGTGTATTGAAGTAAACATTAAACCAAAGGAATCCGACTCCGCATGCCATAATACTTACCAAGGCAAGAGGAATTGATGAAAGGTAGACTAACAACAGTCTGCCTTTTTGTTTTTTCATAAGAACAACACTTTCCTTCAGGGCATCGAGTGCACTCATACTTTGATGATCTGCAAGAACGTAAAAGGCAAGTCCAAAATAGAAGCGCGAGAAGAAAACCAGCAGGGCCTGCAAAAGAAGAACTCCGTAGTTAAAATAAATGTAATATTCATCCGGAACAATAATCAGATTTACCGCCATCAGTATTGAAGGAATGTTTCCGAGAAAAGATAACAAAGTGAATACTGACTGGATGAGAATTGCTCTGTCCGATAAGCCTTTAAAGCCGATAAAAATATCACCGATTGAAAGATCGGAGCTGTGTCTGGCAATTTTTAAGAAGAAATAGGATTCACCGAATGTAAATATACCAAACAGAAGACTTACAATTAAATCTATAAGCAAACCTGTAAAGAATGCTGTTGTTGAATCTCCCAGGACAGCTACCTCAATCATTAATATAAGATAATTCAGGGATGTAATAATCAGGGAAGCAATGATTGCTATTGTGTACTTCCCTATTAGCTGGCCGCGGGACAACCGTTTTAATTCTTTTATTGACATTGTCTTTTTTTCATTCATAAATCTCAGCCTTTATAATCGACATTTTTGCCGTTGAATGCGGCATCGTTTGCATTGTTGATTGCCTTGGAATAACCGTCATCACCGGAAAGATATTTAATTTTTGTGCTTGTTGTTCCGCCTGCGACATAGCTTCGGCCACATTCGGGACATATTGCGGTATGAAGAGAAACAACGGCACTTAACACTTTGCCGTTATTCTGAGCTGCTTTGGTATAAGCATTTGAAACATGCTCCTGCTCATGAGCCATTACTCTGGCTCCGGACGACTCGGGAGAAATATGCGAAGCGGATTTAAAAGAAACATTTTCGTCTGAACCATCCTGATATTTTCGATGCTTGCATGTTTCACACTCAGCCGGAGATGAGCGACGTCCCATCTTTTTTTCCGTGGCTTCGCCTGCATTTTGGACGACTTTTGGCTTGTTGTCCATTTCTTCCTGCACAGCTATGGGCTGATTGGTATTAACTACATTATTGGACGGGGTGTAATCGGAATTAACAAGGTTTGAAATGGGTCCTATTATTCCTGACATTATTCGCTCCTTTCCGGGAACAGTCTTTCAAATTGTTCAGAAAAACTTTCTCCGTATATTTCTTCGTAACTGTCACCATACAGTGTTTCGGCGTATTCAATAAAATCGTCACGGTATTCTTTGTTGGATACAAAAGCGTTAATAACCATGGAAGTTGTTGCGACAGAAATAAAGATTGCAATAATAGAGACTGCAATTGCAATCGTCTGACGTAATTCCAGTTTGGATTCATAGCCTTTTGCAAGGAAAGCAAAGGTAAGCGAAAGGCATGCAAGCGGAATGCTGAAATATGGCATCATAAAGAAGCCAAGGGCTGCGGATGTTATTCCCAGCACCATTGCGATTGTTATCATTGCTTTTTTTCTGCCCATATATTCAAGAAAATCCATTGCGCATCTGTCTCCATATATTTAATCAAACTATTTTACCACAAAAAGAAGGACTCATCAAACTTCTTCGTATCTTGCGGTTGATTTGTTCTTACATTATAATGCTACTAGTGTGGCAACCGGCCACGGGAGGAAATAATACACTATGGATATTATCGGAAAGTTACATGAAGAACTTAACATCAGAAGAGATCAGGTTGAGGCAGTAATTAACCTGATTGATGAGGGAAACACAATCCCTTTTATTGCAAGATACCGTAAGGAAGCACACGGTGGGCTTAACGATGAGGTTCTTAGAAATCTTTCGGAGAGACTTGTATATTTACGCAATCTCGAAGATAAAAAAGCTACTGTTCTTGCGAGCATTGAAGAGCAGGGAATGCTTACCGAAGAACTGAAAGAAAAGATTCTTGCAGCAGAAACACAGGTACTTGTTGAAGACCTTTACAGACCCTACAGACCGAAGAGGAAAACGCGTGCAAGTGTGGCAAAGGAAAAGGGTCTTGAGCCTTTGGCACAGTTTATTCTTGGAATGAATGCCACATCACCTGTTTTGGATGAGGCTGCAAAATACATAAGTGAAGAAAAAGAAGTTAAAACCGCGGAGGAGGCTTTACAGGGTGCAAAGGATATTATTGCGGAATCAGTATCAGACAATGCTGATTACAGAACATATATCCGTAACGCAACCTTCGAGGAAGGTACCTTAACAAGTGCCGCAAAGGATGAAAAAACCGAATCGGTATATGAAATGTATTACAATTACATAGAGCCTATAAAGAAGGTGGCGGGACACAGAGTATTGGCAATTAACCGTGGTGAGGCTGAAAAAATACTTACCGTCAAAGTCAATGCCCCTGTGGAACGGATTCTTCTTTATTTGAATAAGCAGGTCATTACGAAGAATAACGAATTTACGAATCCTATCCTCAACGAAGTAACTATAGATGCTTATGACAGACTTATTGCACCTGCGATTGAGAGAGAAATCAGAAGCGAATTGACTGAAAAGGCCGAGGATGGAGCAATTACCGTATTCGGCAAAAACCTTGAACAGCTTCTTATGGCTCCGCCTATTGCGGGAAAGGTTGTTCTTGGCTGGGACCCTGCATTCAGAACAGGATGTAAACTTGCGGTTGTTGATGCAACAGGTAAGGTTCTCGATACAAAGGTTATTTATCCCACCGCGCCTCAAAATAAGGTGGATGAAGCAAAATTCGAAGTAAAGAAGCTTATTAAGAAATACGGTATTTCGTTAATATCTCTCGGAAACGGTACTGCATCAAGAGAGTCTGAGCAGGTTGTCGTTCAGATTATTAAGGAATGCGATACTCCTCTTCAGTACGTAATTGTAAATGAAGCCGGTGCCAGTGTTTATTCTGCCAGCAAGCAGGCAACAGAAGAATTTCCGAATTTTGATGTTGGACAGAGAAGCGCCACCTCAATGGCGAGACGTTTACAGGATCCCCTTGCGGAGCTTGTAAAAATTGACCCCAAATCAATCGGTGTCGGACAGTATCAGCATGACATGGATCAGAAGAAGCTTTCAAATGCACTTTCAGGCGTGGTTGAAGACTGCGTAAACCATGTCGGAGTGGATTTAAATACCGCTTCGGCTGCACTTCTTGAATATATTTCGGGAATAACAAAGGTTATTGCGAAGAATATTGTTGAATACAGAGAGGCTAACGGTCGCTTTACGGACAGAAGACAGCTTTTGAAGGTGCCGAAGCTCGGACCTAAGGCATACGAGCAGTGCGCCGGATTTATGAGAATTCTTGACGGTGACAACCCTCTTGATGCCACCAGTGTTCATCCGGAATCATACGAGGCTGCGCTCAAACTTATGGATAAGCTTGGAATTACAATGGATGACGTTAAGGAATTCCAGAAGAAAGCAGCGAAGGATAAGGCTACGGCAGTTAAAGCTCCCAAAGCACCCGAAAAGAAGCAGGCGCCTAAAAAGCCTGTTGTAACGAATACAAATACCGCTATGGGAAAAGCCTTGGCAGCAGCTCTTGGCGGCGCTGTTCTCGAAGCAGACTCAAAGCCTGCTGCGAAGGAAACTCCGGTGGCAGTTACAGGTGGTCTTGATAAGAAAATAGGGGATAAGAAGAAACTGGCAGCAGAGCTTGGAATCGGAGAAATGACTCTGACCGATATAGTCAAAGAACTTGAAAAGCCTGCACGTGACCCCAGACAGGATATGCCTGCTCCCATTTTAAAGAGCGATGTTCTCAATATGGAAGACTTAAAGCCCGGTATGGTACTTAAGGGAACAGTTCGTAATGTTATCGACTTTGGTGTATTTGTTGATATCGGAGTACATCAGGACGGACTTGTTCACATATCCCAGATTACCGATAAGTTCATCAAGCATCCACTGGAGGCTGTGAGCGTGGGAGATATCGTGGACGTTAAAGTTATGGACGTGGATGTTAAAAAGAAACGAATCAGTCTTACAATGAGACTTGACGCGAAAAAATAATGATAGTATGATAAGCACTGTTAATAAAATATGATCTTCGGGGTTGGGTGAGATTCCCTATCGGTGGTAATGATTTCGATGCAAAGCGTTGATAGTACAAGTCCACGACCCGGTGTAAACCGGCTGATTGGGTGAGATTCCCAAACCGACAGTAAAGTCTGGATGAAAGAAGAGATGCATGATAGTATACAGCGGTATATTGTTTTGTTTTCATGACCTCGGAATGTTTATATTCCGGGGTCTTCTTTTCATTACCCCTTGTTTGCACTGAACAAGTGCAGGAAAGGAAAGCAAATGAAACAGTATTTTATTGATTTTTTTGGTAACTTTACAAAAATTGCACCTACAGCCAAGGAAACTGTCGACAAACTCAAGGACAATGTAATCTTTGTATTTGAGTTTATCGGAATCGCTGTAGCAATATTTGCAGTAGCAGCTATAGCGCAGGCTGTTATCCGAAAAAAGAGAAACGAAACAGGCAAGTATTTTTCCACAAGAGTAGTGGTAACATGTGCTTTGCTTAGCGCAATTGCATCCATTCTGATGCTTCTTGAGTTGCCTGTATTTTTTGCACCCGGTTTTTACAAGTTTGATTTCAGTGAACTGCCGGCAATAATAGGAGCGTTTGCATTCGGACCTCTTGCGGGTGTTGTAATTGAATTTGTCAAGATTGTTCTTAAGGTTCTTATTAAAGGAACAAGCACTGCTTTTGTCGGAGAACTGGCAAATTTCCTGGTAGGTTCGGCGCTTCTTCTTCCGGCTTCGATTATTTATGAAATCAAGAAATCGAAGAAGACAGCATTAATCGGATGTGTAACCGGTACTGCTGTAATGACTGTATTCGGAACTTTATTCAATGCAATATATCTTATTCCGGCATTTGCAAAAATGTTCCATATGGATGTACCTGCAATTGTTGCAATGGGAACGGCAATTAATCCTGCAATAACAAACCTTACAACACTTGTTGTCATGGCGGTGGCACCTCTTAACATTATCAAGGGTAGTGCGGTTTCTGTTATCGCATTGTTGATTTATAAGCCTTTGAGAAAAGCGATTCGAATCTGATAAATTGATGAAAACAATGAAGAACTTCTTTTTGCGATTAGAGTAAGAAGAAGTTCTTTTTTTCTTGCTAAAAACTGCGGTTCATTGTAAAATTTAATGGATTATGGAGTAGTGTGCTTTTTTGCACAAACAGAGTGTATATGATATTCGAAACAAACAGTGAAAAAGAGACATTTGAATTAGGAAGAAAACTTGGGCTTGAAGCTGTTGCGGGAAGCGTTTATACCCTTATCGGAGATTTGGGCGTGGGCAAAACGGTTTTCACAAAGGGCTTTGCTGAAGGACTCGGAATTGACGAGGACATCACAAGTCCAACATTTACAATAGTTCAGGTTTATGATGAAGGACGACTTCCACTCTATCATTTTGACGTATACCGAATTGGTGATGTGTCCGAGATGGACGAAATCGGATTTGACGAATATGTATATGGCGATGGTGTCAGTTTTATTGAATGGGCCGATTTGATAAAGGAAATTATCCCTTCAAAACATACAAGAATAGAAATCAGCAAAGACCTTACAAGGGGCTTTGAATACAGAAAGATCGAGATAACTACTTAAAATGAAGATTATAGCCATTGATTCGTCCGGTATTACCGCTTCGGTAGCCGTAATGGACGAAGATATTACAATTGCAGAATATACGGTTAATCATAAAAAAACTCATTCGCAGACACTTCTTCCCATGCTGGAGGAAATTTGCAAAATGACAGAACAGGAGCTTTCTTCTTTTGACGGCATTGCCGTTTCAAAAGGCCCGGGATCATTTACGGGTCTTCGAATTGGCTCCGCAACCGCAAAAGGCTTGGGACTTGCACTTAATCTTCCGATTGCGGAGGTTATGACCACTGACGCACTGGCTTTCAACATGTTCGGCACTGACAGAATTGTTTGTCCTTTAATGGATGCAAGACGCGAGCAGGTTTACACGGGATTGTATCGGTTTACCGGTGAAGGTGATAACTATCATATGGAAACACTTCTTGAAGCGTCCGCATTACCCGTGGAAGAAATACTTGAGAAAATCAACACGCTCGGAAGAAAAACGGTTTTTGTCGGTGATGGCGTTCCTGTTTATTTTGAAAAGATTAAAACACTTGCAAAGGTTGATTATATTTTTGCACCCCAGGGGAAAAATCGTCAGTCTGCTTCTTCGGTCGGAAGTCTGGGATTACTTATGATGAAAGAGGGAAAGACCGTTACTGCGGCCGAGCATGTTCCCGAATATCTTCGCCTTTCACAGGCTGAACGGGAACGAAATGAAAGGGATGCCAAAAATGTCTGAAATCAGACCACTCAAGGAACAGGATTTGGACAGGGTTTGCGAGTTGGAGGCTACAAGCTTTTCGATGCCCTGGAAGAAAGAGGACTTCAGATATCTTATAGAAGATGCCGGAAGCGAATATTTTGTTCTTGTTAATGAAGAAGAAATAATAGGATGTGCCGGATATACCGACCAGGTCGGAGAAGGTTACATCAACAATGTTGTTATAGAAAAAGAAAAACGCGGCAGGGGCTACGGAAAAGAACTGATGGAAGCTGTTCTTGATGCCGGAAGAAAAAAGGGCATCAGGGATTTTACACTTGAGGTGCGCGTCAGCAACGAAACTGCCGTTAAATTGTACGAAAGCCTTGGATTTGAAAGTGCCGGAGTACGAAAAAGGTTTTATGAAAAACCGGTTGAGGACGCATTTGTAATGTGGCTTCACGATTGAATGGAGGATAAAGATGCTTGAAGTATCTCTTTTGGGAACGGGCGGAATGATGCCCCTTCCATACAGATGGCTTACATCTTTAATGCTTAGATATAACGGAAGCAATATATTGATTGACTGTGGCGAGGGTACGCAAATTGCAATGAAGGAAAAGGGCTGGAGTCCTAAACCCATCGATGTCATTCTTATTACGCATTTTCATGCCGATCACATCAGCGGACTGCCGGGGCTTCTTCTGACACTGGGAAACGCAGACAGAACGGAACCTGTAGTGATTATAGGGCCTAGGGGACTTGTGAAAGTGGTCAGTGCCCTAAGAATGATTACTCCACAGTTGCCTTTTGAAATATCATTAATAGAAATACAAGAGGATTTTGAGACCTTTGATCTGGGCGAATACCGAATTGAGGCTTTCAGAGTTAACCACAGCGTCCTCTGCTACGGATATAATGTTGTTGTTGACCGTCTTCCGAAGTTTAATCCTGAAAAGGCAAAGGCAAATAACGTTCCTCTTAAATTGTGGAACGGCCTTCAGAAGGGAAATACCATTGAACTTGAGGGAATAACCTATACACCGGATTTGGTTTTGGGAGATGCAAGAAAAGGACTTAAGGTTACTTACTGTACAGATTCAAGACCAACAGATTTTATTGTTAAAAATGCAGCCAACGCAGATTTGTTTGTGTGCGAAGGCATGTACGGCGAAAAGGACAAGCAGTCTCAGGCGAAAGAAAAAAAGCATATGACCTTTTATGAAGCGGCGGAAATGGCAAAGGATGCGGCAGTGAAGGAATTGTGGCTTACACATTATTCTCCTTCGTTGACATATCCTGAGAACTTTAAAAAGGATGTACGCGAAATTTTTGAGAACACAATCATAAGCAAAGACAGCGAGACGACGGATTTGCTTTTTGAAGATGAAGAATAAAAACAGAAAACGGGATTAACATGAAAAAATTAGGCAGTTACAAGGGTGTTATAGTTGTCCTGGTACTGGCAGTTCTGGTTATCATGTATTTTGTTCACTTGTCAAATATATCAAGACAGGAGGAGGATGATGCAGCAGCTGCCGGCCAAAACAGCGCCATCACCATGACTCTCAGAAAAAACTTATCAACCGATTACCCTCAGACTCCCAAGGAGGTTATTAAGTACTTCAGTGAGATAACTCAGTGCTACTACAACGAAGAACTGAGCGATGAGGATGTTACCAAACTGGCGACGCAGATGCTTCTTCTTTATGATGATGAACTGGTTGCGGCTAAATCCTTTGATGAATACATTCTTGACCTTAAATCAGATATAAACTTCTACAATTTAAACGGCTACAAGATTTCGAGTTTCTCACCGTCAGCCAGCACGGATGTTGAATTTTTCAGCCAGGATGGGTACGAATGGGCGCGAATCTGGTGCGTATATACACTTAAGTGCCAGAAAAATTACAAACCGATTCAGGAAGTGTTCATATTAAGAAAGGACGAAAAAAACCACTGGAGAATCTTCGGCTGGAGAGAAGTGGAAGAGGAAAAATAACAAATGGAAGATAAACTGATTCTTGCTATCGAAAGCTCTTGCGACGAAACAGCATGCGCTGTGGTAAAAAACGGAAGAGAAGTTCTTTCAAATATCATTTCGTCACAGATTGATTTACATACCCTTTACGGCGGTGTGGTGCCGGAGATAGCTTCCAGAAAACATATAGAAAATATTAATCCTGTAATTGAAGAAGCACTGAAAACAGCGGGCTGTACTTTGAAAGATATTGATGCAATTGCCGTAACATACGGCCCGGGACTTGTGGGAGCACTTCTTGTGGGTGTTTCAGCGGCCAAAGCGATTTCTTTTGCAAGCAACATTCCGCTTGTAGGGGTGCACCATATAGAAGGACATATCAGCGCCAATTATATAGAAAATAAAGATTTGGAACCACCCTTTGTATGCCTTGTTGTATCGGGCGGTCATTCTCATCTTGTTAATGTTCTTGATTACGGCAAATATGAGATTTTGGGAAAAACAAGAGACGACGCGGCGGGAGAAGCTTTTGACAAAGTGGCAAGAGCTATCGGGCTGGGATATCCCGGTGGACCTAAAATTGATAAGGTTTCTAAGCTTGGCAATCCGAATGCAATAACCTTTCCACGCGCGAAGGTTGAAGGTTCTGTTTACGATTTTAGCTTTTCGGGTCTTAAATCAGCTGTGCTGAATTATTTGAATTCACTTGAGATGAAGGGTGAAAAATATGTGCAGGAGGATGTTGCTGCTTCTTTCCAAAAAGCAGTAGTGGATGTTCTTGTGGAACATTCCGTTACAGCTATACGTGAATACGGAGTAAAGAAGTTTGCTTTGGCAGGTGGCGTTGCCTCTAACTCGGCATTACGTGCAGCTATGGAAGAAGCATGTGCTAAGGAAGGCGTTAAGTTTTACAAACCATCACCTATCTTATGCACGGATAATGCCGCAATGATTGGTGCAGCGGGCTACTACGAATTTATTAATGGAAATATCAGCGGTTACGATCTTAATGCAGTACCCGCTCTTAAGCTTGGAGAAAGATAATGAAACATATCGCAATTATTATGGCAGCAGGTTCCGGAAGCAGAATGGGAACAGATGTACCTAAACAGTATTTAACAGTAAAGGGCCGTCCGGTCCTTTATTTTTCAATCAAAGCATTTGAAGACAGCTTCTTTGATGAAATAGTTCTGGTTACCAGAAAAGATGACGTGGAATATTGTAAAAAGGAAATAGTCGAAAAATTCTCTTTAAAAAAGGTTAAAAAAATAGTTCCGGGGGGTTCGGAGAGATTTGAATCCGTTTTTGAAGGAATAAAGGCGACCGGTGCTTCGCCCGAAGACTATGTATATATTCATGACGGCGCACGTCCTCTTGTTTCCGGGGATGTCCTTGAAAGAACAAAGAATGACGTAATGCTGTACGACGCTACCGTTGTTTCCGTGGCTTCGAAGGATACAGTTAAAATTGCCGATGAAAACGGCTTTGTTGTTACAACACCCGACAGACGAAATGTCAGAAACATTCAAACTCCTCAGGCATTTAAATATTCGGTTATATATGATGCTTTTGTGAAAATGATTTCCGCAGGAGACAGAAATATTACAGACGACGGAATGGTTGTTGAACGTTATTCCGATGTCAAAGTTCACTTGACAGAAGGCGATTACAGCAACGTAAAAATAACTACCGTTGAGGACTGGGAAGTAATTTCAAAAAAACTTGAAAATTTTTAAAAATTGTTGTTGACAATAAGATGTGTTTTTGTTAATATCGATTTTGCGCTGATTACTGAGCGCGACTATGGAGAGGTATCGAAGTGGTCATAACGAGGCGGTCTTGAAAACCGTTTGTCCGCAAGGGCGCATGGGTTCGAATCCCATCCTCTCCGCGCGGTATTGTAATTGAATACAGCAAAATGGATTCAACTAACTTGGAGAAGTACTCAAGAGGTTGAAGAGACACCCCTGGAAAGGGTGCAGGTCGTTAATCGCGGCGCGAGGGTTCAAATCCCTCCTTCTCCGTTTGGTATTTATCCTACAATACCATTTGCATCTGTGTTGAAAACACAGTGTAGTGAAACAAAATTGTACCTTGACATTTGAACAGCATATGCAACCCTGAAAATCTTTTGAAAAGATCATTCAGAAGTGAGAGACAACTCACTATAAACAAACAACCCAAGAAACAGTAAACGGGATAGATTAGCTAGTGCATAATCTTGAC
>JAZRYK010000021.1:0-44192 GCA_045600725.1 Lachnospiraceae bacterium
GGATACCTCCTTGATCTAATTTAGTGCGGTTGGCGAACCTTCACTTATTATATCATTGGAGGTTTTTTGCTTGAAGCTAAAGCTATCTGGGAACACACCTGCATAGCAGGTGGTTTATTTTTATTGCGATACAACAAAAAACTGTGAATAATGATTTCTCATTATTCACAGCTCCTTGTAACTAATTATAATTCACAGTTGTTTACTGTTCTGGGATAAGGAATAACGTCACGGATGTTGCCCATACCTGTAACATACATTACGCAACGCTCAAATCCAAGGCCAAAGCCTGCATGTCTTGAAGAACCATACTTTCTTAAGTCAAGGTAGAAATCGTAATCGTCTTTGTTAAGACCACACTCTTCCATACGCTTTGCAAGTTTCTCGTAATCGTCCTCACGCTGTGAACCGCCAATGATTTCACCGATTCCGGGAACAAGACAATCCATAGCCGCAACTGTTTTGCCGTCCTCGTTAAGTTTCATGTAGAAAGCCTTGATTTCCTTAGGATAATCTGTAACAAATACAGGACGCTTAAATTCAACTTCAGTAAGATATCTTTCATGCTCAGTCTGAAGATCTGAACCCCAGTGAACAGGGTAATCAAATTCGTCATTGTGCTTCTCTAAGATTGCGATTGCATCTGTATATGTGATGCGTCCGAAATCCGAAGTAGCTACATGCTTAAGTCTCTCAATAAGTCCCTTATCAACAAATGAGTTGAAGAATTCCATCTCTTCGGGAGCATTTTCAAGAACATAGTTGATTATGTACTTAATCATTGCCTCCGCAACTTCCATATCATCTGTAAGATCTGCGAAGCACATTTCAGGCTCAATCATCCAGAACTCTGCAGCATGTCTTGTTGTGTTGGAGTTCTCTGCGCGGAATGTGGGTCCGAATGTGTAAATGTTCTTGAATGCGAAAGCATATGTTTCACCGTCAAGCTGACCTGATACAGTAAGGTTTGTAGGCTTGTTGAAAAAGTCCTGTGTCATATCAACCTTACCGTCCTCAGTTCTGGGAGGATTGTTAAGATCAAGAGTTGTTACCTGGAACATTTCGCCCGCACCTTCACAGTCGGAACCTGTGATGATGGGAGTATGAACATATACAAACCCTCTTTCCTGGAAAAACTTGTGAATAGCATATGCGCAAAGTGAACGAACACGGAAAACAGCCTCGAAAGTGTTTGTTCTTGCACGAAGATGAGGAATTGTGCGAAGGTATTCAAGAGTATGACGCTTCTTCTGAAGAGGATAATCAGGTGTTGATGTACCTTCAACCATAATTTCGGTGGCCTGCATTTCGAAGGGCTGCTTTGCATCGGGAGTAGCAACAATTGTTCCCTTACACACCAAAGCCGCACCAACATTCTGCTTGCTGATAATGTCAAAATTATCAAGCTTATCGCCATAAACTACCTGTAAAGGCTGAAAGAATGTTCCGTCATTAATAACAATAAATCCAAAAGTCTTCGAATCACGAATACTTCTTACCCAGCCACCGACTGTGACTTCTTTGCCAATGTACTTGTCTGTTTCTCTGAACAGATCTTTAATGTCTGTAAGTTTCATTGTTTATCTCCTTTATTCTGCCGCGGAAACGTCGGATATTGTTTCCGTTTTTGTAGATTCAACTGTTGTATTTGCAAGAATAAACTCATACACTTTTTCAAGCATAAGTTCTTCTCTGTAGAACTCACGGGAATTTGTCTCGTATTCTTCTTCCAGTGTCAAAGTGCTTCCGCTCTCTTTAAGAATATTTGAAGCAAACGCATCAACTTCCTCGTCTGTAAAAACAAAGCCTTCTTTTTCGGCAATTGCTTCGAATACTAAATCTCTTTTTGCAAACATTGTTGCAATTTCACCAACATTTGTTCCGTAATATGTCAGATAAGTAGGAACATCCAGACCATACTGTGCAGCTTCCTCGGCGTAAATACTTGTAACATATTCACACTTTTCAGAAAGCACTTCATCGGGAACAACAATATTCGAATTCTCCACGACAATATCAAGTACGGATGTTACTATCGAGGTTTCGTAATTTGACTGATAATATGTTTCAAGAAGTTTTCTTGAGTACGCATTCAGTTCCTCAATACTTTTAAAATTATCATCCTGAATTGCAGCCACATTTTCGTCAGATATTGTAGGAATAACATTTTTACATGTAACCGTAAATACTACAGCCTGACCTGCAAGCTCATCATTGTGATATTCTTCGGGAAATGTCAAATCAAGATCCCTGGTTTCGCCCGGTAAAATTCCCACAAGTCCGTCTTCAAAACCATCAATGAATGAATGCGACCCGAGTGTAAGGCTGTATCCGTCGGCTGTGCCGCCTTCAAATGCAACACCGTCCTTTTTTCCCACATAATCGATAACAACCGTATCGCCAAGTTTAGCTTCAACATTCCATGAAATCTCATGTGCAATCGAATTGTAAAAATATTTTGAATATGTTTCAACCAGGGCATCGGTTACTTCGGTTTTATCAACCTGAACGGTAAGTCCGGAATAATTGCCAAGTTCAAGAACCCCCGTTTCGGCATCAACTGTCTCCGTTGACACGGAAGAATCTGCGGAATCACTTGTTTCCGATCCGCAAGCAGCCAGTGAAAACACCATTACTATCGCCAAAAGTCCTGCGACTAATTTCTTTTTCATAAAAAATATCCTTTTTTACATAAAATTAACAATAAAGAATTTATAGCACAGATTGTTGGAAAAATAAAGTTTTTTTGTTGCCTGCCAAAATAATAAATGCTATACTTTCACGTGTATTAATGTCAGGAGGTATCACCCATGCCAGTAGTAGCAGCACTTCAACCCGTATGGATTGTGACAATAGTTATTGCAGTTGTTCTTATCATTCTTACCGTTTTGTTATATTTTTTCGGAAAGAAAGCCGAGAAAAGACAGGCTGAGCAGCAAGCTCAGATGGAAGCATACAAGCAGACCGTTTCAATGCTTATTATTGATAAGAAGAAAATGAAAATCACCAAATCAGGTCTTCCTCAAGCCGTTATCGATCAGACTCCCAAGCTTATGCGCTGGACAAAGCTTCCCATCGTTAAAGCTAAGGTTGGTCCCCAGGTTATGAGTCTTGTATGTGATGACAAGATTTTTGATTCGGTTCCGGTTAAAAAGGAAGTAAAGGCTACCGTAAGCGGTATCTACATTATCGGGGTAAAAGGACTTCACGGAAAGAATGATGCATCCGCACAGCCCAAGAAAAAAGGCTTTAAGGCCTGGGTTGAAAAACTTCAGGAAAAGGCCGGAGCAAAGCCCGTTAAGTAATTTCCTCTATTTCAATTACAATTGAATTTCTAGAAATAAACTCATTGTTGATCTCCAGGTTATAAGTAACATGGAGATCAATTTTTTTATCGCTCTCTTCAATTTTAAAATACTGAGTATCCGTAGCCATAGTAAAGCTGCCGTATGGCGTGGTATAAGCGGCCTCATATTTTTTTCCGCATCTGAATACAAGCTTTGACTCAATACTTCCCCTGCGAGTCACTTCAATCGATTCCTCATCGAACTTAACAAGTGTTTTTGTAAGCGCCTGAGTTTCCTCATCTCGTTCTTCGTATGTAACTACGTTTTTCTCATTAAGCGACGCAAATGTTCCCGTCGCTTCGGTTCTGGTATATTCGGGAATATCTTCCGGGTTTCCGTTGTCGGATACTCCCGTAATCACTATTTTTATATCTTTATTCACGTTAACCCTCTAAATGAATCTGAGTAAGTATGGAATGCTCCTGATTATCGATATGGATTCGCGAAGCCTTTCTTGCTTTTTCGGGATCTCTCATCAATATGGCATCCATCAGCTGACGATGTTCTTCAATCAGCCTGGTATGCTGATTATCGTCTTTAATATATTCAAATCTGTATCTGTAAATCTGCTCGGCAAGATTGTTTATGGTAGAAATAAGTCGTTCATTGCCGGTAGAGTTTATGATTATATCGTGAAACGCCACATCCGCCTTAGCAATCTCTGTGGTATCTTTTGTTCTTGTTGCGTTTTCAAAGGCCTTGCAGGCTGTTCTCAGTCTTTCCGCATCCTCTTCGGTCATTCGCTCACAGGCAAGTTCGGCACAAAATCCGTCGAGAGCACGACGAACTTCCAGCACATCCTTAAGTCCCTTCTCGGAAATCTGTGCAACCTGTGCACCGCGCCTGGGAATCATAGTTACCAATCCTTCAAGCTCAAGTTTGTGTATTGCTTCCCTGACGGGAGTCCTGCTTACCCCAAGTTTATCCGCAAGATGTATTTCCATAAGACGTTCGCCGGGTTTTAATTTTCCGGTCAGAATTGCCTTTCTTAACGCAAGAAAAACAACATCGCGAAGAGGAAGGTATTCAGTCATATCCAGTATGATTTCATCCATAAAAATGTCCTTTCACATAGCAATCGCCAAAGAACTTCTTTGCCTTTTCTTCAAGTTCCTTTTGTTTTTCTTCGGGAACAATGGCAAATACGGTAGGACCCGAGCCGCTCATCATTGCACGTACAGCACCGTTTTCTTCAAAAAATTTCTCTATTTCGCCAATTCTTGGATAGAGCATTTTTGTAACCTGCTCCAAAGAGTTTCCCGCCAACGAAGGTATCTTGTCAAATTCGCCGTTAACAATGGCCTTCTCCATTGCCTTTACGTCAGGATGTTCCGGATTTTCCAAAGCATCAAAACGTTCGTAAACTTCCTTAGTCGAAATATTTACAGGAGGCTTGCAGATGATAAGTGCTGTTCGTCCCGGTGTTGGAAGTTTCGTCAATATCTCTCCGATGCCTTCTGAAAGCATTGTTCCTCCGTTTAAGCAAAATGGAATGTCTGCTCCGAGTTTAACACCCACCTCTTCAAGTTCTTTAATGGAAAGTTTGTAATCAAAAAATCGGTTTATTCCTCTGAGCGCTGCTGCTGCGTCGGAGCTTCCGCCTGCCATTCCTGCTGCGATGGGAATACGCTTTGTGAGGTTAATTTTTACTCCGCGTGTTTCATTTTTAAGTAAGAACAAAGCTTTTGCCGCTTTTACAATAAGATTGTCCATTCCGGCATCACTTTCGGAATTTAATTCCTCGGAATCGGTTGTAAGTACAATTCCCGATTCAATTTCTTCAAAAGTAAGTGTGTCATGAAGATCGATTGACTGCATTATCATGCATACGTCATGGTATCCGTTTGGACGGCGACCTGAAACATCAAGAGAAAGATTAATTTTTGCGTAAGCTTCTTCTGTTATTATCATACTGACCCTCACATTTCTGATTATGTACCTTGTATCCTGAATAATGTGTATTGTATACAAGAAACAATTATATATTTTGAAAAATTTTTTTCAAGAATTTTTGTTTTTGCTCTTCACTTTTTATTCAGTATCACCGATAATTATTATAGAAAACTTGAATTATCCTTATTCAAAGGGGTAATTTAAAATTTATCACCGTCGCACGGATGCGAAGAAAGGGACACTATGAACGTAAACGGAGTTACGAACGTAGGTGATAATTATTCTGCATACAATGCAGTAAAGGAAAACGAGACTGTTGAAAAAACAACCGCTACTCCCGCAGAAGAGCCCGCTGCTGTTTATGAACCCACTCTCGAGGTTCCTACCAAAACCTACAAAGCAAACACAGAAATGATTAACAAATTGAAGAGCGATGCCGAAGCCAGAGTTACTCAGCTTCAGAATATCGTTCAGCAGCTTATTTCCAAGCAGGCCGGAAGTTTTTCAGATGCAACAAACATTTGGAATCTTCTTCGTGAAGGCAAAGTTGAGGTTGACCCCGCAACACGCGCTCAGGCTCAGGCTGACATTGCCGAAGATGGTTATTGGGGAGTAAATCAGACTTCCGATCGTATCATCGATTTTGCTACTGCTCTTACAGGCGGCGATCCTTCAAAAATTGAAGATATGCGCGAAGCCTTCAAAAAAGGATATAAGCAGGCAGAAGAAACCTGGGGCGGAAAACTTCCCGAGATTTCACAGAAAACATACGATGCGGTTATGGAGAAGTTCGACAAGCTTCTTGCCGACGCAGGTATGACAACAAATTAGTGTATTCTTTTTAAAAATACAGCCCAACCCAAAAAGAGAACTCCCCAAAGGGAGTTCTTTTTTAGTGCAAATATCTTTCCTATAATTGTAAAACATGGGTTTTAAGTTAATTAACAGCGCCTCTTAATTCATTAATGTCTTCAATATTGTGGCGCTTCATATAATCCTCGATGCCTTCAACAACCTTTGTAACTGCAAACGGATCCACAAAATTGTATGCTCCGACAGCAACCATTGTTGCTCCGGCAAGAATAAATTCAATCGCATCATCCGCACAGGTAATACCGCCCATGCCAATAATAGGAATATTAACTGCATTAGCACATTCATAAACCATTCTTACCGCTACAGGCTTTATTGCCGGACCCGACATACCGCCTGTTTTATTTGCAAGAACAAACTTTCTTCTTTCAATATCTATCTTCATACCGGTAATGGTGTTGATAAGTGAGATTGCATCGGCACCCGCAGCCTCTGCAGCCTTTGCCATATCGGCAATTCTTGTAACATTCGGACTGAGTTTCATGATAACCGGCTGTTTTGCAATCTTTTTAATCTGTGAAGTGATATTGGTAAGTGCTGCAGCGTCCTGTCCAAAAGCAATAGCACCTTCTTTAACATTCGGACAAGATACATTTATCTCAAGCATATCTACAGGTTCATCCGCAAGCCTTTCCACAACAGCGAGATATTCTTCAACGGACTTTCCGCATACATTTACGATAATCTTTGTATCATACTGTTTTAAAAACGGAATGTCTCTTTCGCAGAAAACTTCAATTCCGGGATTCTGAAGACCGATTGCATTAAGCATTCCGCCATATACTTCAGTAACACGCGGCGTAGGGTTTCCGGGCCAGGGAACACTTGCAACACCTTTCGTTGTTACTGCACCCAGCTTATTAAGATCATTAAATTCACAATACTCCATTCCCGATCCGAAGGTTCCGGAAGCAGTTGTAACGGGATTTTTAAATTCTACTCCTGCAATTTTTACACTTGTATTCATTAAATCTCTACCTCCCCTGCTTCAAACACAGGCCCTTCCGTACAAACACGGGCGTTGTTAACGTGTGAGTGATGGTCCTTATTTGTGGTTTTGCATACACATCCCAGGCAGGCACCGACGCCGCAGGCCATTCTCTCTTCAAGAGAAATGTATGCTGTAATATTGTTTTCTTCTGCATATTTCTTTATAGCCCTAAGCATAGGCATAGGGCCGCAAGCCATAATAACATCGGGTTTTAAATTGTTTTCCTTGACAGCATCAAGTACATTTCCTTTTGTTCCGTTACTGCCGTCCTCGGTAGCCACAAGTGTCGCAGCGTGTTTTTCAAAATCGGCCTTAAGGAACATATTGGCATCTCTGTAGCCGGGAATAACAGTTACATCCGCTTTTCCCTCCAACGCCTTTGCCAGCTCGAGAATAGGAGGCACACCAATACCGCCCCCAAGAAGAACAACCTTTTTTCCGACTGCTTTATCTACGGGATAACCGTTTCCGATAGGTCCCATAACCTTTATTTCATCACCGACAGCGTAATTTGAAAATTCTCTTGTTCCTTTTCCGGCAACTCTGAAAACAAATCTGAGACCATCATCAAGAACTTCACAGATACTTATGGGGCGAGGAAGAATTGTTGACTTATCCTTGGGATAAAGCATTGCAAACTGTCCCGGCACTGCAAATTCATTAAGTCCGCATGTAACATGCATATCAAATATCCCCGGACTGAGTTCTTTAATTTCTTTAACTTTTCCAGTTTCACATATCTTCATAGACTTTTGTTCCTCCGGCTACGGTTAATTTTATTTTTCCGTGCATCTCTCTGCCCTTCAACGGTGTATTGAAGGATTTCGAAACGCTTTCGTCAAATGTCCACTTTTTCGTAATATCAAAAACAACAATGTCTGCCGGATCCTTTACGGCAATTCCGGGAACAGGCATATTGTACATTTCGCGAGGTGCCACGGAAAGAAGATGAATCAGTTTTGGAAGCGATATCTCCTCTGATTCCACCAAATACTCGAAGCATACGCTGAAGGCTGTTTCAAGTCCAAGAATTCCCGAAGGAGACTTGGTCAGGGGTCTGTTTTTTTCTTCTTCCGAATGAGGGGCATGGTCAGTCGCGATAAATGAAATTGTTCCGTCTTTGATGCCTTCGATTATGGCAAGTCTGTCCTCTTCCGTTCTGACAGGAGGATTCATCTTTGCGTTGCTTCCGTACTTAAACAGTGCTTCCTCAGTCATTGAAATGTGATGAGGAGTTGCCTCTGCATAAATATTTGTATATCCTTCTTTTCGGGCTTTACGTATCAGTTCAACCGTTTCCTTACAGCTTATGTGCTGAACGTCAAGCTTTACGCCCGTCTTTTTGGCTATCTCAATATCTCTGGCAACAAGATTTGCTTCCGCTTCTCTGGGAGCACCGCCAAGACCAAAATGTTCGCTTGCCTTTCCGTGATTTATACCGTTTTCGGATATAAGTGTTTTATCTTCCTCATGAAGGCTTATGGGTACATTGAGTTCCTTGCAGATTTTCATTGCCTCTTCAAGAAGTTCTTCGTTCATAAGCGGAATTCCGTCATCGGTAAAGCCTACCGCACCGTGCTTCTTCAATGATTCCATATCGGTAAGTTCTTCACCCGCAAGTCCCATAGTCACTGAGCCGCAGGTATAAATCTTTATTCCTGTATTGAGGCCCTTGTTCTGAACATACGCCAGTGTTTCCAAATTGTCGACCGCCGGATTTGTATTTGCCATCAGCACTATCCCGGTGTAACCGCCGCGCTTGGCACAGTTTGCACCGCTGGCTATATCTTCTTTATATGTAAATCCCGGATCGCGAAAATGTGAGTGAACGTCAAAAAATCCCGGTGCTCCGTAGCAGCCTGTACAGTCATAAAAGCCTGTACCATCGTCCTTCAATGAGCCGGGAGCACAAAAAGCCTCAATCCGTCCGTCCTCGATATAAACATCACAGGCGATTATGGTTTCGGTCTTTGGATTAATCATTTTTATGTTTGAAAGTATCATTTTGTTTTTCTCCTGCCTACTAATGTATCAGAATTTTCTCAATCTGTCTTGCGTATATTTTACCAAAAAACTATAATCATTATGTTCGTATAAAGTGGAGGAACAAATGATTCGATTTATTATAGCAATTTTGTGGGCAATTATATTTTTAACACTTTCCATTCCGATTCTTTTTGTGGAATGGATAATCGGTTTTTTCGCCCCCCATGCCAGAGCAACCTCGTCTCAGTGGATTGTAAACAAGGCGTTCTCACTTGTTTTATTCATATCAGGGGCTAAATTTACCGTAATCGGACGTGAAAACGTTCCAAAAGACAGACCGGTTCTCTACACCCCCAATCACAGAAGCATTTTCGACATTCTGGTTACCTATGTTCGTTGTGAAAGAAGAACAGGCTATGTTGCAAAAAGAGAAATCAGGAAGGTTCCTCTGCTCAATCTCTGGATGTACTTTATGAACTGTCAATTCCTTGACAGATCCGATTTGCGCGCCGGACTGAAAATGATTAACAGATGTGTGGAACTTATTAATGACGGTTCAAGCATCTGCATTTTCCCCGAAGGAACAAGAAACAAAAATTGTGATCAGGATGTTATGGAATTCCATGAAGGAAGTTTCAAAATTGCCGAAAAAACAAAGTGTACAATAATTCCGGTAACAATCAACAATACGGAAAGTCTTTTCGAAAATCAATTTCCGAGAATCAGACCCGCCCATGTTATTATTGAATACGGCGAGCCTATTGAAACAAAGGATTTGTCCCGTGAGGAGTTTAAAAAGCTCGGTGCTCGTGTACACAGTATAGTTGAAGAAACATACAGAAAGAATCTTACATTGATATAAAAAAATGTCCTATTGAACAACAAAAACGGTGGAATCTCCACCGTTTTTTTCTCATCATTTTCAAAATCTATTCCTTGTTCATTAACAATCTGCTCCATCCCATCGCCGCAGTCATATAGATAATCGGACTGTATAAATAGAGATATCTGGCTCTGGCCTCAAAAACCATCAGGAAGCACATAATCGCCAGCATCGAAGTCATAACAACCATCTCGTTACAGTCTTTTTTCTTCCTTCCCTTTAATACCATAAGTGCAGTCGAGCAAAGACACAGGAACCAAATGCACTGGCAGAATGCCACATAGCTTCCATGCTTCGAACCAAATGTGTAGCCTTCGTGAGGATCATATACATAATCACGAAGAAATGTTGCAACAGCATCGTTTCTTTCATAATATGCCCAGTAAAATGCGCCTTCATTTCCCCATGCAAATGTTCCGTCGTTAAAATTTGTCAGTGTTTTTTTAGCAATGAAACCGGCAAGTTTTGACGGGAACATATCTTTGTATCTTTTGAACGCTTCTTTCAAATCCTCTGAGTTACGTTCCTTAACAGTTGAGTATGATGCTGAGAGATTCACATCCGTCTGGTTATAACCGCCGCCGTACTCATAATTTGCTCCCATCATAAGATAATGAATCGGAGTAACCTGTTTGTTCTCATCAGGTGCAAACCCGGTCACCTTTTCCATCCCGTACTTCATCCCGTAGGAAGCTGCAAGCCCCAAAATTATCACTGCTATCGAGCAAATCATGATTTGGGGTCTGCGTTTTTTGGGTATATCCCGTTTGCTCAAAAAGAAATGAAATAGCGAATAAAAAACAATAACCATAAAAATGAGCAAAACTGTCGGCTTTATAAAATACCCGACAAAAGCAGTCACTGTCATAAAAAACCAGCTGGCAAAATAATTTGACTCATCCTTTGTTAAAAACAGCCACATCAAAAATGTTGTAAAGAATATACTGTAAGTATCTGAATACGGAATACTTATCCACGGTGACAGTCCCGTAAGAAGAACATATACACACCAGAAAAGATAAATGAGTCCCTTTCTTCCTGTGAGAATACGAATGCAATCGGCAAAAAGATATCCCGAAATATTAACAAGAATGCATCCGATAAAAATAAGCGGATAATAATCAAGATGAATTCCGCAAAAATGTGTAAGTTTCAAAATCCCGGCAAAAAGTCCGGTCAGGAAAACATTGTTGGGATATATTGAAAAGTAATGAGCATCAGCAATCGGTGTACCGTCAAAAGCCAATGCCTGTGCCATCGTAACAATCTCACGACAGTCCCATCCCGTTTCAAAAAATATTTCATATGTATAAACAATCTGAACAATGAAAAGGACTGATGAAAGAATTCCTATTATCTTCATTGTATTCTGAAAGTTTATCGGAGCCGGTTGGGGGCGCCCCGCAATTTTCTCATGACGTCTCATTTTAATCACGGCAGTTGTGAGCACTATTACGGCAAAAATGAGAAGAAAAACGAAATTCGGCACTTTGCAGTTGTTTTGATACATATACGAGTGTCTGTTATCAAGGACAAGCAACACAATAAGAACAAACGCCATTATTGTGGCAAAAATCCATTCAATCACTCGATAAAATCTGGATTCGAACAAATTATCCTCCTTAGGATATTAACCCTTAAGTCTTTCAACTATTTTTGTAAAATGCATCCCGTGGGAAGCCTTAACAAGAATATTGTCATTCGCGAATGTTATATAGGGAAGTTCCTGCAAACAGTCTTCGAGATTTCTGCACCAAACAGTTTTGTAGGATGCACCCTTTTCAATAACGGCATCATAAATATTTCTGCTCAGATCTCCGACGCAGATAAGCAAATCAATGTCCAAAGAAGAAGCAAATATTCCAATCTCGCGATGCATTTGCACTTCCATACTGCCCAGCTCAAACATATCTCCGAGAATTGCCACTTTTCTTCCTGTTTTTGCAAGAAGCAACATATTCAAAGCCGCTTTCATGGAATTCGGAGCCGCATTATAACAGTCATCTATAATAAATCCCTCTCCGTGAGGAATAAGAAACGATCTTCCCGAAATAGTTTCGGCCTGTTCAAGACCTTTTATCAATTCTTCATCCGTCATTCCAAGATATTCGCCTACAGCCGATGCAACCATAGCATTCTGGAGATTATGATTTCCAATCATTCTGATTCGTGCATCAAACTTTCTGTTTCCGAGGCATACTGTCATTTTTGTTCCTGCAAGACCAAGTGATTCAACATTTTCAGGATGCGCATACATTTCGGAATCAAAGCCGAAAAATATTGTTTTTGTTCCGTTTACTTCAGTAATCTGTGAAAGTTTATCGTCATCACCGTTTAAGAAAATCGGTCCGTTTGGATTTCTGTATTCAAACATTTCCGTTTTTGCTTTAACGATTCCGTCACGGGTTCCCAGTGCTTCAAGATGACTCTGCCCTATGTTTGTCAAAACACAAATATCCGGACGGGCAATTCGTGCAAGAAGTCTCATCTCTCCGAAATCACTTATGCCCATCTCAAGAACCTCGACTTCCGTTTCCTCGTCTATCTCCAAAACAGTCAGGGGAAGGCCAATCTCGTTATTGTAATTCCCATGAGTTTTCTGAACTTTGAACTTAGCGGAAAGAACGCTGTAAATAATCTCTTTTGTACTTGTTTTTCCAACACTTCCCGAGATACCGACAACGGTAATATCAAGTGTCTGTCTGTACCACTCGGCAAGTTTCTGTAAGGCTTCCAGCGTATCGTCAACAAGAATGCACACGCCTTCAGTCACATCGTCGGGAATATAATTGCATAATGCGGCGGCTGCCCCGCCTTCAAAGACCTTTGATATAAATTGATGGCCGTCAACTTTCTCGCCTTTTATGGCAACGAACAATGCTTCCTTTACATCAAGTCGTGAATCCATAAGAACTTTTGTAATATTTTTTGACGACGCATTTCCGACAATCTTTATTTTTCCGCCAACTGCATTGGCTGCTTCTTCAACCGATATGGGTCTCATTCTATTTCTCCATAGCAAGACTTATTATTTTTTCGCAAAAAGCAGTATAATCCATTCCAACCGCCTGAGCTTCCTGGGGCATAAGTGAGGTGGGTGTCATTCCGGGGAGCGTATTTGCCTCAAGGCAGAACAATTCACCGTTCTCGTTCATCATAACATCCATTCTGGCATACTGATTGAGTTTAAGCGCCTTAAATACCGCAACAGCCATTTCCTGCATTTCAAGAGTTTTGTCATTTGAAAGATCTGCCGGACATGTCTCTATCGTTGAGCCGGCCTGATATTTGTTCTTATAATCATAGAATCCGGCAATAGGAGCAATTTCTATAACAGGAAGTGCCTCACCGGCAATAACTCCAACAGAAAATTCACGACCTTTAATAAACTGTTCGACAATTACTTCGTTGCCATATTTGAAGGCTTGTTTCTTGGCTTCTTCATATTCTTCTTCGTTGTTTACAATGTATACTCCGACGCTTGATCCTCCGTCGGTAACTTTTACAACCACCGGATACTTCGGGGTATTTTTATCTTCATCGCCCTTTTTCAGCGAATATCCTTCCGGTGTTGAGATTCCGTTTATTTTGAAAAGTTCCTTTGAAAGCGCCTTATCCATTGCAAGGGCAGAACTTATATAATCGTTTCCGGTATATCTGATACCATGCAAGTCAAAAGTCGCCTGAACCTTTCCGTTTTCGCCGTTTTCACCGTGAAGCGCCATAAATACCACATCGGCAACTGCACAGATGTCCAGAACATTGGGTCCGAAGAAAACCTTTCCTCCGTCCTTTCTCATTGCTTTGACAGCCTCAATATCGGGATTTGTCTGCTTTACTCCTTCGATATTTCCCAAAAGTTCATCGCCTCTTGTAAAAACATCTGAAATATCATCTATTTCCAAGCCCAGAAAAACGTCCAAAAGAAGGGCCTCATGTCCCGCATTTTTTAAAGCTCTGTATATCTTAGCTCCGGAAGAAAGCGATACATCTCGTTCTGTACTTGTTCCTCCCGCCAAAACAACAATTTTCATTTTGTTGTTCCTCCTTTATTTTATCGTATTGTCCGTCAAAAGCCTTCCCATAAGAAGAATGAGCTCCGCATAAGCATCCGGTGTATCGGAAAATTCATTATGAATTGTGCTGTCAG
Organism: Lachnospiraceae bacterium; assembly: GCA_045600725.1. Taxonomy (GTDB): domain Bacteria; phylum Bacillota; class Clostridia; order Lachnospirales; family Lachnospiraceae; genus UBA1258. Next base: position 14,124 of record JAZRYK010000021.1, read on the forward strand.
GGTTTCTTCCGCATAAATAGTGAAGGTAGTTAAGTTCTATATCGCCATATTCTCTGCTGGTAAGAATGTAGTCTGCTTCCACCAGCTCGGCTATATTTCTCAGTATTTTCAGGTCATCATCGCATCCCGGAGCCCAAAAATATCTGGCTTCTTTTGAATCTGTGGCTAGTTTCTCCGTACGCGCCATAAACTGCTGCATAAGTGTGGTACAGTAAGCAAGGTTTACCGAACGTGATGTAGACATATATGACATGGCGGAATCTATTTCAATTCTTTCTTCATACGCCTTATTTGAATTAACTTCAAGATACTCGTCAATAACTTTAAGATAGTTCTTTCCGCCTGTAGCTCTGTACAATTCCGTGGCGGCCCTGAACATCTGGCTCGCACCAACCAATTCCCTGTTTGCTTCAAGACAGTTCCAACCACTCACCGCGTTTTGCAGACACTGCTTTGAAAACGCCGGATCGGCGTTCACATATACATACGAACATTTCGCCATCAGCGCCGTGAAGTATGTGGTTGCACGTGTCGTTTCCCCCACCACAATATATTCATTCGACTCATTCTTCCTGCTTACAGATGAAAACACGCCTCCCGTCTCCGGATTCTGCATCTTTATAAGCCACTTTACTTCTTCTTTTGCCAAGGCAAGTATGTCTGTTTCCTCGTATGCCTTCCTGTAATATTCATAGGCTTTCAGCAGATCGAATACCGCCACACACGCTTCGACAACATCTCTCTCCCCATTGGAGTTGGTAACCCAACCGCCCGACACTTCGATCATCTTGGCAGAATCTTCTTCCAACGGCACATTTTCCGGATTCGACGAATCCCTCTGCAATTTGCTTAATCCCTCAAAGGATGCTGCCAACATATCCCGATAGATTGCCGAACTGATTTCAAAGTCTTTTGAACGTCCCAAAAGCTCGGCCTCAATATGATATGTTCCTTCCTCGGTAACTTTTGAAAAATCAGCAATTCCGTAATGAGTTTCTTCGTCGGTATCAGCGTGTTCCGACTGAACTACACCTGTGAACACCACTTCACCGGAAGTATTATTGATTACGTTAAAATAACCCGGCAAAATCGAGCCTTCCAAAATAGCTATTTTGTTTTCCTCCGGAACATACCCTATAAGATCAATCTGTATCCCCGGCAGCATTTCTGCCTTTTCGTACAGCAATTCCGCCTCCGGAAGCATTGGCTTAACTTCGGTGTGTATTTCCGAAACAGATATTTCAATACTTTCTGCCGAGACAGAGACATTGTTTCCGCATCCTGCCGGTAAGGATAATGCAAGAACAAACACTATTAAACTTTTGGAAATAATTTGTTTATTCATCGATTGTCCCCAAATCGCATAGTTATATTTATTATACTATTCTTCGAATAATAAATCGATATTAAAGTAAAAAAGAGTTTCGCAAACGAAACTCTCGCACCGGGTCCGACAACATTCCAAAGGATATAGAAGGCTCCCCCGTTTGGGAGAGCCTTTCAAGCAATTAATTAAAGAATTTTAAACCGGAAAGAAGAGGAACTTCCTTCGCTTTTCCGCTCCATGCGTTTACCATAGCTATGATACGAACAACATAAAGCATTAAATAGATTACTACCACAAACATTATAGGGAAAATCAACCATGACAGAAAGATAGCAGCAGCGGCAACAATCGCTTCGCAAATGAACAGCTTAACGTTTTCTTTCACATGGAACATTACAAACTTGGAATCCTTTGCTGCAAGAAGAGCAATAATAATTCCAACAGGAGACATGCAACACAAACCGGTTGCATAAGCAATTACCGCATATAATCTGTTGTCGGCAATATCCTGCGCATCAAACTCGGCAGTATGATCTGTTTCTTTTACCATAGGAACCTGCGCTGCAGGTGCATTATTCATACTCAACCCACAGTTTGTGCATACAATAGCCTCATCATCTAACTGTGCTCCGCATTTGGGACAAATTTTCATAATAACCTCCTAGCCATTATCGGCAGATAATAATTTTTTCATCATTTTAGTAAAACAATGTAAAGATTTCAATACTTAGGACGATAAATGTATTACAAGGATGAAAAATCGGGAATGGATTTCCCGCCGATTTTTCATCCTAATTTTTTATAAGGAGGAACAAAACAATTAGAATTGATTCCGGTTATTTAGGAATGGATTCCGCCAGACAATATCAGTCTGCACGCACTCTTCGTATCAGCTACGAAGAAATCGGTGTCAGCGCTCAGGGAGGTAACGGGCTGACATCATTTGACAACATACTTTCTGAGGATTCCGATGCAAAGGAGCCTTCAGGCGAGGAAGCAACATCCGATAAGGACACTTTTTCAGATCCTTTCGAAATGTTAAGTCGGAAAAATACTTCTTCAATCAACAAGCAGATGCAATCAGCAAGTTGTCAGTTCCAAAGACTTCATCAACTTATGATTCGTCACATTTTCCGCCTTCTCTTTGGGGGCGGCTACGACAAAGCAGTTTCGAACACAGATATGACTGAGGAGCAGAATTTACCCTCAGTTACTTCATTCAGTAGTTTGAACAACTACCAGGTTGTGACAAAAGTATTTACATCCTCAGGATATTTCGAAGAAAGCGAATCAACATCCTTCAACTGCGCAGGTCAGGTAAAAACTTCAGACGGGCGAAGTATTGATATCAATATGAATGTTTCTATGTCGCGCAACTTTGCAAGCTATTACGAGGCAAATTTCGCCAGTGAGAAGCTCCAATTGTGTGACCCGCTCGTAATCAACTTCGATTCGCCCGTAGCCGGACTTGATTCGGAGTACAGTTTCTTCTTTGACCTTGATACGGACGGAGAAGAGGAAAAAATAGCCCGCCTCACATCAGGAAGCGGATATCTTGCCATCGATTTAAATGAAGACGGAGTAATCAATGATGGTTCCGAACTTTTCGGTCCCAAATCAGGAAACGGTTTTGCCGATCTTTCTTCTTACGATGAAGATCATAACGGCTGGATTGACGAAAATGACTCCGTCTTTGAAAAATTGAAAATATGGTCAAAAGACGAAAACGGTAACGATGTTTTATATACCCTGAAAGAAAAAAATGTCGGTGCGTTGTATACCGGTGCTGCAGATACACAATTTGCATTGAATGACGCCAGCAACAACTCACTGGGATATATCAGACAAACCGGTGTCTTCCTCTATGAAGACGGAAAAGTCGGAACATTGCAACATGTGGATTTGGTTTCCTAAACTGTTTCGGGCAGTTTGTCGCAAGAAAAAAGTTATTTGATAATTTTTCGTGATTTACAAAAATCTCCACCACTATTTCATTCAAAATAATGGTGGAGATTTTATAATCTGCAAAAACTCAATTACACGCAATAAACAGTTTCATGACTCAAATTTCCTATTTCAAAAAATCGGCAAGGGTTTTCGAATCCATATAATCATTTATAACATCATCAAGTCCCTTCCAGAATGATACTGTTGAGCATTTGTCAAGTTTCGGGCATTCAGGCGCATCCGGAGAAAGGCACGCAACGGTGTACATATCTTTTTCGGCAAGTCTGATTATCTCTCCGGCAGTGTACTCCTCAGGCTTTCTTGTTAGTCTGTATCCGCCTCCTTTCCCATGGATGGCTTCTACCAATTTACTTTTTGTAAGAACAGGCAAAATCTGTTCAAGATATTTCAAAGATATTTCCTGTCTAGCCGCAACATCCTTCATAGGAATGTATCCGTCATTACCAAACTGAGCCAAATCAATCATTACGCGAAGCGCGTATCTTCCTCTTGTTGAAATCATTGTTTTTCCTCCGGCATAGGGATAATTACTACTCAAATCCGATTATACTACTCGGTATATAGGATTATCAAGCACTCCTGACGAATTCTTCTGTAAAAAACTCGCACTAAGCACAGTGCAATATACACATCTGTTGCCGTACGCGAGTTTTATTCTTACTAAATTTTATTAATTATTTTGCAGCTGCAAATGCCTGCTCAAGGTCTTCCAGAATATCATCGATATGCTCGGTACCGATTGAAAGACGAATTGTGTTCTGATAAATATTCTGATCTGCAAGTTCCTCGTCATTAAGCTGTGAGTGAGTTGTTGATGCAGGATGAATAACAAGGCTCTTTACATCCGCAACGTTTGCAAGAATTGAGAAAATCTGTAAGCTGTCAATAAACTTGAATGCTTCTTCCTTGCCACCCTTAATGTTGAATGTGAAGATTGAACCGCCTCCCCTTGTGAAGAACTTGGTGTAAAGCTCATGATCGGGGTGGTCTGCAAGTAAAGGATGGTTAACCTTCTCAACCTGAGGGTGATTTGAAAGGTATTCAACAACTTTCTTTGTATTTTCCGCATGTCTGTCAAGACGAAGAGGCAGTGACTCAATGCCCTGAAGAAGAAGGAATGCGTTGAAAGGAGAAATTGTTGCTCCTGTATCTCTTAAAAGGATTGCACGAATGAATGTAACAAATGCAGCGGGACCTGCTGCTGCAGCAAAGGAAACACCGTGATAGCTGGGGTTGGGGGCTGCAATGTTAGGATATCTTTCAGGTGACCATTCGAACTTTCCTGAGTCAACGATAATTCCGCCGAGTGTTGTTCCGTGACCACCAAAGAACTTTGTTGCGGAATGAACAACAATGTCAGCACCGTGCTCAATAGGTCTTAACCAGTATGCTGCACCGAAGGTGTTATCAACAACAACGGGGAGGTTGTGCTTATGAGCAATTTCCGCAATTGCATCAAGGTTAGGAATATCACTGTTGGGGTTTCCGAGTGTTTCAAGATAAACAGCCTTTGTATTGGGTCTAATAGCTGCTTCAACTTCTGCAAGATTATGAGCATCAACAAAAGTTGTCTCAATTCCGTACTGGGAAAGCGTGTGTGCAAGAAGGTTATAAGAACCACCGTAAATTGTCTTCTGTGCTACGATATGCTCGCCGGCTGTGGCAAGTGCCTGAATTGTGTATGTAATTGCTGCCGCACCGGAAGCAACCGCTAAAGCTGCCACACCGCCTTCAAGGGCTGCTACTCTCTTTTCAAGAACATCCTGTGTGGAATTTGTAAGTCTACCGTAAATATTACCTGCATCCGCAAGACCGAATCTTGCTGCCGCATGCTCTGAATTTTTAAATACATAACTTGTTGTCTGATAAATCGGAACTGCTCTTGCGTCAGATGCGGGATCGGGCTGCTCCTGTCCTACATGTAATGCTAATGTCTCAAATCTATAATTGCTCATTGTTTTATTCTCCTTTGATTGTATGTGTTAGTTGTTTGTGCTTTGTGGCTGATTGGTTGAAGCTTCTCATTAGTTTTACTGTTGAAGTTTGTATGCAGCTCGCAAAGCTTGTTCTTTTAAGTATTCAGTTGTGTACATCAGCAAGTCGCCATGCTCGCTGTATGTAAGTTCCTGCTGCGCAGGGCGGCCCTCCGCCATTTTTGTTTTTTCTGAAGCAAGCTTCGAAAAAGCAACTCTGTCGTCGTTCCTACTTCAACAATAACTCTTTGAACACATTCGACCAAATTTGAAGTTTTCTCTGATTAAGCTCGATAAACGACTGCTCATTGGATTTCCCCTGTTTGTTTTTCCTATTTGTTTACTAGGTTGATATGAATTTATCACTATTTTCCTACTATGTCAATAGGTTTTGTGTGAATATTTTAAAAATATGCGGCAAGCAACATAATATGATAATTTATAATATTTTGATGAGAAAAAATAGACATTATGATTGTAGCTGAAACAAAACAGAGAATTATTTACAGAATTGATGCCAGATTCATACTAAGATGATATTAATCATCATCAATTTTATGGAAAAAAAGAAGATTTGATGCCGATAGTGATAAAAAGCCTCTTTTTAGGCGTCAATTATTGAATTTGATGATAAGTTTGATGCCATATACCATTAAATCAAAAAAAGGACCCGAGGCTCATATGAACCCGGGTCCTTATTATTGAGGCGATGTTTTTCACAACCCTTCTGAATTAATTAATATGCATATGCAGTTGTCTTTTGGGAAATGTCTGCAGTTTTTATCTTAAAGCTTACCGTTTTTGTACCACTGTAATCCCCTATTCCCTGGACAGTCACGCGAGCGGTACCGACAGCTGTATTATTTGAATAACCGACAATAATATAATCTTTTCCGTATTCAAGCTTTCCGAATGTCTTGTGCTTGATTGTTATATCATTTGAAGTTAACTGAACATACTGATTTGAATACTGCATATTATATCCGTATCCAACATAAATTTCTTTTATCACCTGATCCTTTATGGATGCGGTGGCTTCGGAGATATTTGTACGGCCTACCTTAAAGTCAGTCGTCTTTACTCCCCTGTAATTACCTTTGCCGGTAATTTGCACTGTGATTACCTGACCTGCGGAAATTTTGCTCTTCTTATCAAGAATCTTTCCCTTCTCATCATAATAAGAAAGTGTATAGTCGGTTCCCGATTTCAAAGCAGATTTACCGTTTTTGTCACTCAGTTTGACCGTGGTTTTATAATCTCCTGCTTTCTTACTCGGTCCTCTGTCAAGTAGCGTAACATCCGTATTGTTCATATTGGAAGGAACAATATTAAACGGAATGGTAATTGAACCGGTGTAGTCACCTTTACCCTTTATTGTTACACTTGCTTTTCCGACCTTCTTGTTGTTCTTGTACGAAACCTTAAGGTATTTGGGGTTTGCCGTTCCTTCACCATACTTAAGAACAACCTCCGGTTTTACTCCGCCGGGGTAGTAAGCCTGTGTAGCATTGTAGGAAGCTTTAATTTTCTCTGTCTTATATGCTTCAGCAATATTGAAGGTTTTGACTTTTACGGTTGTTGTTATTTTTCCGTAATATTTGCCTTCACCTGTGAAACTTATAGTTGTCTTTCCTGCATGAAGGTAATCATACATTAAGTATTTTGACTTACCGACAGCAAAACTTTTGTTGTAATTAATGTCTGATGCAGAATAAAAATTACCCTGCGCATCTTCGAATCCCGATATGTCAAAGGCATCTATATACCATACGTTGGGAGCAGCAGTAACACTCGTAATATCCTTCTTAAATACCGGCTTCCACTGTGAAATATCAATACCGGTAATTTTGTAAGGTTTTACAACAGTGCCTTCAAAATCTCCCTTACCCTTCACAACAACTTCATATGTTCCGACCTTTGCAAATGCTGTTTTGTTTTGAGCACTTACAACCTCGGTTGCAGTGAGTAAGTCCTTGCTGCCCTTTAATCTCCAGAATACCTCGTATTCTGTTTTTGCGACCGTGGCTCCATTATTTTCAACCTTTAAGGCTGAAGCATAATCTCCGTATCCGGGAGTGTAAGGAACCAAGAAGGAAATCCATTCATGATCTTCAACGCTTACCATATCCGGTGTCAGCTTTGTTATTCCGCCGGATACGGTTACGTTTATCGTACTTTCTCCCTTAAATCCACCTTTACCCTTGACAGTAACACGATAATTTCCTGCCTTCTTTATTTCCTTTACACTTACCCAATTGGAACCGTTATTTTCATACTGATAGGAAAGGGAGTAATCCGTTCCTTTTCTTAACTGAACCCTCTTCGTATCACCTGAAGCTGTATATATCTCCTTGTGATATATATCGGAAGGTGTATATGAAATTGCTTTTCCGGTATATTTTAAATTGTCTGAAGCTGTTGTTGCAAAATGTGATTCCTTAATATTAAACTTCAGAGTCAGCGAGCCCTTATATTTCTTCACCTTGGATTGAATTGTGATTATACCTACGCCGGGATTAGTACAATTTTTGTAGGTAGTTTTTATAGTACCGGCATATATATACACCTCATCCATAGTTGCATGAGTATAATAATCCGCCAAAGGAACCAGTCCGTAATAAACCTCATAATAATTGGGTTTTATAGACAAACCGGTATACTGCTCATCTTTAAGCTGAATACTCTTTCCATCCTCATTGAGAGTCGTAATGGGCATCTTTGTTTCTTTATCTACAATGTATAATCCATCAGGAACCCAATATGCGTAGAGGGCCATATTTTCTGTGACAGGAGCTTTGAAATAAGTACGCTGATATGACTCCCAAGGGGTTGACTCCGTCCATCCGGCCAGTAAATAACCGTCCTTATTGACTTCCACTGTCTGTGTAAACAAGGAATCTAATGCAACTGCGACTGTCTTTTCTTTGCTTCCGTTTTCAAAAGTTCCGCCTGTTGCCGGGTCCTCCCATCGTCCATAAGAATACAAAGTAACCTCTGGGTTAACCACTATGTCTTTCTCCAGTATTATTGTGCGCTTAATTGCAGTCGCACCGGCATCTCCTGACTTTTTATAATATACATCCATTCCTACACTGATATGATGTGTACCGACATTACCCACAGCAGCGCCGAAAATACTGTTCGAAGTACCTATCATATCCTCGTTCGTAAACCATCTGTATATTGTTCTGTTGGCGCCTTCTTCGATAAGCTCATATCCTTCGGGAAGAGTAATATCTACCCTTACACTACCCTGCTTTGATAAAAGATTGCAACCATCCAGACCTTCATTGACAAGCTTTACCTTTACGGGAAGGTCATCGCGCATCTTAACATATTTTTCAAGGCCGGCATCGGCAGCTTCAATTTTCTCACCTGCTTTATTGTAGAAATTGCAGCCGTCCATCTGATAAAATCCAAAGGAATATCCCTGATTAATTACAGCTTTATCTCCTGTACATTCAAGAACATTTTCAGGTTCTGCATATATCATACCGGGGCAGAAAAGAGTGCCGTATACGCACCATTCCTTTGACTTGATATTTGAATTATTAAGATAAACGTCAATGGCTTTTGAAATATATAAACCTGACTTATCGGAATTGATGCTTGAATCATTTATTCTTAATGCATAGGCTGTGCTTAATATGCCGGCACTTAAATAGGTTCCGTCACTTACCTTCAAAGAAATTGTACAGTTTTCAACTATCGCCTTTTCTTCTTCTACATCTGTCACCTCATGAAGACGTATACCAAAGCACGAATCAGCTTTGCCCGACACACTGATCTTCGATCCGGAGACTTTAATATCATTAAAGGAAGCATTAATACCATTAATGTTTTTGTTGCCCGAATAAGAAATAATATTGCCTTTTATAACAGCACTGTCTCCCGTTAATTCAATTGCGGAACCCTTTGAAGCGGGATTGGACACGGCTATGTTGTTGTTTTCAAGAAGATATGTTCTCTTGCAGGCGTCAGTCAGATAAGCACCGTATGACACATTTATTCCGTATGCCGCATCGATTATTTTTCCACCCTTTACAGAAATTGTATTTGAAGAAAAGTCGATATTTACATCATCCTTGTAATTCATGCAGTCAAGATAAAAACCTGCTGCCTCTTCGGTAATCATTTCGCCGGTGGAAACATTTAAATTGTTTCCTGAGCATACTATATCCGAAGCATATATATTCTCCGCATAAACCGCAGCAACTCCGGCATCTGTGGAGGTTGCATTTTTACCTGCAGAAACGGTTATGTCAGAGTTTAAAAGCTTTAAATTCATTTCTGAAGTGTTGCTGCTTGTATTATATGAATTATTAAGATAAATACCGCTTATAAGTTCAGTATCCTTCTTATTTGAAGTAACAGAGATTGTACATCCTGAAATTGTATATGTATCATTTGCAGAATATGACCCGGTTGTTCTTGATGAATTAATACCCTTCGATTCCGTAATATTTCCGCTGATTTTGATTGTCGTATTCTCAATCTGCATATCGTGACTGACGATAGGAGAAAAACCTACTTCCTGAGAAATACCGTAAACCTTTGTTGCATTTGTCGCATTAACTGAGATTGTCAATCCCTTTATAGTGCGCTTGAGAGAATTTGCCCGAATACCGTAAATCTCAGAAGCGGAAGAAGAAATGCTTATATTTCCGCCTGTTGCCTCAAAGGAACCTCCTTCCACTACTATGCCATAAACTACATTATCAATGGAATTTGCTTTTGATGAGCCAAGAACAAAATCTCCCAGCACCATTTTCAGATTTGAACCGGCTTCATCAATAGACGCGCCTATTGTTGTTGCTCCGTCAGCCGTTATCTTTGCCAGGCCGTTCATTACGACGGTTGAATATGATTCGAAAGAAATTCCGCATGCAATGCTGTTCTCACCTGTTGTCACAACATTCATTGTTCCGCCGACAAAATAAATGTAATGTTCCTCGTTCATCTGGCTTGTAAATCCGTCTGTTACATTAATACCAAATGCGCTTGAAACTGCCCTTACATCAAATGTGCCGCCGGACAGACGAACCTTACCGAAATTGCCGTTGGGGCAAATACCTGCAGCACAATCTGTACCGCTTACGCTTATTTTTCCGCCGGAAATCTCAACCTTTCCAAGGTCATAATTAACCGGATCTGTATTATCAAGATAAATTCCATAGGCAATATTTGCGGAAGAAGAAATTGTACCGCCCGAAACAATAAGGTGACCCTCTGTAACCGAAATACCGATTGATTTTTCTGTATTCTTTGAAGATATATTACCGCCCTTAATACGGACAACTGCATTTTCACCTTCGATATCTATGGCGCTCGTTACACCCTGAATTGTGCCGCCTGATATTTCAATATTTGAATTATCTCTAGCAAGAATTGCCATTGTATTTGCATAAATTTTACCGCCCTTAATTGTTAAAGAGGCAGCCACACCATGTACGGTTATTCCTACGGCAGCTTTTATTGTTCCCGAAAGAATAATAGCTTTGGAGCTTGCACCGACATTTATTGCACCGCTGTTTGATTTTGTTGACGCTTCATTTACTGACTCAATTGTTCCCGAGCCCTTTACGGTAAGCTCTGTTGTCCCCAAAGTCTTAATTACGGGAGCGTCTGTTTTTGTTGATTTAATTGAAAACTTGCCAAGATCTAAAGTAACCTTGCCGCTGTTAATATTAAAACATACATTCGTAACAATATTTGACTTTAATGTAACAGTTGCGCTGCTTACTCCGACAAGTGATGAAATACCTGTAATAATATCCGCATTCTTGTACTGTTTTGTTGTATTTCCGATTTTGACCGCGATTGTACCGGTTATCTCAGAATCGTTGTAAACTGCTTCTTCACCGCAGGAAACATCTTCAATGATTTCTTCTTCGATTTCCTCGCCGATTTCCTCTGTTTCTTCTTCATCGTTACCGGTAACATCTACGATAATAACCTCATCATTTCCGGTAATATCATACGAAACTGTTTCATCGTTTCCTGATACCTGAAGTGGAGCATCTTTTGCAGTTTCGGCTGTAATTTCTTCATCCGAAGTTTCAACACTTTCCGCAAATGAAGTTACCGACGAAGAAGTCAGTACTATCGCCGCAGATAAAAGATAGCTCAAAATTCTTATAAGTGTTTTTTTCTTCATTCATTTTCCCGTTTCAAATAAAGAAAGTATATATTTTAGAACCATTACCCATGGTGCAAAGTATTTTTCTGCCAAACAAAAAATACTACCCTCACAGGTAACATTTTACACTAATCATTTATAAATCCAAAGACCTTTTCAAGTTTTTTCTTAACCCATGTAATGCAGGGGCCAAGTCCCAATGCTATAAGAACCGTGACTGCTCCCACCGTTCCCCCGAGGAAAAAACCGATTACCGCCCACAACGCATCGTATGCAATACGAACAAACATGAAGGGAATATTTTTAAATACCTTACGGGAAAGAATGTTGGGAACCGCATCATAAGGAGATGTTCCCAAATCCACAGCCATATATATTGCGGCAAAAAATACAAACCAGGCAAGTGCCGGAAACAGAACAATGCATCTGTTTAGCATCGGCTCAAAAAATGAATCGGGAATAATAAAAATCTTAGAGAAGAGCCATTCAAAAAAATCCTTGGCGTAGCCTACGATAACCATATTTGCAATGGTTCCGATCCCGATTTCGCGGCGTCCCCAAATCAAAACAGAAATAAACAAAAGGATATTGGTTACAAGAATTGTTGTACCATAGTCCACCCCCACCTTATGGGATATTGCCAAATTAAAGGTAGTCCAGGAATCCGTACCGAACTGAATGTGATCAAGCCAATAAAGGCCAAAACCCATACAAAATACGCCGATTAATACAAGAATAATTCGTTGAATCGGTTTGTTCTTCTTAATTATTTTCTCAAACTTCATTTATCGGTATCCTTCTTTACTACATCGATAATGAATGGAGGCCTTGTTCTGGAGGCGTCAAGTGTTCTCCAAAGATATTCACCAAGAATTCCCAAAAAGCTGATAATCAAGCCTGATGAAATAAGAATCACACACATAAGAGAGGACCAGCCTGCAATAGGAGTTCCTTTTGTAAAGTATTCAACAATTACATCTATAAAGAATCCCAACGCAAGTACATCGAAAACAACTCCGACCCATGTCATAAATCTTATCGGGAAATATGAAAAGCTCATCATTGAATCAAGAACAAGCTTGATTTTCTTTGCGAGAGTCCAACGTGACTTGCCGACCTCTCTGTCTTTTCTGTGGAAGTAAATTTTGTCTGTCTGAAAGCCCGCCCAAAGAACCTGTAAGGTGAGTGATGAATTCTTTTCGTCAAGTCTTTCAAGCACTTCTATAACCTGCCTGTCAAGAAGGTAACAGTCACAGCCACCCTTAGGCATATTTTTGTTGATTGTTTTTCTTACAATTGCATAATACATATTTGCAAAGAAAACCTTAACAAAATTCTCGTCACGGTCCTTACGTACTGCAAGAACAACCTTGTTTCCCTTTTTCCAGCTTTCGTACATTTCAAGAATGATTGTAGAATCTTCCTGCAAATCCGCCTGCTTTGTAACTGCACAATCACCTGTACAAACCGAAAGGCCTGCAAGAATCGCTGCATGCTCACCAAAGTTTCTTGAAAGTTTAACACAAACAACCCTGTCGTCCTGCGCTTTAATGTTGTTCATAACTTCCCAGGAATTATCTCCCGAACCGTCATCAACAAAAACTATTTCGTAGTCGCCTAGTTCAGAGAGAATTTTCTCCTTCATATCGGCGTAAAGCATGTCAAGTGTATCTGAATTGTAGTATACGGGTACAACTATCGAAATCTTACTCATTGTTTTGTTCACTAATCACTTTCTTAAATTCTTCGTAGTCTCTGATATATTCGGCACCGTCATAATGTTCACTTGCAAGAACAAGAAGAACGGAATCCTCGGAAAAATCATACATGTCCTTCCATAACATTTTGGGAAGGTACAATCCCATCCTTGGGCGATCCAGCTCGTATATTTTTGTTTCGTAACCGTTGTCTACTTTAACCTTACTGCTGCCTGCAACATTAATAAGAATAAACTCTGTCTTCCTGTTTGCGTGCTGGCCCCTCACCACGGTTGCATCCGAGCCATATATGTAAAATACTCTTTTTATATCAAAGGGAGCACCAAAGCCCTCCCCCTCAATTACAACAAGATTTCCCCTCGCATCACCAAGGTCCGGAAATTCGAGTATTTTTACTTCATCCTCAATTCGTTTTTTCATATGCTTATCCTTCATATGCATTAATTGCATCAATTACATAGATTTGTTCTTCTTCCGTCATACCGTTATACATGGGAATTGACAAAACTTCCCTTGCCATTTTTTCCGTAACGGGGAAGTCGCCTTCCTTAAAGCCAAGGTACCGGTATGCCTCGGAAAGGTGAGGCGGAATCGGATAATGAATAATTGTGCCAATCTCTTTTTCGTTAAGATACTCTATCAGCTTATCACGGCTTTCGCACTGAATAACAAACTGATGCCATACGCAGGTAGCACCTTCTCTTTCCTTTGGAAGCTTAATCAGCGGATTTTTTATTTCACTCATATATTTGGCAGCAATTTTTTCACGTTCTTTTGTAAGTTCGTCAAGATGTGAAAGACGTACGCGAAGCAGTCCCGCCTGAAGCTCGTCAAGTCTTGAGTTTAATCCTACTTCCTTAAAATAATAGCGCTTTTCACTGCCATAATTTCTTAATATTTTTATTTCCTTGGCAAGTTCTTCGTCATTCGTAACTATTGCGCCACCGTCACCGAACGCACCAAGGTTCTTTGAAGGGTAAAATGAAAAACAACCGATATCCCCGAATGTTCCGGTCATTTTTCCGTCAAAGCATGCACCATGGCTTTGTGCACAGTCTTCGACAAACTTGAGATTATGCTTCCTGCAAAAATCAACAATGTCATCCATTTTTGCTGCTTCACCATAAAGATGAACAACAAGAACCGCCTTTGTATTCTCTGTCAAAGCTTCTTCAAGCTTTTTAGTATCAATCTGATAGTATTCGTCAGGTTCAATAATAACCGGAGTCGCACCATTCATGGTAATACCCATTACGCTGGCAATATAGGTGTTGCCCTGAACAAGAACCTCATCACCCGGGCCGATGTTTAATGCACGAAATGCAATCTGAAGTGCATCCAGCCCTGAAGCCAAGCCCACACAGTATTTTCCGCCTGTGTATGCCGCAAATTCTTCTTCAAAAGCTGCAACTTCCTTCCCGAGAACATACCATCCGGAACGAAGGACTTCCAGTGCTTTATTTTCAAATTCGGACTGATATGCTTCAAAGCCACGGTCCATTCTGTTGGGCATTATTTTCATATTTGATTTCTCCGCATCAAAAGTGGCAGGTTACAATGACCCGCCACTTGATAATACACTTTATTTTGCTTAAAGTCTACATTTTAAGCCTTTACTACCTTTTTCTTCATAATTATTAAGAAACCTACCGTAAGAACAATACCTATGGGAATCGAAATCCATTGTGCCTTAAAGTTACTGCATACGCCGGCAATGATGTATGAAATGAATGAAATAATTGCCACGGTAATTGCATAAGGAAGCTGTGTCGATACATGATCGATGTGGTTACAGTGTGCACCCGCGGAGGACATGATTGTTGTATCCGAAATAGGTGAACAGTGATCGCCGCAAACAGCTCCGGCAAGGCAGGCTGAGATGCCTACAAAATACAAAGATGAGGTTTCAGGGAAAATACCCGTAACAATAGGAATAAGTATACCGAAGGTTCCCCACGATGTTCCTGTAGCGAATGCGATGACGCAGGCAACAACAAACACGATTGCGGGAAGAGCCCACTGAAGTCCGGATGCATTTGCCATTGCGCTTTCCACAAAGTCTGAAGAACCGAGAATATCATTAACAATTGTCTTTAACGATGTGGCAAGGGTAAGAATTGTAATGGCAGGTACCATGGCAATGAAGCCCTGAGGTATACATGACATTGCTTCCTCAAAGGATAATACCTTTCTGACAATGAGATAAAGAACAATAATAACGAGTGCTACAAGCGCGCCAAGCGGAAGGCCGACGGTAGCATCTGTACACGAGAATGCTTCGACAAAGCCCGTACCGGTGTAATCCTCGCTTGCGAATCCAACCTTAAGAAGTCCCCAGATACACAAACCGATTAGCAAAACAATAGGAATAATAAGATCGAATAGTTTTCCCTTGGGGGGATTTGCAGGACCTTCTTCTTCAAGCTTTCTTTCCTGTTTTTCATCTGTCATGGATACATCAAGAATACTTAAATCACCGTTTGATGCCTTGATTTCAAAGTCTGCCATTTTTCCGTAGTCATATCCGAGAATGGCAATTGTAACAACAAATACCAGTGTCAGAATCGAATAAAAATTATAAGGAATAGCACGAACGAAAAGAACGATTCCGCCTTCATTTACATTCGAAATTGCCGCTGCCCAGGAAGAAATTGGAGCAATCATACAAATAGGAGCAGCCGTAGCATCGATAAGATATGCTAACTTTACACGCGAAATCTTTTTTGCATCGGTAACCGGTGACATAACCGATCCGACTGTAAGACAGTTAAAATAGTCATCAATGAAAATCAAAACGCCCAGTGCAAATGTTGCAAGCATTGCTCCGACTTTTGTTTTGATATGCTTCTTTGCCCATTCACCAAATGCACGTGAAGCACCGGATTTATTAACGAGTGCAACAACTATTCCCAGCAGAACCAGGAAGAGGAAAATGCCCGCGCTTCCCGAAATGGATGCAATCAATGCATCATTTGTAACAAGATCTATTGTACCTTCCACCGAACATCCTGCTGCCATAATTGCGCCGAGCACAACTCCCACAAACAGTGATGAATAAGCCTCTTTTGTAATCAGTGCCAGTGCAATAGCTACAAGAGCGGGAACAAGTGACCAGAATGTTCCTTTAAATTCACCTCCAAAGGCATTCACAATTGCGATTACCACAACCATCACCACAAAAATGATGCCGGCAATCAGTGCTGATTTCTTTTTCATTTTCCAAAACCCCTTTCATACACCTTATTTATATAAAATGAACCCCGCAAAAGCAGACGCTGCATTGCGGGGCTCTATTTGAGTGTAAATTTATATGCCGACTTTGTCAATAAAATAACTTATGGCAGTCGCGCAATTCCTCAAAGCATGAAAATTATTTTTTCTGATCCTGAGGAAGCTCTTCACGGATTGTTTTATTCTTAATTTCATCAACAATCTGAGCTACGAAATCGGAAACTGATTTCTGTCCTTCATTACCTGCAAATCTCGAAGAAACACTTACAAGCTTGTCAGCCTGCTCCTGTTCACCTACAACAACCCAGTAAGGAAGTTTAGCAAGACGCGCCTCACGAATCTTGTAACCGATCTTTTCAGAGCGATTATCAACCGTTACATCAACGCCGGCCTTCTTAAGTTCAGCCTTAACTTCCTCTGCGTAGTCTGCATACTTCTCAGAAATAGGAAGAATACGTACCTGCTCGGGGCAAAGCCATGTAGGGAACTTTCCTGCGTAGTGCTCAATGAGCCATGCAAGTGTTCTTTCATAACATCCCATTGATGTTCTGTGGATAATCCAGGGAGTAGCCTTGTTACCCTGTTCATCAATATAGTACATACCAAACTTAGCTGCTGCAGAGCAGTCAAGCTGAATTGTTACCATTGTGTCTTCCTTGCCGTAAACGTTCTTGGCCTGAATATCAATCTTAGGTCCGTAGAAAGCAGCTTCGCCGTCAGCTTCGGAGAACTGAATTCCGTTCTTGTTCATAACGTCACGAAGGTACTGCTGTGTTGAATTCCAATACTGCTCATCTCCTTCGTATTTAGCGCTGTTTTCGGGATCCCATTTTGAAAGTCTGTATGTTACATCACCGTCAATACCGAGTGTCTTCATGACAAAGTGTGCAAGGTCTACGCAGCGTGTAAGTTCTTCTTCTGCCTGCTCGGGTGTAAGAACAATATGCGCCTCTGTAATCGTGAACTGACGAACTCTTGTAAGACCGTGCATTTCACCTGAATCCTCGTTACGGAAAAGTGTGGATGTTTCACTCATTCTGTAAGGAAGGTCACGGTATGACTTCTGATCGTTCATGTATACATAGTACTGGAAAGGACATGTCATGGGACGAAGAGCCATTACTTCTTTACCGTCTTCTGCATCCTTATTAAGAATAAACATACCGTCCATGTAATGATCCCAATGGCCTGAAATCTTGTAAAGATCTGACTTTGCCATTAAAGGTGTACGTGTACGAACATAGCCCCACTCGTTGTCCTCTAAGTCCTCAATCCATCTCTGGAGCTTCATAATCATCTTTGTTCCCTTAGGAGTAAAGAGAGGAAGTCCCTGTCCGATAACATCTGCTGTTAAGAAAAGACCCATTTCACGTCCAAGCTTGTTGTGGTCGCGCATCTTTGCATCCTCAAGTTTCTGAAGATGAGCTTCAAGTTCTTCCTTCTTGTTGAAGGCTGTACCGTAAATTCTCTGAAGCTTATCACGGTCAGACCTACCTCTCCAGTAAGCCATTGAAGAAGAAATAAGCTTAAATGCCTTAATATTCTTTGTGCTCATAAGGTGAGGTCCTGCACAAAGGTCAACGAAATCGCCCTGGTCGTAGAAGGAAATCTCGGCGTCCTCGGGAAGATCGTTAATAAGCTCTACCTTGAAGGGCTCGTCCTTCTCTTCCATAAACTTAATTGCTTCGTTTCTGGGAAGCGCAAATCTTGTAAGTGCCTTACCCTCCTTAATGATTTTCTTCATTTCAGCTTCCAAAGCATCAAGGTCTTCTCTTGTGAATGGATCTGTCAAAAAGTCATAGTAAAATCCGTCTTCAACGCTGGGACCGATTGTACATTTTGCATCGGGGCGAAGACGCTTAACTGCTTCAGCCAGCACATGAGATGTTGTGTGACGAAGCACGGGAAGTGCTGCCGGATCGTTCATTGTAATAATGTTTAAATTAACATCTTTGTCAATAATTGTTCTTAAGTCAACGATTTTGCCGTCAACTTCGCCTGCTGCTGCCATGCGGGCAAGGCCTTCACTGATGTCGAGCGCAATGTCATAAACGCTCTTTGCTTCGGAATACTCCTTAAAGGAGCCGTCCTTCAATGTGATTTTCATTTCTTTTTACCTCCTTGTGATTGAAAACTTCGGCCGTGTAATAATATTTGTAAACAAAAAACCCTTGCGCATCATTACGATACGCAAGGGTGCTATGCACGGTTCCACCTTGGCTTTCACTCATTTGTCCCTTCACGCGGGAAACGTTACGGAATACTGAAATTTCCTCCGCACAACTCGGGAATGGTACAATCACGTTTCTCTTAAAGGAGCTCTCAGCGTTTGCCCCTCTCTCTGGTAAGATACCTCGTAACTGCGTGTTTCCTTCACAGTCTTTTATAAAAGGTAGTTTAGTTATCTAAGGTCGTTTTGTCAACAGTTAACTTATATCATTTTACTGTCCCGGATACATTGTTTATGAATATCATGGATTCGAGGCAACCGAACTGTTTTTATGCAATCCATCCCTGCATCTGTGCGACATGCTCCAAAAGAAAAAACATACCATGTAGCCATATAATTCCCCCCGAAACTATCATCCAGATTTTCATTTCCGCGTTTTCTTTTATAATTCTAATCACTATCGAAACTGCTGCCGTAAGAAGAAAAACCATGCTTCCAAAGGTTGCTCTGTCGGGAAAGTGCGGAGACAGAATCATCGCTCCGCAGGCAATTACCGCTGCCAGCATAAATACAATCGTTTTCAAATCTATTTTCTTCTTCATTGCGCCAAAATAAATTGCCGCAAGAACAACCGTAACAATCACAATGGGAAATAGGAAATCCAATGCTCCGCGGCACTCCGAATAGCAGCGAAGAAACAGTTTCCATATAATACCTTTTTCGTCCTGAGCTTCCGCGCTTCTGACAAAATTTCCCGGCGCAAGAATACACGCTGCCGATCCGACGAAAGAGAAAAGACTTCCCAATATCATCCAAATTTTAATGCTTCTCTTTTTCTTCATAAGTACAATCATGGTAAATACGGCTATCAACCAGACAGTGGGACCCATGTTTTCATTGCTCCAGCCTGCAAGTACAGCTAATGGAACAATCCAGAAACTTATTCCTTTAAGCGGAGCGGGGGCTTCCTGTGCAAGTTCTCTTGTATAGCACCATGCAAAAAGAAGAAGAAATACCGTGATATAAAGATAGTTTGCACTTCCCGACTGCCAGTACATACTCATTTCCCAGTTTGCATTGAGGCCATGAAGGGCCCCCGCAATCAAGGTAATGCACAGCACACCTGAAGTGGCCGAAATCTTTTTTATTCCTGCAATATCTTTTGAAGCAACTAAAATCACATAAGAAAGAACAAAGGTTACAACCGTATTTAAAATATTGGCAAAAGAATCCCCACATAAAAGAATAATCTGAAGAAGCGTATGTGTCATGCTGCGTCCGCCCCAGTTAAAATAGTGCCAAACCTGAGCGTCAAATATATCCTTTATGCCTGCAATCGGACGATTTTGGTCGTAAAGTATGGTGGAATACCATAAGTCATCCATCATAAACGGTACCGAACGGTGTGCAATAAAAATAATACCGGCAGTAATTATGAAAAATATGAAAACAAAAACATTTGCAAGACTTTTTTTATTGTTCATGTCATTCACCAAAAATAATATTCCTACTTCAAACAATCCACATAGAAACGATTCGGATCGTTTTCACCGCTTAGCCAAATGGCATTTAATCCCGAACGCAGACCGCCTTCGTAATCGTTAACACGACTGTCTCCAAGCATTACTGTTTTGCTGCGATCTAAATTATGCTTTTCTACGATTGCAGTATAAAATGCTTTATCAGGCTTCATGCATTTGTAGTCGGATGAAATAAGATAGTCGTCAACAAGCCTATCAAGACCAAACAGTTGGATTTCATAAAGTGTATATGAACGCTGAGCATTCGAAAGAATATAAACGCCTTTTCCAAGCTCATGAAGTTTTTTCAAAAATTCCACTACACCCGGAAAAAGTTTTCTGTATACTATCGATGCCTCTCTAAACTGATGCCCCACTTCGAAGAGCATATCAGCATCAATGGGCGCGTTTCTGTATCTGCAAAATAAATCCGCATATACATCCAGCACATCTATTTCAGGTCTTTCAAAAGGTGTCGGCATCTCGCGATATGCTTGATCCATAGCGAAAAAATCATCCCTGAACTGTTTAAATGACGGGTGCAAAATACCTTTTTCATCAAGAACCTCAAGCCATTTTATCCAGGTTTCGTCTCGATGCTCGTCCGACCTGATATCTATTAATGTACCATATAAATCAAAAACATAATTGTCATATTTAAAAATATCGTTCATTTTGCTTCCTTCTGTCACCAATTTTCAAAACCAATGATATTGTATCATATCGGTTGCAAGAATTGAAATATCAAACAAAAATGTATTATAATAGTGAACAGTGTTATTAATTAAGTCAAGAGCGCGATAATTCGTGTGAAAATTGCAAAGACATTGATTTTATCACACGTTATTCCTGCGAATGCCCACCAAATCTGCGGGGGCAGAATGGAGATTATATGTCAAAGAAAGCATTGATTACCGGTGTAACCGGTCAGGATGGTTCATATTTAGCTGAATTTCTTCTTGAAAAAGGCTATGAAGTATACGGAATGATCAGACGTTCAAGCGTCGATTTTCGAGAAAGAATTGCTCATCTTGAGGGCACACCGAATTTTCATCTTAAGTTCGGCGATTTAAGCGATTCAATAAGTCTCGTAAAGCTCATCAGCGAAATCAAACCCGATGAAATTTACAACCTCGCAGCCCAGTCTCATGTTCAGGTTTCTTTTGATGTTCCCGAATATACCGCCGATGTTGTTGCTACAGGAGTTCTCAGAGTTCTTGAAGCAGTTCGTGTATGCGGCCTCGAAAAGACCTGTAAAATATATCAGGCTTCCACTTCCGAGCTCTACGGAAAGGTTGAAGAGGTGCCTCAGAGTGAAACTACGCCCTTCCACCCTTACAGTCCTTATGCTGTAGCCAAACAGTATGGTTTCTGGATTGTTAAAGAGTATCGTGAAGCCTATAATATGTTCTGTTGTTCAGGCATTCTTTTTAACCACGAATCAGAACGCCGCGGAGAAACCTTTGTTACCAGAAAAATAACTCTTGCCGCTGCCCGTATTGCTCAGGGCAAGCAGGAAAAATTGTATCTCGGAAATCTTGATTCCTTAAGAGACTGGGGATATGCCAAGGACTATGTTGAGTGCATGTGGCTTATTCTTCAGAACGATAAGCCTGAAGATTTCGTTATAGCAACCGGTGTTCAACATTCTGTTCGTGAATTTGCCACTCTTGCATTCCACCATGCCGGAATTGAAGTTGAATGGCAGGGCAGCGGAATGGATGAGAAGGGAATCGATAAGGCTACCGGAAAAGTTATTGTCGAAGTCAGTCCCGACTTTTATCGCCCCACCGATGTAGTTAATCTTTGGGGTGATCCTACCAAGGCTAAAACCGAGCTTGGATGGAACCCCACAAAAACGAGTTTTGAAAAGCTCGTTGAAATAATGACAAAGCATGATATGGAAAAGGTTGCTGTTGAACGTGCTGAAGAACACATCATAACCAATCTTGCCGAATATCTTGAAAAAGGTGTTGTAAAATGATGGAAAAAAATGCAAAGATCTTTGTCGCCGGACACCGCGGTATGGTTGGATCAGCCATAGTCAGAGAACTTGAGCGTCAGGGATATACAAATATAATTACACGTACACACAAAGAACTTGACCTTTGCCGCCAGGCAGATGTTGAGAAATTTTTTGAAGAAGAAAAGCCCGAATACGTTTTTCTTGCTGCAGCCAAGGTAGGTGGTATCATCGCAAACCAGGAAGCTTTGGCGGATTTCATGTGGTTCAATATGACTCTTGAAATGAATGTCATTAACAGTGCCTGGAAAAACGGTTGTAAAAAACTGGAATTTCTGGGAAGCTCCTGCATTTATCCCCGCATGGCTCCTCAGCCTATGCCCGAGTCCTGTCTTCTTACCTCTGAACTTGAAAAAACAAATGAGGCTTATGCACTTGCAAAAATTTCAGGACTTAAATATTGCGAATTCTTGAATAAACAATATGGTACGGATTATATTTCCGTCATGCCCACAAATCTTTACGGACCCAATGACAATTATCATCCTACCCATTCCCATGTTCTTCCCGCCCTTATCCGCCGCTTCCATGAAGCCAAAGAAAACGGCCTCACAGAAGTAACCTGTTGGGGGGATGGGTCTCCGTTGCGTGAATTCCTTTATGTAGATGATTTGGCCAATCTCTGTGTTTTTCTTATGAACAACTACTCAGGCAATGAAACAGTTAATGCCGGAACAGGAAAGGAAATCACTATTAAGGAGCTTACCGAGCTGGTTGCGAAAGTTGTCGGATACACAGGCGAAATCAAATGGGATACGACCAAACCAAACGGAACGCCAAGAAAGTTGCTTGATGTTTCCAAAGCCGAGAAACTCGGTTGGAAATATATGACAGAACTTGAAGACGGAATTCGCTTAAGCTATGAGGATTTCTTAAATAATCCAATGAGAGCCGAGAGATAAATGTGTTCGGATTCTCGCGAAGTGAAATTAATTTATTTGTTGATAGATTCATAATTCAAGCTCATCAAAATAATCGTCTACGCTGTTTCCGGCTCCGGTAAGATTTATCAGATATGCCTTTATCTCCGCCAAATTACCTGCATCTTCAATCATGGCGGAGATTGTTTGAGAAGATGGTACGGTAATCTCGATGAACAGCTTCAGATAGTCAAGTGAATCCTTAAAATCTTCTTTTATTGTCATCCATGCTGCTTCATTGCCTGCACCCTTTTCATGTTTTTTCAGATAATCTGCAAAACGCTTTCGCGATGTCTCCGACAAAAACATATCATTCATCAGGCGAATGAGGCACAAGTAACATTTGTTTTTGTTCTGCTCTATTATATATGTTACATTCTCCCCGGGAAGTTCTCCGTCAACGGAGCCGACTCCATCATATGAAATATCTTCTTCACCGCATAATGCTTTGTCGGAATATCCTTCCATGTCATCCTGTGAAAGAAGATTTGCCAACGCAAGGTCCCATTTTGTATACCAGTTTTCTTCTCCAAGCTCGCTGTCTCGCAAAAGATATTCGGATGAAAGACGGTGGACCGTCATTGCTGCCAAAACAGAGCTCTGTGAATCTCCAAAATTCACACTCTCCAACCTTTCGCACCCCTCAAGCACACCTTTGCCAAGTGAGGTACCTTTTCCCCAGGATATACTTTTTAGGTGAATGCACTGTGCAAAAGCCCAGTCACCAATTTGAGTAACTTTATCGGATATTTCAACGGTTCTCAAGCCTTTTATACCAAGAAACGCTTTTTTATCAATTGCGGTAACACTGTAACCGTCCAGCTCACCGGGAACAATTATTGATGATCCCGGGGCGTCAATCCCCGTTACAGTTGCTTCGCCATTTACCAATTTATAATTTATTCTCATAGATATCCTTTATTCTTACAAATTGAGTATTTCCTGTCTAAGGGAATCCTTCCTGTCCGTAACCATAAGAATTTTGTTGTATTTATTGTAGTCTTCCGATCCAAAAGTAGCAAAGAAAGAAGCTGCTCCGTCATGAACTGTAAGTTCCGTGACAGTAATAAGCATCTCGTTGCTTTCTTCACCAAAAGCCTGTCCGACAAAAGAAAACAAAGAATGAATACGCTCCTGCTCGACAATGGTGTTGTTCTTCATTTCAGATATTTTTGCATTATACATTGTACTTACAGCATCTGCACCATTCTCTGAAATCGATTCAAGCATAGCTTGATAGAATGCCCTGATTCGTTTGTGTTTCTGTGCTTCTGTTTTTGATAGGGCTCCTGATTTTGCCTTATTTTCAAGAATGGTTGTTCTTACGGAAATCTGTTTCTCAAGTGCTTCCTTTGCATCACCCGAATCCTTTACTGCCTTAAGACCGGGACGCATTTCTTTCAAATCACCTGCAGACAGCATTATATCTTTGAGTTCTCCCTTTACGGTATCCAGCAGAATTCCAATCAGCGAAAGTCGCTCGTCTAAAGGAGCATCTTTTGCTTTTTGAATGGTTTCTTCCTGCAAATGTCCGTTTAAGATCTCTGTTACTTTATAGCTCTCTTTATACTTGTTGAATAAATCATAATAAGCGGCAAATTCTCTGACAACCTTGTCATTTCTGATATACTGACCGACAAGCGATTCAGTAACCTTAATCCCGGATTCTTCGTAAAGATACACTATGTCGGAAAGATCTTCCCATCCACGGGCTGTGACATACGAAAAGCCGTCTGTAGTTGTTGTTATATGATAAAAATAATCCTTCTTCAGGTCCAAAAAATTTAAAATAGAGCTGTGTAGTCCCTTTTCAACCGCATAATTTCTCCATGCAGGATAGTCCGCTTCCACTTCAAGAACCTTAAGTCTATCCAGAGTTACCACATCAAATTCGCGGACCGACTTATTAAATTCAGGAGGGTTTCCCGCAGTTACAATAACCCAGCCCTCCGGAACGCTGTGACGTCCGAAAACCTTGTACTGAAGGAACTGCAGCATCGATGGCGCAAGAGTTTCACTGACACAGTTTATTTCATCAAGAAAAAGAATGCCTTCATTTATTCCGCTTTTTTCCATGGTTTCATATATGGATGATATTATTTCGCTCATAGTATATTCAGAGACGGAAACGGTTTCACCACCATATTCTCTTTTCTCGATAAATGGTAATCCAAGTGCTGACTGTCTGGTGTGATGCGTCATAGAGTAACTGACAAGCGCAATACCAAGTTCTGATGCAATCTGCTCCATAATTGCTGTTTTTCCGATACCGGGCGCACCAATCATGAATACCGGTCTTTGTTTTATTACAGGAATTCTGTAATCACCAAATTGGTCCTTCTTCAGGTAAATACTCACCGTATTTTTTATATATTCTTTTGCTTCTGCTATATTCATGTATCCTCCAAAACGACCTCTATCGCCCAAGAAGGTATCCTTGGTCGCATTTCATCCGCTCCGCTAAATGCAAACATTACATCATACATAGGTGCTTTTTCCGGATAAATCCCAAATCCGTCTGTAAAGTATATTAAGCCCTTTAGGTGCGTCAGTTCTTTTTTTTCAATAAGTTCATTCACATATGAAAAGACAGGTCTGAAATCCGTAGCACCGAAGCCTTTTATCTCCAAGGAATCTTTCAGGATTTTCAAATCATTCTGATTATATATGACTGTATCAGATTCTACTTTTGAGTCACACATTATAATGTGAATGTTAACATCCATGAAAAGCATTCCCGAACTGCTGAGAATATCATATGTTTTCTGCAGAAAATTTTTAACAAGCTCACCTCGTGTAGAAGCGGAAGTATCGACCGCAACCACAAACTCTTTCACACGCTTGTCTTCAGTATACTCTAAGGGTTCAATCAACGGCATATTACCATAATTTGATAAACCATAAGTATAATATATGTAATCAAATTCATCGGGATTTATTTTGATTTCTTCACCGGTGACGGCAAATTTGCGGAGTATAGCCTCATAATCATAACGCTGCCTTGTGGCCTCTTTTAAATTAGCATTCACCGAATCTCCACCGGCGCCATCCTTTGAAAAAGAATCCAGCTCAGCTTTTACACGTTCGGCTATTTTCTGCCAATCAGCCTCAGTTATAACGGTCTCGGGTTCTTCTTTATAACTTCCGCGAGGCCTATGGCGATCATATGAGAATAAGCGCTTGTATAAAGACACTGAATCCATTGAAATACCGTTTGCGGCAAATTCCCGGTACAATTTCTCTGCGGTAATCTCCGGAACCCATTTCCGTAATCTTTGAATAACTGTTCTCTGTTCGTCATCCCGAGTGCTTTCCGCGCCGTTTACCTGCATTTCCAAAACAATATTCTCGACAGCAATATCACAAGCCATATTCCAGTATTCTTCATTCGGCTTATCATATCGAAATGCATGAAGAAAAATCCCATGAAGCATAACATGCAGGTAG
Organism: Lachnospiraceae bacterium; assembly: GCA_045600725.1. GTDB lineage: Bacteria > Bacillota > Clostridia > Lachnospirales > Lachnospiraceae > UBA1258. The sequence goes on from JAZRYK010000021.1 coordinate 40,560, forward strand.
AGCCTTATTCCAAAGCCCGCTTCTTCCGCATAGTCTGTTACCAACTTCACAGGATCAATTCGTAAATACTCCCCGTCAGCTATATAACAGCCTAAACCTTCTTCAAAGCTTAGCTTATATTTCGCCAAAGCATTGTCAAAAAATCTGTACTTTACCGTTATGCTGTCACGGGCAAGTCTCATTATTCTGTTTGCATAATCCAAAGCTTTAGCATTATCCAGTTCCATGCAAGTATTGTACGGGATATAACAAAAATTATCAAATCAATGCATGAATTATTGAAATTCTACGGCATGCTTTCTTGCCCATATAGGAAAATGGTTAAGCTGACAACGTGGATTCGTTCTTTCCTTTATAGCGATTGTATCGAAGAAAATTTGCCAAAGGTCTGTATACTTATCATTTATTTCCTCGGTCTTCTTTAAGTTTTCCAATTCTTCATCAGTTAACAATCTCAAATAGTAATCGGAATTTTTAGGATGAACGATTGCCTCCTTATGAACATCGTCTACTATCATCCAATGTTCAGATGGCATTCTGTCTTTAAAATGAGGTGCTATCGCCGTAATGATACGACTCTTAGGTTCTATATGAGCAACATACAGTGATTTCTCTATTTCATGAAAGCGAACAATTTCCAAAAATCGATCCGCTTCGCGACCGAGGCGAAGCCGTATTTCTCTGTTTCGTTCAACATCCCTGTATTGAAGCATATCAAGCACATTCGGTCCGAAATGAAATCCCAAAATCATTACACGATATATATTATCCAATACATCATCTTCATATGCCATCGAAGCATATGCAAGTTCATGAAGAACAACAGGCGAGATTTTTTTTGCTACAGCTTCTTCTACACTATCCGCCTTTGCAGAATCGGACTCCACATGAATGTACTCATCAAAGAGAGTATATTCTTCGATTGGTTCAAAACGTAATTCTATATTCCGTTGTCCCGCACCCGATGACCATGCCTCATAAATACAGGTTAGCATAGCCTCCCAATTTCTTTCACAACTATATATTTTCATCTTTATCCAACCAAATTAAAATCGCTGAACAGATTCATCTGACCTTCATTGTTTTTCTTTTTCTCCTGAAGAAGCTCTTCATGGCGCTCTGCATCAGTGAGACCGCTGATTATGAAGTTCTCTTCAATCGGAATGTTATAAAGCATCTTTCCGTTGCATGTAATAAAATACTGGGCACGTTTCAAAACTATTCCCATTTTTTTGAGCATAGGGAATGTGATGCTTCCATAACGCCTCGTATTTATTATTTTTTGAACACTTTTGGGACCGATTCCCGGGACGCGGAGAAGCGCATCGTATGACGCGGTATTAATTTCTACCGGGAAGTCTCCAAGATGACGAACCGCCCAATCACATTTTGGATCAATCCTGTCATCAAAGTACGGTCTTTCATTCGTAAGCAGTTCATCAGCCTGAAATCCATAGTATCTGAGGAGCCAGTCAGCCTGATATAATCTGTGTTCTCTCTTAAGCGGTACAGGTGTATTAAGTTCCGGAAGTGCCGGATCTTCGTTAAGAGGTATGTAGCCTGAGAAAAAAACACGTTTAAGGTCGAAACTTTTGTACAGGTTCTGAGTTGTTCTGAGCAATTCAAGATCTGTTTCATTTGTTGCTCCTATTATCATCTGAGTACTCTGACCCGCAGGAGCAAAAGGACGTTTTAACAGAGCATCCTTTTTATCGGCAGGATAAAAAAATTTATCTTCGACATCAATAATATTGGGAGATTCGAAATTGTTTCGAGAATTTGCAATACGCTTCTGTTCTTCTTGTTTTGACTCCAATCCAAGAGAATTGCTGTTTTCACCCCATATGCTGTTTACAAGATGCTTATTTATTCCGGCGCGCTCCATCCGAGCATCCTTGCCAATTGCAATTCGATGCGCAGCAATTGTACCCGATATCTGATTCATAGGCCTTATTATGTTGGTCATAGTTTTGTTGGGTGCAAGTTCGGCAAGGCTTGCTGCTGTCGGAAGTTCCATATTGATGCTCATTCTGTCTGCCAAAAGCCCGGCTGAGTATATCAGCTCTCCGCTTGCCCCCGGAATAGCTTTAATATGAATATATCCGTTAAAATGATATTTTGTCCTGAGCAGTCGAAGTGTCTCACACATTTTTTCCATCGTATAATCGGGATTTTTGATTACACCTGAGCTCAAAAACAGTCCTTCAATATAATTTCGTTTATAGAATTCCACTGTTAATGTACATATTTCATCCGGAGTAAATGTCGCACGCGGGATATCGTTGGAAATACGATTCTTGCAATATTTACAATCATATACACAATTGTTTGTCATAAGAATTTTCAAAAGAGATATGCATCTTCCGTCTGCCGCGAAAGTATGACAGATTCCGGCGGAACATGAATTTCCCCAAAAACCTTCTTGTCCTCTTCGGTCGACGCCACTTGAAGTACAGGCCACATCATACTTCGCTGCATCAGATAATATTTTCAACTTTTCATCCAATGATCTGTCTTTAATAATATCGTACATTTGTTCGACTCCTTTTGATTTATTATACGAACAAATGTTTGTATTTGCAAGCCTTTCCGACAAAAAAAAAGAGACATCTCTGTCTCTCTTCCAATCTATTATAAAACAAATTACTTTGTCTTCTTTGCAGCAGCCTTCTTTGCAGGTGCTTTCTTCTCAGCCTTAGGAGCTTCTTCCTTTACTGCTTCTGTCTTCTTTGCGGGTGCCTTTTTTGCAACTACCTTCTTTTCAGCCTTGGTAGCTTCTTCCTTTACTGCTTCTGCCTTCTTCGCAACAGCCTTCTTTGCAGGTGCCTTCTTTTCAGCCTTAGGAGCTTCTTCCTTTACTGCTTCTGCTTTCTTTGCAGGTGTTTTCTTTGCAGCTGCCTTTTTCGCAGCAAGCTTAATTTCCTTTAATAATAAAGCAGATCCTAAATCACCATCAACTGTAACTGTTCCGTCATTTACTGCAGTCTCGATATCCATCTTTCCTGATGCAATTGCAACAATAGCATCACCTGATGTAATAATGGTTGCATTCTTGTCATAATATTCAAAAGGCTGAACATCAACCTTTCCTTCATTTACTTCGATGTATAAAGCACCTTCGCCTTCACCTCTTACATCAACTTCTACAGCGAGCTTTCCTTTAATGTTTTCAGCTGTAGCATTTTTATATGTTTTCTGTAATGTAGCAACAATTTTTTCAAATGTCATTGTAATGCACTCCTTTCAATTCAGCACTTTTACTATATTTATAATACACTTTTATTTTTCATTATCAATTGAATTTATGTCCCATAAATAAATTTTGGAAAAAATGTGCATTTTACGTTGTTTTCACTTTTTATTCTTGTCATTTTGCACATCTTTTTAGCCTTGTTTTTGTATCATTCCACGAATTTTATTAGTTTGTATTATGATTATTTCGCGAATTACCATTCGATTTTTCCTAAAAAAAGACCGTTGCAAAAGCAACGGTCTCAGAGTGTAGACAAAGTCACAGTTCAGTACGGGCTGTGGCTTTTCTTTTTCAAAAAGGAAATTTCTGCTGACGCAGAAATCTTTATTATCCTTACACCGCTTGTTTGCTTTTTATCTGTCTGGATGACGCTGTCAAGG
>JAZRYK010000022.1:0-92558 GCA_045600725.1 Lachnospiraceae bacterium
ATTCCATATCTGCCTGCTGAAGGTGTGCTGGGAAACGGCTGAGTGCCTGTGAGTATGGAAGAACTGCTGTTGCAGGATATCCAAGAACATTTCTCTCATATACACCAATTAATGCATCGAGCATTGCTGGGTTTTTGAGTAAGTCTTTATTAGTAGCAAGCTTATCCTCTTTAGCTGCTCCCTCTAAGAACTGAGCGAATACCTCTGGTCCAAATGCAAGAGAAAGAACTGCTCCACCAACTGCTGAAGAAGACGAGAAACGTCCTCCGATAAAATCATCCATAAAGAAGGCTGCAAGATAATCTGCACTCTTGGCAAGAGGAGATGTTTCTGAAGTAACGGCGATCATATGCTTGGCGGGATCAAGTCCGAGCTTCTTAAGTGCGTCCTTAACAAAAGACTCATTGGTAAGTGTTTCAAGCGTTGTTCCCGATTTTGATACAAGCACAAAAAGTGAATGAGCAACATCCACGCTGTTAAGCACTGCTGCTGCATCATCAGGGTCAACGTTTGAGATAAACTTTGCTTCCATCTTAAAGTTGCCGGTTTTCTTTGCCCAGTTTTCAAGAGCAAGGTACATAGCTCTGGGACCAAGGTCTGATCCGCCGATACCGATCTGAACTACTGTTGTGAACTTTTCGCCCTTAGCATTTGCAACTTCACCGGAGTGAACCTTCTTTGCAAACTCGGCAATTTTCTTCTGCTCGCCAACATAGAAATCACGCTTGTTTACGCCGTCTGCAATAACATCATTTCCAAGCTGTCCTCTTGTAAGCTGATGAAGAACAAGTCTCTTCTCGCCTGTGTTGATTACAGCACCGTTGTAAAGTTCAGCAAACTTGTCTGTAAGTTCAGCTTCTTTGGCAAGCTCAGCAAGAACCTTTAAAACATCATCGTCTACAGCTTTTGCTGCGAAATTGTAGCTCATACCCTCTGCCATAGGTACGCTGTACTTCTTTACACGCTCTGCGCCGTTTGCACCGCTCATAACGTCCTGAAGAACAACGGGTTTTGCAGCCTTAAGGGCTTCGAAACTCTTAAGAGTGTCAAGATTGTTCCATGAAACCATGATAAATCCTCCTAGATATTAAATTATATAATAAAACGCTGTCGCTTCTTATTTTGCTCCAACAATGTGGATTATAGCGAAAAACTGTTGATTATTCAACAATTTCCCATTCATAAAGGACTCCGTAGATATATTCGCTTTCGGGATACATTTCAACATTGCTTTCCATAATCAGGTTATTGTTGTCATCATATTTGTAAACATATTTTTCAAACAATTCACCTTCATCGGACTCGTAGTAGAAACCTTCCTTTAACGTGACATTTCCTCTTTCGTCATATGAATATTTGTATTCATTAATGAGTTCATCCCTCGAATCACGTTCTTCTTCCCTGATAAGTAATTCGTTTTCATCATATATATAGAGGGTGTAGCCTGAGTCAAAACTGTTATCATACAAAACGTTCATTCTGAGAAGCTTATCATTTTCATCGTATGTATAACTGTAGGAATAAATAACAGTGTCCCGAGCTACAACAAGCTCGCCCCAGTAGCGATAGCGCATAGTAAGCTGATTCTTTTCGTTGTATTCAAATTTTTCATATTCGCTTTTGACCGGTTTGTTGTCGATAAAGCTTATATTATAAGGAACATCGGATAACATGTTGCCGTTATCATCGTAGGTATACTCATTATAATAGTAGATTTGAGTTAGCTCGGGATCCATATATCGAGTTTTTTTGATTACATTACCTTTTTCATCATATTCGTAAACAAGTGTACCTTCCCGAAGAAGAATGCCGTTATCATCGTAAATACATTCGTCTGTATCGTACACACTGTTTTCATCGGTTTCAAAATAGTGTTTTGCCTTCAATCTGAATGTGTGTTCAATTTCAGGTGTGGTTTCAACTTCTTCTTTGGATGAATCGGAAATTTCGGATAAAGCGGTAGTATTATCCGAGGTATTATCTTCTGAAACGGTGGAAACCGAAGGTGCTTCTGTGACTATAGGCTTTTCCTGTCCGCATCCGCAAAACGAACAAATAAAGAAGGTTGAAAGAATTGATAGAAGAATTAATTTTTTCATTTTTATGCTCCAATAGACGGTAAGTTGATATTTTATTTAAAACAGTTTAATAAATCAAGGAACAAAAAGCAATAATGCAAAGACACGATGGCGGATTCAAAAAAAATTAAAAAAATTTTAAAATATGTGTTGCAAAATGATTATTGCTGTGCTATATTCTTACTTGCGTCACGCAAAACAAATAAATACGCGCTTCTAGCTCAGTTGGTAGAGCACCTGACTCTTAATCAGGGTGTCCAGGGTTCGAGTCCCTGGAGGCGCACTTGCATTGATCGCAGACTTAGCTTAGTGCAGGCCTGCGATTTTTTGTGTTCTACAAGCACTGCAAAAAAGAGAAGGAACAAATCCTCGAAGCAAGCTTGCTTGAGTGAGAGGATTTGTTCCTTCTCTTTTTTATAGCGCGCCAGCGCGGAACGAGCGAGAATGCGAAGCATTCTGCGAGTTGCAGTGCTTGCTAAAAATTATTCTTTTGATGAATCGTATTCGGCATATTGGTCAGCGGTTTTCTGATCGATAATTCCGGCTTCCAGCATTTGCTTAATTACTGAGGTTCTTCCCTTTTTGATTCCTTCTTTAATTCCTTCTTTAATCCCTTCCCTAATACCTTCACGTTTTATATCTTTTGCTTCATATTCCAGTACTTGTCCGCCCATGGCAGCTTTTACCTCCTCGCTGACTTTTTTGTATTTATCGGAAAAATACATTAGCACCCTCATACACATATTGATAACCGTGGCTTTGTCGTACTCACTGATATCTCCTGCCTGAGAAGCTGCATCTAATTTCATTCTGATTTCCGAATATTCATTTTTAAGATTGTTTAGTTTGCACTCATTTTTTTCAATATCGGACAAATCGTTTTCATATAACAGGATGTGATAAGGAAGAAACATATACAGTTTTTTTTCGAACAATTCTTCAGAGGAAAATCTACTGGTTTTTATTACAGGAACATTCCAGGAAACGGTTCCTCCGGGTGTATTTAATTCAATGGTCATGTTATCCGGTGTGGCATCCGTTGCTCTGAGGTAAACCAAAGCTGATTTCGGATAGGCAATTTTCAATTTGTCTTTTGTCAGAACAGCTTCTTCTGATGCGATAGCACTGGAATACTCAAATATTCTGAGAAGAATGGAATTATCACGGGTACTTTGGCATTCCAACTGATATCTGATTTTGTTCCCTTTGTTTGTCAGAATAATAAAATTTGAATCGGAAATCTTTTTATTGACTGTTCCGTTTATTCCTGATTTAAAATGCTCGTTTTGAGAATGTTCAACTAAATCCTCACTACAGTAGTGTTCACCAAAAACTTCATTTATTACAGGAATCAGCAATCTGCTGCAATCAACGGACAGGGTGCGAAATACATCGTCAAAAGGTGTGTATGACAGCTTGCCGTTTTCCTCTGCCGGTACTGTGTCTCCGCATGCTCTTATAAGCTCTTGGAACTGGATATAATATTTATAAAAACGTCCGTCGGCATTATTGTCGGGATACAGTGGTTCCATAATCAGATCTTCCATGTCGCAGTCAAGTACCGTACTCATGCGGTAAAGAACATCCCCTTTAACGGAAGAAAGAGGCTTGCGGCCCTGCTCATAATCCTGCAGTGTTCTAAGATTTACACCGCTTTTTTCTGCAAACTGCTTCTGACTCAGTCCCAAACCTTCACGTTTGTTTTTTAAATAATCATTTTGCATTGAGACAATCCCCCCGTACTTAACTATACGCTAATTTCCGTACATAATCAACATATACTTTCTGCCGGAAATACTTGGGTTTTCTTTTTCGACAGGCAAATGCAAATAAAAACGCTCCGCTATGGATTGCGCACGCTTTTGTATAGGAATTATGCCGCTTACAGCGAAGGGAAGCGGCGCCGGCAAGTCGTAAGCGACATGCTTTATTCTACAATATTTAGTATCCCTTTGCTTTGACATTGGCTATATGGTGTGATACACTTTTTTAGGATAGGCACTTTATGCTCATTTTTCTAAATAGGTGACTGATTGTGGATAAATACGAATATAAATTAAAAATAGATGAATTGAACAGATTGATTGAGAATCAGGAATTTTCCGAAGCTCAGGATATCGCGGATACAATTGATTGGGAAAAAGTTCGGGACAGCAGAACCCTTTGTGTTGTCAGCGATTTATATAAAATATGTCGCCGTTATTATGATGCGAAGGAAGTTCTTCTTCTTGCATATGTCAAAAATCCAAAGGACAAGCTGATAGTATATTCTCTTTGTGAGTTATCAATTAAGTTGGGTGATATTCTCAATTCAATCGACTTTTACAATGAATACAAAGAGTTGGCCGGAGACGATCCTTCAACATATATTCTCTTATACAAGGTATATGAAATAGTTGAAGCAACAAGCCAGGAGAAAATTGACGCACTGGAAGCTTTCCAAAAGTTTTCAAGATCCTACAAGCCCAAGTGGATGTACGAACTGGCATATCTTTATCATAAAAACGGTCGTGAAACAGACTGTGTGAATCAGTGTAATCTTATTTTAAGTTTTTTCAAGACCGGTAAGTATATAATCAAAACTATTGAACTTAAGCAGCTGCATACCGAATTAAGCAGTGAAGACGAGATTCTTTACAAGGAACTGACTACTCCCGTTGAAGAAATAATTGTTCCCGAAGTAAATGTCAGCCTTGATAACACTATCGATCTTCAGAAGGAACTTGCGGGACATCTTAAGGATATTCTTGGTGAAGAAGAAAGCGTATCATCATTTGAACAGCCTGCTAATACTGTGAACGATGAAATTTCAGACACTCACGTTATTGCAGACGAGAATCCCGCCGTTTCAGAAACGGTTCGTCCGGAAACCGATACAGAGAATCCTGAGAGCACCGTTGAATCGGAACTTGATAATACAGATACATATAATATAGAAGAAACTCGGATTATCGGAGAGATTTCTTCTGCTGCAGAGGAAGAAAATACAGCCTCGGAGACTGAGGAAAATCAAACCGACAGCGTAGAAGATATCGATTCTGCAAAGACGACGGTTATTCCTGTAATTACAGAGGAAATTCTTAATTCCGATGCAGGTGACACAAAGGTTGTTCCCGTAAAGGAAATTGAAGATGCAATTACCGAAATTACCGAAGAGGTTTCTTTGGCTGATTCGGATATGACGGAAATTGTTCCCGAAGGAACAATAATTCTTAATAAAGATGAAATCGAAAGTGCTCTCGGCGGATCGAAGATAGAGGAAAGTTTCACCGACGAAGAGGGACAGCTTAAGCTTGATGAAGTGTTCGCTTCAGACAACGACAGACGCGTTGAACTTGACGAACTTCTTACTTTGGAGGGCGACGGACAGATTAGCCTTGTTGTTCCCGAAGACATCTCTGTAGAGAAACAGATTACCGGACAGATTTGTATTGATGAAGTTCTTCTTATGTACGAGGAACGTCGTAAAAAGCAGGAAGAAGAGTGGGATATTGTTCTTGGCTCAGAGATTGAGAAAAAGAGCAAAGATATTATTGATAAAGCAAATCAGGAACTTGACAGTCAGCTTGAGGAAACACTCAAGGCAACTCAGCCACCGCTTGTTCAGACCTATGTTGAGGACGAAATACTTATCGACAAAGACATGACTGCGGAGGATATTCCTGCTGAAACTACTTCCGAAGAAGAAACAGTGACTAATGAAGTTGCAGCATCTGAAGAGGTTTCAGCCGAAGAAGATATTCTGCCCGAGGCAGACGGTGCTGATGAAAATCGACCCGAAGAAGCAGCTGCGGATGAAAATCTCGTTGAAGCAGACAATGAAGAAACCAAATCATCCGAATATGATTTTTCATATCTTGATGCTTTTGCTGCAAATGCAGAGCGCCTTGATGATGTGGTGGAAGATGCAGCCGGTGTTGCGGCCGTAACAGAAGCAGTTTCAGAAGTAAGTGAAATTGTCGGAGCATCCGGTGATACGGAAGAATTCAAAGCAATCAGCGATACGCTCGATAAGATGCTTGAAGAGGAAGAGGAACAGGATATGCATTCGGAAACTGTACCCGAAGAAATTCCTACCGAGAGCGAAGAAGAAATCGATAATTATGAAAATCTTGAGAATGAAGAGTCTGCTGATGAATATGTAGAAGATTCTTCTTACGAAAATGAAGAAAATTCCGAGTCGGATGAAGTTGCCGAAGAAGAACCGAACCGTGAAGGCTTTTCAGAAAGACAGTGGCTCAGATATGAATCCTTTGTTCAGACAGAGGTTTGTCGTGAACAGATTAAAGAGGCAATTCAGAATATTTCTCACGAGGCCTGCACCGGTAACGTTATAATCGGCAGCGTGGATGAAGACAGTGCAATTTCTCTCGGTAAATACTTTATTGAGGAATTTAACGACCGCGGAGAAATCAACGGAAAAACAGTGAGCGTTAAAGCAGCTATTATGAATGCAAAGGAGCCCTCCGGCGTATTTGATGCTTTGGAAGGCGGCGCACTTATAATTACAAATGCTGATGAGCTTCGACCCGAAACGCTTCGCGGAATTAAGGAAGCCTTGGAAGTTGCAGACAGAAAAATGTTTGTTGCCATGGCGGTATCTCACCGACTTAAGCACAAATTTATTATGGCTAACAGTGAATATCTTGCGTCGTTCACGGTTAGTGTTGATATTGAAGCTTTGGATGATGAAGAGCTTGTTAAGCTTGCGAAGTCATATGCGTATAGCCGGGAATTCGGAATTGATGATATGGGAAAGCTTGCTTTGCATAGAATTATTTCCGAAAAGCAAACGAATTCGCACAGTGTAACATATAAGGAAGTTAAGACAATCGTTGACATGGCGATTGCACATGCTTCAAAGCACACGATTGGTCATTTCTTTGGAAACATTTTTGGTAAGAGATTTGATTCAAACGATATGATAGTACTTGGAGAGAAAGATTTTAAACAGTAAAACAAAGGGGGGCATCTCGTTGAATAAGATTGAGATTACGCAGGACGACCAGTACCTGTTTGCTCAGGGCACACATTATGAGATTTATAAAAAACTCGGAGCTCATATGTGCGAGATGGATGGAAAAAAAGGTGTTTATTTTGCAACATATGCACCTAATGCATCGGAAGTATATGTATTAGGTGACTTTAACGGCTGGACGGAATTTGACAAACCGCTTACAAAGCTTGGCCCGGGGGGAATATGGGCAGGGTTTGTGCCGGGAGTAGAGGAAAACAGCCTCTATAAATTTTTTATTAAGGCGGCTAACGGTGAAACACTTTACAAAGCCGATCCTTTTGCAAATTATGCAGAAAAACGTCCCGGAACGGCATCAAGAATAACAGACATCACCGGATTTGAATGGAACGACAAGGCCTGGATTGAAAAACGTGAATCAAGTGATATGTTTAAGCAGCCTCTGGCAATTTACGAATGTCAGATCGGTTCATTCATGAAGCATATCGGTGGCGAGGACGGTGCATATTATTCCTACAGAGAATTTGCGGACCGTATTGTAGCTTATCTTAAGGAAATGCAGTATACCCACATTGAACTTATGGGTATTGCCGAGCATCCTTTTGACGGTTCATGGGGGTATCAGGTAACAGGATACTATGCTCCAACTTCAAGATACGGAAGTCCCAAAGATTTTATGTATCTTGTTAACGAACTTCATAAGAACAACATCGGCGTAATCCTGGACTGGGTTCCCGCACACTTTGCAAGAGATGCATTTGGTCTTGCCGATTTTGACGGTGCAGCAGTATTCGAACATCCGGATCCCAGACTTGGAGAGCATCCCGACTGGGGAACAAAGATATTCAACTACGGTAAAAACGAAATCAAGAATTTTCTTATTGCAAACGTTTTCTATTGGTTAAGGGAATTCCATATTGACGGCGTCAGAGTTGATGCTGTTGCCTCCATGCTTTATCTTGATTACGGTAAAAAGGATGGCCAGTGGGTTGCAAATAAATACGGCGGAAACAAGAACCTTGAAGCAATCGAGTTCTTTAAGCATTTGAACAGTATTGTTCATAAAGAATATCCCGGTTTTATGACAATTGCGGAAGAATCTACCGCGTGGCCTAAGGTTACCGGAGATGTAAAAGATGACGGACTTGGATTCAGCTTCAAATGGAATATGGGATGGATGCATGATTTCTGCGAATACATGAAGCTTGATCCGTATTTCAGAAAAGACAATCATTACAGCATGACTTTTGCAATGAGTTATAATGAGTACGAGAATTATATTCTTCCTCTTTCACACGACGAGGTTGTTCATCTTAAGTGCTCGATGGTTGAGAAGATGCCGGGATTTAAGGTTGACAAATATGCAAATCTTCGTGTGGGATATACTTACATGTTTGGTCATTCCGGTAAGAAGCTTTTATTCATGGGACAGGAATTCGGACAGGAGCGTGAGTGGAGCGAAGAAAGAGAGCTTGACTGGTTCCTTCTTGAGAATCCGCTTAATTCCGGAATGAAGGATTATGTCGGTGAACTTTTGAAGATTTACAGAAAGTATCCATGCCTTTATACAGATGACAATTCATGGGCCGGCTTTGAGTGGGTTAAGGCTGATGATAAGGACAGAAGTACATATGCATTTATCCGTCGTACAGAAGGTGAGAAGAAATCACTTCTTTTCATTTTCAATATGACACCAATGACCTGGGAAGATTACAAGGTGGGAGTTCCCAAAGCAGGAACATACAAAGTTATTCTTAACAGTGACGAAACAAGATTCGGCGGTAACGGAAATGAGTTTCCCAAGTCACTTAAGGCAGCGAAATATTTCTGCGACAACAAGGATTATGCGATTTCAATGAATCTTCCTCCCTACACCGCACTTGTTATTGAATTTTAATTAACAAAAAATTTTCTAAAGATTTGTGAAAAACAAACCGAAATAAAAGGTGAGCACACGGATGTGCTTGCCTTTTTATTTTGCACGGATGCGCAGTTGAGAGAAGTGGGGATAAGTATGAGAATTACCTTCGACAATCAGACACGCGCAACTTTGGAACACGCCAAAGAATCATATTCTACATTTACCAAAGCGGCAGAGAATACTGCGGCTTTTTCGGGTTATCAGATTTCTTCTTCGTTAAATACTCCAACAACCTATGAAACAGGAAAAAACGTAGCTGATATCGCAAGCGCGGCAGATGCCAAAAGTCTTACGATGGATACCGACAGACTTGTAATAATGGCTCACAACATGAGTCCTGAAGAATATGCGAAATACTGTGAAAACGGCGAACTTAGCGAAATGGATCCCAAGGATGCAGTAACAATGCTCGATCATATTAAGGCTGATCTTGTTAAAGGCGGCGCACAGATTGAGGGATTCACAGATGATATTCCGGAAGAACTGAAAAAAGAAATCGGCAGGGCAGCTGAAAAAGCTGCTGAACTTACCGAGATGACAGAAGGAATGAAAAAGTCCTTTGTTACTTCCGGAAAAGATATGACTATAGATAACTTATACCTTGCGAAGTTTTCCGATGCGGGAAATGCGAACAAAGGAAACGCGACATATTTCGCAATTGAAGCTCCGGGGTATCTGGCGCAAAAAGCAGCACCGGTTGACGAAGCAACTCTTCGCGAACAGGTTACGAAACTTCTTTCTTCCGAAGGGAACATCCCAACTGAAGAAGAAATCGATGCGGGAATATGGCTTGTAAATAATTCTTTATGCATTAACGAAGAAAATATCTCAAGATATTTGGAAGTAAATGCTTTATCTCTTCCTGTCAGTGACGAGCAGCTTGAAAAAGCAATAAACATCGCTGTGTTTGAAGGAAAGAGACCTGTTGATGCAGATCTTTCCCGAACAGAAAGCATTTACGAGGAAGCAGTCAGGATAACAGACGAGATTCTCAAAATGGATGATGCCGAAGTTCATGCCACAAGAGTTCTTGAAGAAGCAAGACTTAAGATGACAACCGAAGCTAACATTTTACTGATAAAGAGCGGTTTTTCCATTGATACAAAAGACCTTGAAGCATATGTCGAAGCCTTAAGAAATATCGAAAAAACACCCGAATACATTGAATCGAAAGAAATAGCGGACGTTAAAGAAGCAGTAAGCGAAATAAAAACACTTCCCGCAGCATTAATCGGAAAGATGATTTCCATCCCTGACGCCGATTTGACAGCAGTACGAAACGAAGGTAACAGAATTAAGGAATCCTTCGAGTCGGCAATGATAAAATATGAGCAGGTTTCAACAGAAGTACGTAAGGATTTAGGAGATTCAATTAAAAAAGCTTTCGCGAATGTTGATGACATTCTTCGTGAAACAGGTCTTGAACCAAATGAATCAAACAGACGTGCTGTTCGTATCCTTGGCTACAATTCCATGAGCATTACGAAGGAAAGTATTTCCGAGGTGGAAGAATTTGACGCAAAGCTTAATCATGTACTTAAAGAACTTACACCAAAGGATACAATGGATCTGATCAGAAAGGGCTCATCGCCTATAAAGATGAGTATTTCCGAGTTGGATGAATTCCTTACGAACAAGGAAAAATCCGACGAGCAGCAGATGGAAAAGTATTCAAAATTCCTTTATAAACTTGAAAGAAGCGAAAACATCGATAAAGAAGAACGCGACAGATTCATAGAAGTGTATCGTCTTCTTCATCAGCTCGAAAAGACAGATTACGCGGCAATCGGCGGCCTTATTAAAACGGGACGTGAGCTCACCTTTGCAAATCTGAGAGAAGAAATAAAAACCGCAAAGCATACCGGTACGGATATAAAAATTGACGAGACATTCGGCTTTCTTGTTGACAGTCTGGAAAGAGAAATCGAGCCGGAAAGGTTAAAAGCCATTTCTTTTTCCGATACCGCAACATTGAATGAAACATATGATTCGCTTGTAAGCGCACCGAAGGATGAAGTGCTTGAAGCAGAATATTCACGCGAGAAGTTTGAACAGTTCAGTCGCGGACTTGAAGCATCGGAAGACAGTATGATTGAACTTCTATCGAACAGCGAACCCGTTACTGTTTCAAAGCTTCTCGAAACCGAAATTCTTCTTCACGGAAGGGGAAGAGCCTTCAAAAAGGTTTTGGACATTCGAAAAGACGATTTCGAAGAAGAAATAGATGAGCTTAAAAACAATTTCGACGGAAAAGAGGAAGCAGGAACAAAATATGAAGAGATGATGGAGAATTCCAAGAAAGCGGTTTACGAAGCGGCAATGGAATCCGACAGATATCTTGATGTAAAGGAACTGACACTCACACACAAGCAACTTTCTTTAGCGGTTTCTTTTTCCAAGGAAGAAACATATAACGTGCCTATGGAAATCGATGGAGAGATGACGGATGTTGTAGTCAAGCTTGTTCATAATGAGAAGGAAGAACCTTGCGTTGCGGTGTCGTTTACAGGACAATATATCGGAAAAGTAACTGCAAGATTTACCGTTGATGGCGGAAAAACTTCCGGATATATTGCATGTAATTACGAAGATACGGTTACGGAATTACAGAAAACAGTCGATATATTAGGTGAAAACATTTCAGTGATCTACTCAAAAGATACGGACAGAGATTTTGCTTTCTCAAGACTTCCGATGAAAGACAATTCCGAGAAGGTTTCTTCTTACGAACTTTACAGAGTAGCAAAGAAATTCCTTAAGAACATAGGAGAGATGTATAAATGAAAATCAATTATAATGCGTCAGCAATGGTAGCCCACAGATCATTAACTCAGAGTGATAAAGCTCTTTCAAATTCACTTGAAAGACTTTCTTCGGGCTATAAGATAAATCATGCAAAAGACAATGCTTCGGGACTTGCCATGGCAAAAAGAATGAACGCACAGATCAGAAGCCTTGAAGTGGCAAACCAGAATTCAAATGACGGTATTTCTGCGATACAGATTGCTGAAGGTGCGCTTTCCGAAATCACCGAAATGATTCAGCGAATGAACGAACTGGCTGTTAAAGCCTCCAACGGAACAATGACCGATGAGGACAGAAAGAATATCGATGCGGAAGTTCAGCAGCTTAAGGACGAAATTGAGCGTGTGTCCAAAACTACAATGTATAACGGAGAAGTTCTTCTTGACGGAAGTTTTGATTTAAAGGGATATACGGATGATATCAACGTTAAAGTCGTTACATATTCAGATGATGTACGCGCGGGCGGAGATTATAAAATTACACTTAATGCTTCTCTTGATGATGACGGTAATATCGCTCCCGGTTATTCCTGTTCGCTTGACGGGGCAGATTTCCCTGCGGGCTGCACAACCAAGATAAAAGGCGACAGCCTTATCGTTACGGATGACAGAAATTTCACGATTGAGTATCAGATAAAGGACGATGTAAGCAATACAATTGAATCAAATATTACCGGTATCGGTGCAATGGGCCTTCAGATCGGCACAAATGAAGGACAGATGCTTGATGTACGAATTCCCACAATTAGTTTGAAGGCACTGAGCCTTGAAAAGGGAGACGTATTAACAGAAGAAAATGCCAAGAACTTTATTGATTCCGTGAAGGATGCATTAACATATGTGAATAAAGCAAGAAGCATACTTGGCGCATATACAAACAGACTCGAATACACTACCAAAACCATCGATGTTTCCGATGAAAACATGACTGCAGCTTATTCAAGAATAATGGATACGGATATGTCAAAGGAAATGACTGAATATTCGTCGAATCAGGTGCTCGTTCAGGCCGGAACATCAATGCTTGCACAGGCAAATGAGAGACCCTCTCAGATTCTTCAGTTACTTCAGTAAGAGGATTTAAATGACTAAAGAGCAGATTCAGACATTTACATACAGAATTTCCAATGCGAATAAAACAGAGATGATAACCATTCTTTACGATATGGGAGTGGTCTATCTCGATGATGCGATTACTGCATGTGTCAGACAGGACACGGCACAATTCAGGATTGAAATAAATCGCGCCAAGGACGTTTTGCACGAGCTTGTCGCTTCAGTTAATTCTCAGACGGAGCTTGGACGAACTTTTTTGACACTTTATGTGTTTTACGGAGAACTGCTGACAAAGGCATACTTGGATTGTGATAGATTCGCCGCCGAGCATGTAAAGGATATGTTCATGAGATTGTCGTCAAGTTATTCAGAGGCTTCAAAGTTTGATAATACAGGTGCCGTAATGGGGAATACACAGAAAGTATATTCCGGAATTACCTACAATAAAAATCAGACCTGTGACAATTATGCCGAGACATTCTCAAACAGGGGATATCTCGCTTAATTCGCGAAATACATGTGGATAAACAGAGAAAAAATATAATCATAAGAAATAATAAAAATTGAAATAACATATTTTGACAAACAAAAAAGCTTGAAAATACGCCATTTCACGTATGTGAGAAGGTGTATTTTTTTATTGTCTTGTTAAAAAATAACAAAAATGGATTTTTTAACAAATTATGCTTTACAAAAGAAAAACAGGGAAGCATAATCGGAAGCACCACATCTCATGAGCAGTGACGGGTGGTGAAAAATGAATTTACTTGTGTATGGTACCTATTTTGTTTTATTGGGTCTGATAGTTCTGTGGGACTTAAGGAGTGGAAAGATCCCTAATGTCCTTCTTGTATTACTTCTTTTTACAAATTTCTTTTTTGTGGAGACTTTGTTTGACGGTTCCGGTGATTTTAAGCAAGTATTTGGGGGAATGCTTGTACGAATCGTATACGCACTACTGATGGTGGTTTTTCTTTTTCCATTTTTCTCTGTGGGTGCATTGGGAGCGGGAGATGTCAAATTAATAGCGGTGTCGGCACTTGGTGTATCAAGGCCATTGTTGTTCTTCCTGATTGTATTTGTGATTGCAGCGGTATTGGGGATACTAAAGCTGGTAATCAACAAAAATGCAGTGGGCAGGATTAAGGGCTTGACGAATTATATTCGTTCAGTGGTTCTGACAGGTGGAATATCACCGTATCTTTCAACCGATGAGGTTTCTGAAAAAATTACTTTTTGTATCCATTTATCCGTTCCTGTTTTTGCAGCACTTGTTCTCATGTTTTTACTGGAGTTTTGTTAGTAATGGTAAACTGATTGGATTGGTTATTGAAGATTAATGTGAAATGGAGATAAGTATGAAAAAATCTATTTTTGCAATTTGTGACGAGGATAAATTATATGCCGGAAAAATATATGAGTATATTCACGGGCGCTTGTCTGAGAGCTATGAGGTTATTCTTTTTACGGAAACAGAGGCTGTCGAAATGTTTATGGAAAACGAGAGAATCGAGGTTCTTCTTATTTCCGCAGTTTCCCGGGCACTTATAAAAGGGAATGTGAACGCTGAGAATATTGTTGTTCTTACAGAAAACTCGGTTCCGGGAATGAAACGTGACGACGAGGTATATAAATATCAGTCAGCCGAGAAAGTTTTAAAAAAGGCTATGGAATATTGCAGCACAAACGGAACGAAAATTGTAAGACGTAATGCCGTAAAGCCATTGTCTGTTATCGGCGTATATTCTCCGATCAAAAGGACATTTCAAACAACATTTTCAGTGGCACTCGGGCAGATACTGGCGCACAAGGGAAAGACCTTGTATGTAAATTTTGAGAGTTTTTCCGGATTTGATATTCTTCTTAGCCGAAATTCCGGAGCGGACCTGATGGATCTTGTTTATTTTTGGGAAATCGGCAGTGAAAATTTTTCATACAGGCTGGAAAGCGTTATTGAACATATCGGTAGTCTTGATTATGTTCCTCCGGCACATTCCTTTTTGAATTTCCGGGGAATAAGCGGTGAACAGTGGAAGAACTTTATTAACGCGTTTGAAGAATATATACAGAGATGGGAATTACCGTTAACGAGTTAAAAAACGGTGTGTCCGAGGCAACTGCCTATAAAGGATTTTCGAAAAGAATCGGAATTCCTGAAATTACACGTTTTACAACCCTTCTTACGCAAAACCTTAAAAAGGGAAGTACTAATTTGATGAAGCTTCTTTCTGAAGAAAGTGAAGAAGCATTCGAAAACAGAAAAAGAAGGGCAAGAACTAAGGGTGAGGAAGCGGGGACAAAACTGCTTGTGCCAATGGTGCTGTTAATGATAACAATTATGGTCATCATTATGCTTCCTGCATTCTGGAATATGTAAGTATGGAAAGGAGAAAATATGACTAAACTTAAAGGTATTAAAGAACTCTTTACAGAAGAAGACGGAATGGGAACGGTTGAAGTTATTCTTATAATCGTTGTCCTTGTCGGATTGGTTGTTGTCTTTAAGAAACAGATTACTGCCATTGTTGGATCTTTGTTTGACAAGATTACATCACAGACCGACACACTATGAAAAAAGCATACATCACAGTATTCTTCACTATCGCTGTCGGTATGATAATGAGTCTTTTGATCGGTATGTTTTACGGAATAAGAGAGAATGCAATCAGAATGAAAGCGGTGAGTGCAACAGATACTGCAATGACTTCAATATTTGCTGAATACGAAAGGGACTTATGGGACCTCTATGGACTGGTTTTTGTAGATTCATCATATAAATCAAAAAGTTCAACAATGGCTTTGGTGAATGAACATACAAAGAAATGTCTCGAGAAAAATTTTGACGAAATTGAGATGGGGCTATTGGGAGGAAAAGATTTACTCAAACTGAGCTGTTCAGATGCAGAAACTACGGCAGTTTGCCTTGCGAGTGATGAAAACGGAACTGCAATCAAGCTTCAGGCGGTAAATTACATGAAATATTACGTTAAATTGTCTTATGCGGACGATATAGGTTCCTGGATACAAACTATTGAGGATTATGGGCTGGGAAACGGAGCTTCATACAGTGAAGCGATAGTGGCAGCAGATGAACTTGCATCGAAATACGACCTGGATTATTCCGGGTGGCTGCCTTCACTGACCGGTGGAAATGATATTTCGGAAGATACAATTCCACCGATCGGCCTTCTGGCCTTCATTACGGACATTGATAAGGTTTCGAAAACAAAAATAAACAGCAAAGATTATGCGGGAAAAAGAAGACTCAATGAAGGAAATCTGAAAAAAGAAACAACTTTTGATATTACGGCCCCTTTCTTCTTACGGGAATATTTTCTGACGAATTGCGGGCATTATTTAGACACCAAAGATCATGGACTGTTGTCTTATCAAATTGAATATCTGTGCTGCGGAAAAGATTCGGACTGCGATAATTTGGCAAGTATGGCAAGAAGAATAATGGTTATTCGTGAAGCGGCAAATATGGCTACTTTGTATGCAAGTCCAACGAAGATTTATATAATCGAAGCTCTTTGCTCATTATTGGCAACTTTGCTGGAAATTCCGGAAGCAACAGATCTTTTTGTGGCTATTGTTGTAGCGTGCTGGGCAAACTTTGAAAGTCTTATGGATTTGAAAATACTGTTCAAAGGCGGAAAAGTTCCTTTGATTAAGACACCTGAACAATGGATAACCGGTGTGGAAGCGGCACTAAACGGTACATTCGGTGATGCAGAGTATTCGGAAGGTCTTTCATATGAAGACTATTTGAGAATATTTATGTATTTAACAGGTGAAAAGAAAGTGATGAAACGCTTTATGAGTATTTTGGAAATGGATGTGCGTAAAACCGGCCACAATGAATATTTTAGAATAGACAATTGTTTTGACGAGTTGCAAATGAACATTTATATCAATTCAGAGCATGGATATGATTATATGCTGACAAGACGAAGAAAAGTACTTAACTGAGCAGGGGTTTTTGCGATGTTCTTTTTAAGGGAATAAGAAAGTATTAATAGAAAGGAAAACTCTTTTAGGACTAAAATGTATGCCATTACCCTCAAACAAAAAACGATTTTTAGTTAATATTCCAAAAAGAACATCGCAAAAACTACCTGCGGCAGCTACAGTTGAAGCAGTATGCATTTTTCCTTTTGTCTTTGTGTTTTTTATTTCAATTGTTTGGATGATGGATATTTTTTTCATCCATTCCAGAGTCGGAGCAGCGGTAAATTCGGCCGGGAATGATATGGTTGCATATTCGTATCCGTATTATCTCTTTTTGGATCGTGATTATTTCGGTGACAATGATTCTTCTTCGTACATAGCAGAAACTATGAAAATAGGATGGAGTGAGGCGCTTGTAAGAAAGAAAGTGAACAGTCTTCCGGAGGCATCAAGAATATCGGGATTGTCACTTGTTATGAGTGATTTTACAAAAGAGGAAGATATTGACATTGTTGTCACATATTATGTGAAACCCTATATTTCAATACCCGGGATCAGGGGAATATATCTAACGAATCATTTTTATTCAAAGGCATACATTGGATATAGCGGTAAGGATGTTTCGACAGAGAAAACAGTTTATATAACAGAACACGGCACAGTTTATCATACACATCTTGGGTGTCAGGCTTTGAAGGTCAGCCCGGAGTCGGTTGATTATTCAAAGATTTCAAATGAAAGAAATGAGAGCGGTGCGAAATACTATTCTTGTAACGATTGCTCATTTGCAGGCTTTTCGGACGTAGTCTATATTACGCCGTACGGAACACGATTCCATGCTCGGAAAGACTGCGGTCATTTGAGAATAGAAATATTTGAAGTTCCCATATCTCAGGTTTCGGGAAGGGAGCAGTGTAAATTTTGTAAAAAGAAGGAGTGAAACATGAATTATAGTTTCTTACAATGGGTCATTCTTGCAGCGATACTTGTTCCGTCAGTGATAACGGATATCAAAGAATGCAAGATTTGCCTTGGCCTGATTGTTGCCGGCATGATTGTCGGAATTATATACACCTGCCTAAACGGTATGCCGAAGTTCACGGAGTATTTTCTGCGATTCTTTCCCGGGATTGCAATACTTACAGCGGCATACCTGATAAAGGGGTGCATCGGTATTGGGGACGGACTTATATGTATTTTTTTGGCAACGGTGCTTGAGCCTGAATATTTATATTCGTCAATTGCAGCAGGCTTTATACTTGCGGCCGTAATCGGTGTGACATTGGTGATTTTCAAGAAAAAGACGGGAAAATCAAAACTTCCTTTTGTTCCGTTTTTGTCTGCGGGGGTGGTTATATGCGGAATAATATGACGGACGCATATCTGACTGTTGAGGCGACCATACTGATACCAATTGCAATATTATGTTTTGTTCTGCTCACATATATGTGCGTGTTTGTTTATGACAGAACACTTATTTATCAGGATGCTTATACAATGGCGATATATGCCAGAGAAGAATATTTTACAAATGCGAAGAAATATACAGACAGGATGGACGACAAGTTTGCAATAATTGAAAAAGAACATCCATACCTTTCTCTGGATGATTTTTCAATGTCATTAACACAGAAAGGAAATGGCATTTCAATTAGTGCTTCAGGTGAATTCAGAACACCGTTTGGTTATGTGTCGGGTTTGTTGTTTGAGCCAAAAGACAGGTCTATGCTTACAAAGGCAGAGGTCAATTTATATGACCCCGTCAAAAATATGCTTATTACAAAGGATTTGGTTGAAAAATGATTGTTTACAATATAAAAAATGAATTGAATAAAACATTTCTCTCGGCAACCGCAGAGATAGTCCGATATGATGATTATCGATTTAAGATGATAACGGATAATAAAATTGACGGTATTATCGACCCGGAGTTAAGGAGTATAAACGGAGAATCAAAACTATATTATGATATATCGGGAAAAGAAAATTTTGTAAAATACATATCCGTGCGCAATCTTGATATAAGTGAACTCTTGAATTTAACAGAATGTATGATGCGGGTTTCAGAGAATTTGAGAGAATTTCTTTTGGAGGAATCGTGCATAGTTTTTGAGCCGGATATGATATTCAGAAATCCAAGAACAGGGAAATATGAATTTATATGTTTACCCGGACATTTAAGAAACGATACGGATGTAAGGGATGACTTAATGTCTCTTCTCCAACTCATTTTGTCTCATGTGGATCCTGAGAATACGATTGCGGTTGAAGCAGCTTACGGTATTTATGAAATAGCGGCAGCAGGGTCGGTTTGTGTAAAATCACTGTACGAAGCCGTTTGGGAAATGACAGAGGAAAGCGAATCCGATCATGCTGAATTTGTTGAAGAAGAGGAAGATATGCCGGAATCGTTTTATGAATCGGTGGAAAAGGGGCCAATCAGATTACACTACCATCCGTCGTTCAAAGAATGGCTTGCAGTCGGATTTGCGGCTTCCGGTCTTGTGTGCATCGGGCTCAGCACATATTGGTCTATGTTATATAAGTGAAGACAGTGACTGCATATGTGGAATGTTGTTTTCCATTACTTAAAATGCTATAATTTTTGAAGAAGGCTTAAGAGAATTTGTGGAGGCACAAAATGAAGATAAATATTTATTACGGTGGTCGTGGGCTTATAGATGACCCCACTTTATATGTAATTAATAAAATGCAGACCGTTCTTGAAGAACTTAATGTAACGGTGGAACGTTTTGACCTTCATGAATTAAAAAATACAATTACAACTCTTCCACAAACCTTAAAAACAGCCGATGGAGTTATTCTTGCTACCACGGTTGAATGGTTTGGAATCGGTGGATTTATGCAGCAGTTTCTCGATGCTTGCTGGCTGTATGCCGATAAGGAAAAGCTTGCAAAAATCTATATGTGTCCCATTGTTATGGCAACAACATACGGTGAACGGGAAGGAAAGCTTACTTTGGCAAATGCCTGGGAGATTCTTGGCGGTCTTCCCTGCAGCGGTATTTGCGGATACATTGAAGATATTGCAATTCTTGAAAATAATGATGCATATACTCGATTGATTGAGAAAAAAGCAGAAAATATGTATAGGACAATCAATCAGAGAGTGCCAAGTTTGCCGGCAAGTAATCAGGCAGTTAAGCAGAAAGTATACCGAACAAAGAATGATGTACTTACTCCTCAGGAAACCGAGCAGTTATCCATATATGCATCCGATGATACTTATGTTCAGACACAGAAGGCAGATATTTCCGAGCTTGCGGGATATTACAAAAATCTGATGGGTGCAGGTCCCGAAAATGATACGGAAGAGTTTATCAGGGAATTTGAAGAAGCTTTCAAGCCCGGCTCGGGAACGGATGCATCTTTCTTATTCAGACTGGTAGAAAAAAACAAGCCTTTATATATTTCCATTGAAGGACCTGAAGTAAAATGTATATACAAGGAAGTTGAAAAGGTAGACGTTGATATCACAATGGAAACTGAGAAACTTCGCAATATTGTTAAGGGCGGAACTACTTTCCAGCGTGCATTCATGGCAGGCGACATGGTAAAAATCAAGGGTGATTTTGCAACCCTTCGTTCGCTTGATTATCTTTTTATATTTTCGTAAAGGAGAAAGAAAATGAAAGACGATTGTATTTTTTGTAAATTGGCAAATCATGTTTTTGACACAAATATTGTCTATGAAGACGATATCTTTACAGCTATTCTTGATGCGTCGCCGGCTAATCCCGGCCACACACTGATTCTTCCCAAAAATCATTATGAAGACATTTTTGAGATTGATGAAGAAACAGTCGGAAAGGCTATGATTCTCGGAAAAAAGATTGCAGCAAGAATGATGGATGTGCTTGGATGTGATGGTGTCAACGTAATTCAGAACAACAAGGAAGCAGCAGGACAAAGTGTCCCTCACTATCACCTTCACATAATTCCCAGATATTCAAATGACGGACAGAAGATGCTTTGGATACCCGGTAAAGTTACTGATGAAATTCAAAAAGAAATGGTAGATAAATTATCATTTTAAGCTGCGTTGAACCGCAATTATGTGACACAAAGTGTCGAGTGAAAAACTGATTCGAATTTTTAACCGAACATATAAAAGGAGAAGCAGTTGCTTCTCCTTTTGATAACTATTACTTTGTATTCTCTTTTATTATTTTCATTATTGAAAGAGTGGGTTCCATCTGAGCCGATTTATTCATTGCTTCGACATATTCATGGCGATTGTTATAAAGCTTTTCAAGAGAATCCATAAATGATTTCTCATCTAAATCTTCTTCATAAATTACAATTGAAAATCCCTGGCTTTCAAATGAAGCCGCATTCAGAAGCTGGTCACCTCGACTTGTTGTGGCAGGTAAAGGAATAAGAAGATTGGGTTTTTTAAGTGTAAGCAACTCGCAGATCGAATTTGCACCCGCACGTGAAACAATAACATCGGAAACGGCAAATACATCTTTCAAATCTTCCTTCAAATATTCAAACTGTTTATACCCCGGAGTGTTAAGAAGAAGATTATCCATCTTTTCGGCACCGCAAATATGAACAACCTGATATTTCTGTAAAAGTTTGGGAAGGGTCGCACGAACAATTTTGTTAATGCTTGCAGCTCCCTGACTTCCGCCAAAAACCATTACAACAGGTTTTTCGTCGGTGAAACCGCAAAGCTCAAGACCTTTTGCACGGCTTCCTTCTTTAAGTTCATTTCTTATGGGTGTTCCGGTAAGAACCGCTTTGCTTTCCGGAAGGTATTTCATTGTCTCGGGGAAATTGCAACATACTTTTGTAGCGACAGGAGAACAAAGTTTGTTTGCAAGTCCGGGAGTTAAATCGGATTCATGAATAATGCAAGGGATTTTAAGCGAGGCAGCAGCTCTGACTACGGGAACACTTACGAATCCTCCTTTTGAAAAAACAACATCCGGTTTGATTTTTTTAAGAATCTTTTTTGCTTCTGCAAAGCCCTTGATAATACGGAAAGGATCACTGAAATTTTTTGCATCCATGTATCTTCTTAATTTACCTGTAGATACCCCGTAATAAGGAATACCTGTGTCAGTGATGAGCTTCTTTTCGATTCCGTCATATGAACCTATATAGTATATTTCATATCCTTCCTTCTGAAGTTCGGGAAGAAGAGCCAGGTTAGGCGTAACATGTCCTGCAGTACCGCCACCTGTTAATACAATCTTTTTTGACATTTTTTATTTCTCTCTACTGATTATTATTTTTGTATGCCTTCAATGCGCATGCAAGCTGATCGGGGCAAGAGGTATTTCTGAATCCGCAAGTAATTCCCGAGAGTCTTTCGATTGCTTCATCAACGGACATTCCCTGAATTAATGCGTTAAGTCCTTTGTGATTTCCGTTGCAGCCACCTGTGAACGCAACATTTTTCACAACATTGTTTTCTACTTCAAAATCGATATCTGATGCGCAAATTCCGATAGGTTTATAATGCATAATAATACTCCGTTTCTTTTCTGTTTTTTATCATCGTAATTATAGCACTCATAATCATTTAATTCATCTGTTTTTTAATGCAGTTTTATGATAAAATACAATGGAATATACCTTACGACAATGTTGGGTAGGCCTTTTACGGGAGAAAAATTCGGATGAAATACTCAGATGGAAAAGATTATAAGGTTATAGCGCTGTGCATGGCTAAGTTTGACGGCGATGATCAAAGAAATTTCATAAAAACATTTTACGATGTTTGTCTAAGCCACAATTTCAAGCTTCAGATTTTTTCGACTCTGACTGACTTCTATTTTGAGTCACTTACCGATGCGGCGGAAGAGCAAATATTTGATTTGATGGAGCCGGACAAATATGATGCTGTCCTTATATTTACTTCTTCCTTTAAGCGTTACGACATTCCGGAAAGAATTGCCCAAAAGGTTCTTAAAACAGGTACGCCTTGTTTTTCAATGATAGCACCGTTAAAGGGGTGCATTAATGTTTTGTACAGTTACTACAATTCATTTGAAGTTGTGGTAAGACATATGGTTGAGCATCACCATCCGAAGTATATTAATTTTATTGCCGGATTTAAAGACAATGAATTTTCAGAAGAAAGAATTGAAGTATATAAAAAGGTTTTGAGAGAGAACAATATCCCTATTGAAGACGATCGTATCGGATACGGTGAATTTTGGGAAGCTCCCGCAGCCGCGGTTTTACAAACATTCCTTGATTCGGGAAAGCCTATTGACTGTATTATATGCGCAAATGACATGATGGCTATGGAGGTTTGCCGTCGTTTGCGTGCTAAAGGGATAAGAGTTCCCGAAGATATTATGGTTTCCGGATTTGACGGAGTCGATCTTGAAAAATATCATTACCCCAGACTTACGACAAGCCGTCAGGACTTAGAGGATTTTTCCGAAAAGATAGCCGATGTTATCGACGAATGCGCTGATGGTTTACAGATCGAAAGCGAATACGAGGTAGGCTGTAAATTCAGAGTGGGTCAATCCTGTGGATGTAACATTTTGGAATTTTCCCGAGAGAATGTAATGGAGATGGGAAAAGAGATTTTTGACGCAAACCGCCATGAACGTACAATAAGTTCTCATGTAGAGTCTCTTTTTGAGAAGGTGCCGCTTCTTGGAAATACAGAGTATATTGCACAAATCTGGGGAGATGTGGTTCATTTTGTCAGAGATTTTATAGGTGGAGATTTTATTGTTGCGTTAAATAATGACTTTCTCGACGAAGATATGGAAATTTGGCCCAATATTCGTCCGATGACTATGTCAGAAGCTCATCATTACTATACCGATCAGATGACCATTCCCTTTCGGTATGTAGATGGAGTGCACACAGAGGTATGTACAATCAATAAGACAAATCTTCTTCCGAATTTGGAGGGGCATTTTGCAAAGAATTCGATTCAAATCTTTCTTCCTATCCATGCTCAGGGAAGCACAATCGGATATGTTGCCCAGGGATTTTGGCCGAATGAATTCGAATATTTTATGCTTTATTCACTTACCATGAACATAAGGCATATTCTCGAAATGCATAAGTATCGTATAGACCAGCAAAATTTGTATTCAACGGATTTGTTAACAAAGCTTCTTAACAGACGTGGCTTTTATCGTCACATGGAATCACACATTAATCAGGCTGTTAAAGATCATATTCCCATGGGTGTTATTTCAATTGACATGAACTGGCTTAAGCAGATTAATGATACATACGGACACAAAGAAGGCGACTTTGCCTTGGCGAAAATCGGTGCGGTAATGGAAAGCAGTGTCGGTGATAATGCGGTTTGTACAAGATTTGGCGGCGATGAATTTGCCATCGCGTTTATTGCCGAAAATGCAGAGGAAGAAGCAGAACGTATTATTGCTGACATTCTCAAAAAACTTGATAAGTTCAACGCTTCAAAGAAAAAACCTTATCCGCTCTCAATAAGTAAAGGGTATGTTATTCATGTTCCGGATAACAGAAGCAACAGCATTGAGAGATTTATTGTTGAAGCAGATAGAAAGATGTACGCGGACAAGAGTATTTTCAAAGAGAACAACCACTGGGAAGATTGGCAGGAAAGCTAAGTTGGGCAAGATAATTTATATAATGGGAAAAAGTTCCACCGGGAAAGATACTATATTTAAACAGCTTCTGATGGATCCGGAAATGAATTTACAAACAATAGTTTCCTATACTACACGCCCTATACGTGAAGGTGAGCGGGAAGGAAACGAATACCATTTTGTTACCGAAGATGATTTTCTGCGATTATCCGGAGAAGGAAAAATAGTTGAAGACAGATGCTACGAAACCTGTCATGGCCCTTGGAGATATTTTACTGTGGCCGATGAATCCATAAATCTTGATGAGAAAAATTATATAACTATAGGTACACTTGAATCCTACAGGAAAGTCAGGGAATATTTCGGAAAAGAAAAAGTTGTTCCTGTACTTATTGAACTCGATGATGGCATGAGACTTACTCGGGCGCTTAATCGTGAAAAGAAGCAGGATCATCCCAAGTACGAAGAAATGTGTCGTCGGTTTCTAGCGGATGCCAAGGATTTCGATGAAGAACTTATAAAGAAAGCGAAAATCAGAAAACGATTCAAAAACGAAGACCTTAATAGCTGCATCAAGGCTATTAAAGCCTATTTACGCATAGAAATGGCGTAGGAGGTAAAGCTTTGGACGTAAAAATCACTCAGCTTACACAAGCCGCACCGATCCAGGAAACCGCTAAAACGCAGGAAGCAAACGGGGATTTTAAGTTTGTTCTTGCAGGGCAGGTAAGTGATGCGGATTTGCAGGCTCACCTCACTTCTCTTATGGAAGAAATAACCATGCAGGGAGAGCGTATAGCCAAACATAAAGACATTCGTGATATGCGAAAATACAGAAGTCTTATAAAAGATTTCATGAACGAAGTGGTGTCCAGATCTCATTCTTTTTCCAGAGAAAATTTTTTGGACAGAAAGGGACGTCATCGTGTATACGGAATTATACGTCTTGTAGACCAGACCTTGGACGACCTTGCGCAGGAACTTGTAAAGGACGAAAAAGATAATCTGACAATACTTCAGAAAATAGGTGATATCAGGGGACTAATCCTTGATATATTCACTTGATTAAGAGGAAAAGATGCCGAATTTCAGCGATATAATCGGTCAGGATGCCATAAAAGGTCATTTGATGGCAGCTGTCGAACAGAATAAAATTTCACATGCGTACATACTTACCGGTGAAAGATACAGCGGTAAGGAATTCATTGCCAAGATATTTGCCGCAGCAATACTTTGCGATGACGAGGCAGATAAACCTTGCGGAAAATGTCCGAACTGCATTAAGTCTTTTTCTGACAACAATCCCGATATTGTAAATGTTACCCATGATAAACCGAATGTCATAGGTGTTGAGGATATTCGTTCACAGGTAAACAATTCCGTTGCAATTAAGCCTTATGGCGGTAAGAGAAAAATCTACATTATTAATGAAGCGGAAAAAATGAATATGCAGGCTCAGAATGCTCTTCTGAAAACTCTCGAAGAACCGCCGGAATATGTAACGATTATTCTTCTTACTTCAAATATGGATGAGCTTCTTCCTACCATATTAAGCAGATGCGTAATACTCAGTATGCGTCCTGTGCGTGACAAGGAAGTGAAGAGATTTCTTATGGAAGAGGTAGAAATTCCTGACTATAAAGCGGATATATGTGTTGCATTTGCCCGCGGAAATATCGGAAAAGCAAAGCTTCTTGCCAGAAATGAGGACTTCGATAAGATTCGTGGTCAGGCAGTTTCTCTTATGAAAAATATTAATAATATGGATGTGACCGAACTTATGCAGGCGGTGAAAGGTATTACCGAATACAAGGTTCAGGTGCAGGATTTCTTTGACATTATGATGGTGTGGTATCGTGATGTGCTTTTGTTCAAAGCAACCGCCGATGCAAACAACTTGATTTTCCGCGAAGAAATACAGTATATTAAGAAAGCGGCTGATGTGGCTTCCTATGAGCAGCTGCAAAACATTATAGAGGCGCTTGAAAAAGCAAAAAGAAGACTTGAAGCAAATGTTACATTTGATACTACAATTGAACTTTTGCTTTTAACTATAAAAGGCAGGTAACAAAAAGAAATGATTAAGGTTATTGGTGTCAGATTTCGTGAAGCGGGTAAGGTTTATTATTTTGCCCCCGGAGATTTGGATATAAAAAGGGAACAGCATGTCATTGTTGAGACGGCACGCGGCCTTGAATACGGTACTGTTGTTCTTGGGAATTCCGAAGTTGAGGATGACAAGGTTGTACAGCCGTTAAAGAGTGTTGTTCGTATGGCAACTCCCGAGGATGATGCAAAAGAAGCCGAAAACAGAAGAAAGGAAGCCGAAGCGGTTCCCATCTGTAAGGAAAAGATTGAAAAACGCGGTCTTCCGATGAAGCTCATTAATGCGGAGTATACATTTGATAACAGTAAAATCCTTTTTTATTATTTCAGCGACGGTCGAGTAGATTTCAGAGAACTTGTAAAGGATCTTGCAAGTGTATTCCACACACGTATTGAGATGCGTCAGGTCGGAGTGAGAGATGAAGCAAAGCTCCGCGGCGGAATCGGTATTTGCGGACGTCCTCTTTGCTGCAACACATATATGGCTGATTTCGTCCCGGTATCAATTAAGATGGCTAAGGAACAAAATCTTTCCCTCAATGCAACCAAAATATCCGGTGTATGCGGACGACTTATGTGTTGTCTTAAAAACGAGGAAGAAACCTACGAAGAACTTAACAGAAATCTTCCTAATGCCGGTGACGATGTTACAATCACCGCTTCCAAACAGAAGGGCGTTGTTCACAGTGTTAATGTTTTAAGACAGCTTGTTAAGGTTATTGTTGAAGTAAATGACGAGAAGACTCTCGAAGAATACAAGCCCGAGGAGCTTCAATTCAAGAGACGTAAACCTAAGAGAACAGAGCTTACAAAAGAAGAAAAAGAAGCCCTTGCGGAATTGGAGAAGGCTGATGGCGGATCCAAATTCAACAAATAATCTCAAGGAAAACGAAAGAATCGATGACCTTGAAAGGAACAATCTGAAGATTATTCAGGACACAAAGCGTTTTTGTTTCGGAATGGATGCCGTTCTTCTTACGGGATTCGTAAAATTGAAGAAGGGCGACAAAGTTCTTGATATGGGAACAGGAACCGGTATTATTCCGATTCTTCTTTCCGCAAAAACAGAGGCTGAACATTTTACTGCTTTGGAAATACAGCCCGATTCAAAGGATATGGCTGAACGAAGCGTGAAACTGAACGATCTTGGCGGCAGGATTGATGTTGTCGAAGGCGATATAAAGAATGCCTCTGTGATTTTTCCGAAAGCTTCATTCGATGCTGTGACCTGCAATCCTCCTTATATGATTGGACAGCACGGAATTCAGAATCCCGATGATGCACTTTCGATTGCACGTCATGAAGTGAAATGCACTTTTGATGATGTGGCTGCAAATGCGGCTGCGGTTTTAAAGCCGGGCGGGAAGTTTTTTCTTGTACACAGGCCGTTCAGGCTTGCTGAAATTATTGTTACGCTGTCAAAATATAAGCTTGAGCCGAAACGTCTGAAACTTGTATATCCCTACATTGACAGTGAACCCAATATGGTTTTGATTGAAGCTGTAAGAGGGGGAAAGAGTCGCCTGACGGTTGAAAAGCCCCTGATTGTATTTAAATCGCAGGGTGAGTACAGTGATGAAATAAGGGATATTTACGGATATTAAAATATTGTAAACGCAATTGACAAAGATATATTTACTATCTATACTTTTTTTGAAAACACGGACATAACAATTATAAAAATTTGTTTGTAAGGAGAAAGATATGCTTGACAGAATTATTGAAATAATTAAAGACCAGCTTGGTATTCAGGACGTTGAAATCACCGAAGAAACAAACTTTAAAGAGGATCTCGGCGTTGATTCTCTCGATCTTTTAGAGCTTGTAATGGCTTTTGAAGAAGAATACAATATCGAGCTTAATCCTGAAGAACTTGAAGGAATTGCAACTGTTGGTGATATCGCAGAGTTCATCAAAAAGTACACAGATCAGTAAGTTAATCAGTAAAGGCTCCGGCGTGTGCCGGAGCTTTTTTTAACATAGAGAGACATCTTTCACTATATTAATTTATTGGTCGGATGCTGATTTATAAGTAAAGGAGACAATATGTTTAACGATATACCTATACCGATTCCGGGAAGAGAGCCGTTTGTCATTCACTTCTACGGCCTTTGTATTGCAATCGGACTTATGGCTTGCCTTGCTTTGGCATGTTACAGAGCCAAGAAGGTCAATTTGGACGGAGACACCTGCTACGGAATTCTTTTTTGTGGGGCGGGTTTCGGAATTCTCGGTGCGAAAATTGCTTATATTCTTGTTGACTTGAAAACATATCTGGAGGACCCTTCCAAAATCTTCAGTGAAAGCGGTTTTGTTGTAATGGGTGGACTGGTGTGCGGTATTTTTGCCGCATGGGTTTATCTCAGATTCTTCAAAAAAGCAAGCTTCATTGACTACTTTGATTTGTGCGCCCCGTCAATCGCCATTGCCCAGGGCTTTGGTCGAATCGGCTGTTTTATGGCAGGATGCTGTTACGGCAAGCAGACCGATGCTTTTTTTGGCATAACATTTACAGGATCGCATTTTGCACCTAACGGTGTAAAACTTATTCCTACGCAGCTTATTTCTTCTGCCTTGGATTTTGCGAATATGGCATTTCTTATTATTCTTGCAAAAAAGGTCGGAAAGAAAAAAGGAATAGTTTCATCCGCCTATATTATTACTTACAGTGTTGGCAGATTCATTATTGAATTCTTCCGCGGAGACGTTGAGAGAGGATTCATCGGACCTTTTTCCACTTCGCAGTTTTTGAGCCTGATTTCTTTTGCTGTCGGTGTTATTTACCTTGTGGTTGCAATCAAGCTGCAGAAAAACGGATCTGATAAAGAAAGCAGTGAGACAGTAAACAAAGAAACTGAAAAAGCTGTTAAGAAAAACGACAAGGAAACCGGAACAGAGAAGGAAGAAATTGCTTCTGAAACAATTGAAGAGTCTTCAGAGAATTCTTCGGATATAGATAATTACGATGAACCGGAAGAGCCGGAGGAACTGTAAAGTGAAACGATATAAAAGAGAAGATCCGGTTTCGTATGCACTGGGAATAACTCTTACTTTTGAAATGTTGAATTTTGCCCCCGAGTATTCACGCAGGGTATATATACACAGTTCAATGGACAGGGGAGAATCTTTTAAAAAGCTTGAAAAGCTTTGCAGGGAAAAAAATGTTCCCATGGAGTTTTCCGATAAACCTTTTAATATACTGTCGCAAAAAGAAAACTGCTATGTAATCGGAGAATTTGAAAAATTCTCAAGAAAAATAGATGCGGCTTCTGATCATGTTGTTCTTAACAATCCTTCAAATGCAGGAAATATGGGAACAATTATGAGAAGTGCAACAGGATTTGGAGTTACGGATCTTGCAATCATAAAGCCTGCAGTGGATCCATTCGACCCCAAAACGGTTCGGGCTTCGATGGGGGCAATATTCAGAATGAATGTGGGAGAATTTAATTCCTTTGAGGAATACAAAGCTACTGTCGGGGAGCGGAATACATATCCGTTCATGCTGAAAGCAAAGAAGAAACTGCCGGAGACAGAGTTTGTTTCTCCGTTTTCTCTGATTTTTGGAAATGAAGCTACGGGTTTACCGGATTCATTTCTTGAGGAGGGAACCAGCGTTATTATTCCTCATTCAAACAGAATCGACAGCCTGAATATCACAATTGCTGCAAGTATTGCGTTATATGAGGCAACAAAAAGGAACTTTTAGCCGCACGAAACGGCTATAATATAATAAGCACATAACACACTTTTTGGAGGACTATGCGATGTTAGAGAAACTGAAAGAAGAAGTTTACGAAGCAAACATGCTGCTTCCCAAGTACGGTCTTGTAACTTTTACATGGGGAAACGTCAGCGGCATTGACCAGGAAAGCGGACTTTTTGTTATTAAGCCCTCAGGGGTTGATTACGAAAAGATGACTCCCGATGACATGGTTGTTATGGATTTAAACGGTGAAAAGGTTGAGG
Source organism: Lachnospiraceae bacterium (assembly GCA_045600725.1). Lineage (GTDB taxonomy): Bacteria > Bacillota > Clostridia > Lachnospirales > Lachnospiraceae > UBA1258. The sequence goes on from JAZRYK010000022.1 coordinate 30,441, forward strand.
GTAAATACAAGCCTTCATCAGACACTCCTACACACTTGGAACTTTACAAAGCATGCCCTGATATCGGAGGAGTTGTTCATACACATTCTTCTTACGCAACAAGTTGGGCACAGTCAGGAAGAAGCATCCCTTGCTACGGTACAACACACGCAGATTATATCTACGGAGAAGTTCCTTGCCTCAGATGTCTTTCAAAAGATGAAATTGAAGATGCATATGAGAAGAACACGGGTCTTCTTATTACGGATTATTATAAAGATAAAGATTTCATGGCTGTTCCTGCAGTTCTTTGTAAGAACCATGGTCCTTTTACCTGGGGTAAGGATGCTCATGAAGCGGTTCACAATGCAGTTGTCCTTGAAGAAGTTGCAAAAATGGCATTCAGAACAGAACTTATTAATCCCGAAGTAAAGCCTGCCCCTCAGAGTCTTCAGGATAAGCATTATATGCGTAAGCACGGTCCCAATGCTTATTACGGACAGAATTAATCGCAAAATTTGCAAAGGATATAGCACGATTTATTGAGAGACGTTTTTTAATTCGTGGTAGATTCATAATATAATTATGTACAGAATATAAAGAATAGGAGATTGTTATGGAAAACCTTGAACTTCAGAAAATGGCGAATGAAGTTCGTAAAGGTATCGTAACAGCGGTTCATGCAGCTAAAGCCGGACATCCCGGTGGATCTCTTTCCGCAGCAGATATCTATACGTACCTCTATTTCGAAGAAATGAACATCGATCCAAAGAATCAGAAGATGGAGGATCGTGACCGTTTTGTTCTTTCAAAAGGACACACAGCACCCGGTCTTTATTCAACACTTGCACACAGAGGATATTTCCCTGTTGAAGATCTTGTAACTCTTCGTAAACTCGGATCATACCTTCAGGGTCATCCTTGTCTTCAGCATGTTCCCGGTGTAGATATGTCTTCAGGTTCTCTCGGACAGGGTATCTCAGCCGCTGTAGGTATGGCTTACGGCGCTAAGTTACAGGGTAAGGATTTCAGAACCTATACACTTCTCGGAGACGGTGAATGTGAAGAAGGACAGGTTTGGGAAGCGTGTATGTTTGCCGGACACAGAAAGCTTGATAACTTCTGTGCAATCCTTGACTACAACGGACTTCAGATTGACGGTAAGCTTGAAGATGTATGTTCAGCAGAGCCTTTTGAAGATAAGTTTAAAGCATTCAGATTCCATGTTATCAATATTGATGCTCATGATTTCGATCAGATTCGTGCAGCATTTAAGGAAGCAAGAGAAACAAAGGGTCAGCCTACAGTAATTATCGCTCACTCCACAAAGGGTAAGGGCGTTTCCTTCATGGAAAACAGCTGTGACTGGCACGGAAAGGCTCCCAATGACGAGCAGTACGCCGTTGCAATGGCAGATTTGGAGAAAGTAGGTGAAAGCTTATGTCAGAAGTAGTTAAGATTGCTACCCGTGAAAGTTACGGTAACGCATTAAAGGAATTAGGCGCCGAATACCCCAATCTTGTTGTTCTTGATGCAGACCTTGCTGCAGCAACAAAGACAGGCGTATTCAAAAAGGCTTATCCCGACAGATTTATTGACTGCGGTATCGCAGAAGGAAATATGATGGGTATTGCTGCAGGTCTTTCAACAACAGGACTTATCCCTTTCGCATCATCATTTGCTATGTTTGCGGCAGGACGTGCATTTGAGCAGGTTAGAAACTCAATCGGATATCCTCATTTAAATGTTAAAATCGGTGCTACACATGCTGGAATCACTGTTGGTGAAGATGGTGCATCTCATCAGTGTAACGAGGACATTGCTCTTATGCGTACCATTCCCGGAATGGTAGTTATGTGTCCTTCAGATGATATTGAAGCTAAGGCTTGCGTTCGTGCAGCAGTTGAATACGAAGGACCTGTTTACATCCGTTTCGGACGTGCAGCAGTTCCCGTAATCAACGACAAGCCCGATTACAAGTTCGAAATCGGTAAGGGTACCGTAGTTCGTGAAGGTACAGACGTAACAATCGTTGCAACAGGTATTTGCGTTGACTCAGCACTTACTGCAGCTGAAATGCTTGCAGCTGACGGTGTTTCTGCAGAAGTAATCAACATCTGCACAATTAAGCCTCTTGATGAAGAAATCATCATCAACTCAGCTAAGAAGACAGGTAAGGTTGTTACTGTTGAAGAGCATTCAGTAATCGGTGGTCTCGGTTCAGCGGTTTGTGACGCACTTTGTGCAAACTATCCTGTACCTGTTAAGAAACTTGGTATGCAGGACGTATTCGGCGAGTCCGGATCTGCTGCAGCTCTTGTTGAGAAGTACAAGCTCGACGGTAAGGGCGTTTACGGCGACGTTAAGGCTTTCCTTGAAAAGTAATCCGTAAATAGTAATCAAAGATTATTTGGCTCCATGACTTTCATCATGGAGCTAATTTTATGTAATAGGAAAAGGAATTACTTATTACATAAAATGCTCTGCGTGGATGCACACTCGCGAGAAAGAAAAACAGACATGTATTCAAGAAAAAAGCGTCACTTTAAAGATTTATCTTGCTAAAGTGCTAAATATACATTAAAATTGTGGTTTGAAAAAAGGTTTTTAGTATTAATGGAGGACACATAAATGAGAATTGGAATTTTAGGATACGGAAATCTTGGACGCGGTGTTGAATCAGCAGTTCGTCAGGTTCCCGATGCAGAATTGAAAGCTGTTTTCACAAGAAGAAACCCTTCAGACCTTAAGCTTCAGACAGAGGGAGTTCCCGTTTACAGCGTTGATGATGTTGAAGCTCACAAGGATGAAATCGATGTTCTTGTTATTTGCGGAGGAAGCGCAACTGATTTACCTAAGCAGACACCTGAATATGCAAAGTATTTTAACGTAATTGACAGCTTCGATACACATGCTCGCATTCCCGAGCACTTTGCAAACGTAGACAAGATTGCGAAGGAAAACGGACACATCGCACTTATTTCATGTGGTTGGGATCCCGGTATGTTTTCATTATTAAGACTTTACGGAAACTGCATCCTTCCCGAAGGTGAGGATTATACGTTCTGGGGCAAGGGCGTAAGCCAGGGTCACTCAGATGCCATCAGAAGAGTTGAAGGCGTTAAAAACGGTAAGCAGTACACAATTCCTGTTGATTCTGCAATCGAAGCGGTAAGAAGCGGATCCAATCCCGAACTTACTACAAGACAGAAGCATTTAAGAGAGTGCTTTGTTGTTCCCGAAGAGGGTGCTGATCTTGCTAAGATTGAAAATGATATCAAAACAATGCCCAACTACTTTGCAGATTACGATACAACAGTAAACTTTATTACAGAAGAAGAATTTGCTCGTGACCATGCAGGAATTCCTCACGGTGGATTTGTATTCCGTTCAGGAGTTACAGGTTTCAATAAGGAAAACAAGCATGTCATTGAATACAATTTGAAGCTTGATTCAAATCCTGAATTTACTTCATCGGTAATTGTCGCTTTTGCACGTGCAATCAACAGACTTCATGAAGAAGGCGTAAACGGATGTAAAACAGTATTTGATATTGCACCCGCTTACTTAAGCCCTCTTTCAGGCGAAGAGCTTCGTGCACATTTACTCTAATTTGATATAATAAGAAAAAAGAACGTGCCCTCGGCGCTAATCCGAGGGCATTTTTAACTTCATGAGGAGAAACAAAATGAATTCGTATATTGAAAAAGTTGATTTTTTTAAGGGAAACTCACCGGAAGAAATCGCAAAAGAATTTGGAACGCCACTTTATGTAGCAAGTGAAGAAGTCATCAGAAAGCATATGCATGATGTTTCACAGGTTATAACAAAGTATCCTTATACGGCGAACTATTCTGTTAAAGCGAATACAAATATTCATATTCTTAAGCTCGCTCTTTCAGAAGGAGTTAACTGCGATGCAATGAGTGTCGGTGAAATCAAGATGCTTGAAGCAGCAGGCTTTCCTTATGAGCGTATTTTCTTTGTTCCGAACAATGTTGCTCCCGAAGAGATGCAGTATGCAATCGATCACAACATCATGACAAGCCTGGACAGTCTTTCTCAGCTTGAAATGTACGGAAAGCTTAATCCGGGAGGAAAATGTGCAGTCAGAATTAATCCGGGTGTCGGTGCAGGTCACTGTGAGAAGGTTGTTACCGGTGGAAAGAAGACTAAATTCGGTATTGCAGAGGAAGATATTCCCCGGATTTTTGAAATCTGCAAAAAATATAATCTTACAATAGCGGGAATAAATCAGCATATCGGTTCAGGCTTCATGCAGCCCGACCCGTATCTCCAGGCTGTCGACAATCTTTTAAGAATTGCAATGCAGTTTAAAGACCTTGAATTTGTTGACTTTGGCGGCGGTTACGGCATTCCTTATCATAAGCTTGAAGAAGATGAAGCAGAATATCCTATGGAAGAGTTTAAAAAGAGACTCGAGGTTATTCTTGATTATTTTGTGGAAAGCTACGGAAAGCCTGTTCTTTTCAAATCGGAACCAGGTCGTTACTGTGTTGCTGAGGGTGTTGTTCTTCTTGGAAGAGTTCATACAACCAAACAGAATGCCGGAAAAAAATATGCAGGAACAGATGTAGGAATGAACGTTCTTGTACGTCCTTCGATGTATGATTCGTGGCACGATATTGAAGTAATCCGTGACGGAAAGGTGGTTTCAAGAGACTGCCTTGAAGAAATTACAGTTACAGGAAACATTTGTGAATCGGGAGACCTTCTCGCAAAGGACAGAATGCTTCCCGCAATAAAAGAAGGAGACCTTGCCTGCCTTCTTGATGCAGGTGCTTACGGATGGAGCATGTGTTCAACATACAATTCCCGTCCCCGCCCTGCGGAAGTAATGATTTGTGCAGATGGAAGTGTTAAGCTGATCAGACGACGCGAAACATATGAAGATTTAATGAGATTGTTTGAGTAATTTTCGAGCACGCTTTTGCCGAGAAAATCCGTTGTTTTCAAAGATGCAAAAGCGTGTTTTTGTTTGTGCAAAAACGCTCCGCTATGGCTTCGCCCGCTTTTGCATAGGAATAATGTCGCTTACAGCTCGTTGAAGAGGCCCCTTTCCTGTTTATGAAATATTACCAAGAAGAAACATTATTTTTTGCAAGGATTTTATCTCGTGGTTATTGTTTTTTTTCCTGTTTTGCATTAACCTAATAAAAATGAGTTCTAGAGAGGAACAAAAATGATTCTATCACCTTCAATCCTTGCCGCAGATTTCTGCGTGCTTGGCAATCAAATTGAAGAGGCCGCCAACGCCGGCGCTGATTACATCCATGTTGATGTCATGGATGGTTTGTTTGTTCCTTCTATTTCTTTCGGAATGCCTGTTATTGAATCAATTCGTAAAGCAACAGCCCATACTTTTGATGTACATTTGATGATAAATGAACCTGTTCGTTATGTCAGCGAGTTCGCTAAAATCGGAGCTGATATTATTACAGTTCATTTGGAAGCTTGCAGTGATTTAAAAGCTACAATCGAAGCAATTCGTAATTCGGGTTGCAGGGTTGGTGTTTCCGTTAAACCTGCTACAGATGTAAAGGCTTTGTTCCCTTATCTTGAAATGATTGATATGGCTTTAGTGATGACCGTTGAACCGGGCTTTGGCGGTCAGAAGCTGATTCCCGAGACTCTTCTTAAGGTTAAGGAACTCCGTGAAGAAATCTCAAAGCGTGGCCTCAGTGTCGATATTGAGGTTGACGGTGGCGTTACAAAAGATAATATCGGAACCATTCTTGATGCGGGAGCAAATGTTGTTGTCGCAGGTTCTTCTGTTTTCAGAGGTAACATTACCGAAAATGTTAAATATTTTAAATCTATTGATTAAGGACCTTCGATTTCCATTTCGAAAGTCCTTATTTTATGGTACTATCTAATTTAGGACAAATAACTTTCAGGAGGAGAAAGAATTATGCCAAAGAGAAATGACGTAAAAAAAGTACTTATTATCGGTTCCGGCCCTATCATTATCGGTCAGGCCTGTGAGTTCGACTATTCAGGAACTCAGGCTTGTAAAGCCTTAAGAAATTTGGGTTATGAGATTGTTCTTGTTAACTCAAATCCCGCTACAATTATGACAGACCCCGGAATTGCCGATGTTACATACATTGAGCCCTTAAATGTTAAGAGACTTGAAGCAATTATCGCAAAGGAAAGACCCGATGCAATCCTTCCCAACCTTGGCGGACAGTCGGGACTTAACCTTTGTTCAGAGCTTGCCACAAAGGGAATTCTTGATAAATATGGCGTAAAGGTTATCGGTGTTCAGGTAGATGCCATTGAACGTGGTGAAGACCGTATTGAATTTAAGAAGACAATGGACAAGCTTGGTATTGAAATGGCTCGTTCAGAGGTTTCTTACTCAGTAGATGAAGCACTTGCAATTGCTGATAAGCTTGGATATCCCGTTGTTCTTCGTCCTGCATACACCATGGGCGGTGCCGGCGGCGGACTTGTTTATAACAAAGAGGAATTAAAGACTGTTTGTGAAAGAGGTCTTAAGGCTTCACTTGTTGGTCAGGTTCTTGTTGAGGAATCGGTTCTTGGATGGGAAGAGCTTGAGCTTGAAGTTGTTCGTGATGCAAAGGGTCAGATGATTACTGTTTGTTTCATCGAAAACATCGATCCATTAGGCGTTCATACAGGTGACTCCTTCTGTTCAGCTCCCATGCTTACAATTTCAGAGGATGTTCAGAAAGAATTACAGCGTCAGGCTTATTCAATCGTAAATGAAGTTGAAGTTATCGGTGGTACAAACGTACAGTTTGCTCGTAACCCTGAAGACGGACGTATCATCGTAATCGAAATTAACCCTCGTACATCACGTTCCTCAGCACTTGCTTCAAAGGCAACAGGTTTCCCCATCGCCCTTGTATCAGCAATGCTGGCTTCGGGACTTACACTTGACGAAATTCCTTGCGGAAAGTACGGCACACTTGATAAGTACATTCCCGACGGAGATTATGTTGTTATTAAATTTGCTAAATGGGCATTCGAGAAGTTCAAGGGCGTTGAAGACAAGCTTGGTACTCAGATGAGAGCCGTTGGTGAAGTAATGAGTATCGGTAAGACCTATAAGGAAGCTTTCCAGAAAGCAATCCGCTCCCTTGAAAACGGCCGCATGGGTCTTGGCTTTGCAAAGGATTTCAATGACAAATCAAAAGAAGAACTCCTTAAGATGCTTGCATTCCCTACATCGGAAAGACAGTTCATCATGTACGAAGCACTTCGTAAGGGGGCTACGGTAGATGAACTTTGGAACCTTACAAAGATTAAGCATTACTTCATCGAGCAGATGAAGGAACTTGTTGAAGAGGAAGAAGAACTTCTTAAGAATAAGGGTGCTGTTCCTCAGGATGCAGCTCTCATCAAAGCTAAGAAGGATGGTTTCTCAGATAAGTATCTTGGAAAAATTCTTGGTGTTTCGGAAGCTGATATCAGAAACAAGAGAATTGAACTTGGCGTAGAAGAAGCTTGGGAAGGCGTTCACGTAAGCGGTACTCAGGACAGTGCTTACTACTTCTCAACCTACAATGCAGAAGACAAGTCAACAGCTTCAGACAAGCAGAAGATTATGATTCTTGGCGGTGGTCCCAACAGAATCGGTCAGGGTATTGAATTTGACTACTGTTCAGTACACGCAGCACTTGCATTAAAGAAGCTTGGATTTGAAACAATCATCGTTAACTGTAACCCTGAAACAGTTTCAACAGACTATGATACATCAGATAAGCTCTACTTTGAGCCTCTTACAACAGAAGACGTATTAAGCATTTACAAGAAGGAAAAGCCCCTCGGCGTTATCGCTCAGTTTGGTGGCCAGACTCCTCTTAACCTTGCAGCAGAGCTTAAGAAGAACGGCGTAAAGATCCTTGGTACTTCTCCTGAGGTTATCGATCTTGCAGAAGACCGTGACCAGTTCCGTGCAATGATGGACAAGCTTGGAATTCCCATGCCTGAAGCAGGAATGGCAGTTACAGAAGATGAAGCTGTTGAAGTTGCAAAGAAGATCGGCTTCCCCGTAATGGTTCGTCCTTCCTACGTTCTTGGCGGACGCGGAATGGAAGTTGTACACGATGAAGAATCGGTTCGTGAATATATGAGAGCAGCAATCGGTGTAACACCCGACAGACCTATTCTTATTGACAGATTCCTTCGTCACGCAATGGAATGTGAATCAGATGCTATCTGTGATGGTGAGCATGCATTTGTTCCTGCAGTTATGGAGCATATCGAACTTGCAGGTATCCACTCAGGTGACTCAGCATGTATCATTCCTTCAATGCACATTTCTGAAGAGAACTTAAAGACAATTGAAGAATACACAAGAAAGATTGCGGAAGAGATGCACGTTCAGGGACTTATGAATATGCAGTACGCAATCGAGAACGGTAAGGTTTATGTAATCGAAGCTAACCCTCGTGCAAGCCGTACAGTTCCCCTTGTATCAAAGGTTTGTAACATCCAGATGGTTCCTCTTGCAACTGAAATTGCGACAAAGGAAATCACAGGAAGACCTTCACCCGTTGCAAATCTTAAGAAGGGCGAAATTCCTTACCATGGCGTAAAGGAAGCAGTATTCCCCTTCAATATGTTCCCTGAAGTTGACCCTGTACTTGGACCCGAAATGAGATCCACCGGTGAAGTTCTTGGTATTTCAGAAAACCTTGGCGAAGCATTTTATAAGGCTCAGGAAGCTACACAGACAGTTCTTCCTCTTGAAGGAACAGCGCTTATCAGCGTAAATGATAACGACAAGCCCGAACTTCTTCCTATCGTTGAAGAACTTGCAAAGGCAGGATTTAACTTCATCGCTACAGGCAGAACATATGAAATCATTAAGAATGCAGGTTTTGAAGTTAAAAAGGCAGCAAAGATGTACGAAGGACGTCCCGATGTTTCAGACTTCATTATCAACAAGGAAGTTACTCTTGTAATCAATACTCCTGTAGGCAACAAGGGCGCTCAGGATGACAGCTATATTCGTAAGGCTGCAATCCGTGCAAAGGTTCCTTATATCACAACAATGGCAGCAGCATATGCAGCAGCCTGCGGTATCAGAGCCGTCAAGGAAGGCCATGTTTCTGATGTTAAGTCCTTACAGGAATTACATGCTTCAATTAAATAATTAGTAGACTAAAGACACTCTCCAATTACGGAGGGTGTCTTTTTGTGTTGTTTATAGCAGATTTGTGCCGTGCAAAAGCAAAAATGTTACTTTTTTCTTGCGGTTTATTTTTACATTACTATATAATTATCAACGTACGAAGTTACAAATATTGGAGGATTATTTAATGAGTAATTACGAAGTAAAGAAGCTTCATATGGGTCCCGCACAGTGTGCGCTTGATCTTGGCGACGGTAGTGAGAGAGGCGAATACGTAAGCCAGGATTATATTCTTAACAGTCTTGGAAGACCTCACAGAGCAATCAGCCTTATGTACTGCTACTACCCCATGGATCCCAAGTGGCCCGCACGAGTAAGTGAGGCATATGTAAATGACGGTTCCGGCGCATGGGGATATCCTTACGACGATTATTTCACCTATAAGGGTGGTCTTAACGGAACAACCGATGACGAACCTTTCACATACATGAGAGAGGTTAGACAGCACGGTCAGGATGTTCTTCTTACAATGACAATCGATCCTAAGTTACCTGACGAATACATTGTTGCGGTTGCGAAGGACTTAAGAAAGTTCGGTCGAGTAATGCTTCGTATCAATCATGAAGCTACAGGAAACTGGTTCTCATTTAACAAGAGAGCTACATACGAAGAAGTTGCCGCATTTTTTGCAAATTGCTGCGAAATTATTCACAGAGAAGCTCCCAACGTAAAGGTTATTCTTTGCCTTGACGGCTTCAAGGATGTTAATGAAGAAAAAATGGAAAAAGAAGATATCTTTATAGATGCAATCAAGGCAGCTGATATTGAATCGGTTGACAGATATCTTGCCCTTCACTGGGGATGGCCTTATGACGTGGCAGAAGAAGGCGGAAACAGCTTTGCACGTTACAGCGGAAAGAATATTTATCAGTGTACAAAGAAGAGCTATCACAGATATTGCGAAATCAACGGTGAAAAGAGACCTATGGTTCTTTCGGAACTCAATGCCGATGGCGATGTAACAGGTGCTTACGATCAGGCTCAGATGATGCAGGATTTCTGTGATTCTTTAAAGGCAGATGAAGAAAAATGGCTTTCAGGCTTTACTTTCTATCAGTTCAGAGACAGAGGACGTCTCGGACTTGAAATTGAAGATCCAAACAACAAAGATGTTGGTATCGAGCAGCCTGTAATGGATACATACAGAGAGATTCTTAAGGATGAGTTCTTCAGTCCCAAGATGACAATCGGCGATGATGCAGTACTTCCCGCAAAGCTTCGCTGGGGTGGAGCAGAAGATGCGGAAGGTCTTGCCGTAAATATTCACTTCGAAGCAGATCCCGTATTCTGCGAAGCATATTTTGAGGATGAACTTCTTAACGCAAACCTTATGATGGAGATTAACGGAAGATGGTTCTACAAGGCTCCCGGTGTTAAGTGCATCGATTTCATGAGTGCCTTCTACAAGAATCGTCTTGACGGTGCAAAGGATCTTACGCTTAAGATTTTTGCTCCTCCCGCAACAGGAGAAAACGATCCTTCACAGGGTGACGACTGGATGACAAACTACTATGCTGAGATTACAAAGCTTCCCAAGCTCAGAATCGCATACAAGCCTGTAGTTGAGGATCTTGATCGTTAATCATAATTGTTGAATTTAAAAACTGTATATTCCTATTATTTTTTCTTTCATTTCTTGACGATGGAAAACACATTGGCTAGAATGGGAAATAGGTTACGAAAACGATTTAGTAGTCGTTTCGAAAAGTAAAAGAAAACATGTATTGGAGGATTTAGAATGAACTACGGTTATTTTGACGAGAAGGCTAAAGAATATGTTATTACTCGTCCCGACACCCCTTCAGCATGGGCTAACTACCTTGGCTCACCTGAATACGGTGCAATCATTTCAAACAATGCCGGCGGTTACAGCTTTGTTAAGTCAGGCGCAAACGGACGTGTTATCAGATACCGTTTCAACAGCGTTGCAATGGACCAGCCCGGTCGTTATGTTTATGTTAAGGACTTAGAGGATGGCGATTTCTGGTCAGCTTCATGGGCTCCTGTTTGTAAGCCTCTTGAAAACTACAAGAGTGAGTGTCATCACGGAACTGCTTATACAGTTATCAATTCAGAATATAAGGGAATCAAGACAGAGACTCTTTACTATGTTCCCAAGGATGCAACATACGAAGTATGGAACTGCAAGGTAACAAATACTGATTCAAAGCCCAGAAAGCTTGCTGTTACAGGTTACTGTGAATTTGTAAACGACAACAACTACGAGCAGGATCAGGTTAACCTTCAGTACACATTATTCATTACACATACATATTTTGGCGGAAATCTTGTTCTTCAGAGACAGAATGAGAACTACCATGATCCCAACAAGGAAAGATTCCTTGGTCTTGCAGGCCAGAAGGTAGACAAGTACTGTGGTGACCGCGACAAGTTTGTCGGAAGCTACAGAGGATATCACAATCCTGTGGGTATTGAAGCAGGACTTACAAACGATCTTAACTACTGCGGAAACTCCTGCGGTGCATTAGAGTCTGACGTTACTCTCGCTCCCGGAGAAACAAAGGTATTTACTTATGTTCTCGGACAGAAGCCTGAAGCAGTTGCAAAGGAAATCATCGCAAAATATGAAGATGCTTCCGTTGTAGAGAAGGAACTTGCAGAATTAAAGGCATATTGGCATGCTAAGCTTGAGAACCTTGTTGTTAAGACTCCCGACGAGAACTTCAACAACATGGTAAATGTATGGAATGCATACAACTGCTTTATCACATTTACATGGTCTCGAGCAGCATCTTTCCAGTACTGCGGACTCAGAAACGGTTTTGGTTACAGAGACACAGTTCAGGATATTCAGGGTATTATCCACCTCGCTCCCGAAATGGCTGCAGATCAAATCAGATTCATGCTTTCAGCTCAGGTAACAAACGGCGCAGGTCTTCCTCTTGTTAAATATACTCATACTCCCGGTAAGGAAAACCATCCCGACGAGAACGACGAGCATTCAGTATACGCAAAGGAAACAGGACATCCTTCATATCGTGCTGACGATGCTCTTTGGTTATTCCCTACAGTTTACAAGTACATTTCAGAATCAGGTAACATCGCATTCCTTGATGAAGAAATCTTCTACGCAAACGATGATGAGAAGGGTACAGTTTACGATCACTTAAAGAGAGCAATCGACTTCTCAATGACACACCTTGGAAACCACGGCATGCCTGCAGGTCTTCACGCTGACTGGAATGACTGCTTAAGACTTGGTAAGAAGGGTGAATCAACCTTCGTTGCATTCCAGCTTGTATATGCTATCAAGATTTTAAGAAAGTATGCAGTTATCAAGAACGATACAGACTACATCAAGTATCTTGATGAAATTAATGCTAAGCTTGATACAATCCTTGCTGATTGCTGGAATGAAGACAGATGGATCAGAGGTTATATGGAGAACGGTACAGTTATCGGTAACCGTAACGATAAGGAAGCTTCAATGTGGCTTAATCCTCAGTCCTGGTCAGTTATTGCAGACTTTGGTACAAAGGAACAGCAGGAACTTGCTATGGATAGCGTAGAGAGAGAGCTTAACACTCCTTACGGTGCAATGGTTATGTATCCTTCATACGAATATCATGCATTCGATGGTGCCCTGGCAGTTTGCTTCAACAAGACAATTAAGGAAAATGCAGGTATATTCTCACAGCCTCAGGGTTGGTTGATTTTAGCAGAATCAAAGCTTGGTCATGGTGACAGAGCATACAAGTATTGGACAGAAGCAGCTCCCGCTACTTACAACGACAATGCAGAATTAAGAGAACTCGAGCCTTATGTATACGGCCAGTTCGTTGAAGGTAAGGATTCACCCTTCGCCGGACGTGCACATGTACACTGGCTTACAGGTACAGCTTCAACAGTTATGGTTGGTACAACAGAAGGTATCTTAGGACTCAATCCCGAGGCAGAAGGTATCGTAATTGATCCTTCAATTCCTTCAGAGTGGAAGAGCTACTCACTTAAGAAAAACTTCCGTGGAAAGATTCTTAATGTAACAGTTAACAATCCGAACGGTTCACAGCATGGCGTTAAGTCAGTAACTGTAAACGGTGAAAAGATTGAAGGACTTCTCATTAAGGAAGCTATCCTTAAGGATACAAACGAAGTAGTTATTGAAATGTAATTAAGACATAAAGAAACCGGCGGAGATGATAAGTATCCGCCGGTTTTTGTGTAGGAATTATGTCGCTTACAGCGACGCGAAAAATTAATTCTCGTGATGCAGTTTTTTGATTTTGTACATATCCTGATCCGCACGATCAATACCATGCTCGATATCGGCAATTGTTTTGGGAACAATAATATCGTATCCGATGCTGGCTGAAAGCGGGAATTCAATTTTTTGTTCTTGGATAATGTCTTTAATTTGATCTTCAATTTTTACAAGCATCGAGTGGATATCAAATGATGAATTTTTAAGTGTACCGGCCACAAAGAATTCGTCTCCTCCAAATCTGGAAATAATAAATTCTTCGGGGAGACTGTTTTTAAGGGCTTGCGATATAGCCTTTAAGGCGATATCTCCTGAAACGTGACCGAATTTGTCATTAATCAGTTTCATCTTATCCACATCAATCAGCATTACGATACATTTACCGCCTTGAGTTCCCCAATCGATAAGATATGGATAGGAAATCTTTTCACATCCCGCACGATTGTAAATATTGGTAAGCGGATCGGTAACGGAAAGACGCTCCATTTTTTCATACAGTTTTCTGATTATTACATTTGATTCAACCTGCTCCAAAGCCTGCATCATATGCATAGACCAGATATAGTACTGATTTTCACTGGCAGCGTTTAGCGGTCCGTTTAACATTGCACAGCCGTAAGTAATGGATGTGTTGTGAAGAGGAACAAATAAATAATATTTAGGTTCACTGTTTCGCTCGCTTGCACCCAAAATCAATTCTTGCATATCGACATTTTTTCGAGGCTGAGGTTTGCCGTTTTCAAGGCATACTACCCTATCGAGTTCCAAAATGCTACGTAAATCTCTGTATTCTTCATCCAATTCTTTGGTATAAAAGTCCGGATAAAGGAAAAGAGAAAAATCATTTCCTTCGATTATATGTGCATGTTCAAAAAGATAAGAGAGTGAATGGTATAAATCTTCTCCCGTATTTACATTGCGGACAGAGGACTGGAAATGACGGAAATGAGAATCCATTTCAATGGGTCCCATAATTGTTCGGGTAAGAGCACGCGAGTTGGAAACTCTTGCAAAAGCAGAGCCTCGCATATCACAACCGCAGGTACGTGCAGCCATAAATTCGGTTGATAATGAAATGTTATGAGGAACCTCTTCTTTGTTAATAAGCTTGACAATTGTATTGAAAGCCTCATGTCCCATTTTCGACCAGGAATGATTTACGGTGGAAATGGGGGGATCGAAGTAACGCGCCTGAAGTGTACCGTCATAACCTGTAACGAGTAAATCTCTGGGAACATCATATCCCATTCTTCTGACTTCATCTATAACAGACATAGCCATAACGTCGTTTGCGCATACGATGGCATCCGGCAGTTTTTCATTTTTTGTAATCCAACTGTTTACAAGCTCAGGTACTCTGTCTTTACCCCAGTTACCCTCAAGAATGTTACTGTCGGGGAGTGCTAAACCATTTGCAAGGGCACAATCTCTTGCAGCCTGAACTCGAGTGATGCTTTCGGCATGAGACGCCGGGCCGGATACAACAAGAAGCTCCTTACAGGAATGAATTTTAATGAGATGTTCACAAAGACTGTACATTCCGGAATAGTTGTCCGTTGTTATTGTGGGAAGATTTCCGAGCTCGTATTCTATACTTACGGCAGGAACATTGACTCTTTTTAATTCAGCGGTAAAATATTCAATTTCTTCCGGACGATTGAAAGAATTTGTAAGAAGAATAACACCATCAAAATCTTCAATACGGGGAAGCTTGAAAAAGCTTGTAGATACTTCATTTATCTCCGGGTGGTCTCCGGTAAGTGAAAAATTGACAAAAGTAAACACATCAAAATTGACAACCAGCGCTTCTTCGATAACACCGGCTAAAACCTCTGCCAGAAATTCGCCGCCCCAACCGCCTGCAAATACCAATAATTTTCTTTTTTTGTTTTTGCTATTCTGCATAATTACCCCTCTATGCTGTATGAAACAATACACCAATATTTTACTACAAATGAAATGTGCTCACAACATTATATCAGAGAATATTTCACTTCCGGCGATATTAAGTTGACACAATAAAAATACTGTGATAAATTACAGTAAAATTTAACACTAACGCTATGAAAAAGAGAGTAAGTATACGGAAGATTTACAGAGAAGGATGTTGGCTGAGAATTCCCGATCGGATATATACCGAACATGGCTTTGGAGCGGCACACCGAGCAATAAGTTAGGCTGTGACGGGAGCGCCCGATATTGCGCAAGGGTATTGTGAGTACCTGATGAGGTTCGCATTGTGAGATGCGAATGAAGAGAAGTGGTAACACGTTGATTGACGTCTTCTCGTGCTTAGGCGCGGGAAGACGATTTGTTTTATAGGAGGTAGAAAATGACAGATAAGGGAAAATATTACATTACTACGGCGATAGCTTACACATCCGGTAAACCGCACATCGGAAACAGCTATGAAATCGTACTTGCAGACAGTATTGCAAGATTTAAAAGAAAAGACGGCTATGATGTTTTCTTCCAGACAGGAACCGACGAGCATGGTCAGAAAATTGAACTTAAGGCTGCTGAAGCAGGCGTGACTCCTCAGGAATTTGTTGACGGAGTTGCAGGAGAAATCAAGGATATCTGCGATTGTCTTAACTGTTCATATGACAAGTTTATCAGAACAACCGATAAGCCTCATGAGAAGCAGGTTCAGAAGATTTTCAAAAAGCTTTACGAGCAGGGCGACATTTACAAGGGTGCTTACGAAGGATTATATTGCACTCCCTGTGAATCCTTCTGGACAGAATCACAGCTTGTTGACGGAAAATGTCCTGACTGCGGACGTGAAGTTAAGCCTGCGAAGGAAGAAGCATATTTCTTCAAAATGAGTAAATATGCCGACAGACTGATTGAACACATCAATACTCATCCCGAGTTTATTCAGCCTGTTTCAAGAAAGAACGAAATGATGAACAATTTCCTCCTTCCCGGACTTCAGGATCTTTGTGTATCCAGAACTTCCTTCAAGTGGGGAATCCCTGTTGATTTTGATGACAGACATGTTGTTTATGTATGGCTTGATGCTTTGACAAACTATATTACCGGTATCGGCTTTGATGCAGACGGAAATTCAACTGAGCAGTATAACAAGCTTTGGCCTGCAGATCTTCACTTAATCGGTAAGGATATTGTTCGTTTCCATACAATTTACTGGCCTATTTTCTTAATGGCTTTGGGTGAGCCCTTACCCAAGCAGGTGTTCGGTCATCCCTGGCTTCTTTCCGGTGACGGCAAGATGAGTAAATCAAAGGGAAATGTTCTTTATGCCGATGATCTTGCGAAATTCCTTGGGGTTGATGCGGTAAGATACTTCATGATTCATGAGATGCCCTTTGAAAACGACGGAGCCATTACATGGGATTTGATGACAGAAAGAATCAATTCAGATCTTGCAAATGTTCTCGGAAACCTTGTTAACCGTACAATTTCCATGAGCAACAAATACTTTGGCGGTGTGGTTGAAAATAAGAATGTTGCGGAAGATGTTGACGCAGATCTTAAGGCTGTTGCCGTTGATACCTACAACAGAGTATGTGCAAAGATGGAAGACCTTCATGTTGCTGATGCAATTACTGAAATTTTTGCTCTTTTCAAACGCTGCAACAAGTACATTGACGAGACTGCTCCCTGGGCGTTGGCAAAGGATGAAGCAAATAAGGATCGTCTTGCTACGGTTCTTTACAATCTTGTTGAAGGAATTACAATCGGAGCAAGCCTTCTCTGGCCTTTCCTTCCCGAGACGGCCGAGAAGATTGCAAAGCAGTTAAATACAGAACTTCGTGAGTTTGATACACTCGGCACGTTCGGAGCGTATCCTTCAGGCAACAAGGTTACCGATACACCCGAAATTCTTTTTGCACGTCTCGATATTAAGGATGTATATGCGGAGGCAGAGCGAATTGCAGCAATTCAGAAGGCTGAAGCAGGTGCAACAGAGGAACCTGCAAAGGAAGAAGAACCTGCTGTCGAATTTGAAGTCAAACCTGAGATTTCATATGATGATTTTTCGAAGCTTCAGTTCGCTGTAGGCGAAATCATTAAGTGTGAGGAAGTACCTAAGTCAAAGAAGCTTCTTTGTTCTCAGGTAAAAATCGGAAACCGGACAAGGCAGATTGTTTCGGGAATTAAACAGCATTATTCCGCAGAAGAAATGGTTGGAAAGAAGGTAATGGTTCTCGTTAACTTAAAGCCCGCAACACTTGCAGGGGTTCTTTCCGAAGGTATGCTTCTTTGTGCAGAAGATCCCGATGGAAATCTTGCTTTGATGACACCTGAAAAGGCGATGCCTTCAGGCTCTGAAATCTGTTAATAAAAACAAAATATTGTGAAATATTAAAGTTGAGAAGAACCAAGGCTCGTATGCGGACTGCGGTTCTTCTTTTTATAATGGGAAATTCCTCTGAATTTCCGATCGGATAAAAATGCTCCGCTATGGATGCGTTCGCATTTATATAGGAATTATGTCGCTTGCAGCGCGGGGAAGCGGAGACGGCATGTCGTAAATGACATGATTTGTTTTGTGCAAAAGCCTATTAATATTGCAAATTTAACAAAATTTAGGTATAATACACCTAATTATGGGTAAGTTTCCCCAAATGAAAATATTATATTCTCAGACAGGTATTTTTATGAAAAGAACCGATTTTACTTTTGCTTCACGAGATAATAAAACACAGCTTCACGCAGTAAGATGGGAGCCTGAAAATACAGAGGTCATTGGTGTCCTTCAAATTGTTCACGGAATGGCTGAACATGTTGACAGATATGAAGCGTTTGCGGAATATCTCACACAGAAAGGATTTGTTGTTACAGCAGACGATCATCTCGGACATGGTAAAAGTGTTCAGGAAGGCGGCATTCAGGGTTACTTTTGTAAGCAGGATGCAGCAACCGTTGTGGTGAGAGATGTTCACAGATTAAAAAAACTTACGCAGGAACAGTATGTAGGAGTTCCTTATTATGTACTCGGACATTCCATGGGATCATTTATTCTTCGTAACTATTTATTCAGATACGGAAAAGGAATTGACGGAGCAATTGTTATGGGTACCGGAATGGTTCCCGCCCCTGTGGCTTTACTTCTTAAAATAATGGCTTCCGTAGGATGCTTGTTTGGCAAGAGTGAAAAGCCTTCAAAATTTATTGACGGAATTGCATTCGGTGCAAATCAGAAAAAGATTGAAAATCCCAGAACAAATTTTGACTGGCTTACGAAAGAAGAAGCGGTAGTTGACAAATATATTGAAGATCCGGATTGCGGATTTGTATTTACCTGCAACGGATTTAAAACCCTTGGTGAACTTATTCTTCGACTTCATAAAAAATCAAATATAGAGAAAATGCCTGTTACTCTTCCTGTGTTCTTTGTCAGTGGCGAGGACGATCCTGTCGGAGACTACGGCGAAGCGGTTAAAAAGGTTTATAAGTCTTTTGTTGATGAAGGAATGCAGAAGGTAAGTATAAAACTGTATCCCGGTGACCGCCATGAAATTCTCAATGAAACCGACAAAGAAACAGTTTACGAGGATCTTTACGAATGGTTGGTAAAAAAGGAGAAATAGGCGGAATTCTTGTTTTTCCCGCGACACCCGATGACTGGGAGCCGGCAATGGATTTATGTTGGCGAACGTTTTTGAAATTTGAAGCTCCCATATATCAGCGCGAGGGAATAATGAGCTTCCTGGAGTTTATTTCAGACGGACAACTCCATCATATGTTTTTAAACGGTGATTACAAAATCTGGGTTGCAAAGCGCGGCAGTGAGATTGTGGGCGTGGGAAGCCTGAGAGCGGGGAATCATATTTCTCTTCTTTTTGTAGACGAGAAATATCATCGTCACGGCATAGGAAAACTTCTGGTTCAAAGGATGCAGGATGCTCTTCCCAAAAAATTCGGAGTAAGAATGACAGTCAATGCTTCTCCTTACGGTGAAGCTTTTTATCATAAACTTGGATTTAAAGATTGCGACGAGCAACAACGAACAGACGGTATCATATATACTCCTATGGTACTTTTGAAAAGAGTGAAGAGGTAAAAATGAATCTTATTCACAGCCGAGATATTTATTATGTAATCAGAGATGTACTCAAGTGCCTTGATGCAAACGTTATTTCTCATGGCAGCCGTACTTCATATATTTTATCCCGAATGCTTCTGTGCATGAATAAATATGAGATGTACGAGGTGGCAGAACTTGCAATGGTGGCCACGCTTCATGATATCGGTGCATATAAGACAGATAATCTTGAAGACCGTCTTAGGTACGAGTCAAAAGAATATATGCCGCATTCGATATACGGATACATGTATCTTTCATATTTAACGCCTTTGAAAGATCAGGCGAAAATTGTTCTTTATCATCATACCGATTATGACAAAATAAGGGATACTTCTTACGAATACTTAGAGGTTGCACACTGCCTTAATATCGCTGAGAAAATGGATATTTATTCCAACATTCTCGGGGCAAAATTTGATTATATGATGTTTCAGAAGCAGGTGGGAACAAAGTTTTCACCTAAAGCAATGGACCTTTTGTATCAGGCGCAGAAGAAATACAACATTTTTGAAAAATTGAACTCGGGTGAATATAAAAGTGAGCTTAGCGAACTTTATGAATATCTGATTTTTACAAATGAAGAAAAACATGATTATCTGATGGGGCTTATGTATTGTGTGGGTTTCAGAAGCGAATATACCATGTATGATATATTGACCTGTACTCATATTTGTGAACAGCTTGGCGAAAAATTTCTTCTTTCAAAAGAGGATGCGGAAATTTTGAGATATGCATCAATTTTGCATGATGCGGGAATGGCAGGAGTTCCGAAGGATGTAATAGAGGCACCCAGAAAACTGACTTCAGAGGAAATGCAATCATTGCGTGAACATGTTTCAACTGTTGAATCCATGCTCAGAGGTCGTCTTAAGCAGGAATGTCTTGATGTAATTCTTATGCATCACGAAAGAGGAGACGGCAGCGGCTACCCCAACAGACTTCGTGAATATCAGATTCCGCGTCTGGCATCGATATTACAGGTTGCCGATACTGTTACCGGCCTTACCAGTCCGCGAAGCTACAGAGAGCCGAAAACAAAAGAGCAGGTTATTATGATTTTAAAGGAAGAGGCGGGCAGAGGCAAACTTAATGCCGAAGTGGTCAGAGCGTTCATTTCTTTCTATGACAGAATAATGGAAGGTGTTCGACAGAAGAGCGACGAGACACTGGAAACATATAAACGTTTTCAGACAAATTATGAGCTTACGTATAAGCAAATCAGTAAATAGATTTTAGGATGGATTAACAGATGGGAAAACTATTGGATTTAGACAGCCCGATAATGCGCTTTTTAAGCAGAATGGCTGACCTGTTGTGGCTGAATTTTCTTACACTTATTCTTTGCCTTCCGGTTGTTACGGCCGGTGCGGCAATAACTGCACTTCATTACACATGCCTTAAAATGGTTCGTGGTGAAGAGAGCTATGTTACAAAGGATTTTTTCAAATCATTTAAGGTTAATTTCAAGCAGTCGACGATAATATGGCTGATAGCTCTGGCTGCAATCGTACTTCTTGTTTTTGACTTTAGAATCATTTTGGCACCTGCATATGCCGAAACACTTCAGTCGGTTCAAACATTGGTATTTGTTGCATTATGTGTTGTGAGTGTTTTGTTTTTTTTCACACTCTTATACGTTTTTCCTATACAGAGTCACTTTATCAATCCGATTAAAGTTACTGTCAAAAACGCTTTTCTTATGAGCTTTTTGGCACTTCCCAAAACTGTTCTGATGGCACTGTGCTGGGTTGCGCTTCCGATAATTATTTTATATGTTCAATTTCTTTCTCTTCTCGGACTTTTGTTTGTAATATCGTTGCCGGTATATTTGAATGCAATGATTTATAACAAAACATTTAAGCGATTTGAGCCTGCAGAGCAGGAAGAAAACGATGATTTTTCATGGACCGTTTCGGCTGACGAAGATGGGGCTTCTGCCGAAACTTCAGATATAAAAAGTATTGAGGATGAAAGTACTGAAAACTGATAATTTTCGGAGGGTTACGTAGAATGGCTGATTTAAAAAAGAAAAATTCATGGTTGTCATGGATAATTGTGTCGGGGGTAATGCTGATACTGATTTATTTCTTCCTGTTTTCTTTTTTGAAGAAAGGCAGCGAGCAGGCAGATGATGTAGTTGAGGCAAGAATGACAAACTATGCTTCTGTTTGGGCTGAGCATTTTAAAGAAGAAATGGAAGACGCGCGTAAATTTGGCGGAATAATTCGCGAGACTATTGAGAATGATAATCTTGATATTTTTGGCGAAGAGGTCAGTTCCATGGCCAAGCTTGTTGTCAAAAATTCTTCTTTCAGCAATGTTTATATTTGTAATGCGGGCGGAAGAATCGTGGACCAAAAAGGACAGAGTCATGATTACTCCTTTTATGAGCCTTATCTTTCAGGCGGAGAGAACAAGAGCATGAAGTACTTCTTTATTCCCAAGGATGATTTGGGAAATGAAAATGTGTTTGTTGCTTCATACCCTATCAATAAGGGATTTATTTTGTTCTTGCTTGATTCATCCATGTTGGACGATCACTTTATCAAGTCGAGCTATGAAGATCAGTCATTCTGTGCGGTTATTCAGAAAGACGGAACAGTTCTTGAATCATTTGAAAAATACTCGGATAATCAGAGCAAGTTTGTCACATCCGGCAACTTCCTTACAACGGTCCAGTCCGGAGCTAAAGCTGAAGAATATAATTATTTCAAATCAAAAATTTACAGTGGAATTTCATATACCATCGACAGTGAGATTGAGGGAGATTCAAGAACAATAATATGTGTTCCTCTTACACTTGAAAGTGTTGACTGGTATATGGTATTCGGTATCCGCCAGCATGCGGTTGACGAACTCGGTGCTGCGGAGTTTTCAGAGCTTAAGGGTATAGCAATTAAGCTTTTGGTTGTTTTATCTGTTTTGGTGGTATTTATCGCCGCTACAAGTATTGTAAATATTACAAGAACAAAAGAACGTGGTAAGAAGCTGGAGGATAAGGTTGATATGGACCTTCTTACAGAGCTTACCAACAAGGCTGCAACCGAAAGGAAAATTGCGGAGTATATGCAGGATAATCCCAACGGACGTGGTGTGTTGTTCATTCTTGATATAGATAACTTCAAGAAGGTTAATGATACAATGGGACATGCCTTCGGTGATACTCTTTTGAAAACTCTCGGAAAGGAGATCAGAACAGAGTTCCGCGTGACCGATATTGTAGGAAGAACCGGCGGCGACGAGTTTATGATTTTCCTTAAGGATATCAAAGATGATTTGATTGTTGAACGTGAAGCAAATCGTGTAAATCATTTCTTCCATGATTTTAAAGCAGGTGGTGATTACGTAAAGTATTCGGCAACGGCAAGTATCGGTGCTGCTGTGTTCCCTGAAGACGGAACAAACTTCAAGGACCTTTATGTATCAGCCGATCAGGCTTTGTACAGAGCTAAAAAACGTGGTAAGAATCAGCTGGTATTCTTTAATGAGGAGAAGTACGGCAAGTAGAATTGTTGGTTAATTTAACCAATAAGAAAGATGGTTGTTTGTATAAAAGTCATAACAGACATACGCTCTATGGACAGTTTTTATAAGAATGCATTTAATTTTTGTATAATTCTGTTATGGCGTATGAAGTGAGGCTTCTATATACTAGTAAAAGGTACGGGGCTTCTGACCCCGAATATATTAGGAGGTTATTTACAATGGCAAGTTTATCATTGAAAAATATCTGCAAGGTATATCCTAACGGATTCGAAGCTGTTAAAGACTTCAACCTTGAAATTGCAGATAAAGAGTTCATCATCTTCGTAGGTCCTTCAGGTTGTGGTAAGTCAACCACACTTCGTATGATTGCAGGTCTTGAAGATATTTCTTCAGGTGAATTAAAGATTGGTGACAGAGTAGTTAACGACGTAGAACCCAAGGACAGAGATATCGCGATGGTATTCCAGAACTACGCTCTGTATCCTCATATGTCAGTATATGACAATATGGCATTCGGTCTTAAGTTAAGAAAGGTTCCCAAGGATCAGATCGATAAGATGGTTAAGGAAGCAGCTAAGATTCTTGACTTAACAAAGCTTCTTGATCGTAAGCCTAAGGCTCTTTCAGGTGGTCAGAGACAGCGTGTTGCCATGGGACGTGCTATCGTTCGTAACCCTAAGGTATTCCTTATGGACGAACCTCTTTCAAACCTTGATGCAAAGCTCCGTGTACAGATGCGTATTGAGATCGCTAAGTTACACCAGAGATTAGGTACAACCATCATCTATGTAACACATGACCAGACAGAAGCTATGACACTTGGTAGAAGAATCGTAGTTATGAAGGAGGGTGTTATTCAGCAGGTTGGTACACGTCAGGACCTTTACGGGAAGCCTCAGAACCTCTTCGTTGCAGGATTCATGGGTTCACCTCAGATGAACTTCCTTGATGCTGTAGTTGAAGTTAAGGGTGACGTTGCTTACCTTGCAGTTGGCGGAAAGTCAATTCCTCTTCCTCCTGCAAAGTCTAAGAAGATTATCGACGGTGGCTACGAAGGCAAGACAGTTGTATTCGGTATCCGTCCTGAAGATGTATATGATTCACAGATGTTCATTGAAACATCACCTCAGTCAGTATTCGAGTCAACCGTTAAGGTTTACGAATTACTTGGTGCAGAAGTATTCTTATACTTCGATCTTGCTGAGTTCCCTATCACTGCAAGAGTTGATTCCAGAACAACATCAAGACCCGGCGATGCTATTAAGTTCGCTCTTGATACTGAAAAGATTCATGTATTCGATAAGGAAACAGAAATGATCATCACAAACTAGTTTGTTGATTATTAAAGGGCGTTGGTTTAGCCAACGTCCTTTTTTTAAATTCGGATTTTGTGAGGAAAGATGATGATTACAGGTTCAATTATTCAATCCAGTATCGATAGTTTAAAAGGAATAACAAAAGTTGATTTCTGCATATATGATACGGACGGTATTGTGGCGGCATCGACATATACTCCCGATATCAAGATGAATTTTATTACTGATTTCATACGAAGCTCTGCGGATTCACAAGTCATAAACGGATATCACCTTTTAAAAATAAATGATGATGGAGAAATGGTTTATGTTCTTGTAGCTAAGGGGTTGTCTGATGATGCATATATGGTTGCAAAAATCTGTGTATCTCAGATTCAGGCGTTGATTGTTGCATATAAAGAGCGTTTCGACAGAAATAATTTCTTCCAGAATCTGATTCTTGATAATCTTCTTCTTGTAGATATATACAACAGAGCGCAGAAACTGCGAATCGATATTAATGTTCCGCGAGTAGTATTTTTAATAGAATCGGACATAGAAAGAGATAATGCTTCGATGGAAATACTGAAGGGTATGTTTACGCAGCAGTACGGGGATTATCTTACAGCAGTAGATGAGAAAAATATTATTCTTATCAAACAGGTTGAAACAAGCGACGGAATTGAAGACTATTTGGAAATTGCAAATTCGATTGTGGGTATTATGAATACCGAAGCAATGGTTAATGTTCGCGTTTCTTTCGGAACTATGGTGTCGGAACTTAAGGATGTTTCAAAATCTTATAAAGAAGCAAAGCTCGCGCTGGATGTCGGAAAGATTTTTTATGTTGAACAGGATGTAATTTCGTATAATCGTCTTGGAATCGGACGACTTATTTATCAGCTCCCCGAAAACCTCTGCCGCATTTTTATGCAGGAGATTTTCAAGGATGAGGCGGAAATCGATCTGGATGATGACAATATAAAGATTATTGAGAAGTTTTTTGAAAATACATTAAATGTTTCTCAGACAGCCGAACAGCTTTATATGCACAGAAATACAATTATGTACAGGCTGGAAAAAGTTGAGAAAGCAACAGGACTTAATTTGAGAAATTTTGATGATGCACTTACATTCAAGATAGCAATGATGGTTTCAAATTATATCAAATATCTTGATTCGCAGGAGTAAAAATGACCGAGGGTGTAACGACGGGAAAAACAAAAGGAATAAGTGGAAGCACTGTTAAAATAATTGCAATCGTCACTATGCTTATTGACCATATCGGTGCGGTTATTGTTGAGAGATATATGGGTGTGACGGGAATGACCGCTGCATTCGAAACGATAGATAATCCTATAGAATGGGGAGAAATATTCGGAGCAAAAGTGTACATAGTGTACTTCGGATATTTGTTGTTAAGAATTATCGGAAGAATGGGCTTCCCGCTTTTTATTTTTCTTCTTGTTGAAGGATTTAAATATACGCACAGTAAGCTGCAGTATGCTATTCGTCTTGCAATATTTGCTCTGATTTCGGAAATACCGTTCAATCTTGCAATAACAAACGAAATATTTGCGCCCGGCTATCAAAGTGTATTTGTAACACTTTTACTTGGATTTTTGTTTATGTGGTGGGACGAATATATCCATACAAAGAACATAAAAAAGAATCTTGGCATAGCCGGAATTCTTATATCATCCGTGGGATTTTCTTTTTGGATAGTATTAAAACTCACAGGTTGGGGTATTCCTGCATCAATCGCCGGAAAATCTGTTGCGTTTGGAGCATTTCTTCTTTTTGCCTTTATTTCTGTCAGGGTGCAAATGAGTTTTGTTAATGCACGCGGCGCGGATTTTGTAATTCAAAACGGAGTGTCGCTCACCGGTCTTGTGATACTTATGTTTGCTGCCGACTTTTTCAAAACCGACTATGCGGGCTTGGGAGTACTTGCAATTGCAACAGCATATGCCTTTAGGAACAACAAAAACTTATCGATTGCGTTTTGCTGTCTTGTGCTGACAGTATTCAACTTATTTGAGGTATTCGCTTTTGCGGACTGCCTTGTTATTTTGGGATACAACGGACGTAAAGGCTTTAAGCTTAAGTATTTCTTCTATGCTTTTTACCCGGTACATTTGTTTTTACTGCATCTGATCTCACATATGCTCAGATTTACAATAGGAAACTGGTGGGGCTTTTAAACGCCGTCACAATTCTTAAAATCCGGAATAAAACTTTCCGAAGCGGCTTTTCCCTCCTGGGTGAAGCCGTTTTTTATTCCTATTTCCAATGCATGGCGAATGACCTTTTCGTATTCACGGGCGGTTACCTTGCGCATAAGTTCCTCGGGAACATTACTCGGTGAAAGTCTTTCGGGGAACGGAGTATACTGATTCATTATGCTGATATAAATTTTGTCGCCGTATGAGCTATAAAGATAGTCGAGAACTTCACAGGCTTCTTTTGTATGTCCGGGAAGAACAAGGTGCCTTACTATAACTCCCTTATTCATGAGTCCCGTACTTTCATCAAAGATGCAGTCACTGCTTTGGCGAACCATTTCAGCGATTGCTGCCTTGGCCTTCAAGGGATAGTCGGAAGCAAAAGAGAATGAAGCTGCCGTTTCGGAACGAACATATTTTAAATCAGGAAGCCAAATATCTACCAACCCTTCTAACATTTTCAGACTGTCAACTTCTTCGTAGGAGCTTGTATTATAAACTATCGGGAGTCCTAATTTCTGTTCTTTTGCCAATTTCAAAGCCTTAGCAATTGAGGGGAGGTAGTGCGTTGGTGTGACCAGATTAATATTGTTGGCACCTTTCTCTTTTAATTCAAAAAATATTTCGTTGATTCTCTCGGCATCAACTTCTTTTCCACATGGATTTTTGCCTGAAATTTCATAATTTTGGCAGAATATGCAATGAAGATTGCAACCACTGAAAAAAACGGTTCCCGAACCATTTTCTCCGCTTATGCAAGGCTCTTCCCACATATGCAGAGCAGCGCGACTGACAAGCACCTTATCGGTACAACCGCATACACCTACCTGTCCGGCAATTCTGTTAACACCGCATTTTCGGGGGCACAATATACAATTTTCATAGTAAGAAGAAAGATTATTCATTGTTTACTGTTCTTTTTAGTTTAATCCTGCCATTAATATATCTGAATGGTCGCAGCCCCGGAATAAGTGTAACAAAAAAGTGTTGTGCTTACATGACCTGTACAGCTCGAAGCCGGCGCCCTTGCGGCACATAGGAAATTCCTCTTAGTGCTGCTTCGTTCCCGACCTGACACGGTTCGTGGGTTCCCATTGCGCAAGACCAACTGGGAAACTGTACAAGCCGTGTAAACACAACACGGCGAAAACAATGATACAGATTTTATGTAAAAAAGTCAATCGTTCACAGTGAGATCTCCTCTGGCCATTGCTTTTTCGATTTTTAATCTTACACGCAGTTCTTTGAAGAAGCGTGTAAGAAGCTCGGAGCATTCTTCATCAAGAATTCCTCTTTCTACTTCTGCCTGGTGATTAAAACAGTCCATTTGAAGAATGTTTAATAAAGAACCACCACAACCGGCCTTGGGATTCATTGAGCCCATAACAACCTTGTCTATTCGAGCTTGTATAATGGCACCGGCACACATTTGGCAAGGTTCGAGTGTAACATAAAGCGTGCAACCCTCGAGTCGCCAGTCACCGATAACCTTTGAGGCTTTTTTGATGGCAGTTATTTCGGCGTGGCAAAGGGTAGACTTGTCAGTGTTTCGACGGTTATATCCACGACCTATGATTTTTCCCTCGTAGACAATCACACAGCCTATGGGAACTTCTCCGAGACGGTAAGCTTTTTTTGCTTCCTTCAGGGCTTCCTTCATATATTTTTCATCTGTAGTATATGTTTTGGACATGGTTTATTCCTACTATGTTATAATAATGTATCATACCACATGGAAAGGCTTTGGAAAATGCAAATACACGGACTTAATAAAACAACATTGCTTGATTATCCCGAGAAACTGGCATGTACGATTTTTACAGGTGCGTGTAATTTCAGATGTCCTTTCTGTCATAATTCCGATCTTGTTCTTAATCCGAATTCGCAGCCGATTGTTGGTGAAGAAGAAATATTTACTCACCTGGCAAAGCGAAAAGGTATAATAACGGGAGTTTGCATAACAGGTGGAGAGCCTACACTCCAAGCCGATTTGCCGGATTTCATTCGAAGAATAAAGGATATGAATGTTTCGGTAAAGCTTGATACAAACGGCTATCGTCCTGATGTAGTAAAAGAACTTGCGAAGGAAAAATTGATTGATTATATTGCTATGGATATAAAATCTTCTCCGTTAAGATATTCGGAAGCTGCAGGATGTGAGGTGGATTTAAATATAATACAGGAAAGCATTTCGCTTATAATGAACTTAGGAATAGATTATGAATTTAGGACCACTGTTGTTAGGGAACTTCATGATGAGAAGGTGTTTGCTGATATTGCCAATCTACTTGAAGGGGCGGAACAATATTATCTTCAAGGTTTTGTAGAATCTGAACGGGTTCTGAAATCGGGACTTAGCGGATATACTTTTGATGAGCTTTCAGCGTTTCGTAACATCCTAATGCAAAAAATCCATCATGTAGATATTCGTGGGATTGACTAATTGCATTTTTAACGAAAATATGCGATAATCCACGTTATATGGGGAATGCTATTTGTGATTTTGTGTAAGTCATGAATACGAATAAACAGAGGGTATAATATTGAAACACAAGCACAGAAAAAATGTCACATCTCTTTTTTACATGGCAGTAGTTACCGTACTGCTGTTTTTGGCATTGATTTATTGTGTTATATATATCTCAAACGAGAACAAAAAAGAACTCTCGTTGTCTTTTGACTGGAACATCGACAGCCCGCAAAATCAGGAAATTTATGTTATAGCAAACTCGGGACGCGCATGGGAAGCCGATGAAGGGACAGGAAATCAGTATAATTTCACTATTTTCAACAATTCTTCTTATCCCATTACGGACTGGACACTTTCGGTAAATATTCCGGAAGGCTGTAATATTGACAGCACATGGAACGGATTCTGGGGAATTGAAGAGGACAAGCTTATTTACGAGCCGGAAGAATTCAACAAGCAGGTTATGTCGGATGACTATAAAACGTTTGGACTCGTAATGTATTCGGAAGAAACCCTTCCGATGGATCAGATGTTTTTAGATTACAGGCTCGACAGAAAACTGATTACATTTGTTCCTTTCTGGATAATTCTTATTCTGATTAATATATTTGCTGTTGCTATTGTGGTTGTTCATGTGGTGGATATCAAGCTTGCGAATTATTCCAAAACACATGCGGCATATAAGGATCTGGTTAGTGAATCGCTGCGGACTATAGCGAATATCATCGATACAAAAGACGAATATACAAAGGGTCATTCTGTTCGAGTGGCAATTTATTCACGTATGATTGCAAAAAGAATGGGCATGAGTGAGTATGATCAGGAGCGTATTTACTATATTGGGCTTCTTCATGACATCGGTAAAGTAGGTATTCCGGCAAGTATTCTTACAAAACCCGGACGACTTACCGACGAGGAGTTTGAAATAATAAAACGTCATCCGGCTCTCGGCTCCGGAATTATGAAGGACTTTTCTTCTATTCCCGGTGTTCAGAACGGTATCAGATGTCATCATGAACGATACGATGGAAAGGGGTACAACGAAGGACTTAAGGGTGAAGAAATTCCCTTGGAAGGAAGAATAATCTGTGTCGCCGATTCCTACGATGCTATGTCCAGTAAACGTTGTTACCGTAATGCTCTTTCATATGAATTTATTCTTGGTGAGTTAAAAAGAAATTCGGGAATACAGTTTGATCCCGATATATTAAAGCATATGATAGCGCTTGTTGAGGAAGGTCTTGCCCCGATAAGCGATGCTGAAATGGAAGATTACGAAATATAAAAATTTGCCCGCAATGACACATGTTATTGCGGGTTTTGTTTGAGAGGCAGTTAATGAAAAAAAGCACATCACTGAAATACAGTCTTCTTATATTGCTGACTGCGATGATTTGGGGAGCAGCCTTTGTTTCCCAGAAAACCGGAATGGAACATGTCGGTCCGATGACATTTATTTGCACCAGATTTTTCCTGGGAAGTTTTGTTCTTCTTCCTGTAATTACTTTTTTTGATTCAAGAAAGAAGGAAGAAGAAAAAACAAAATGGACTGATAAAACATTAATAATCGGCGGAATTATAACCGGCTTTTTTTTGTTTCTCGCGGCTTCGGCACAGCAGATAGGAATGGCTGCCCCCGAAGTTTCAACCGGAAAAGCAGGATTTATTACAACTTTTTATATTGTTATGGTTCCGGTATTTTCAATATTTTTGAAAAAGAAGCCGGGTATTCGTATATGGCTGAGTGTTTTCATTGCGGTTGTGGGATTGTATTTCCTTTGCATGACTCCCGGAGAGAAGTTTGTTGTGCAAAAGCCTGACATATGGCTGTTTGCCTGCGCAATTCTTTTTGCATTACAGATTCTTGCGGTAGACAAATTTGCGCCTAACGTTGATTGCTTGAAGCTTTCTTCAATCGAATTTTTTGTGGTGGGAGTTCTTTCCGCTGTTCCTATGATTTTGGAAAAGCCTGCTTTGGGAGATATAACAGCAGCATGGATGTCCATTGGATATGCCGGAGTTTTCTCAAGCGGTGTTGCATACACATTGCAAATGGTTGCACAAAGCAAAGTTAAGCCGGCGATAGCTTCTCTTTTGATGAGTTTTGAATCGGTTTTTTCAGTTATCTTCGGATTTATAATCTTAAGAGATAATTTAACTTTATGGCAGGGAATTGGCTGTATAATAATGTTTGCGGCAGTAATGCTTGCACAGTTCGGTCCCGGCGAGAAGGATTAGGTTGAATTTATAATGAACTATATTATGAAGGGCGAGAGAGTATATCTTCGTGATATGACACCGAATGATACTGACAGTATCGTAAAATGGAGAAATGCTCCTCATGTTGTAAAAAATTTTATATACAGAAAACCGTTAACGCGGGAAGACCACTTAAACTGGATAAGAACAAAAATTGACACAGGCCTTGTTCGACAGTTTATTGTAGGCCGGCTTGAGGACGGACGCGAATTTGGCAGCATATATTTTCGTGATATAGACAATGAGAATCACACCTGTGAATTCGGTATTTTCTTGGGAGATCCGGAGATGGCGGGACATGGTTACGGGTATGAGGCTCAAAATCTGTCCATGGAATATGTTTTCTCCGAAATGAAAATGGATGTTGTTGAACTTCGTGTGTTGGAGGCAAACAAGGCGGCAATCCATAATTACGTAAAATGTGGTTTTAAGCTCATTGAAGGCGAAACAGACATCACCGATGACGGCGAGAAAATACTGTTTATGGAGTGCAGAAAATCTGATATACTCTAAACATATTTAATCTGACAGGATTTGAAATGGCAAAAAAATTAGCGCCCTGGTTTAAGGGATTTTTAACAGCATATGCAATCAGAGCGGTGATAGACGCCCCGATGAAAAGCGAATGGTATGCCGATAAAACAGAGTTTATTACCGATTCAATCTATTCACTTTTGGGCTACTATGATTTCGTCTTTCTTCTTCTTTGGGTAGTTTGCGCTCTGTTTTTTGTTTTTCTTTCCGAGAAGAACAAAAAAACCGATATTCCGTTAACGGTTTTGTCGGTTGTTTTTGCGTGCGTACTCCCTGCGGCACAGGCAATGCGTGACGGACATTCGCTTTCTGTTCTTTTTGGAAGTTTGGTTAATCTCACAAAGACAATTCTCAGTGTGGTCGGCTTCTTCTTTTTCTTTAAAGA
The DNA here is from genome assembly GCA_045600725.1 of Lachnospiraceae bacterium. GTDB lineage: Bacteria > Bacillota > Clostridia > Lachnospirales > Lachnospiraceae > UBA1258. Next base: position 62,541 of record JAZRYK010000022.1, read on the forward strand.
AGGGCTCGGATACCTGACACTTCTTATTCAAAAAAAAAACTTCCTGACAAAAGAGAATAATTTCTATTCAAAAAAGCCCTTTTTAAAAAGTTTTATCATATTGGAAAGTGTATATCTTTTAGCTGTCATTTTTAATTTTCCGGGAAATCTTTGCTATGACACGGAAGGACAGATTTTACAGGTGCTTGGGCAGATGCAATGGTCTACGCATCATCCTTTGGTGAGTACACTCATTATTGGCTTGCCTGTTAAATACGGAATGATTTTAACAGGATCGGAAACAATCGGTATTTTCATTTATATGTTGCTTCAAATCACCATGCTTTCCGCGGCACTTTCTGCTACCGTATTTGTTTTGGCGAAAAGAAAGCTTTCTTCCTGCTGGCTTACATTTGTTATTTTTTTATATTCATTCGCTCCGGTCTATTCAAACATTGCATCCACAGCAATAAAAGATGTACCTTTTATAAGTGCCTTGGTAGGTTACTTTGTATGTCTTGTTTTGCTGACTGAAGACAGGGAACTTTTCCGGAACGGAAAATTTATGGTTGTTTTTGTTCTTCTTCAGATGATGACTTGTCTTCTCAGAAAGAACGGATTTTATGTTGTTATCCTGGGCGGGCTGATTTGGTGCGTTTCGAATATAAGAGCGTATGGCTTTAAACAGTTTATAAAAAATGTTCTTGGAGTATTTTTGATTGGTGCTGCAGCAGCTATGCTTGTTAATACAATCCTTGCTGGGGCGCTTCATGCAAACAAAGGAAGTATGGGTGAGGCACTTTCGCTTCCTTTTCAGGTTACTGCACGATATATTAACTATCATTACGACGAGCTTACAGACCGGGAAATTGAAGCAATATCGGCTGTACTCGGAGATGATATGGCGAATATTGCGGACAGATACAATCCGTATTTATCCGATCCCGTTAAGGCTCTTTACAAAAAAAGCGCAGGAACAAAGGAACTTGTAAATTATTTGGGTGTTTGGACTACAATGTTTTTCAAGCATCCCGGCGTATATGTGGATGCGTTTTTTGAGCACACATACGGCTGGTACAGTCCAAATATTACAACCGCAACAAGGTACGAGACGGAAGACGACGATTTTTATATTCCGGAGGGAATACCTGCAGTGCTTGATAAAGTTATGATATTTGTGTACCGATTTGCTGACAGAATTTCGCTCCTTGGGGTTGTGCAGAATGCGGGATTTTATGTTTGGTCATTCTGGTATCTGACATATCTTCAGAAGAAAAATGTATTAAAACAGGCCGGAGCAGTTTTGTGGGTAAGTCTGCTGGTTTGTTTTATTGCACCGGGATTTATGGAGCATACCAGATACGCATTTCCGATTGTAATGACAATGCCATTTTTCTTTTTCTTTACAGTGAGTCAAACTAAACAGGAGAATAATGTGGAAAGTCGTTGATTTTTCACGCAGTACGGAAAATGAAGAAACCTGAATCATTTACTAAAGACAGTTCACAGATTGCCAAAGGTGTGGCTATAATTTGGCTGTTGATTTACCACCTTTTCGGAAACAGAATACTGACGACTGAAATGGGCGTGGATTACCGTCCTTTGAGTTGGGATGGATTGATGATTATTTCGTCATTCGGTCATATTTGTGTTGCACTGTTTATTTTCCTTTCGGCATACGGAATCTCAAAAGGTATATTTGAAAAAAATACATCACTTGAAGAATCGATGCGGCAGGCGCTGAAAAGAATTGCAAAGCTTGTGGCAGGATTTTTGGCGTTATATGTCAGCGTATGGGTAGTATTTGGATGGACATTCAGTTTTACCGAAGCCTACGGATCCGCTCCACAAGGCTTTATTTATATGCTTACCGATGCAACCGGCCTGGCCGATATATTCGGAACCCCTTCCATGAATCAGACATGGTGGTATATGAAGCTGGCATATGCATTGGCTCTTTTTGTTCCTCTGATAGCTGCATTTACAAAGAAAGCGGGATATACAATTTTAGGAATAGCACTTCTTGTTCCTGTTATTTTTTCGGTTAATTACGACGCAACAACATATTTGTTTACAATAGCTTTGGGCGTGGCTGCCGCATACGGTGACTGGATTAACAAGCTTATGAAGCTTAAGGTGCATATTGTTCTTAAGTGGTTAATCGGAATTGTCGGAACGGTTGCACTGATTATCATCAGAGATAATTCTGTTGTGCAGGAATCATTTATTCACATTGTAGATGCGGTTTGTTCTCTTTTTATTGTTTGGACATCGGCGCAGCTTCTTTCAACAGTGCCTGTTTTGCGAGAATGTCTTGCTTTTGTGGGAAAGCACTCATTAAATATTTTCCTGATTCATTCATTCTTTTATCTTATTGTATTTATGAACGTGGTTTATTATTTTAAACCGGCAATTGCGTCGCTTGTAATTCTTACTGCGTTATCGCTGGGATACAGTGTTGTTCTCGAGCTGATAAAAAAATATGTGGTAATCGGATTCAACAAGGTTCGCGGAAAAAGGAGAAAATAAATGGACAGAGAACATTTAAAGAAAGTTGATAATGTACTTGCTGAACTAGTGGAAAAGGGGTTTGCCGCAGGCTCAAGCGTAATGGTGCTTGAAAATGGTGAAGAAGTGTATTTTGGGGCAGCAGGATACCGCGATATTGAAAATAAACTGCCGATTGAGAGAGACACCATTTTCCGTCTTTATTCAATGTCAAAACCGATTACTGCTACTGCAGCCATGCTACTTGTTGAGGATGGTGTGATAGATCTTGAACAGTCTGTGGGAGATTTTATTGAAAGCTTTAAAAATCAGGTTGTGGCCGACGGCTGGAACAGAATTCCGGTTCATCGCCCCGCAACAATCAGAGACCTCCTTAATATGACAGCAGGGTTAACATATAATGCAATCAGAAACACTACAGAGTGTATGACCTGTGGAGTGGTTGATGAAGGAGTATCACGAATCGGAACCGATAATGAAATGACAACAGTAGAGCTTGCCGAAAAGCTTGGCGAGATTCCTTTGATGTTCCACCCCGGTGAAAGTTGGAACTATAGTTTCTGCGCTGACGTTTTGGGTGCTGTAATTGAAAAAGCATCGGGAATGAGGTTCGGCGAATTTCTTGAGAAAAGACTATTTGCACCTCTTGGAATGGGGGACACAGGTTTCTATGTTCCGAAGGAAAAACAAAACAGACTCTCAAAGGTATATGAGAACACTCAGGAAGGTCTGAAGGAATACAATTATAATCATTTAATTATAAATCTTGCCATGGATCATGCTCCTGCATTTGAATCGGGCGGTGCCGGTCTTGTGACCACCCTTCAGGACTATGCAAAATTCGCTACAATGCTTCAGAATGGTGGCGAGTATAACGGAAAGCGCATTATGCAGAAGAGGACTATCGATTTTATGACAGGCGCTTCAATGGAAGATCTTCCGAGGGAAGAATACTACCGTTCAAATGGCAATAATGGAAATCAGTACGTAAATCTTCTTCAGATTATGAAGGATAATTCCCGCGCCATTACCGTTGCGACCAACGGAGAATACGGCTGGGACGGTTGGCTCGGTCCATATTTTCGAAACGATCCTGTTCACAAGGTTACAATGCTGATGGGCATGCAGCTTACCGGTGCAGGAACAAATATGTACACAAAGAAGGTCAGAAACGTCGTTTTCTCATCTGTTGAGGACTAACAGAGATTTAGCTTCGCAATAAGTGCTTCCTGCAAAACCTGTGAGAAGTTTATTCCTTGTGCGCAAGCCTCTTCATTAAGCCATTCCGGTATGCTGAGGGTCTTTTTTACAGCGCGGCTGTTATGTTTTTTTCTGTAATCAAATAAATCGAATTCTATGAGGCAGGTAAAGTCACCTGCGTCAACCTTAAAATCGCAAGGTATGGATGCACCGGGAAGAGTTTCTTTTCGGTGCATTTTTTCATCAATGCACAGCCCAATCGCTTCCGAAGCCATTTGATATGCTTCCTCTATAGTTTCGCCCTGGGTCAGACATTCGGGAAAATCGGGAAAGGAAATCCAATATCCACCTTCCTCAGCCTTATGAAAAATTGCCGGATAAAATAAATTTTTTGAATCAGTCGTCATTTTTTATACCTGCTTGTTTTAATATCTGCTGTTCCAATCCTTTTTTCAAATCTTTGCAATGAAAAGGAACAATAACCGTACGCCCGGTCAGATTATTCACCATTTTTACATGTGAACCGTTTTGACTTATAGGGACAAAACCATTCTTCTTCAATAATTTAATCATTTCTTTAGATGTAAGTGGCATACGTACTCTCCATATGCCAATATTAATACGTATTATTACGTATGTCAACGCGGATCTTTAATAAAAATACCTCTCAAAAGAATTATTATCTGAGAGGCATTTATCTATGTTACTTATATTCTTTTAAACTTCATAATAACATTGTGAACATGCTTACTGAATTTTGGTGCAACAGACAGTATTTTCAGGTTCCTTTTTTCTTTGGGAAGAAGAAAAGGATTGCTTTTCCAATCTTTTTTTCCGGCTCTTACTTCACTGATTACCTTTTGATAAGTCATGTTTCTCTTCGTCATTTGATCCACAGGAATATGAAGAAGATACATTAGTCTTTGAACGTATCGAAACCGTTCGGTTTCTGTTTTACAGGAAGGGAAGTTTTCCTCCATAAGCTTGTAGGCAAAATCACTGTTTTCGATTATTGCATCATAAAGAAGAGGTCTGAAGCCGCTTCTCTGATTTGAACCGTTTCTGATAAGAATGCTGTAATGGGGCTCCTCAATTGAGTAAACTCCCTCGCATTTCATAAGCATTTCAAGAATCAGAAGGAAATCTTCGTTTAATTTGTTTTCGGGGAAAGCAAACTGCTTGCAAAAATCCGCTTTGATAAGCTTGGTGCAAAAAGAACTGTCACCAAGATGCATCATAAGAAGCCTAAAATCTTCTTCCCGTGGAATAAATGTTACATTGCCGGTATTAAGCCTTGGTCCTTTAAGCAGTTCTCCGTCCTCGGAAAAGTCCTGAGACATTACTTCGCAGATGGTGGCATTATTTTCAAGGGCTGCTTTGATTAATGTTTCATACATGGTCTCGTCTGCCCAATCATCTGCATCAAGAAAACCGATGTAGTCGCCGGTAGCTTCGTGAATTCCCATATTCCGGGCACTTGATGAACCACCGTTGTCCTTATGAATTACACGGATTCTTGAATCTTTTAAAGCGTATTCATCGCAAATTTTGCCGCTTGAATCCCTGGAACCGTCATCAACAAGCAGAATTTCCAAATTGGAATATGTTTGGCTGATGATATGAGTTATGGTTTTGTCCAAATATTTTTCAACGTTGTAAACAGGAACAACAATACTTATTTTTTTGTCTTCCATTTTCTGATTTTTCCATTCACTTTATTTGCAAAGGTATATTTGTTAAAAGGGCGCTTGGCTTTAACAATACCGAGCATTTTTGCACTTTCCTCCACAGAGGGGAAGGCTTTCTTCTTACAGTAGTAATTATAAAGTCTGATAAGTCCGGTTTGCTTTTCCTGAGGAAGATGCCAGATGGCAACGGGATTTGAAACAGTGCATGTGGAAACAAGATAGAAAACATCTGTCGTCCAGAAACGGAAAACATACGGATCGGCAGCAATTACCGGCATTTCTCTGTAAAGCAGTGCGGCTGCGATACTCCACAAATCTTCGTCGCCGATTTTTTCCTCAACCGAGAAACCGTTTTGCGAGATTCGATCAAAGATTTCCAAAACCTTATCCATGAAAAGAGTAATCATTTCACGGTTTCCACAGACGAATTCCCCGCCGTAGTGGGTAATCGGAAGTTTTTTTGCCTCTTCTGTGTATAACTTTTCAAAATCTATGCGAATGACATCCCTGTCTCGGTGAGAGAAGGTATGTCCCAAAGGGAAGAGAACCATTCCGAAAGATGCTTCTTTCCACAAATCATCAAAGCTTCCGGTTGTATATGTGTCTGCATCAAGAAGAAGGTAATTATCGTATCTTCCTTCTCTGACCCAGGTGTTTAGAATGCATACTTTAAAAAAAGCCAACGACCACGGAAACTCTTTGGGAACAACGAAGGTGTTGAAATCCATCTTTCGAACAAAAACTCCTGCAGCTTCAAAACGCTTAGTCCATTCATCGCCTATATCAACATTCACGGAAAGAAAAACGTCATCATTCGGGTTGTTTTTCTTTGCGGAGGCCAGGGCAACAACCAGATTTTTTAAATACATTTCGGTTGTTTCTTTTCCGGCAGACTGATTTAGCTGAAGTGAAGTTCCGAAGCCTTCTTTGAAGGCGAAGGCGCAGGTAATAAGATTCATTTTCATATTCCTTTCAAAGAAAAACAGTGTACAAGCCCAATATGCTTCATATTATTCGATCATTGGATGACACTTTTTTCAAGCTATGTTCATTTTAATTTGTTTTTACCGTTTTTTCAACGAAGTACATCTTAAGAATTATGAAATAAACGAGGATTTTGGTAGAATTGTAAAGGTGTTTGGGATATACTAGATTGGATGAGGTCTCGGAAAATGAAAGATAGAATTTATGTCTGCCATACCTATTATCATGCGTATGTCAGCTTTTTAAAAGAATTTAAATATGCGGCGGACGCAAAGAAAGAGGGAAGGGAGCCCGGCGAGGCTACGCTTGTTCTTTCAAAGATGTCCAATGATTTTGAAAATCTTGCAAGCCGTGCGGCAACGACACATGTATTTGCAGAGATTCGTTCTCTTGATGAAAGAAGAGCAACGGAATTTCCGGAGCTTGCAAAATATGACAAGCACACAAACTTTGCGGCAAACACAATCAGACGTATAAACAAAACAAAGAAATTTGCCAAATGTCTTGAGCCTTTTATAGATATCGATTTTGAAAACTATAAGGACATATATGTGTATTGCGACGATGATCCGATAGGAACATATCTTGCGATGCATAAAATTAAATATCATGCGATGGAAGACGGATTAAACTCTCTTGTTTATATAGATCATGCCAGATTTGCAAACAGAACACATTTTGGTTTCAAGTCGTTTCTTTCCAAAAAACTAAACCTGATTTTCATTCAGAACGGTTATTCAAAGTACTGCATTGACATGGAAGTTAACGATATCGCATCAATTAAATACCCCTGTCCTTACTATGTTGAACTGCCGAGAAAATCACTTACGGACAGACTTACGGAAGAAGAAAAAGACCTTCTTCTTAAGGCATTTATCAGAGATATAGATTCATTAAAGTCTCAGATTTCAGCAATGGGTGACGAAGACAAAATCCTTGTTCTTACAGATCCTGTGTGTGCTTTGGATGTCAGAAAGCAGATATTCGAAGATATAATAAAAATGTACGAGACGGAAGGTAAGGTTTTTTTGAAGCCTCATCCCAGAGATGCGCTTGATTATCGAAATGAGTTTAAAGAATATCCTCAGTTCGATGCCACCGTTCCGATGGAGCTTCTCAACTTCTTCCCGGGGCTTCATTTTAAAAAGGCTGTCGGTGTACTGACCGAAATGAAGGCGATTTCCTTTGCCGATGAAAGTGTTCGTCTCGGACCCGATTTTATGGATAAATATGAGGAACCGTCCATTCATCGTCAGAACGAGCAGATATAATTGGAGAAAAACAATGGATAACGGACAACGCATGTATGATTTTGCAAATCGGATTTTTCCCTATTGCAGAAGTATAACCGGAGACGGAGTAAGACAGACTTTAAGTGATTTAAAGCAATATATTGCTAAGGACGGCGGTCCCGAACTTAAAATATCCGAGGTACCTTCGGGAACAAAGGTGTTTGACTGGACTGTTCCCCGCGAGTGGAAAATCAGGGAAGCATATATTGAGGACGAATCAGGAAATCATATCATTGATATGAAGAATAACAACCTGCACGTGCTTGGCTATTCAACTCCTGTTGATGAGTGGGTCGATCTTGAGGAACTTAAGAAGCACATTTATACTCAGCCCGATCAGCCCGACTGGATTCCTTATGTTACATCCTATTACAAGGAACGATACGGTTTCTGTATGTCGGAGAATATGAAAAATTCTCTTAAGCCCGGAAATTATCATATGTACATTGACAGTGAACTTTTTGACGGAGTACTTAACTATGCCGAAGTTATTATTCCGGGCGAGACGGAAGAAGAAATTTTCTTCTCAACATACTTTTGTCATCCTTCAATGGCAAACAATGAATGTTCCGGCCCCGTGCTTTCCGCCGAACTTGTACGTTTCGTAGCTTCAATGGAACACAGAAGATATACATACAGATTCATATATATTCCGGAAACCATCGGCTCGATAACTTATCTCAGCGATAAAGACCATCTTGCAGTCATGAAGGAAAATATGGTTGCGGGAGTCAATCTTTCCTGTGTAGGTGACAACAGAGCTTACTCGATTGTGGAATCAAAATATGCAGATACGCTTGCGGATAAAATACTCAAAAATATATTAAGATTTCAAAGTAAGGACACTTATAAAACGTATCCTTTCACAACAAGCGGTTCTGATGAAAGAAGATATAATTCTGCCCGTGTCGATCTCCCGGTAGTGGGATTTTGCAGATCAAAATATACGACATATCCCGAGTATCACACCTCTGCCGATGATATGAATCTTGTTTCTCCGGAAGGATTTCAGGGTTCGTTTGATACAATGGTTCAGTTCATAGAGGCAGTTGAATATAACAATCACTATATTATGAAATGCACCTGCGAGCCGCAGCTCGGTCCCCGCGGTCTGTATCCTACAATCAGCCAAAAGGGTTCTGCCACTGATACCGAAGTAATGATGATGCTGATTTTTTATTCGGACGGCAGAAGTGATTTGATTGATATCAGCAACAGAATCGGTGTTCCGGTGAGTGAGCTTATAAAGGTTGTCAAAACACTTACCGCAAATGATTTGATAGAGGTATTCAAATAATGGTTTTTGATTACGACGGATATGTTGCAAAACTCGACATCGAAGCAGGGGACATAATAGATGTTGCCTCAGACCTTATTTGTTTTGCAATGTATTGCAGAAAGAAGAAAATAGTATTCGATCCAAACGGGCTTATAGACGCCCTTCAGAAGAAGGTAACCGATCAAGGTACCGTTATGATCAGAACCTTCAACTGGGACTTTAACCACGGAATAGATTTTGACATAAACAAAACAAAAAGTGGTGTGGGCGCTCTTGGAAATGTGGCGATGGAAAGACCTGATTTCAGACGTACAAAGCATCCTATTTATTCCTGGTGGGTTTGGGGAAAAGATGCGGAAGCGCTTATTTCGCTTAATAATTCTTCTTCATTTGGTGTCGGAACTCCCTTTGATTATCTGTATCACCACAACGGAAAGCAGGTAACTCTTGGTAATGCGCCTGCAGCATGCACGCAGATTCATCATTGTGAAGCAATTGCGAAGGTTCCTTACAGATATGACAAAAGCTATACAGCCGGATACATAGATGAAAACGGTGAAAGAAGTGAGCGAACATACTCGATGCATGTTCGTCCATGGAATTTAAGCGTAAACACCGCGGATCTTATAGAGGAACCTTATTTTGCTGAATTTTTCAAGAAAAACAAGGTTCTGACAGAAGATATTTTTATGGATTATTTTTCCGCAAAAACATATAAAATAAAGGAACTTACCGATTTGGTGGTCGAAAATCTTACCGAGGGTGACGGAAGCCTTGTGGTAATGGTTGATGGAAAACCCGGCTACAAGCATGATTCCATTGAATGGGACAAGTTAACATTTTAGGAGAAAGAAAATGGTTTCAAATGTACTGACATGGCTCGAGGATACATCTAAGGCTTTTCCCGATAAAAAGGCGATTTGTGATGAAAAAGGATTTTTAACATACAGAGAATACAGGGAGAAAAGTATTGCCCTTTCGCATGCGATTTTAAATCTTAAAAGAGAAATGAATCTTCCCGGAAAAAGTCCTGTAGTTGTATATCTTGAAAAGGGAAAAGAAGTTCTTGCTTCATTTATGGGCATTGCATACAGCGGATGCTTTTATTCTCCCATTGATGTTGACATGCCCGAGTCACGTGTCAACAAGATTTTGGAGGTCCTTCAGCCTAAAATTGTTATTACAACATCCGAATTAAAAGAAAACTTTGAAAAAATGGACTATGACGGTTCGTTTATTATTTATGATGAAGAAAAGTATTCCGAGTCCTATGAAGAAGAAATAAAGGAATCCGTTTCAAAGATTATCGATACAGACCTTTTATATGTTCTTTTTACATCAGGTTCAACAGGTGTTCCCAAGGGCGTTTCCATCTGCCACCGATCTGTTGTCGATTATACGGACTGGGTTACATCTACATTTAATGTTACTTCCGAGGATTCCTTCGGAAACCAGGCTCCATTCTATTTTGACAATTCGATTCTCGATATTTATTCCTGCATGAAGACCGGTGCAACGCTTTATATAATTCCGAAGAAGTTGTTCTTTCAGCCCGTTTTGCTGCTTGAGTTTATCAAAGAGAACAACATCAATACCATTTTTTGGGTTCCTTCGGCACTTATTGTTGTTTCAAAGCTTAAGGCCTTCAGAAATGTTGACCTGTCGGATACGCTTAAGAGAGTTCTTTTTTGCGGCGAGGTAATGCCTACAAAGCAGCTGAATATATGGCGTAAATATCTTCCTAATGTTTTATATGCAAACCTTTACGGACCTACGGAAATTACGGATGCCTGCACATATTATATTGTTGACAGGGAATTTTCGGATGATGAACCTCTTCCTATCGGTATTCCTATGATTAATACGGAAATCCTTGTTCTTAATGATAAGGACGAGCTTGTTACCGGTGACGAGTCGGGTGAACTTTGTGTAAGAGGAACATCACTTGCAATGGGATATTACAACAATCCCGAAAAAACTCAGGCTGCATTTGTTCAGAATCCGTTAAATAAGGCGGTTCCGGAGATTATTTACAGAACGGGTGACGTGGTAAAATATAATGAATACGGCGAAATTATTTATCTTTCGAGAAAAGATTTCCAGATTAAACACCTTGGCCATCGAATCGAGCTTGGTGAGATCGAAACAGCCGTTTCATCAATTGAAGAAGTTACCCTGAACTGTTGTTTATACGATGAAAAAAGGCAGAGAATAGTGCTTTTTGTGGATGTTGATGTTGACAGAGAATTTATCAAGAACAAAATCGAGGAACTGGTTCCGGAATATATGATACCCAGAAAGGTGATTTATATGGAAAATATGCCTATAAACGCCAACGGTAAAATCGACAGAGTTAAGCTTAAGGAGTTTATTTAGTGAGTAAGTTTGGGCATGTAATTGTAATCGGATATGGTAGCGTAACAAAAGATGTGCTGGAAACAATTCATAATCTGTCCGAGAAGTATAATTACACTTTGGAATATGTTGAACATGAAGTATATCCCTTCAACGTTGCGATGAAATATGCCGATGCAAACGGTATTGAACGAAAAACAACGGAAGAAAAATCCGAACTCAAAAGCTATTTTCTTCAAAAGGCAGGGGAAGGGAAATTGCTGATTGTCAGTGCAAGCAACAATTATTTGTTCCCTGCGGAGCTGATAGAGAAGGAAAATGTAACAATAATCAATTATCACAGTGCACTTCTTCCGGAATTTCCGGGCAGAAATGCTCCGACCTGGGCTATTTTTGAAGGAGCAAAAAAGACGGGAATAACCTGGCACTATGTCAATGAGGGAGTTGATACGGGAAAAATAATCATTCAAAAGGAATGTGAGATTACTGAGTCAACGAAAGCACTCGATCTTGTCATTACGCAAATGAAAATGGCTTCCGAAGCATTTGACGAGTGTATAGAGGATGTTCTTTCCGAAAGGGTAAATCCTATATTACAGCCTGAAATTCCTGACAGGAGAGTTTACAAGTCAAAGGAAATACCCGGTAACGGGGCTTTTTCGACTGACGATAACCCCGATTACATTTACAGGTTGCTTCGCTCAACAGATTACGGAAAAACAGATGTGTTCCCTGCCCCACGTTCTTGCTATAATGGTAAAGAAATAGTTATAAAAAGATATAAAATTGTTTCGTTGGAGGATGTGCAGGAAAAGGAAAACACGTTATTCCTGCCTATGGAAGACGATAAATTTTTAATGCTGAAATATGCCGAGAGAGGATAAAAATGAAAGAAAAAATAATAGAAATTATAAAAGAATTTAATGAAGACATTTTAAACTATGAAGGATCGAACCTTTTTGATTCGGGGGTAATTGATTCGCTTCAGGCAGTATCCCTTATCGGTGAATTTGAGGATCAGCTTGATATTGAAATTGATGCTGAATATGTTACAGAGGAAAATCTTAAGACTCCCGATGCAATTATCGAGATGGTTCTTAAAATTCTCGAAGCATAACTGTTTCTTTTTTGTGCCGTGATTGGTACAATAAAATTTAGATTTTCAGTTAATTTAAGGAGTACGGTAAATGTCCGTTTCATATCATAATTTCGGTGGATGGCTTGGATGGAACCTTCAGAAGATATTCCCCAACCTTTCTGCCAACAGTTACGTGGGATTACTCAGAAAAACAAGAAATAAAACACAGAAGAAATATATTGAATATTTTTTGAACAGTGAGGAAACGCCTCAGCCGCTGATTGTCAATCTTGAGACAATCAACAGATGTAATTCTGACTGTGCATTCTGTACTGCAAACAGAAATGCCGAGAAGAGGCCTCTTTGTAAAATGACGGATGAGCTGTTCCATTCAATCATCGATCAGCTGGCAGACTGGGGATATAAAGGTCATCTTACTTTGTACGGAAACAATGAGCCTTTTATCGATACGCGAATTGTGGAATTTCATAAGTACTGCAGAGAAAAACTCCCGGACAGTTATATTTTCCTTTCGACGAACGGGCTTCTTCTTGATATCGATAAGGTTAAGGCAATCATTCCTTACGTTAATCAGCTGATTATAAATAATTACTGCCTTGATATGAAGCTTCATAAAAATGTGCAGGAAATATATGATTATGCAAAATCACACGAAGAAGAATTTAAGGATGTTGAACTTCTTTTTCAGATGAGATACAAAAATGCGGTTCTTACAAACCGTGCAGGCTCTGCTCCCAACAAGCAGAACGACGTCAAAATTATCAAGGAAACCTGCCTGATGCCTTATACGGATGTGTTCATTTTCCCCGACGGACGAATGGGAATCTGCTGTTGTGATAATTTTGAAGTAACTACTCTCGGTGATCTGACAAAAACCTCTCTTAAAGAGGCATGGAGTTCACCCGAATATGCAAAGGTTCGTGAGTCAATCAGAGAAACAAGATCGAACTACGCTTTCTGCAAATATTGTGACTTTATTGATGCAGGACTCAGAATGGATGCAGTGGTTGATACACTTAATCATCGTGATGCAAATCATGGTGCCCGTCAGTCTATGTTTAAGAAAAAATAATTCTTTTGAGAATTAGTGGAGATTTTCATGAAGAAAGCCCTTATTATTGGTGCCGGTCCTGCCGGCCTGACAGCCGCATACGAACTTCTTACAAAATCAAAGGACGTCGAAGTCGTTGTTTTTGAAGAGTCCGATTGTTTCGGTGGTATTTCTAAAACAGTTGAATATAACGGAAACCGTATGGATATGGGTGGACACCGTTTCTTTACAAAGGTTCCGGAGGTAAATGCATGGTGGGACAATATGCTTCCGATGCAGGGTGCACCTACCTATGATGATATTCTTCTTAACAGAGAAATGCCTTTATCGGAGGGCGGTCCCGACCCTGAAAAAGAAGACAGGGTAATGCTTACACGTCACAGAGTGTCACGTATTTTCTTCGATGACAAATTCTATGATTATCCTATTTCGTTAAAACCGGAAACATTTAAAAATATGGGTCTGTTTAAAACCATAGCGGTAGGTTTTTCGTATCTTGGAGCTATGATACACAAAAGACCCGAGGACAACCTTGAAAACTTCTACATCAACAGATTCGGCAAAAAACTGTATGGAATGTTTTTTGAGTACTATACAGAAAACCTTTGGGGAAGGCATCCTTCCGAAATTGATGCTTCCTGGGGCGCACAGCGAGTTAAGGGTCTTTCGATTGTAGCAATTATTAAGGATATTTTCGGTAAGATATTTAAGAAGAAAAACCGTAAGGTAGAGACCTCTCTTATCGAGGAGTTTAAATACCCCAAGCTTGGTCCCGGAGAACTTTGGGACGTGACGGCTGCAGAGGTAGAAAAGCTGGGCGGAAAAATTATTAAAAATGCCAAAGTTGTGAGAGTAAATAAGGACGATAACAACCATATTACCGGACTTGTTTATGCTGAAACAGCGAAGAAAACCGACGGTACATTTGAAGCTGTTACCGGCACTGAGAAAGAAATCGCGGGTGATTATATTATTTCCTCAATGCCTGTGAAGGACCTTGTGGGCGGAATGAATGATGTTCCCGAAGATGCGGCACGTATAGCCAAGGGTCTTCCTTACAGAGATTACATGACCCTCGGTGTGCTTGTTCCGAAGCTTAATCTTAAGAACAAAACAAATTTAAAGACAGTTTCGAATATTGTTCCCGACTGCTGGGTATATGTTCAGGACCGCCGGGTTAAAATGGGACGTTTCCAGATTTACAACAACTGGTCTCCTTATATGATTAAGGACCTTGAGAACACTGTTTGGGTCGGCCTTGAGTATTTTGTGAACGAAGGCGATGAATTCTGGAGCATGACCGAAGAAGAGTTTTCGAAGCTTGGTGTTTCTGAAATGGTTAAGCTTGGTCTTATTACGAGCGAAGACGATGTAATCGATACTCATATGGAAAAGGTAAAGAAAGCATATCCCGCTTATTTTGATACGTACGATGAAATCGATACTCTTGTTGATTATTTAAAATCTATTGATAACCTTTATTGTGTTGGACGTAACGGTCAGCACAGATACAACAATATCGATCACTCGATGGTTACTTCTTTTGAAGCAGTTAAGTGCATTATTTCCGGAAATACAAACAAGGATGCTCTTTGGGATGTTAATACTGAGAAAGAGTATCATGAGACCTCCGCTGAAGAAAAAAAGGATAACGAGGCTGAAGTTGACTAATGACTGAAAGAAACAGATTTATTGATATTTTGAAAGGAATATTAGCAGTTTTTGTTATTCTTTTACATTCATCAATAAATCCTGATACAAGGCTTGTTTTGGGATTTCCGTTCTGGGCAAATATGGCAGTTCCGGGATTTATGTTTTTGTCCGGATATGTAGGAACAAAATCTTTTTATAGCAAAAATATCAAGACCTTTAAGGGCATGTACGCCCATAAAGGTCTTTTTGCGCGCTTTATCAGGCTGATTATTCCTTTTTCTATCGCTTATATTTTGGAATGGATTGTTTTTAGAATTTTTGGAATATATATGGTAAATATTGTAGTTTACGGTCTCAGAGCAGCATTTTTTGACTACTTAAGGGGTGGAATCGGTCAGGGAAGCTATTATTTTCCAATTATGATTCAGTTTGTTTTTCTTCTGCCCATAATAGTTTTGATTGTCGGGAAATTTAAAGAGTGGGGGCTGGCAGGTATGTTTGTGGCGAATGCCCTTTGGGAACTGCTAAAGAATGCTGTCGGAATGAGCGACTATACTTATAGATTTATCATTTTCAGATATCTTTTTATTATTGCTGCAGGAGTATATTTTGCTATATTTAACCATGTTAAAAGTAAATATTCGGGAATCATCTATTTTTTTATGATTATTATCGGTCTGTTTACGACAACCATTTTCTCATATACGGATTACAGTCCAAAGCTGGTGAATATGTGGAAGACTACTTCTTTCGTTACTGTACTGTATTTAGTACCATTGTTTGAATATTTGACATCAGACAAATTCAAGAATGTGAAATGTTCATTACTTGAATTAGCAGGGAAAGCATCGTTTAATATTTTTCTTGTTCAAATGATTTATTATAATTTTGCTGAAAAGATGCTCGAGCTTGTAAAATATAATTGGCTTTTTGTATTAATCAGTGTAATTAATTGTGTTGCTGCGGGGATTGTATTTTACCTCTTGGAGAGTGCATTTACAAAGAAAGTAATAGCAGTTGTGAAAGGGAGAACGTGAAGAAGAACACCATTGAAATTTTAAACAGAATGGAAAAGGAATACGGCCGCGATCTAACGTGCTATCTTCATCACGATTCCGCATGGCAGCTCCTCATTGCAACAATTATGAGCGCTCAATGTACCGATGCGCGTGTAAACGAGGTAACAAAGGACCTTTTTGTAAAATATCCTTCGGTGAAGGCTTTTGCGGAAGCAAATCTTAATGAACTCGAAGAGGACATTCATTCGGTAGGCTTTTATCACAACAAGGCGAAGAACATTATTCTTTGCTGCAGGAAGCTGTTAGCGGATTTTGACGGTGAAGTTCCAAATGATATCGATGCTTTGACAAGTCTTCCCGGTGTAGGAAGAAAAACGGCTAACGTTATTAGAGGAAATATCTTTCAAGAACCTAGTGTTGTGGTGGATACGCATGTTTTGCGAATTTCAAATAAGCTTGGTCTTGTAAAAACAGATGATCCTGTCAAAGCGGAATTTGCCTTAATGAAGGAAGTATCCAAGGAATACTGGATATATATAAATCACTGGTTTATTGCCTTGGGGCGGACAATTTGCAAAGCTCCCAGACCAAGGTGTGAGGAATGTTACCTGAAGGATATTTGTCCGACGGTAAAAAATGCGATAAAGAACAGGAAAACGTGAAGACGGATTGAAATATGAATTCATATATTAGCCTTGATATGGAGGCAACGGGACTTAGTCCCAGAAATGACAGAATAATTGAGCTTGGTGCGATAAAGGTAATCGACGGTGTGGAAAAAGAAATATTTTCTACCTTCGTAAACCCGGGGCGACGCCTGGATGAGCGAATAACAGAGCTTACGGGAATTAACGACGATGATTTAAAAGATGCACCTTATATCGGTGAAATAATAGGTGATTTTGTTGCTTTTACGGAGGACCTTCCTCTTCTGGGGCACCATATTATTTCTGACTACGCAATAATAAAGCAAGCGGCGGCAAATAACAAAATCGAATTTGAAAAAGAAGCACTTGATACCTTAAAAATATCTCGGGCATGCCTTATTGAGCTGCCCTCAAAAAGGCTTAAGGATCTTTGCGAGCATTACGGAATCAATCTTGAAGCGCACAGAGCACTTAATGATGCCCGCGCTACATTTGAACTGTACAAATGTCTTGAAAAAGATTTTAAGGAAAAATATCCGGAGATTTTTGTTCCTGCAAAGCTTAATCACAAGGTAAAAAAAGAGGGCCCCATACGGAAGGCCCAGCTTGAAAAAATACACACATTAATCGAGCGTCATAACATTGATTGTCCTTATGAAATTGAGCGTATGACCATGAATGAGGCAGGAAGGTATATAGACATTCTTCTTGCACGGTATGGAAAATAGAAGGATTAAAACACTTTATCCTTAAGTGCCTGAGCTATATTGTTTTTGTTAATGGAATTTAAACTTTCTGCGGTTTCGATGAGTTTGAAAAAGTCCTCGTCTCGTCCCTCGTCAAGATAGTGTTCTGCAAGAGCATAATATGTTTTGCCGACATCCGTTTTTACGGAAATGCAGAATTCCATTATTTTGTAGGCTTCATCGTAATTCTCGTATTTGATTAATGCTTCCGCCCATTTTTGAAGTGTTGTAACAAGCGCGGTGTAGTTTTGATCGTACAGGGTCAGTTTTGTGATGTTGGGTGCTCCATACATCAGCTTAAGATCGGTGTTTGAATACCCGGTAAAGTTAACTATTTTCTCACCCCTAAGCTCATTAATTGTTCTGACGTAAGAAGAAATGTCATCGTCGTCGGAATGCAGGCCGTAGGGAAAGTCATCGGGGATTGTTATGTAGTCAAGATTATCAAGAGATTTCTTCCTCGTCATATTGGCGCGGCGCTCTCTTTCCCAGAAGGCTTCTTTCTTTTTCTGAGCCACGCGGACGGTCCTGTGGGACTCATATAAAATCCACAGAAAGAACAGTGCTATCATCAGAAGACTTGCTATTTTCCAGTACATAGACTATAATTCCTTTCAGTAAAAACACTAAAAACAGGTATCAAAATGTTTAATTTTTATAACAAAAAGAATCAACGTGTCATAACTATTATAATCGTTGTTATAGTAATAATTGCAATGCTTGTTCCTATGATTTTTTCAGCGTTTTAATCAGTGCCGCAAGCAACATTAATATTTTATGCCAAATAAAGGAAAGCGACAAGATTGAATATAGGAAAAGTACCTGAAAAGGTCCTGAAAAGGTCCATATTGAAAAAGATTGATATTCGGCGCAGTGAAGTCCTCATCGGAGCGGGTGTAGGGGAAGACTGTGCCGTTTTAGCGTTGGATGATGATGAAGTTTTTGTTCTTTCAACAGACCCTATTACAGGAACAACAAAGGATTTGGGCAATCTTGCAATTCAGGTAACAGCTAACGATTTGGCTTCTGCGGGGGCTGAACCGGTGGGAGTAATGGTCACAGCACTTCTTCCTCCGGAAATCGAAGAAGCGGATATAAAGATTTTGATGGAGGATATAAATGCTGCCTGCGAGCCTTTGAATATGCAGGTAATCGGCGGACATACAGAGGTTACGGACGTTGTAAAACAGCCTGTTGTTTCCATTACGGGAATAGGCAAGGCGAAAAAAGATAAAATCGTTCAGACTGCAGGCTGTAAGCCCGGCAATGACATAGTAGTTTCAAAATGGATTGCACTTGAAGGAACACAGATTTTAGCCAAGGAGCACGAGGCTAAACTTAAGGAAAAGTTCCCTGCCAGAATGATTTATGAGGCACAGAATTTCGACAAACTTTTATCTGTAGTTCCGGAGGCCGCCACCGCGGTTAAGTCCGGCGTAACAGCGATGCATGACGTTACCGAAGGGGGTATTTTCGGAGCCCTTTGGGAAATGGCAGAATCAAGTGGCGTTGGACTGGAAATAGATTTAAAGGCTATTCCGATTAAGCAGGAAACAATTGAAATCTGTAACTTTTTTGATATAAATCCTTACGGGCTTATCTCCAGCGGTTCGATGTTAATGGCAACCGAAGACGGAAACAAGCTTGTTGCTGAACTGAAAAAAGTCGGAATTCATGCTTCCATAGTCGGTAAAGCCACCGACTCAAATGACAGAGTCTTGATTAACGGCGAAAACAGACGTTTTTTGGAACCTCCGAAAACGGACGAACTCTATAAAGTTGTAAAGGAGTAAAGGGAATGAACGAGAAAATTTTATCTATCATAGAAAAAAATTCCAGAATTGATTTAAAAGAGCTTTCAATTCTTCTCGGAATGGAAGAGATTGACGTTGCCAACGATATTAAGGCAATGGAAGAAGAAGGCATCATTTGCGGATATCACACACTTATTGACTGGGATAAAACTTCAATTGAAAAGGTTTCGGCACTTATTGAGGTTCGCGTAACACCTACAAGAGGACGCGGATTCGACAATATCGCAGAGCGTATCTACAAATATCCCGAAGTAAGCGCAGTATACCTTATTTCAGGAGGTTTTGACCTTCTTGTTTCGCTTGAAGGAAAGACTTTAAAGGAGGTATCAACCTTCGTATCCGACAAGCTTTCAACACTTGATTCGGTACTCAGCACATCGACACACTTTATTCTTAAAAAATATAAGGACCATGGCTCAATCCTTTCCAAGAAATTTGAAGATGAAAGAGAGCAGATTACACCATGAGAAACCCCTTATCAGATGAAGTTGTAAAGATAAAGCCTTCAGGTATCCGTAAGTTTTTCGACATTGTTGCCGAAATGAAGGATGCCATATCCCTTGGTGTTGGTGAGCCCGATTTTGACACACCCTGGCATATCAGAGATGAGGGTATTTATTCTCTTGAGAAGGGAAAAACTTTCTACACATCAAATTCCGGACTTAAGGAATTGCGTGAAGAAATATGCAGCTACGTAAAAAGAAAATATGATGTTTCCTATAAATGGGATACAGATGTAATTATTACGGTTGGTGGTTCGGAAGCTATTGATATTGCGCTTCGTGCAATGCTTAATCCCGGTGATGAGGTTATTATCCCTCAGCCCAGTTATGTTTCATATGAACCTTGTACTGTTCTTGCCGGAGGAAAGCCGGTGCTTGTTCCTCTTAAAGCAGAAAATGAATTCAGACTTACCGCACAGGAACTTCTTGATGCGATTTCGGAGAAAACAAAGGTTTTGATTCTTCCTTTCCCTAACAACCCCACGGGTGCAATTATGGAAAGAAGCGATCTTGAAGCAATTGCAAAGATTTGCATTGAGAAGGACATTTTTGTTCTTTCCGATGAAATTTATGCAGAGCTTACATACAAGGGCGAGCATGTTTCTATTGCTTCTCTTCCCGGTATGAAGGAGAGAACAATATTAATCAATGGTTTTTCAAAGGCATTTGCAATGACCGGTTGGAGACTTGGTTATGCCTGCGGTCCTGAGATTATTATCAAACAAATGACAAAGATTCATCAGTTCTGCATTATGTGTGCACCCACAACGAGTCAGTACGCTGCAGTTGAGGCATTAAAGAACGGTGATGAAGATGTGGAAATGATGCGTGAATCATACAACCAGAGAAGACGTTTTCTTCTTAATGCATTTAATGAGATGGGCCTTGAGTGCTTTGAGCCCTTCGGTGCATTCTATGTATTCCCCTGCATCAAGGAATTCGGAATGACCAGTGAGGAATTTGCGACACGATTCCTGGAAGAAGAAAAAGTTGCTGCAGTGCCCGGTACCGCATTTGGAGACAGTGGTGAAGGATATTTAAGAATTTCCTATGCATATTCACTGGACAGACTGAAGCTTGCAATGGAGAAAATGGCTCATTTCGTTAATAAACTCAGAAGTGAGAAAAACAGCTAGAACGACTTGTCAATCCCGGTGCCGCAAGCATCGGGATTGTGTGTATCAGGAGGAATAAAATGCATATAGTTTTGCATCAGCCGGAAATACCCGCAAA
The DNA here is from genome assembly GCA_045600725.1 of Lachnospiraceae bacterium. Classification (GTDB taxonomy): domain Bacteria; phylum Bacillota; class Clostridia; order Lachnospirales; family Lachnospiraceae; genus UBA1258. The sequence goes on from JAZRYK010000022.1 coordinate 83,591, forward strand.
CACAGGAAATATAGGAAGAACCTGCGTTGCGACGGACACAGCTTTACATCTTATCGAGCCCCTTGGCTTCAGACTGGATGAAAAGGCGATTAAAAGAGCCGGAATGGACTATTGGGAACATCTTGATGTTCATAATTACATAAATTACGAGGATTTTCTTGCAAAAAATCCCGGTGCAAAAATATGGTACGCTACAACAAAGGCAAAGCATTCCTATACGGATGTGGAATTTGGTCCAAACGATTATATTATGTTCGGAAAGGAATCTGCCGGTATTCCTGAAGAAATTCTTGTGGATAACGAGGATAATTGCATCAGAATTCCGATGGGACCCAATATTAGGTCACTTAATCTTTCAAATTCGGTTGCCATTGTTCTTTATGAGGCACTGAGGCAAAACAATTTTGCGGGAATGAAAACTGAGGGAGAACTTCAAAGACTCAGTTGGAAATAAAATGAGAGAAAGATATGAATAAAAAAGTACTGAATACACTTGAATATACAACGATTATAAAGCTTCTGGAAGAAAAGGCAGGGTCTGAACCCGGAAAGAAACTTTGCCGTGAATTAAAGCCCATGACAGAGATTCATGAAATTGAAGAAGCACAGAAAAATACGGAAGATGCCGTAACAAGGCTTATAAAAAAGGGAAGCATAAATTTTGGCTCGAACAAGGATTTCGGATATGCTCTAAAAAGCCTTGAAGTCGGAAGCACTTTGTCGGCTGCAGAGCTTCTTCGTTTTTCCAAATTTCTTTTAAATGTCGGACGTGTCAAAACTTGGGGAAAGCGTGAAAAAGAAGAGGACGAGAGAGACTCACTTGACGATTATTTTGAACTCCTGGAGCCTATGACCAGGGTGGCCGAAGAAATAAACCGATGCATTTTAAATGAAGAAGGTGACATGGCTGACGACGCCAGTCCAACATTAAAAAATATCAGAAGAAGTATTTTTCAAACTGCCGAAAAAATACATTCGCAGCTTAATCAGATGGTTAACGGAAGCTTGCGCACTTACCTTCAGGATGCTGTTGTTACCATGCGAAACAATCGTTACTGTATTCCTGTTAAGGCTGAATATAAAGGTCAGGTCTCAGGAATGGTTCATGATCAGTCCTCAACAGGCGCGACGGTATTTATTGAACCTCAGGCAGTAGTGGAGTTAAATAACAAAATAAGAGAGCTTGAGATAGACGAGCAAAAAGAAATTCAGATTATTCTTGCAAACTTGTCATCGGAGCTTTCAGAGCATTGTGTGGAACTAAAGACAAATCAGGACTTTATGACGAAGCTGGATTTCATTTTTGCAAAAGCTTCTCTTGCTCTTGATCAGAATGCAACGCGTCCTGTTTTCAACACGGAACATCGCGTAAACATCAGAAAAGGACGTCATCCTCTTCTTGATAAAAAGAAGGTTGTTCCCATAGATGTACCACTTGGCACAGACTACGATCTTCTTGTTATTACCGGACCAAACACAGGAGGAAAAACTGTAACCCTTAAAACAGTCGGTCTGTTTACTTTAATGGGACAGGCAGGACTTCATATTCCGGCAGGAGACAGATCTGAACTTTCGATTTTTGAAGAAGTGTACGCGGATATCGGTGATGAACAGAGCATCGAACAGAGCCTGTCAACTTTTTCGTCTCACATGAAGTCGATTGTATATATTTTAAAGCATGCAAATGAAAATTCACTTTGCCTTTTCGACGAGTTAGGTGCGGGAACGGACCCTACGGAGGGTGCCGCATTGGCTATAGCCATTCTTAATCATCTTCACAACCGCGGAATTCGTTCAATGGCCACAACACATTACAGTGAATTAAAGCTGTATGCTCTTTCAACGGATTTTGTGGAAAATGCATGCTGCGAGTTTGACGTGCAGACACTTTCACCAACTTACAGACTTTTAATCGGTATTCCCGGAAAGTCGAATGCATTTGCTATTTCATCAAAGCTTGGTCTTCCGGGAGAAATAATCAAGGCTGCCAAGGATCAGATAAGTGAAGATTCCGAGCATTTTGAGGATGTTATTGCAGACCTTGAAAAATCCAGAATTGCAATGGAACGGGATCGTGCGGCTATTGCAAAAGAGAAGCAGGAGCTTTTGGAAAAAACAAAGTCTCTGGAAGAAAAAACAGCGAAGCTTAACGAGTCGCGTGACAGGATTTTACGTGAAGCAAACGAGGAAGCACGCGATATTTTGGCTGAAGCGAAGGAATATGCTGATGAGACGATTCGCGTAATGCAAAAAGCCGGCAGCAGTGTTTCAATGAAGGATCTTGAAGCAAGACGCCAGGGCCTTCGCGGTAAAATGGATGATAAGAACAACAAGCTTGTAAAGAAACCCGAAAAAAATGAAAAGTCCGGTGTTAACGCAAAGGAACTTCATGTGGGTGATATGGTCAAGATTGTTTCCATGAATATGAAGGGTACCGTGAGCACGCTTCCCGATTCATCGGGTAATCTTTTCGTTCAATGCGGTATTATAAGAACAAAGGCAAATATAAAGGACCTTCAGTTTGTTCAGGAAGTGGAAGTTACAGGTCCGGGAATTTCAAAGCCTGTTTCAAGCGGTGCCGGAAAAATAAAAATGTCCAAGGCAATGAATGTATCCTATGAGTGCAATTTGATCGGAAAAACAGTTGATGAGGCGCTTTCTGTTTTGGATAAATATCTTGATGATGCATACCTTTCTCATATGAGTCAGGTTCGCATCGTTCACGGAAAGGGAACAGGGGCACTCAGAAGTGCGGTCCAAAGCTATTTGAAGCGTTGCAGCTACGTTAAATCATTCAGAGCCGGCGAGCACGGCGAAGGTGATGCAGGTGTTACAATTGTTGAATTTAAATAGGGAGAACACGTATGGCAGATAAAAAGAAAATTTTAATTGTCGATGACGATAACAATATCGCAGAGCTTATTTCTCTGTATCTTATAAAAGAATGCTTTGAAACGCTCATTGCAAACGATGGAGAGACTGCTCTCGAACAATTTGACGATTTTGGTCCCGACCTTGTTCTTCTTGATATAATGCTTCCGGGCATTGACGGATATCGTGTTTGCAGAGAACTTCGCTCACGCACACAAACACCTATCATCATGCTTTCTGCCAAAGGTGAGGTGTTTGATAAGGTGCTTGGCCTTGAACTGGGTGCAGACGATTACATGGAAAAGCCTTTTGATTCAAAGGAACTGGTTGCCAGAGTAAAGGCTGTTCTTCGCAGAACAGGAACAGTTCAGGAAGTGAAAGAAACCGTTTCCGATAAGATTGTTTCGTACACCGATTTGAAGATAAATCTTACCAACTATTCCGTAACATATCGAGGCGAGAATGTAGAAATGCCTCCAAAGGAATTGGAACTTTTATATTTCCTTGCTTCACAGCCCAATCATGTATTTACCCGTGAGCAGCTTTTAAACAGCATATGGGGCTACGAATACATGGGCGATACACGTACGGTTGACGTTCATATAAAACGTCTCAGAGAAAAAATAAACGACCACGAAAAATGGGCCATATCCACAATTTGGGGTGTAGGCTATAAGTTTGAAACAAGAAGTAATTAGTGATGAAACGAACCCTATATTTAAAATTCTTACTTGCATATTTAATATTCGGTGTTTTCGGCTTTGTAATCGTAAGTTCCTTTGTGACGGAGAATACTTATAACCGACTGACAAAACAGAAGGCGGAATCCTGCTACAGAGAAGCAAATCTTATTGCTAACACGTATGCGGCGGATCTTTATTCCACCACCAGGTCACTGGCCGAAGTAAAGGAACAGCTGGACAGTCTGGGCACCTTTATGTCTGCGACCATATGGATTATTAACCCTTCGGGACGTATGATTCTGAGTTCGGATGAGATGCTGGACGTGGAAAAGGAAAGGGTAATTGAGGGCTTTGATCCTACAATTACGGGGGACAGTTACTATACGGTAGGCACCTTCTTTGGCAGCTTTGCAGAAGAAAAAATAAGCGTTTTTGCACCGATTACAGCTGATTACAAAGTTAAGGGATATGTGGTAATCCATACGTCCATGAAGGATGTTCATGAGGAAAGCGATGCCTTTCTTACCACCGCATATCTTCTTCTTGGAATTCTTTTTGTTCTTTCACTGATTATTTTGTTTTTTTTCACCGAGCTTGTTTACCTTCCGCTTCGAAAAATAACAGAGGCAACCGAGCAATACGCATCAGGCAATCTGCACTATGAATTTAATGTAGATTCAAACGATGAAATGGGTTATCTGGCGGCTACGCTTCAGTATATGGCCAGCGAAATTGCACGTGGTGAAGATAACCAAAAGAAATTTATTGCGAATGTATCCCATGATTTCAGATCACCGCTCACGTCAATAAAGGGATACCTTGAAGCCATGATGGATGGCACGATTCCTGTTGAAATGCATGAAAAATATATAGGTGTTGTTCTTAACGAGACAGAGCGGCTGACAAAACTTACAAATGGGTTGCTTGCATTGAACAATCTGAATATGAAGGGCGTTGTTCTTGAAACTTCGGATTTTGATGTGAATGAGGTAATCAGAAGCACGGTAATGTCTTTTGAAGGAACATGTCGCAGAAAAAATATAACCATTAATCTTGCACTGTATGGCGAAAGCCTTTATGTACACGCGGACGAAATGAAAATCGGTCAGGTACTTTATAACCTTTTAGATAATGCAATTAAGTTTTCTTCGAATGACTCAAGTATTCGAATTGAAACAACCGAGAAGCACAGAAAAGCCTTTGTGTCTGTCAGAGACTATGGTATCGGAATTCCGAAGGATGATGTTAAATTTGTTTTTGACAGATTTTACAAATCGGATTTATCCAGAGGAAAGGATAAGAAGGGAACCGGCCTCGGCCTTTCGATTGTAAAGGAAATTATCAATGCACATAACGAGCATATAAATGTTATAAGCACCGAAGGAGTGGGAACGGAATTTATTTTCTCACTTCCCGTAACCGAAGATTAGGAACTGATATGGACGAGAATACTAAATACGAAATTGTTGAGAATCCGGAAATACCTACAGAAGAAAAAAAGGATTTCGTGTTCATCAGAGAGGAAATCAAAAATCGACCCGTAAATAAGGGAAAGCTTGCCAGAAGTACTATGATTTCAGCTGTTTCCGCCGTGGTGTTCGGACTTGTTGCCTGCATTACTTTTGCAGTTGTTCTTCCTATGGCAACAGGATATCTTGGCAGGGACAAGCAGGAAGAAGAAAACGATACTTCTGTACAAATTATTTTTCCCGAAGAAACAAAGGAAGAGGAAATGAGTCCTGAGGATATGCTTCAGACTCAGGAACCTGCGTTGAATATCGAGGACATTACCGCGCAGATTGAAGAAAAAGAAATTCGAAACATTGTCGAAAACATAGATATAGACATTACTGTTGAGGATTATCAGAAAATATATACGCACCTTTCCGAAATCGCTGACGAAGCCATGAAATCTGTTGTAAGAGTTCGAACTGTTTCAAACGATACAGACTGGTTTGCAAATCTTTTGCAGGAAGAAAGCGAAGCGGCGGGTTTGATTATTGCGCAAAATGATAATGATATTTTTATTGTTTCGTATGCGAACAGACTTCAGCAGACAAACAACATATACGTTACCTTCAGCGACGGTACTTCAGCTCGTGCAGTGTTCAAATGCGGTGATCCGAGAACAGGTCTTTGCGTTATGTTTGTTCCTACAAACAGCATTTCAAAGGATACACTTAATGAGATCAAGGCCGCGAATCTCGGAAGTTCCAATTCGTCAAAACTTGCGGGAGCCCTTGTTCTTGCGATAGGAAGCCCCATGGGCACATACGGTTCGGTTAATTACGGTATTATTACTTCATACGGGGTGAAGCTTTCTGTTCCTGACAATTCATATAAAAGGATTACGACAGACTGCTACGGAAGTTTGGAAGCCGGTGGAATTCTTGTCAATTTGTCGGGAGAAGTGTTAGGCATTATTTCTACGGATTTTTCAGACGCTTCCACTCCTAATTTGATAAATGCAATCGGTATTTCGGAGTTAAAAAAGAATATCGAAAATATGATTAACGGAAAGGAATTGATTCGATTTGGAGTAAACGGATCGGACGTTCCATCGGAAGCACAGGAAGAATACGGTGCTCCGAAGGGTGCTTTTATTCTTTCCGTTGAAATGGATTCTCCGGCTATGGCAGGCGGAATCCAGGCGGGAGATATTGTTGTCGGAGTCAAAGATAAAACAATTACAAATTACAGTGAGCTTGTTTCGGCAATTAAGGAATTTAACGCCAGAGAAGAAGTTATTGTTAAAGTAGTGAGAATGTCACAGGGAGAATATAAGGAGTTATCATTAACTGTTGTCCCTGAAGCTTTAAAGTAGACGGAGGATTACGATTTTTATGAAGTACATTAAAGATTTACGTGACGGAGAACACATTCAGGGTGTATATCTTTGCAAACAGAAAACTTCTGCAATTACGAAGAACGGGAAGCCCTATGATAATGTTATTCTTCAGGATAAAACAGGAACTATCGACTGTAAAATATGGGATGTGGGAAGCGCAGGCATAGCTGATTTTTCTGCGCTTGATTATATTGATATTGTGGGAGATGTGTCCATATACAACAATGCACCTCAGATTTCAATTAAGCGTGCGCGTGTGGCTGAGGAGGGTGAATATTTCCCCGGTGATTATCTTCCTGTCAGCAAAAAGAACATCGATGATATGTATAAGGAACTTCTCGGACTTATAAACAATGTGGATAATCATTATCTTAAGGCTATTCTTGAGTCGTTTTTCGTAAATGATGCCGATTTTATAAAGAAATTCAGATATTCAAGCGCAGCAAAAAGTGTTCACCACGGATTTGTTGGAGGTCTTTTGGAGCACACTCTTTCTGTGGCAAATACCTGTGTCTACATCTCTTCAAAATATCCTGTGATAAAGAAGGATCTTCTTGTTACGGCTGCTATTTGTCATGATATCGGAAAGGTTCGTGAACTCTCAAGATTTCCGGAGAATGACTATACGGATGAAGGAAATCTTTTGGGGCATATTGTTATGGGGTATCAGATGATTAATGATGCCGCTGCTCAAATTGATGGATTTCCGTCAAGTCTCCTAGCTGAGCTTGGACACTGTATCCTTGCTCACCACGGAAAGCTGGAATTCGGTTCGCCGAAAAAGCCTGCACTTATCGAGGCAATGGCACTTAATTTTGCGGATGATCTCGATGCAAAAATGGAAACATTTACCGAGATTTTTGAGAACACTGCCGAAACAGGATGGCTTGGCTACAACAAGCTTCTCGAAACAAATATTCGCATGACAAAGGAAGAAGAATAAAACGTGTTATCCAAGAATGACGAATTTATTTTGAATATAACCGCCCTCGGAAATGCTGGAGAGGGAATCGGTAAAACAGAAGACGGAATAACTATTTTTGTCCCCGGTGCAGTTCCCGGGGATATTATTCGTGTCCATATAACGAAATCGAAAAAGACTTACGCATTCGGAATAATAAAAGAAATTGTTACACCGTCCTGTGACCGTGTACAGCCTAAATGCCCTGTTTTTGCAAAATGCGGCGGATGCTCAATTCAGCAGCTGTCATATGACAAGCAGCTTGAATATAAAGCCGGAAAAGTGCGTGACTGTATAGAGCGGATCGGTGGAATAAAGAATCCTCCAATGGAAGATATTGTGGGTTGTGAAAGCTTTTATTCTTACAGAAATAAGGCTCAGTTTCCTGTTGGATGTGACAAAAACGGAAATACAGTTATCGGTTTTTACAGAAATCATTCTCATGATGTGGTAGACAATTCCGACTGTGCGATTCAACATCCGGTCAATGCTCCGATAGTTGAAGCAATCAAGGCATTTATGGAAGAAAAACATATTTCTTCTTACAACGAAGAGACCGGAAAAGGGCTTGTGCGTCACATATATACTCGAGTAGGATTTGCAACAAATGAAGTAATGGTGTGCATAGTTGCGAACGGCGATAAGCTAAAGGACGCTGATGAATTGGCAAAGCAGCTTGATGCAGTTTGTTCAACGAACGGTCTGAGCCTTGCAAGCTTTATGCTAAATGTAAACAGAGAAAGAACAAATGTTATTCTCGGCGGCAGAAGCATTGTTCTTTCCGGGAAAGACCATATTACTGACAAAATTGGCGATGTAGCTTTTAAGATTTCACCACTTTCTTTTTACCAGGTTAACCCCGAACAAACAAAAAAACTGTATGACATTGCCGCAGACTTCGCAGGTCTTACCGGCAATGAAGTTTTGTGGGATCTGTACTGCGGAATCGGAACAATATCCCTTTACCTGGCACAGAAAGCAAAGCAGGTTTATGGTGTAGAAATTGTTCCGGAAGCAATTGAAAATGCAAAGGAAAATGCAAAGCTTAACGGGATTTCAAACGCCGAATTTTATGTTGGCGCATCTGAAGATGTTGCAAGCAAACTCCCGACTCCGGACATTATTGTTGTCGATCCGCCACGCAAGGGCTGTGATGAAAAGCTCCTCGATACAATTGTGTCCGTAAACCCGAAACGCCTTGTATATGTTTCCTGTGATCCCGCAACGCTCGCACGCGATTTGAAATATCTTGTTGCGAATGGCTTCGAACTTATCAGGGTACGACCTGTGGATCAATTTTGTCATTCGGGGCATGCGGAGACGGTATGCCTTTTGTCCAAACTTCATGAAGCGAAGCATCATGTGAGTGTAAAGCTGGATATGGATGAGCTGGATTTGACTAGCGCTGAAAGCAAGGCTACATATGAGGAAATTAAGAAGTATGTGGCTGAGCATAATGATGGAATGCACGTTTCGAATTTGTATATTGCTCAGGTGAAAAGAAAGTGTGGACTAGAGCTTGCAGAAAACTTCAATTTGCCTAAGTCTGAAAATTCAAGACAACCTAAGTGCCCGAAAGAGAAGGAAGATGCTATTGTGGAGGCG
>JAZRYK010000023.1:0-6954 GCA_045600725.1 Lachnospiraceae bacterium
TCCGTTACCCTCTACCCATCCTCATCTGGTCGCTTTGCCCGAATAGCGCGGACATTCTCCCCAGTTCATCTTAACGATTTACGCGGATGATTGAATGACTGTATAGAAAAAACAGGGCATGCTTTGATTTTGCAAATGCCCTGTTTAGATTATTATAGCAAGTTAAAGTGGCTGAAAGCATCCATGATAGCTTTTTCTTTGTTCGGAGGACACTTTGGAACTTTCCCGTAACCAGATCCAATGTTATGGTTCTCCTGTTCTTTTATCCCTACTTTTTCTTTTATTTGTGCTATATACAGCGAAGATACTTTCAACCCATGCTTTTCCTCAATATACTCCTTTATCTCTGCATAAGTAGCTATGCGTGACTTGCACTCAGGTATCTCAACATCTAAGTGGATGTCTATATATCCGTCGATTTTTTCCCTACGTAGAAGAACTACCGTCTCATCTTGCGTATCATTGTCCAAACACATTTCAAAGTCTTCCTCGATGATCGGAAGCTTGAATTTGATGGTTTTCAGCCACTGTCCGTTGGGCTGGCGTTCCTCATATATCTGAATCTCGTCAATGAGCGTTTCAACGAACTGGCGCTTTTCTGTCTGATCCATAAGGGCGTAGAGTTTATCGAAATAGATCAGGATCTTGTAAATGTTATCGCCGATTATCTTATCGGCCTCAATAGTACGTTTCTTTGCTTTGGCATCAATGACCTGAGATTCCAGATCATCAATTTTGTCGTACATCTTGTAAAGCCGGTCTTCCATGTCCGTCTTCATCCGGGAATAGTGTCTATCCTCCGGATCAAGCATATCAATATCCTCGGCAAGTCTTGTCTTGCCGGAATAGCACTGACGGAGCTGGTTTTCCAACGCTGTGATTTCCTGCTCCAGACCTGATGTATCCACTTCCATATTGATCATTTTCTGCATTATGGAGGCGAACTTCGGATTGCTTACCAGCTTTGTGATAATCTCTGCAACAGCATCGTCAAGCAGTTCCTCATTGATCTGCTTCTTGAAATCGCATTTATGCCCATAAATCATCTGACGGTGTTTGCAGCCGTAATAAAAGAAGTCCTTATACTTTGTTCCATCTGCCTTACGTTTGATACTCTTGTTCCCATACATTCCGACACCGCAGATAGGACATTTGACAATGCCAGAGAGAAGATGCACTTTTTCATCTTTTCCGGGATTCACACGCTTGTATTTCTTTGCCTGTGATACGAGCTTGATCTGAGCCGCTTCCCATACATCATTAGGAATAAGGGCTTCATGCAAGCCGTCCACTAAAAGAAAATCGTCCTGTTCGACCTGACGATATTCATTCCTTGTTCCGTGAACCTTTTCAGTCGTTCTTCGGCCATAGGCAATTTTTCCGTTATACACCGGATTATTGAGTATCCGGCGAATCAAAGCGGCATCAAACAGAGGGTTCTTTCCGTTCTGTCTTGCGATTTTGTGAATGCCATGGTTTTCAAGATATTTTGCTATCGAATTAGAACCCATATCTGTATTGACATACAGGTCAAAAATCGTCCGGATTGCGACAGCTTCTTCCTCGTTCACTTCAAGCCTTCCTTCAATCAGGGTATATCCATACGGGGCGAAACCACCATTCCATCGGCCTTCACGGGCTTTTTGAATTCGTCCCTCCATGGTCTGGACTCGAATATTGTCACGTTCGATCTCAGCCACAGCAGATAATACGGAGATCATCAGTTTTCCGGCATCCTTGGAAGAATCAATCCCGTCTTCCACACAGACCAGATTTACGCCGAAATCCTGCATCGTCTGTAAGGTTGAAAGTACGTCTGCGGCGTTTCTTCCGAAACGGGAAAGTTTGAAGACCAGGACAAAAGATACATTATCTTTTCCAGTTTTGATATCTTCCATCATCCGGTTAAAATCGGTTCTGCCTTCGATTGACTTTCCGGATTTACCGGCGTCCTCATACTCTCCGACGATCTCATAATCGTTGAACTCTGCATAGGCTTTCATCCTTGACTTCTGAGCGTCAAGGGAATAACCGTCAACCTGCATCGCCGTAGAAACACGGGTATAAATGTATACTTTGGTTTTTCCTTCAGTTTTGTACGCTTTTTTCTCAGTCATAGTATATTCTCATTATCTTCCGCAAAGAATTGTTTGATTCCTAAGTGTCACCAAAATGTCACCAAAGTGCCATCCAAAGGGTCAGCAAAAGGTTCATTATGAACCTATACCGTAATCCTGGCCGTATCCTAACCAAATGATCAGGCATAATATTTCTGTTTACTGCTATTCGGAGAATCAGGGCGGGTCATTTTTAGGACATTTCCGGAAACAAGCGGTTTTAATATATTTTTTCTGAAATACTCATCTGATTTTATACCGCAGAACTCCTGCATTTCTTTACGCGATTTCGGTTCTGAGCAGAAAAGAATCAGTTCTTTTAGCTTGTCCGATTCCAATTTTACTTCCGTACTTACTTCCGCACTTACTTCCGCACTGTATTTATTTAAAAGACTTATATATTTCGGACAGGGTTTGCAGAAAATCATTACTCCGTCACTGCCGATCTCATATTCCGGAAGCGGACTATCATATTCCAAGCAGCCAGTTTTAATCTTGTCAAATCCTCGTCCCCATGCTTCGATCATCCCGCTCATAAAAAAGACATTCGCAAGTTTCGGATTATATGGTTTTGATGAATGTTTCTGGAAGAGTTTTTCAGCAGAGCGAAGGTTCTCCGGAAATTGTCCGTCATTCCAAATATAAAGCTTGTCCTCATAAACACTGATCTGAATTGGATTACAGCTGCTGTAATCTTTATGAACAACAGCGTTCAGAAGAATCTCTCTGAATGAATCCTTATGGAACATATACTGTTCAACACGCTGGATTCCGTCATAATAGATCAATGCTTTCATATACTTTGTATAAACAAGCTCCACTGTCCTGTCTATCTGCTCCAACAGAGGACCGTGAATTTCATCCTGATAAATAAGATCCGAATCTCTTTCTCCGAAGTAACCAATCTTAATATAAGCACCAGTCACCCATTTTTCAGGATCTTTATAAAAAGCGAGAATGGCAGCACGAAGCAGATATCCCTCGTCATCAATTAGATGCAGATTTTCCATGAGCACATCATCCGGCACTTCTGTTTCAGATTTTGTGAGACGCTGACGTGACAGCGCCTTCTCCTTAAAAAGCTTGATTGCATCCTGCTTGAGATCGGAGACCTTAATCTTGGGAATCGGCACTCCGTCCCAGGTTCTTCCCTGAGACTTCAAAAGAACCCTTTCAAGTTCCTTTCCGGTGATTTCGCGCAGGGTACTGCCGGAGCGGAAGTAATACTTCCCGCGCAGACTGATAAGAGAGGGATACTTGTCAACAATAATCTCCAAGTATTCAAGATTTCCCTCAAAACACAGATTTACATCTGCAATGATACCCATTGTATCGGTGATCTTGCTTGGAAGCTTTTCAAGCAGTTCTCTGGCATTGGATATTCCTACAACCTCTCCGTCATCATTTTTACCGATATACAGGGTTCCGCCATATGCATTTGCATATCCGCATATCCATTTGAGATATTCATCTTGCCATGATTCTTTATATTCGATAGTTTGACTTTCGGCCATCGTTGATTCCTCCTTGAATTGTGAACGCGTGCGTTCGCATTCTTTATCTATATGTAGAATGTGCAACCATGGGCTGCACATATTCATTCTTCGAAGAGTTTAGACTTCCGAATAAGTTTGGACATAATTTGCAAGTATTATATCATACATTTTCTCGTTTTTCAATATCTCCATATTCTTTCTGCGTTCTTTCACTGTAACGGGACCGAATTGTTAACTTTGTAAAATTGTTCAACCTAACGGTTGACACATTGTACCAACAGTGCTATATTATGTGTAGCCTTAACGGCAAGATAAGGAGGTTACGCTATGTTGACAAGTTTAGGAAGGTTTCTACGGAAACTAAGAATTGATGAGGGCGAAATATTGAAAGATATGGCCGATAAGCTGGAAGTAACGGTTTCTTTCCTCTCTGCTGTTGAGAATGGAAAGAAACATATGCCCTCTTCGTGGAACAGCAGAATCTGCAGCCTTTACAGCTTAAATGAGGCACAGAGAAAAGATTTTACCACTGCGATAGCTGAAACCGAGAACGCCATTGAAATGGATTTCATTGGCACAAGCCTCCAGAATCGCGAACTGGCAGTATCTTTTGCCCGAAAGTTTTCCGATATTGATGAAGCCCAAGCGGAAGCAATCAGAAAAATTCTTATTGGAGGTAAGCGAAATTAATGAATTGTTATAAAGCAGATGCAGTCTCAAGGCAGAATATCAGAGATTATGTGTACATGCTCAAGAAAGAAGTGGGGCTGCAAAATGTTTTGTATTTTCCGGTTCTTCGGTTCGTAGAAAACGTGCTGCCTGTGCTTGTTCCGGATTTTCAGTTTGAAGTAGTTACAGAGAGTGAAATGGGCAATAAGCACGGCGAAACATATCCCAGCAAGAATCTAATTCGCATCCGAGAGGACATTTATCTGCGGGCTGCTCAGGGTGAAGGTCGGGACCGCCTTACTATTGCCCACGAGATTGGGCATTTGTTTATGCACGAAGACGACGCAATCGCTCTTTGCAGGTTGGCACCGAACGAACGCTTGAAACCTTTTGAAGATCCGGAATGGCAGGCAGATGCGTTTGGCGGAGAACTCTTAGCGTCATCATATCTCATAGAAGGCATGTCCGCCGATAAGGTTGCCGCTAAATGCGGCGTATCAATGTCCGCTGCACGGGTGCAATTAAATTCCCTGCGGTAATTACAGAGGAGGTGGTGCATATGATTGCGTTTGGCAAAAAAGAAAAAGCTCTGCACTGACTGGTGGAACAATCAGTTCAGAACTTCTTCTCCGAATACTTCTATTCGTAATCTGGTTTTATTATTATAGGGGTGTTCGGATCCGAAGTCAAGAAAAATCTGCTGTGGAAAGCAGATTTCTCAAAAATCATGAAGAATACTTTTTATTGCCTCCGGGTACTTCTATTCGTAATCTGGTAAATTACTTAGCAGTACCTTGGAGGCCAAACCTCGGAGCAAAATCTACAAATGCCATTGTTCCGTTGTATGGCTGAATAAGGATCTTAATATGATTAAAGGACTGTCCGAGGAGGACAAATACAAAGTCATCCGGCCGGTTATAGGCGGTTGCGATTACGATGCCTATGGCATACCAATTATCAATAGAACTCCCACTGACGCATTCAACTGGGAGAAACTAAAAATTAGCGGATACCAAAATGCTTCCGCTAAGACTTTCAACAAAAACACCCTGCTCTTGATGTTCAATTACGATAAGCGTCTGTTGAGTTTATGGGGCAATCCTCTCAAGAAGGTTGGACTGTTTCAATCCTATGCCGCGGTTGCAACACCTGATTTTAGCATTTATCCTACAATGAATATAAATGACATCAGGTATAACGTCTATATGTCAAGATGGCTTGGAAAAACCTGGCAAAATTACGGATGCACGGTCCTACCGACAGTAGGCTGGGCCCTCGCGGATACCTATGACTTATGCTTTGGGAATGTTGAGTCCCAATCTGTTGTAATCATCTCAACTCTTGGTTGCCAGGAGCATGAAGATATTTTTCTTGCAGGATTCAACGAGATGAAAAATCGAATTAATCCTCCGGTGATTATCGTTTTTGGGAATATGATTGACGGTATGACGGGATCTTTTATCAATTTTCAATACAAGGACTCGTTTAACGTCAAATATGAGCAATTGAAATTCGAAGGTCTGTCACCAATATTTACAATCAAGGAGGGTATTTGATATGGGATCCAGAGGAGCGTTTGAAAATGTTGATACTGGTAATTTTGCCTTTAAAGCAGGCGGTCAGCATTATAAATCAATAGGTATCTTGTCTAGCAACGCTAATGTCAAGGTCATTGTACAAGACTCAAATAATGTTAAAGCGCCGGAGTACTCACATACTGCGGGGCGTATTTATGCCATTGTAAAGGATGGGCAGTTGAAGCATCTCGCTTATTACGATGAAAATCATAATCAAGCTGTAAGTATAGACTTTGCGCATGCCCACCAAGGCGTGCAACCGCACAGACACATCTATATGAGCCATAATAAAAATGATCCCGGTGTATCGCCAACTGCAGATGAAGCTGTACTGATAAAACAAATAAAAAAGGAGTTTCATTTAAAATGAGGATTAATGAATTTAAATCTCTTGAGGAATTTACATCTCAATACATAGGAGAATGGGCTCCGTCAGAGGGCCACTGGTTTGGGTTGGATTTTTCCTATAAAGGAATCGAGTATCGCTTACATACCGGGTCTATGTACAATTCTGAAAGCACTATTCTCCAAGATGGACGAGAAGCTATGTTTGGTCTGTATATCAAAGTGCCCGAAAAAGATGAGTCTTCTTTTTCAGAACAGCACATGTATGAATTGCTGGGTGAATATGCCGATATGGCCGAATTGCTTAAAAGTACGGTAATTTGTGGAACTCCATTCAAAGATATAATAATGGATGACTCAACAGAATTGCTGGGGCAAGACTAACTTTGCGAGAGCCGGTGCCAAGGAAATTGCCCTTGACACCGGTTTTTTTACACTACCGCATCTTCTCCGCCATCCATTTTTGCAGTCTTATACGTTGCTGGTTCAAGCGGTCTATCCTGCCTCGGATCAGGCAGTGAATCTATATCTAATACGTCATAGTATTTTGCAATTAAGCTGCCGAGCATGTCGGCGAACGAGCTCCATTCATCTCTCTTTTTTTCCAATAGGCATTACCTCCTTCATTTTGTGTCATAAAACGCAAATGCCGGGCAGAAAATCTGTCCGGCATCGCGCATAGTGTAGTTGTTCATTTTATCTGTTTCTTTCAAGTTTTCGTATCGCGGCACGTTCAAGGCCGTGTTCCTG
>JAZRYK010000024.1:0-34087 GCA_045600725.1 Lachnospiraceae bacterium
AGTTTTAGATGCGAAAGCAACAGGAGCAAGAATCAAAGAGCTCCGCACGAAAAACCACCTTAGGGTGGAAGATATTTCCCGTTTTATGGGATTTGAGTCAGACCAAGCTGTCTACAAATGGCAGCGCGGGGATAGCCTACCAACCGTCGATAACCTGTACGCCCTGAGCAGGTTGTTCGAGACAACGGTTGACGATATATTACGGGGTAGTAGAGAGGAGGACGAAAGTCCTCTTCTTCCTTTTTATGGACAAAAGTTTGTTATAATAGCATAAGAGAAAATTTTTGAGGAGATGTACGATGGAAGTTACCATAATAAAATCAAATAGAAAAACTGTGGCTATCCAGGTAAATCCCGATCTTTCGGTAACGGTGAGAGCACCCAAATATATTTCAAAAAGAGAACTAGAGCGAATCCTCAAGGAGAAAGAGCCTTGGATACAAAAGCATATCCGGCAGATTGAGAAAAGACGGGCCGAATATGATGCCATGGAAATAGAATATTTAACAGATGAGGAAATCCGAGAACTTGCAAATCAGGCGCTCGAAGTTATCCCCAAGAGGGTGGAACACTTTGCAAGAATTATAGGCGTGGATTATGGGCGAGTGACGATTCGAAACCAGAAAACCAGATGGGGAAGCTGCAGCAGTAAAGGCAATTTGAACTTTAACTGTCTGCTGATGCTGACACCGTCGGAGGTTATTGATTATGTAGTGGTTCATGAACTGTGTCACAGGAAAGAAATGAACCATTCCAAAGCATTTTGGCGTGAAGTGGAGAAGGTGCTGCCCGATTACAAAACTCAGGTAAAATGGCTGAAGGATGAAGGCGGCAATATTATGAGAAGGATGGTGAATTAGTATGGGAAAAATAATGGAAGCCATATTCTGTGTTTTTTACATGATAGTAGTTGTGATTTTGGGAGCGCTGATTGTAAAAAACGGGAAGAAGAACAAAGAGATTCTCTGGTTCGGAATAATGTCGCTAACGCTTGTATTCGGTGATGCGTTTCACCTGGTTCCGCGAGTACTTGAAGCGATTGACAAAACCGGAAATTATCATGCTGCAAAGGGCATAGGAACTCTGATTACCTCTGTTACCATGACGATATTTTATTTGATTATGTATTTCGTTTATTCAATGAGGTACAAATATAAGAACAACGGTCTTATGATCGGTATGGCTGCTCTTACCGTTGTACGAATCGGATTGTGTTTACTGCCGCAGAATGACTGGACGGGTGACTCACCGGTCACTTGGGGTATCTACAGGAATATTCCATTCCTGATCATGGGCCTTATTATGGTTGTTCTGTTCTTTATTATACGAAGCGATAAGGCATATTCATTAATGTATTTAGCAATAATTTTGAGTTTCCTGTTCTACATTCCTGTTGTTCTTTGGGCAGATGCAAAACCCGCAGTAGGTATGTTTATGCTCCCCAAAACCTGTATGTATATATGGATTGTGTGGATGGGCTACAGGGAGAGCAAAGCTAACTGATTTTTTTGCCACGATATATTGACAGAAAAAACAAGGCTTCATACTATGAGTCAGGAAGCATTGTCTCGATAAAACAGATATTATTGTGGGAAGAACAGAAGCATGATGGATAATAATCAGAATAAAACGGAGAAAGATGCACAATACGAGCGTTTGCTTGCAAAATTGTTTGATGCATTGGCAAATGAAAATATATCCTTCGATGAAGAAGCAGCTCCAAAACTGATTTCCGTGTTTGAATTGGCTGCAGCTCAGGGGATTTTGAATATTTCGCAAAAGAATGAAGCAAATGCGTTCCTTAGAAAATGCTATGGTGAAGTTAAAAATATATTGTCCGGTCAGCCCGGAAAATATGTTTTTGATGTAAACGATGTATCTTTGTTGGAACAGGCGCTGTTTGAGCAGCCTGTGAGCGATGATAAACAGGAAGAAGCACCTGTTCCGATTGTGAATCCCTATGCTGTCTGGGAAAATGTGGCTGAGAGCACAGAAGATAACTCGGAAGAACAGGGTACTGTACAAAGCGCTGACGAGACGCCGGAAGCGGAAGAGTACAATCCTTGGATCAGTGCAGAAGATCAGTCAGAAGCTACAGATGTATACCGGGTAGAAGAAACATATCAGGAACAAGAACCATACCCGACAGAAGGAGTATATCCCGGACAGGAAGCATACCCTGGGCAGGAAGCATACCCCGGACAGGAAGCATATCCGGAAAATGAGATATATCAAGAGCAAAATACAGCAGAAGTGAAGCCGAAGAAAAAGCGAGGCGGATTTTTAAAGGTTGTGCTTGCGCTTGCAGCAATGCTTGTTCTTGCATTACTTACATATGTTACCGTTTTTCATGTGGTTCCCTTGGTGCGGTACAACATGGCCGCTACGAATATCGAAAAACATGAGTATGATAAAGCTTACAACACATATATTGCATTAAAGGATTATAAGGATTGTCCGGAAAAAGCAATTGACACACTTTATCAAAAAGGCTCTTATCTTGAAGCGAACGAACAGTTTAACGATGCCGCAGCTGAGTACGAGAAGATTCCGGAGTATCAGGACAGCAAAGAAAGGGCCATATATTGTAGGAACGAGGCAAAATACAGAGATGCCGTTGACAAATACAATTCCAAAGATTTTGATGGTGCAATTAGTATTTTTAATAGTTTAGGAACATATTTGGATGCAAAGGATTGGATTCCAAAAACTAAATATGCTAAAGCGGCTGATTGTTTTGACAGAAAAGAATTTTCCGAGGCAGCAAAGTTGTTTGATGAATTGGGAGATTATGAAGATTCCAAAGAACGTGTAAAGGAATCACGCTATCAATGGGCCGAAACATTATATACAGAAAAAGATTATAAAGCTGCCTATGAAATATATGAAAAGCTTGGCACCCAGTATAAAGATTGTAAGAAAAAAGCAACGGATTCCAAGTATCTTTATGCTGATGAGTGTCTATCTGCCAAAAGATATAAAGAGGCTGCCGATTTATTTAACAGTTTAAAGACTTATAAAAACGGCAAAGATAAATATAATGAGGCAGCATATGCTTACGCAAAGGAATGCCTTAATTCAAAACAGTATAAAGAAGCAAGATTATATTTTATGAACATCAGAGGGTATGAGGATGTAGAGACTCTTTGGAGGGAAACTTCATATAATATTGGTATTGAATATATAAATTCTAAGGATTACAAGAAAGCGGTCACATATCTTGAAGGTGCTAATGGATATAGTGATGCAAAGCAAAAACTTCTCGAAGCAAAATATGCATATGTAAAGGCAAATAAGAATAATACAGACAAAACAACATATTCGTATTTAAAGGATTTAAAGAATGCAGATTACTCAGATGCGGCAAGTATTTATAATTCATTATATACATGGACTGCTACAGTTACAATTAATAATGGGGCCTCATCGGTAAAATATTATTCGAGAACTGATGTAGATATTAAGATTTCAGGCGGCCCTCCGTCGGAGGAGAGTATTACGGTAAGAGCTATAACTACATATCCAAACGGATATGTTGAGTACGATGATTGGTATACAAAGTCCAGCGGAGGTTCTTGGAGTTTTTATTGGCCTAGGGGCTGTATGAATAGACTGAGCCGTAGTGCATCATTAACAATCAAAATAGTAGATAGCAATGGTAATACATTGGGCTCATCCAGTATTACAGTAACCACGGGGTAATCTCATTAGCCCTGTTTTGTGGGAATGCTATTAACCACCTGATATAATGCTTTTCATTATGTCAGGTGGTTTTTTATGCTTTGAAATCAAACTGCAAAGATGACTAAAAATTATCTTCGTAATATTGCAGCTCTTCACGCAACTTAGCAATTTCCTCCTGCTGTTCAATGTATTTGTATGTAAGGCGTTCAAGCAGCACCATAACATTCTGGGAACGCTCTGACCTGCCCCTTTCATCATTGGTATTTTTCCAAATATCGGCAAGCAGGTTGCTTATTTCGGCATCTTTTGCAACATATTCTTCAGTGTAACCGGCGTAGCCGTTTTTCTTATACTTTTGCGCAAAGGTATATGCCGGATTGTGAACAACAAGCCGTTTTAATGAATCCCTGAGTGCAGGAATGCTTTCAGGCTTTTCGGGATTGTACTGAATGGCTATTTTATCGTTTGGTAAATGAAAAAATTCTATGTCTAACATATGCACCTCTTATCACCTTTTATGCAATCTCAATACACTGTATGTCGGTATCGTTCCAAATGGCTGAATCGATATAGCTTCTTAACTGATTTTTGATACTGCGAACACCTAGTTCGGAAGAACAAGCGGTGTGGCAAATGCTATCTTTGGCACTCTCGGAAATCCGAAACTTGATGCCGAATTCTTTTTCAAGTTCGTATAACGGACCGGAATCCCGAGTGTTTAACATTCTGCGATAACTGTCGGGGGTTATTTTGTTAAGAGGAATAATCGTTCCAATGCGGCCGCAAAGTTCGTTTATGCATCCTGCTGCATGAATATCCTCCATTGTGATTACTTCGGAATAGCTTTCCGCTTTTTCAAGGCTGGCACCAAAGCCGATACCTGTGGATTTTGCGGCGGCTTTTTTTCTTGCCTGTCTTTCAAAAGCACCGGCAAAAAGGAATGACATTTTTCTTGTGTCGACCGATAATGACGAATCTTTAGAGTTTGGAAGTGACAAAGCCGAGCCGTGAATAACAGCCAGCAGTTCTCCCTGAACATCTTCGGAAGGCATTCCCCCGCTTGAGGTTGTTTTCGGGGAAAAGCATTTGTCAGCTTCATCTAATACCATCAGTTTGCCGAATATGTTGCGTGCCTGCACAGGCGAAACATCCTGAAACAGTGAACGCACTTTTTTTCCACCGCTCCATCCGTCGCAGGTAAGGTCGGCAATATTTCGAAGAAGAACGACATCCGGAAATATGTCTTTCAACGTTTCTGTCATAAAAGATTTACCCGATCCCGTCGGACCTGCCAAAATGTTGACGCTGCGATGTCCGTGCAGATGCTGGTACATCATTATTGCTACTGCTTTGCAGGCTTCGTCCTGCTCAATTACATGCTTGGTAAGCATGCGATAAATTTCCTGCGGCTTCAAATTCAGATAATCGTTAGGGGCAATTCCGCTGTTCGACGGTACAATATATTCGGTCGAATACCATGCGGGCGGAATTGTCGCGGGGGAAGTCGGAGATGTGGTATCCAGTGAATCGTACAATGCAAACACCTTCTTTCATAATGCACGCGGAAGTCGCAGTATCTTCTTCCGCAATTAATTGGTTCGGTGCTTTATACAATACTATTTTTGGAAGAAGAAAAATATAAACCGGTGGTATAGATTGCAAGTTGATTGGGGGAAGCACAGTTTATTGGACGGCGAATTCATTTTCTTCATTGACATTGCTTTTGTGGACCGATGTATAATATGTTTTAGTAAGGGAGAAAATAAAATGAATATTCAGATTTTTGGAACGAAGAAATGCAATGATACAAAAAAAGCTGAGCGTTTTTTCAAAGAGCGCGGTATCAAGTATCAGTTTATAGATATGAAAGAAAAAGGAATGAGCAAAGGTGAATTTACATCTGTTGCTCAGGCAAACGGCGGAATTGAAAATATGATTGACTGGGCCGGCAAGGATCAGGATACGCTTGCGTTGATTAAGTATATTGCGGATGAGGATAAGCTTGAAAAAATACTTGAAAATCCACAGGTCATTAAAACACCCGTTGTGAGAAACGGAAAAAAATCCACACTTGGATACAGTCCGGATGTGTGGAAAGGATGGGACTGATTAATGATGAAAGAATACAAATTTTATGGTTGGCAGACGGCGAATGTATCACCTGTTGTTACCGAATATTCAAAAATAGAAAATCCCCGGAAACTGTACGATTTGTTAGCACAAATCTGGTGTGCGGACACATGTGCGCCCCGAATGCGTGACGGTTGGACCGGAGAGAATATGACATTGGGACAGTGCTCGATTACAGCTTTTCTCGCACAGGATATTTTCGGCGGAGAAGTATACGGAATCCTTAGAAATGGCGGGAACTACCACTGCTACAATGTGGTTGGGGGTTGCGTGTTCGACTTGACAAGCGAACAGTTCGGCGACGAAGCTTTGACGTATCATGGTAACCCTGTGCAGAGCCGTGAAATTCATTTTGCGAAAGAAGAAAAACGTCTTCGATATGAATATTTGAAAGAAGAATTGAAGAAAAAATTGTGTGACGAATAATATAAATCTTTGAGCCTGATTACGGCTGCGGGGAACCCGGGCCGTAATCAAAATTAAAGGTGGCGGTCACATCGGAAAATGAAACTGAGTTAAGGTCGCATTCCTGAGAGGTGCAATATGTCAAATGTAAAACAAAAGAAATTATTAATAACATTTATTTTACTCATCGTCGCAGTTCTTTTGGGACTTGGATGTTTCATGCTGTTTAACAGTATGTTTTCAAATCATAAATACATTGCTGATTACGACACTTCGAAGGAACTCAGTGAAAGTGCCAATATTCCTGTTTTTTCCGCTGACAGCGGATTTTATGAGGAAGAGTTTCTTCTTTCTATCTCGTCGGAAAACGGTGAGATATATTACACCTTGGACGGAACCGATCCTGCGACAAATCCTAGGTCGGCAAAGTACAATAAATCGATAAAAATATACAACAATTCCTATGACAGTAACAAATACAGTGCCGAGAAGGACATTACTTTAGGATATTACCGTGCCCCGCATTACCGTGTTGATAAGGGAATAATTTTACGTGCAGCGGTGAAGGATGCTGACGGAAAGTTTGGGGAAACCGTTACGCGAAGTTATTTTGTTGGGAAAAACAAAGACTATTACATGAATATGCGGGTTATTTCTCTTGTCACGAATCCGTACAATCTTTTTGATAAAGAAGAAGGCATTTACGTTGTGGGCAACAGTTACTATCGTTGGAAAAAATCAGCTGATTATGAACCGACATGGGAGGACTGGCGACTGGAAAATCCTACAAATTACAACAACAAAGGAGAGGAATGGGAACGTCCTGCCCTGATTCAGATTTTTGAAGAAGGCAATTTGGTTCATGAACAGGAAATCGGAATTCGTCTTTCCGGAAACGTTTCCAGAAGCAATGCTCAGAAAAGTATTCGATTTTTCGCGAGGGAAGAATACGGAGATAAAAAAATCAAATATTCATTTTTTGACGATTTAAAAGATGCTAATGGCGAACCTGTAAAGAAGTTTGACAAAGTAACTCTTCGAAATGAAGGAAATGACTCCACGAGTTCTTTTTTCAGGGATGAGCTTGTTCAAAGCCTGTGCAGTAATCTGGATGTGGGAATCCAGGCCGAAGCACCCTGTATTCTCTTTATCGATGGTGAGTTTTGGGGAATGTACCACATAAAGGAGCGTATAGACGAGAATTATATTTCATCGCATTATGACATAAAAAAAGAAAATGTCACATATGTTAAGCGCGCTGAAACCTCCGGTTCGGAAGAAATAAGGCAGCAGTATGAGGATTTTTACAATTGGGCAATGTCTGCCGATTTTACGCAGGAAGAAAATTATAAGCGGGTTACAGATACAATAGATATTCAGAGTTTAATGGACTATTTTGCGATAGAAACTTACATCAATAACTATGATTGGCTCAATGCTGACCGCAGTCCCAACAATATTCTGATGTGGCGTGTTAACGAGCCGTTGGACGGTAACCGGTATGCTGACGGCCGGTGGAGATTTGTTTTGTATGATATGGAATATTCATCGGGATTGTATGGACAGGAAGGCACTCAACCGGAATATAATTCCTTTGATAACATAAGCAAGACAAATAACTGGGCCAACCCAGGCGCGTTATTCTTCAGACTTTTGGATAATGAATCATTCAGAGCGGAATTTTATTCAAATTATTTGAGAATAATGGAAGAAAATTTTGATCCGGAACGCGTTGCAACGTGGATTGACGAGTACCTCTTGCAAAACGGTGAGGCAATTGCGGATACATTTGAGAGATATTCGATAGGCAACGGAAGCGGACACCTTTCGTACCATGCGGATGAGGTGGAAAAATTTTACACCGCTCGCCCGGAGTATGCGAAAAAATATCTGGAGAGTTTGATATATAACTGATAAAATGTAATTGTGCATAATGTGTTCTGAGAACAGCAGAATCTTAAGGCGCAATTCAAAATTATCAATGAGGGAATGCTGAATGATAAATGTCGGTGACAGTGAAAATACAAAAACAATATCCAGCCGCATTCTGAAAATAGCTTCAATATGCTGTTTTTCTTTTATTCTTCTTTTTGTAGTGTACGGAATAGTTGTGTCACCAAAACTGGACTATTTTTATGAAAAAGCTCATATATATGACGGAGAGTGGATTAGAGAATATCCGGACAAAACGACTGCTTCATACAAAATGCCCATGAGCCTTTCACTTGAAAAAGACGAGGCAGCAACCTTTCATACTATACTGCCCGATACCGTAGAAGATGGCATGTATCTTATGGTGCATACCGGAAAAAGCTGCACTATGTTTGTTGACGGAAGGGAAATTTTTTCATTTGATAACAATATTTCTGCAATTCCCGGTAACATTACAAAGGCCGTTCTGTTGCCTGTTCCTTTGGCACAGGAATATGCCGGAAAACAATTAACTATGGTTCTGCGTGACGGCAAATATGAAAGAAACAGCGTTAATACCGCATATATCGGCACACTGATGGGTATCTTAATTGTTGTTGCCAAGGCATATGCGCTTCAGTTTGCAATGGCTGTACTGCTTATACTTGCTTCGCTGGCGACAATCTGTATTTTTGCTCTTGTAGAAAGACGAAATCATCATGAAGCACCTTTGATTTATCTGGCAGAAAGTGTATTTATGATTTCTGCATGGGTTCTTCTGGACAGTCCTTTTTTTCAGGTTGTTTTCTCTACATACTTCTATGACGGTATAGCAAGCTTCATGATTGTAACAACAATGGGCTTACCGTTCTTATTATATTTTGATGCAATCACCGAATACAGAAAACATAAGATATTTTTCACATTTGAAACAGTCAGCTTACTTAATTTCATTGTATTTACATTCCTGCATTTAACAGGAATTCAAAGCTATGACAAGGCACTTGTCTATGTGGATTTGTGTCTTGTTGTGTATATTCTTGTTGTTCTTGGATGCACTATGCATGACTATATACTGTTGAAGAATAAAGGTCATAAAAATGTTATCATTGGTCTGATTTCTTTTGGTGTTTTCAGTGTGTTGGAAATTGTGGTAACCATAATGTCAGCGAATATGCCTTTTACGGTTGACATTGGTGGATTGTGCGTGCTGGCCGGCATTATTTTGCTTCTTATATTTGCTATCCTGGATCAGCTTAGTGCCTTTGAAATCCTTGAGCGTCAGACGCAGGAAGCAATTGCGGCAACAAGGGCAAAGTCAGATTTCCTTGCGAATATGTCTCATGAGATTCGTACGCCCATTAATGCAATTATGGGTATGAACGAAATGATTATGCGCGAGAGCGAACAGGATAATATAAAAGAATACGCAAAGGATATAAGCAGCGCCAGCGAAAACCTTTTGGGGATTGTTAATGATATTCTTGATTTCTCCAAAATTGAATCCGGCAAACTGGAAATAGTATGCGACAATTATGATTTCGGTGAACTCATTTACGATGTGACTACATTAGTAAACATGAGAGCGGAAGACAAGGGCCTTAAATTCAATGTCATTGTTGAACCGGATTTGCCCTTTAAGCTTTACGGCGATGACAAGAGAGTGCGCGAAATCATTACAAATATTCTCAACAATGCAGTTAAATATACCGCCAAGGGATTTGTGACATTGCGAGTTTCCGGCATTTCGGAGGCAAATGCGGTTATTTTGCAAATAAGCGTGGAAGATTCGGGACAGGGAATAAAGCCGGAGGATATGGATAGTATTTTCGAAGGCTTCTCGCAGGTTAATGTGAAGAACAACAAGCACATTGAGGGAACAGGTCTTGGCCTTACAATAACAAAACGACTTATAGAAATGATGAGTGGCTCAATCAAGGTTGAAAGTGAATTTGGCAAAGGCTCAACCTTTACGGTTACATTACCCCAGGGCATTGTATCTGACGAAAAGATGGGTAACTACCTGTCTCATCGCCATGCTTCAGCGCAAGGTGCGGGCGGAAAGTTCAAGGAGCCCGATTTATCAAATAAGAATATTCTTGTTGTTGATGATACGGTTCTTAACCAGAAGGTTATAAGTAAGCTTTTATCAAAAACAAAAGCCAATATATCCTGCGTATCCAGTGGTCTCGAAATGCTTGATTTGATACAGAAAAATGAGTATGACATTATTCTTCTTGACCATATGATGCCTAATATGGACGGAATTGAAGCGCTTAAGGCGTCAAAGGAACTTGAGAACAACAAATGCAAAACGACCCCGGTGATTGCACTAACTGCCAATGCTATTGTTGGTGCCAAGGAAATGTATCTTGCTGCCGGATTTAATGATTACCTAAGTAAGCCTGTGCGCATGGAAGAAATGTGCAATATGATTGTCAAATATTTGAAGACTGATGAGGATTTAAATGGAAAAATATAAGCACGTAGTTCAGTACTATGAGACTGACAAAATGGGAATAACGCATCATTCAAATTATGTTCGATGGATGGAAGAAGCGAGAGTGGATTTTCTCAAGCAAATTGGTTGGGATTACGCAAAACTTGAGGAACTGGGTATTATTTCACCGGTTGTTGAAGCTAACTGTAAGTATAAAAAGCCTACAACTTTTGCGGATGAAATATTAATCACCGTGTCGATTGTGGCATATAAAGGAGTCAAGCTTGTTCTTCATTATGATATGAGCAAAGACGATGGAACACCTGTGGCAGAAGCGGAATCCTCGCACTGCTTTGTGGATGCAAGCGGACGGCCTATTAATTTGTCACGAAGCTTTTCTGAGTTTCATGCGGCACTTCTGGAATTGGTGGAAGGCTGAAAACAGGAAGCTTCAATAGAAAGCTGATGGCAAATAAATTATATTAATATTATACAGGGAGATTGTTATGGACTACATTTCACGAGACAAAGCATATGATTTGCTAAAAAAATACAACAAGGATCCATTTCATATTCAGCATGCTTTCACTGTTGAAGCTGTTATGAAATGGTTTGCAACCGAACAAGGCTACGGCGAAGATGCGGAATACTGGGGAATCGTAGGGCTTCTTCATGATATTGATTTTGAAGTATATCCCGACGAACATTGCCTGAAGGCACCTGAACTTTTGAGAGAAGGTGGGGTTAGCGAAGACATTATTCATGCGGTTTGTTCCCATGGATATGGAATTACTGTCGGAAACGGAACAACAATCGATGTTGAGCCCGTGCACGAAATGGAAAAAATTCTTTTTGCTGCTGATGAACTTACCGGCCTTATCTGGTCGGCATCATTAATGCGTCCTTCGAAAAGCACAAAGGATATGGAACTTAAGTCTCTTAAGAAGAAATATAAGAGCACGGGTTTTGCCGCCGGATGTTCCCGTGAGGTTATTGCACGTGGTGCCGAGCAGCTAGGCTGGGAACTTGATGAACTTCTTGAAAAAACGTTAAAAGCAATGGCTGCGTCAGAGGATGCAATCAATGCTGCAATGGAAAAAGAGTTTCCCAAGGACGAGGAAGAAGGTATGAAGCTTATTGAAGGTGAAAACGGAATCGGAATTGAGCCTTTGTTTGATGAACACGTTGATTTTGATACTTTTTCAAAATCAGATTTTCGTGCGGTGAAAGTTAAAGCCTGTGAGGCTGTTCCAAAGTCAAAGAAACTCCTTCATTTTACGCTTGATGACGGTACGGGAACCGATAGAACAATTCTTTCCGGTATTCATGCCTTTTACGAGCCGGAAGAACTTGTGGGAAAGACTCTTCTTGCCATAACAAATCTTCCACCCAGACCGATGATGGGCATTGAATCCTGCGGAATGCTGTTATCTGCAATTCACTATGAAAACGGAGAAGAAAAGCTGAATCTGGTTATGCTTAATGATGCAATCCCCGCCGGAGCAAAATTATACTAATTACATCGACACCACTGCGATATGTTTTCTCTTTGGATATTTGGAGAAGAGACATATTGTAGTGGTGTTTTTTAGTTTCTCAGCTATCTTTTTCATACCTATAAATAGTAGAAAAGCCAGCATCTTTATATGCAAAATCCTCTGCCTTGCGTCAACCCCGCGTCCTTCAGATTCTTCATCCCACCCCATTCATTCTGGCATTGAAAATAATATAAAACTGAGTATATAATTAATGCCAGATTTAAGTTACTATCTTTTCATACTTTTAGAAAGACGAGGGCAAATATGAAAACGGTAGAAAAAACAACCTCTTCACAAAAAATAAATACAAAGGGCCTGGTCATTACCGCAATGATGTCAGCCCTGGTTCTTGTTTTCACAGCATTCGTGAATGTAAAAATCCCCTTCCTTGCTTCAAACGGAGGACTGATTCATTTGGGAAACATTCCTTTGTTTATAGCAGCGATTATATTCGGAAAAAAGACCGGATGCATTGCGGGTGCAATCGGAATGGGACTTTTTGACCTTCTTTCGGGATGGGTCAGTTGGGCTCCGTTTACATTTATAATTGTAGGATTAATGGGATTCACAGTGGGACTTATTACCGAGAAAAAAGAACATAAGAAATTTGGCTGGTATTTACTTGCGGTAGCAGTTGCTCTATTAATAAAGATTGCCGGTTACTATATAGCAGAGGTGGTTCTTTACGGAAATATGCTTGCTCCGTTAACATCAATCCCCGGTAATATTGTCCAGGTCAGTGTTGCGGGAATAATAGTATTACCGCTTGCGAAACAGTTAAGTGTTGTAGCAACACAAATCGGACTGGTGGAAAAATAATACTTTTCAGATTGTTTTGAATTATAGGAAATGGAGATTACTATGTACAAATTAATGACTCCCGGACCCACACAGGTGCATGAAGACGTGCTGGCAGCGCGCGCGCAGATGTTTAAAAATCCGGATATAGATGTATCTTTTGTTGAAGAATATAAAGAACTTTGCCTTAAAATCAGCAAACTTTTGAATACAAAAAATGAGACCTTTATTCTTGGCGGAGAAGGAATTCTCGGACTTGAAGCAGCTTGTGCATCACTTATTGAAAAGGGCGACAAGGTTCTTGTAATCGATAACGGTATTTTTGGACGAGGTTTCGCAGATTTTGTCGAAATGTATGGAGGTGAGGTTACTTTCTTCAGCTCCGATTACAGGAGGGCAGTTGATGTTAATGAACTTGCGGAATTTCTTAAGAAGAACAACAACTTCAAAATAGCCACAGTGGTCCATGGAGATACTCCCAGCGGTGTGCTTAACAACGTTGATGAGATAGCTAAGGAACTTAAAAAATATAATATTCTGACAATTGTTGACGCGGTTTCAACACTATTCGGTGAGCCACTTTCTCTTGATAATATTGATGTTTTGTGCGGTGGCTCGCAGAAGGTTATTTCCGCTCCTCCCGGACTTACGATAAACATTGTGAGCGACAGTGCAAAAGAAGCCATAAACAACAGAACAACGCCGATAGCCTCCTTCTACGCTAACCTCAAGGTCTTCTTTAACTACTATGAAGAAAAATGGTTTCCTTATACCATGCCAATAAGCGATATTAACGGACTTAAGGTTGCAATTGACCAAATTGCGAACGAGCCGTCAAGCTATGAGCGTCACAAACGAATCGGTGAGGCAACAAGAAGGGCTGTTGAAGCATCAGGATTGAAGCTTTTTTTGGAAAACGGATATTCAAACACGGTTACCGTTTTTGAGGTGCCGGAGGAAACAACTGCCGCCGATATAATCGAAACGGTAAAAAACGATTATAATATTTTGATTACAGGATCATTTGGCGTTTTTGCGGGAAAGGTTATTCGCATAGGGCATATGGGCAACAACGCAAATGAAGAAGATGTGGCTGAACTTCTTCTTGCTTTGGACAAATCACTTACCAAGCTTGGTGTGGAATTAACCGGAAGTCTTGCAGAAAGTTTTAAAATATTATAATTACCCCATAAATTTTTACAGTTCAATTCGTATCTATATAGGAAAGGGAGAACAAGGTGAACCAGATCGGATTCGACGCCTGCATGACGCGGATTTGCAACGGTGACAAAGACGCCCTGAAGGAAATATACAAAGAATATATGAAATATGTCTTTGGAACGATTTATCAGGTCGTGGGAAATCACGAGGATGCTGAAGATATTACGGCAGATTTCTTTGTAAAGTTGTGGACAAACTCGGACAAATATGTTCCGGGAGGCAGTCACAAGGCGTATCTTGCAACCATTGCACGAAACATGGCGATTGATTTTTTGCGAAAGAATAAAAAAGAAGTTTTGGTATCCGAATTTACTACAGAAGTTTCGGAGGAAGAAGAAATACTGCTTCCCAAAACTACGGAAAATCCTGTTGAGGATGAAGTTGTAGAAGATATTTCACTTAAGGAAGCTTTGGGAAAACTCAAACCCCGTGAGCGGGAAGTAATAAATATGAAGGTTATTAATGATATGACCTTTAAGGAAATTTCAGAAACGACAAATACCCCGATGGGGACAGTGACCTGGCTGTACAGGCAGGCAATAAATAAACTAAGGAGGTGCGGCTTTGAATAAGAATCTTGAAAAAGAATATAAAGATTTTTACGAGCAGGAATTGTCGATAATCGACGAAGAAGCTCTGTGGAATAAAATAGAAGCAGCGCTTCCTGAAAAAGAAAACGCCATCGTTCATAGCGAAAGCCGAAGCGAAAGTAATAAAGATTGCTACGGTGAAAATCACGACGAAAGCGGTGGTGAAAACAACAACGATCGCCGTGTCGAAAACTCCGCTGATAGAATCGTAAAACCCAAAACAGTATGGTATAAGCAACCAAGATTTATTACATTAATCGGCTCGGCGGCTGCGGTTGTTATTCTTGGTTTTCTTCTTTCTTCAAATACAATTTATAAAACCGCTTTATCAAAAACAGATTCGGCAACGGCGGAAAATGCATATCAGGCAACCGATTCGGCACCGACCTTCAATAGTGAAACTGCTATGGAAGAAAGCTCTGAAACGGAATATGTACCAAGTAACGACATAGAATCGGAAGAAGTAAACGCACCGGAATATACGGAAGTGATAAATGGTCAATGTATCGAAATGAACTTTGAAGTAGTCGGTGATGAAGAAGGTTATTTTGTTTGCGTTCTTCTTGAAGAAAATGATTTCTTTGATGAGGGAACGGCATTTTTCCTTGAAAAATCGAACGCTTTTACCGAAGGCGAGAAGTACATAATGCAGCTGGAATATATTGAAAAAACCGGCGAAAAAATATTTTTTAAAATTTTTTAAAAAAATACCATAAATTTATACCTCCCTGTGCGTATCTATATCACAAAGATACACAGGGAGGTATTTATTTATGAAAAAAAGAATAATTGCTTTATTGATTGCTACAGTATTAATGACAACAAGCTTTGCAGGTTGCGGCCGCATGGAACTGATTAACGGCAAACAGTCTGTGCCCACTTACGTTGCAGATGGTTATTCATACTGTACTGAAGAGACCGCGGCTGAATATTGGGACAATTCCTGTCAGGTATTTTTTGATGAGATTAATTTCAACACCGAAGAATACAGTGCAATCGACATGAACGGATTTAAGAAGGTTGCACTTTCACCTTTGTCGACCTTTTCGGCAGACGTCGATACAGCTTCTTATTCAAACTTAAGAAGAATGATTAACTCGGGCAGCAAACTTGAAGATATTCCTGAAGGCGCTGTAAGAACAGAAGAATTAATAAATTATTTCCGTTACGATTACAACCTTCCGAAAGAGGGAGAGCCCTTCGGAGTTACAACAGAAATCGGTATATGTCCATGGAATTCGGAAACAAAACTTTTGAGCATCGGACTTCAGACAGAAAAACTTGATTTTTCCGACGCTCCTGCATCCAATATTGTTTTTCTTATTGATGTATCCGGATCAATGGACGAGCCTAACAAGCTTCCGTTACTTGTAAAATCTTTCAAGCTTATGCTCGAGAACCTTGGCGAAAAGGATCGTGTTTCAATCGTAACATACGCAGGATCAAACACCATTGTTCTTGAAGGTGTGCCTGCATCAAATAAAGGCACAATTATTGAGGCTCTTGATTCGCTTACAGCCGGCGGCGGAACAAATGGTGGTGAAGGCATCATTTCAGCTTACAATCTTGCCGAAAAGAATTTCATTAAGGGTGGAAACAATCGCGTTATTCTTGCTACGGACGGAGATCTTAATATTGGTGTTACAAATGAATCTGATTTAAAGAAGCTTATCAAAAAAGAGAGCAAAACCGGTGTGTTCTTAACGGTCCTTGGCTTTGGAATGGGCAACTACAGCGATACACGTCTTGAAACACTTGCGGATGACGGAAACGGTAATTATGCATATATCGATGATTTAACAGAAGCAAAGAAGGTTCTTTGTGAAGAACTTGGCGCAACAATGGTTACAGTTGCAAAGGATGTTAAGTTCCAGGTTGAATTCAATCCTGCGGTTGTTGCGGAATATCGTTTGATCGGATACGAAAACCGTCTTTTAAACAATGAAGATTTTGCCGATGATACAAAGGATGCGGGTGAAATAGGAGCAGGACATACTGTTACAGCTCTTTATGAAATCGTTACCTGTGATAATTACTCCGCGGATGATTCAGACCTTAAGTATCAGCAGTCTGTTCTTACAAACGAAGCAGTTTTTTCAGATGAATGGCTTACAGTAAGCATTCGTTATAAGGAGCCTGACGGAGATACTTCAAAATTACTTGAGTACCCTGTAGGTAATTATTCTTTCAAAGAGGAGAACAGCGAAAACTTTATGTGGGCAGCTACAGTTGCCGAATTTTCACAGCTTGTAAGACAGGAAGAATATGTAGGCGATTCAAGTCTTGAAAAACTTATCGACAGAATCAGCACCTTTGATTTAAACGATGAATATAAAAAAGACTTCAAGCTTATGGCAATGAGACTTTTGACAAATGAATAATATGAAAACAAGCTCCGCAAGGATGCGCACGAGCGTAAGTGGAAAATTGTTGAATGTGCTACGCGCTTGGTGCGCTGTGTCCACAAACGAACGCTTTTTTAATAAACATATAAATAGATGCCGCCGCATATCTCATATAGGTATGCGGCGGTTGTCAACTAAGTGAGAAAAATTGAATCTACATATAATATACAATTGCATGTTTTTTTTATATGTCGAGCATGTGTTTTTTACACTTCTCCAAGATTGATTTATGACTTATTATCCTTCAGGAAGCATATAAAAATGCATTTTCAATAGTTTATTATATGCAAGGTAAGAAAAAGAGAAAAAATCATATTATATGAGCACATATAAAATAGTATTGGTGAATAGTATTTATAGGTAGTTCAAAAATAATAAAAAAATCGATACATATAAAGGAATTTGAAGTTGAATCCTTTATACGATTATTGGGTGAAAAATGGGTTTTTAACAAAAATAAGTTCAGCTATAAAAATACAATTCCGGTAAAAATGAGAACTCATTCATAAAATAATCATTCGCATAAACCGTATGCTTTTTATAATAGATTTCGACAAAAAATTAATCGGTTATGACAATGGATTATATGATAGAATACTTCATATAAAAAACATTCATTCCGAAATCAATTTTTTGATGAATATCCTATTATCAAGGGGGCATTATGAAACTTTACAAGTATGAAGAAAAACACAATGCATATCTTCGTGCAAACGGCGCAGAGTGTACGGTTTTATTAAAGAAGGACGGTGCGTTTCCTCTTCCGGGGCTTAAGAAAATAGCTCTTTACGGAAATGGTGCACGAAATACAATTAAAGGCGGTACAGGTTCGGGAGAGGTAAATTCCAGATATTTTGTTACAGCCGAAGACGGATTTGTAAATGCAGGCGTTGAGGTAGTCTCAACTCAGTGGCTTGATGCATACACAGTCCTTCGTAAAAAGGCTGAAAAACAGTTTGTAAAGGACATCATAAAGGAAGGCAAGGAAAGAGGAAAAGACCCTGCACAGCTTGGCATGGGACGAATTATGCTTGAGCCTGAGTATGAAATTCCTATCAAAAAAGAATGTGATACAGCAGTATATGTTTTGGCTCGTATTGCCGGAGAAGGTGCAGACAGAGATCCTATTAAAGGAGATATTTTGCTGACTGATACGGAAAAGAGAGACATTTTATTATGCAACAAGCTGTACAAGAATTTCCTTCTTGTTATAAACGCGGGAGGAATTGTAGATATTTCGGAGGTATCAGATGTAAAGAATATCCTCGTTCTTTCGCAGCTGGGTGTTGAAACAGGTGATATTCTTGCAGATATTGTTTTGGGAAAAAGCAACCCGTCCGGAAAGCTTGCAAGCACATGGACTTCAGTTGAAGATTACCCTGCAATCGGAGGCTTCGGAGATAACGACGAGACCCGTTACGAGGAGGGTATATATGTCGGATACAGATATTTTGACACAGTCGGTAAAAAGGCAATGTATCCCTTCGGCTTCGGACTTTCCTTTACGGAATTTGAAATATCAAACCGTGATGTAAGCATCGACGGCGAAACGCTAACCGTTACGGCAGATGTTAAAAATATAGGAAAATATGCCGGCAAGGAAGCGGTTCAGCTATATGTATCGGCTCCTTCAGATAAGCTAGATCAGCCTTTCCAGAGCCTTGTTTCTTTTGCAAAAACAAAGTGCCTTGAGAAGGGTGAAACAGAAAAAGTGAGCATTTCGTTTACTCTTTCGGATATAGCATCTTATGATACGAAGAGTGCTTCATATGTTCTTGAAAAGGGTGATTATATCCTGCGTCTTGGCAACAGTACAGTATGTACCGAGGTAGCCGGAATTCTTGAAATGCCCAAAAAGCAGATTGTTGCAAAGGTGCAAAATGTACTTGGAAAACCTGATTTCAAGGACTTTGTTCCCACGAAAGTCATTTGCAGCGAAGATCTTTCAAATGCAAAACGTGTGACCTTTAAGGGCACAGCGAACTGTTTTGTTCCCGCATATGATGTGAAAAAAGAAATTGCGCCTATCCTCAATGACCTTTCGGAAGAAGAAATTATTTCTCTTAATATAGGAGCCTTCAATTCGGGGGCTGCTTTGGAATGCGAAATTGGAATCTCGGGATTTTCTGTTGCAGGGGCAGCAGGCCAGACAAGTATAGTTGCCGTAGACAGAGGCATTCCGAGTATTGTTATGGCTGACGGACCTGCCGGTGTCAGAATCAGCAAAAAATATGCTCTTGATTCAAAAGGAGTAGTGCATACACTTGGTTCAACACTTCCCTATTCGATGGTTATGTTTATGACTAAAGAGAAGCTCCGTGAAATCAGAAAGAGTGACTATAAGGTTGATATCGGAGATAAAATCAGACACCAGTATACAACTGCAATTCCCATCGGAACAGCTATAGCTCAGAGCTTTAATACAGAGTTTGCAGAAGAATGCGGTCGCATTGTGGGATATGAGATGAAGAAATTCGGCGTACATCTCTGGCTTGCCCCTGCGATGAATATTCACAGAAATATTCGTTGCGGACGAAATTTTGAATACTACTCAGAGGACCCGATTATCAGCGGTGAATTTGCGGCAGCTATTACAAGAGGCGTACAAAGCTTCAAGGGGCGTGGCGTTACAATTAAACACTATGCCGCAAACAATCAGGAAACAAATCGTGTACAAAGCAACAGCGGTGTCAGTGAACGTGCAATGCGTGAAATCTATTTAAAAGGCTACGGTATCGCTGTTAAAAAATCAAAGCCTGCAGCAGTCATGACTTCATATAATCTGCTTAACGGAACACATACAAGCGAACACAAGGGACTTTTGGAAGATATTCTTCGTGCGGAGTTTGGCCATGAAGGGCTTATTATGACAGACTGGAATGTAGGAAACTTTAACGCAGAAAAGAATTTAAAGTACCGTCTTGCAAATCCCGCAAAATCAGCAGCTGCCGGCGATAATCTTTACATGCCCGGAGGACAGCCTGATTTTGACGAAATGAAGCGTGCGTTAAAGGCGGGAGAATTAAGTCTCGAACAGCTTAAAATAAATGCGACATATCTCGTGGAAACGGCAGACAAGCTTTGCAACGAGAAGTAAAAATATGAAGTAAGTAACAAGATGCAAATAGATAGAAGTTAATAACCTGAAGGAGACTTTGATAATGGAAAATAAAATGAATCTCGGAAACTTTATTCAGATCTGCCTTGTGGTGGAGGACATGGATGAAGCAGTAAAATATTGGTCCAATCTTTTTCAGATTGAGGAACCCGAAATAATTGTAAATACACCTTCAAGAAGCAAAGATTTAACATATCGCGGTGAGATTGCCGAGTACGGAATCAGAATGGCTGTAATCAAAGCCAACGGATTTGTAATCGAGCTTGTTGAGCCTGATGAAAATCCAAGTACTTTCAGAGAATTTTTAAACAAGCACGGTAGCGGTGTTCATCATCTCGGATTTGAGGTCGGTGACAAGCGCGATGCCATTGTTGAGGAACTTGAGAAAAAAGAAGGATTTGAAATGCGTACCGTCGGATACTATCCCGGCAGCAGCTGGACTGTTGTTGATTCGGAAGACAAGCTCGGAGTTAATTTAAACATCAAGCCCGTAAGATAGATAAGGAGCATGCAATGACAGAGGGAATGCTTGAATTTATAAAGAGTCGAAGAAGTACCCGAAAGTTTAAGCCGGAGATGCTTTCTGATGAAACTGTATCGCAGGTTATTGAAGCCGGAAGATATGCTCCCAGCGGGGGCAATTCTCAAAGCACACATTTTATTGTTATAAAGAATAAAGAGATTCTCGATACTCTTGCAGAACTGGTTAAGTGGGAGTTTGCAAAAATGGAAGCAGACGAGAACACTTATAAATCACTGGTACATTCCATAAATGCATCAAAAACAGGAAACTATATTTTTCATTATAACTGTCCGGTGCTGATTGTTACCGCAAATAAAAAGGATTACGGAAATAATATTGCGGACTGTTCATGTGCATTGGAAAATATGATGCTTATGGCTAATGCTATGGATCTGGGAAGTGTATGGATCAATCAACTGAAGTGGCTCAATGAAAATCCTGTTATTCTTGCAAAGATGAAGGAACTTGGAATGGAAGAAGATGAACGAGTTTACGGTGCGTTGGCGTTGGGATTTGCAGATACCGAGAGCGGTTTGCCAAACAGAACAAATCTTGACAGAACAGGAAACAAGGTTACTTGGGTGTAGCGGTTTATAAGCGATACAAAAAGGAGTTAATGATATGAACAATTTTGATGAAAAGAAAACCAATCCGATACTTGTTATTCTTGGTATTGCTGCGGCAATTTTTGCGGGACTGACAGCATTTTGGGCAATACTTAATCGCATAACGATGAAGAAGGTAAATGCCATAGAGGGCAGGAACAACGTTATGA
Source organism: Lachnospiraceae bacterium (assembly GCA_045600725.1). Lineage (GTDB taxonomy): Bacteria > Bacillota > Clostridia > Lachnospirales > Lachnospiraceae > UBA1258. The sequence continues at coordinate 21,539 of JAZRYK010000024.1, forward strand.
AGTCTTTATTCTTCAGTAAGGGTAATGTATGCGTGAATGATGATACGGACAATGTGTATGCAAATTGCATTTTCGGAGATATGGAAATTGATGTTCCTGAAATATCAGAAGAGGTTCTTTGCATCGAGCTGTTTAATCTTTTCGGTAAAACCACGATTAAAATGCCTGAGGGTATTAATGTAGTATATGCCGCAGACAATAAGGTTACAAAGCTTGTTACAGATTATTGGGCAAAGAATGAAGATGTAACGCCGGCAGTGTATATCATCGGCAAGAATATTGCTTCAAATGTAAAATTAATTAAAAAGAGTGAGGAGAGATAAAATGGCTAATCCATATTTACCTAATTGGGAATACATTCCCGACGGAGAACCCAGAGTTTTCGGCGACAGAGTATACATATACGGTTCGCACGACATGGCAGGCAGCAATTCATTTTGCGATTACGTGTTGAAGTGTTGGAGTGCGCCTGTAAATAATTTGAATGACTGGCAGTGCCACGGTGATATTTTCCATACAAAAGCAGACAGAGATCACCCCTCAGACACCGACTGGAACGGCGAAAATACACGCCTTTTTGCGCCCGATGTTGTGCAGGGTAAGGACGGTAAATATTATCTTTTTGCGTATATTGTCAATGCTAAAGGATGTGTTGCCGTAAGCGATAAACCCGAAGGTCCTTTTAAGTTGATTGCGCCTTATGAATATACGATTTCAGACGAAATATGCTGTAACGGCTGGTTTATCGATCCCGGAGTGCTTGTGGATGATGACGGTCGCACATATATTTATTGCGGTTATGAGCGCTCATTTATGGCTGAAGTAAACTCAGACAAAATGAACGAGATTTTGGACGGAACGTGTATCGAGCATATTATTCCTGCTGAAATAAAAGAAGAACTCGGATATACCGACAAAGATTCTCTCTTCTTTGAAGCTTGTTCACCGAGAAAGGTCGGTGACACATACTACTTGATTTATTCTCCAAAGCGTGGCAGCAGGCTTGCGTATTCAACATCGAAAAGTCCGACAGGTCCTTTTGTTTACAGAGGATATATTGTTGATAACGGAGTTGATTACCCGGGTGGAAACGACCATGGCTCAATAGCCAATATTAACGGACAATGGTACATTTTTTACCACCGCATGACTAACGGAACAATTATGTCCCGTCGCGGTTGTGTTGAAAAAATAGAAATTCTTCCCGATGGCACAATTCCTCCCGTAGAAATGACTTCCCTCGGATTTGAAGACTCATTAAATCCGTATGAAGAAACCAAGGCTGAAATTGCATGTGTGCTTAAAAACGGCGGGTTTATTACAGAGAAGAATGTGTTTACAAGAGTCGTAACAGGCATTAAGGACGGTTCGGTAATCGGATACAAATATTATGATTTTGGTTATGATGCATCCAGCAAAACCATGGAATTTGCGGCTATGGTTAACGGACTTGGAACAGATTGCACGCTTCATATCCTTATTGACGGTGAGGACGGTGAAGAAATCGGAACAGTTGAAATAGGACATGACAGTGGCGTGGTTCAGACAATTGTAAAGGCTGTAACCGGACGGCACAGTGTGTTCTTCAAGGTTACAACCGATTATACCGGCTGGAGCGGCTCGATGTTTGACAACAGACCCCTCTTTGAACTTGTCAGCTTCGTATTTATGAAATAATTGTCAATAATTCCAACACTTTTTATGTGGTAGTAATTGATTTACTGAAAAGATTAACGTCGGAGGAACAAAATGCTGAAAATTTTTCATATAGACTGTGGACGGAAATATTTTTCCAAGAATGAACTTTCCCATCTTATAAATCATATGGGGAAGAACAATTATGACATGATTGAAATGGCTATAGGAAATGGCGGCATGCGTTTTCTTATTGATGATATGGAAATTGAAACATCATCGAAAAAATATAGCAGCGAAGCTGTGAAGGCAGCAATAAATGCGGGGAACAAGGCTTTTTGCGACTGCGGCACAAACGAGCTTACAGAAAGCGAAATGAAGGAACTTGTTGAAACTGCAAAGAAGAACAATATTAAAATCCTTCCACTGATAAACAGTCCCGGTCACATGGAAGCGATTGTTGTTGCCATGGAAACGCTCGGGATTGAAGGCGTCAGGTATAAGGACTCGAGCTCAACACTTGATTTTGCATGCAATGAGGCAGCCGTGTTTTTAAAGAAATTTCTCGGAAAATACATTGAATGGTTCAGCGCTCAGGGCAGCACATTTTTTAATATGGGATGTGACGAATATGCAAACGACGTTCTTTCTTCGGGGTTTGAATCACTTTGCAATCCTGAGAATTTCCTTTATGACCGATTTGTTTCGTATGTAAACGAGATTGCAGATATAGTTACTGCTAACAATATGACTCCGGTAATGTTCAATGACGGTATGTATTATGCGGAAAATACAAAGGGCGGCAAGTTCAACAGTGAAATTGTTTGTTCTTACTGGTCGGAAGGATGGCCAGGCTATACACCTGCAAAGGCACGATTTATAGAGGCGCAGGGGCATAAAATATTGAATACAGCCAACAACTGGTACTATGTTTTGGGCAGGCGCGATGGTATGAACGTGATGTTCACGGATAATGATGCAGTGGCCGGTATCAAGCAGGTTGGAAAGGACGAAATTCTTGGCGGAGCTGAAGAAAAAACCATAGGCGCAATGATGTGCCTTTGGTGCGACGAGCCGACGGTTCCATACTCTGAGGAAGAAGTCGGAATTGTTGAGAAATTGCTCGAACTGTTCTAAAATGTTTTTGCTATGAATAACAGTGAACAGCAAAGAAAATTAATATTGGAAGGCTATATTCCGAAGGTGGTTGTGAATATGGCAATTCCCTCTGTTGTAATGCAGGTTATAACGCTGATTTATAATACTGTAGATACATATTTCGCTGATTTTGATATTACCTGTTTTCTTTGATGTAAAGGGTGTGGAAATTGCCCAACCGTTGGCAGACTTTTTGACATTCATTATTTCAATCCCATTTTATTTATACATGTCAAACTTATTAATGAAAAAAGAAGAACATTAAATTGAAGTGGCCGCTTTTGCGGCCCTTTTTTGGAGGAACATTCGATGAAACTGATACATCTTGGAGACCTGCATTTGGGGAAAACTCTCGGAGAGTATGATTTGGCCGAGGACCAGAAGTTCATATTGGATAGGGTTATTGAACTGATAAAACGGGAAAAGGTGGATGCTGTTCTGATTGCAGGAGATGTTTATGATAAATCAATCCCCAGCGAAAGTGCGACCAATCTTTTAAATGACTTTATGGTTAATTTGAAAGGGAGCGGTGCGAAAACATTTATTATCAGTGGAAACCATGATTCGGATGACCGTCTTAACTACGGAAGCAGCTTGTTTGAACTAAACAATATTTACATTTCTTCGGTTTTCAAGGGATGTATGCAAAAGCAAACCTTAAGCGATGACAACGGAGAAATTGACATATATATGCTTCCTTTTGTGAAAGCATCGCAGGTGCGAAGATTTTATCCGGACGCTGATATTTCAACCTACGATGACGCTGTGAGAACGGTAATAAAAAATACCACTATTGATAAAAACAAAAGAAATGTTTTGATTGCACATCAGTTTGTTGCAGGAAAAACAAAAGATCCCGAGCTTGGCGGTTCGGAGGGTATCGGTACAATGAGCGTGGGTCTGGTGGAAAAAATCGGATGTGACTGTTTTGATGATTTTGACTATGTGGCGCTTGGACACATTCATTCACCTCAAAGTGTCGGCAGAGAGGAAGTGCGATATTCAGGCTCAATTCTCAAATACTCCCTGAGTGAAATTAATAATCGTAAATCGGTTCCTCTTGTAACTATCACAAAAAAGGGAGAGGTCCAAATCGAGCTTGTGGAACTAAAGCCCAAGAGGGATATGCGCCACATCAAAGGAAAGCTAAAGGACTTACTTGATGCGCGTAATGTAACCGATACAGATGATTACATGCATGTAACCTTGACTGATGAAGAAGTGATTAATGATGCTATGGGTATTGTCCGGGAAACATATCCCAGATGCGTGAAAATTGATTATGACAATTCACATTCACATGAAATCGAGAATGCCAATATATCTGATTTCAATATACAAAAACCGTTTGAGGAAACCATAAGTGAGTTTTATAAAAGCATGTACGGAACAGATATTTCAGAAGAAGAAATGGCTGTTATGATTGCAGTTGCGAAGGATGCCGGTGTGATAAATGAAACCTAAAAAATTACGTATTTGCGCGTTTGGTCCCTATGCGGGAGAAATGCCTGAAATTGATTTTGGTAAATTTGAAGAAAACGGTTTGTTTCTGATTGCCGGTGACACCGGTGCCGGAAAAACCACTATTTTCGATGCGATTTGTTATGCCCTTTACGGAAAAACAAGCGGTAATTACAGGAGTGAAAAAAATCTTCGCAGTGAATATGCGGGCGATGATGTGGAAAGCTGTGTGGATTTTTCTTTTTCGCATCAGGAAAAAGACTTTCGCATATGCCGTAAACCGTCATATACACGAATAAACAGAAACGGTAAACTGACTGAAGAAGCCGAAAGGGTTATTTTTTACTATCCTGACGGAACAACAATTGAAGGAATAACCAAGGTAAATGCTATTGTGGAACAGCTGCTTAAATTGGATTACAAACAGTTTAAGCATGTCGCAATGATTGCGCAGGGTGAGTTTTGGAATTTGCTTAATGCAAAAACGGATGAACGAACAGCTATTTTGCGAAATATTTTTGCAACAGAGGGCTACAGAAATATTGAGTTTAAGCTTAAGGAAAGAATGGATTCAGCTTCTAAAGTTAAAGACGAGCTGGAGCGAAGCGTTGTTCAGTATTTTTGTGATGTTAATGTGGACGAAGAAGATGAACTGTTTGACAGACTCGAGCAGATGAAAGCCTCCGCAAACAACAGCGGCAGTGCATGGAACATAGACAACATGCTTGAGATAATTGCGGAAGCCATTGCTTCGGACACATGTAAGGCTGCGAATTTAGATGAAAATATAACGACTGCCGAGAAGGAATACGACAAAAACACAGCTTCCCTTACTACTGTTCAAAATGATAATAAAATTCTTGGTGAGCTTACTAAGTACGAAGAAGAATGCGCAGAACTTTTGGCTAAAAAGGCAGATATGGAAGCCTTTAAGGCAGAACTGGAAAAAAATAAGAATGCAACCAGGGAAATTAAGCCTGCTTACGATCTTTTGGAAAAAACTTCAAAGAATATCGCAGATAAAAAAACAACTGTCAGCGGATTGGAGAATGAACGCAAAGATGCAACTCAGAGCCTCTCGGATGCAACAGGTAAACTTGAAAAGGCGAAGGAAAAACTTCCCGAAGCAGATAACAACAGGCGGCTGGCAGAAAAAATAGACTCGGAAAAAGAGAGATATGAAAAAAGAGATGCAGCCGCAGAACAACAAACGCTTCTTGTGGCAAAAAAAGCGGAACTTGACAAAAAAGAAAATGAGCTTAGGGAAAGCCGGGAAAAACTTGAAGAAAGAATACGGTCACTTAGGGCTACGGTTGAAGCAAATAAGGACAAACCTGTAGAACTTGTGAATGTTGAGAACGAAAAAAGAGAACTTGAAAAGCTTTCATCTAAAATAAATGAGTTAATCGATACAGATATTCCAAGAAGAAACAATAACAAAAATAATTTAGCACTTCTTCAGAATGAATTTTTAAAAGCCAGGGATGCCTTTGATAAGGCAAGCACTGATGCCGACAGAGCTGAGCGAATTCTTGAAAACTGCCGTGCGGGAATTCTGGCCGAAGCCTTGACTGAAGGCAAAAAATGCCCTGTCTGCGGCTCGACGCATCATCCGGATAAAGCAGTAATGCCGGAGGAGAGCATTACTGAGGATGAAGTCAAAAACCTAAAAAAAATAAAGGCTGAAAAAGAAAAAAGCAAAGACGAAGCGTACGAAAAGGTGGGTCAGGCGAACATTGCTTTTCAAACCGACGATGATATGCTAAAGAAGTCCATTACGGAGATATGCGATAGCTCTTGCTTATGTATCACGACAACTGACAAGACAGTAGATGAATTAATTGACTCTCTTACACAGGCTTCTGATGTTGTAAGCCAAAAACTTGAAAAGTGCGCAAATCACAGTAATCTGATTAAAGCAGCCTGTGACGCTCTTAGCGAAGCGGAAGATGCCCTTAAAGAGGCAGAGGGTGAAGATACAGAAAAGCTTAATGCGACTGAAAAAAGTCTTGCTGATGAAAAAGACAGTTATACAAAAGAACAGACCGAAGCAGATACAACTTTAAAAACCTTTTCTGATTTGGAATATTCCTGCTGGGAAGCTGCATTTGCCGCGCGAAATGAATTTGCAGCTTTGGAAAATGCAATCAGAGAAGAAATAGCAAATGCCGAAAATGCGAAAAGCAGTTTTGAAAAGACGCTGGATAAGATTGAGGGGCAACTGAAAATCGCGAAGGATGACATTGAGAGCTTAGCAAATGAAGAAGATAAACAAAGACTGGTTGTGGAAAATATAGCCGGTGCAAAAGGCTTTTCTTCTTACAGTGAAGCTATGGTATATTTTGTTTCAGAGACAACTATATCTGAGGGCGAGAAAAAATTAAGCGAATATGATAAAGCCGTAAGCGTAAACAGAGAGATGCTTGAAAAAACAAAAGAAGCAGCGGACGGTAAAACTTTCGTGGACGAAACTTCCCTCCGGGAACTGTGCGATAATCAAAAGCAGTTTATAGATGATTTGCGGGAAAAGAAACATGCTGTTACCGCCCGAAAGGATATCAATGCAAACAGAGAAACAAAAATATCGTCTGTTAAGGATGCTCTTGCAAAGGCGGGAGGAGATTATTCTGTTGCAAAGAGACTGTATGATCTGGTAAAGGGAACAACCCGCAACGGCAAAATAACTCTGGAACAATATGTACAGGCTTCTTATTTTGACGGAATAATTGCAGCTGCGAACAGACGACTCTATCCCATGAGTGACAATCAGTACGAATTGTTTAGACAGTCTTCGTCAATAGGTAAGGGAACGAACACCTTCCTTGATTTGGAGGTTCTTGACAATTTCACAGGCCACAGACGCCCGGTAGGAAACCTTTCGGGCGGAGAAAGCTTTAAGGCATCGTTAAGCCTCGCACTGGGACTTTCGGATACTGTTTCGCAAAATGCGGGCGGTATCCAGATGGATGCACTGTTTGTGGACGAAGGCTTTGGTACTCTTGATCGAAAGTCCATAGAAAATGCCATGGATATTCTTCTTAATCTGTCAAATGCAAACAAGCTTGTGGGCATTATCAGCCACAGGGAAGAACTGATGGATATCAGACAGCAGATACGGGTGCAGAAGACAAAAAACGGCAGTCAGTTTACGGTTGAATCGGAATAAATCAAATAACGGAAAAACGATATGGCAAGAAAAAATACAAAGAAAACAAAAAGTAAAATAGTAAGTGCTGCCTGGAAGCTCTTCTACGATCAGGGCTATGAAAATACCACTATCGAAGAGATAATAGCGGAGTCAGGCACCTCCAGAGGCTCCTTCTACCATTATTTTGAGGGGAAGGATGCGCTTCTTGGTTCGCTTTCTTATATGTTTGACGAAAAATATGAAGAACTCGAACAGGAAATCGATAGTTTGAACGAGGACAGTATAGGTATCCTTCTCTATTTAAATCGTGAACTTTTTCAGATGATAGAAAACAGTATTGATTTCGATCTTTTATGTCGTTTGCTTGCATCACAGCTAACAACAAACGGAGAAAAGCATTTGCTTGACAGAAACAGAACATATTACAAACTTCTCAGAAAAATTATTTTGGAAGGCCAGAACAAAAACGAGATTACCGGGGAACATACCGTTAATGAGCTTGTAAAACATTATGCATTATATGAAAGAGGTATGCTTTACGATTGGTGTCTTTGCAATGCGGATTACTCTCTTTCGGAGTATGCAAAGACCTTTATGCCGGGATATTTGAGTACTTTTCGTGCAAATGCATAGTACAGACTAAAAATATTCTATAAATTGTTCTAGTTTTATAAAAAAGGCGAGAATCCACTGAAAAGGCGGGTTCTCGCTTTGTTATTACAAAAATACAGTAATGAATTCTGTACATCGTTCTGTATTGCGTTCTTGTTTATTAAATGATATAAGTTTATACGTTGCAGGACAGTCCTGTGACTTAAGAGAGGAGATTTATTATGACAAGCACACAAATTTGCATATTGATTGCTATCATTGTTTATCTTGTAGCAACAATCGGTATAGGCTTCTATTTCAGCAGAAAGGGTAGTGCAAAGGACACAGAGAATTTCTATCTTGGCGGACGTGCACTTCACCCCATTGTTACGGCGATGAGCGCGGAAGCGTCGGATATGAGCTCTTACCTTCTTCTTGGTATTCCGGGCCTTGCATTTATTTCAGGTGTGGCTGAAGCAAACTGGACTATCATCGGTCTTGCCTTGGGAACTTACTTAAACTTCCTGTTTGTGGCAAAGAAACTCAGAATTTATTCCGCAAAAATAAATGCCACTACAGTACCTGACTTCTTTGCAAAAAGATATCAGGATAAGCACAATGTTCTTTCACTTGTTGCAGCAATTGTTATTCTTATTTTCTTTGTTCCTTATACTGCTTCGGGCTTTAAGGCAGTCGGAACACTTTTTGATTCACTGTTCGGTTGGAACTATCATGTATCGATGATTATCGGTGCGGCTGTTATTGTCGGATATACAGTACTTGGAGGGTTCCTTGCCGTATCAACAACAGACCTTATTCAGTCAATTGTTATGACAATTGCACTTCTTATCATTATTGTATTTGGTATTTCTCAGGCAGGCGGTATATCGGCTGTTGTCGATAATGCGAAGGAATTCCCCGGATATCTTAATGTATTTAAAGGATATGCGGCTCCGGAAGGACTTGTATCGGGAGGTTCCGCAGGAACTTACGGCTTCTTAACGATTGTATCAACTCTTGCATGGGGACTCGGATACTTCGGAATGCCTCACATTCTTTTAAGATTTATGGCTATCAGAAATCCTGAAGAAGTTAAGCTTTCAAGAAGAATCGCTTCGGTATGGGCATTGCTTTCAATGTTTGTAGCAGCATTCATCGGTGTTATCGGACTTTCGATTTTCAAGAGCGGCAAGCTTGATTCTTTATTCACAGCTGTTGACGAAACAGGGGCAATTATTCCTCCGGAAGCAGCTATGGCCGGAAATAACTCTGAAACAATCATTATTAAGCTTTCTGAGCTTATGAGTAGTCATGGTATTTTACTGGCAATCATTGCAGGTGTTATAATGGCCGGTATTCTGGCGGCTACAATGTCTACTGCGGATTCACAGCTTCTTGCTGCATCAAGCAGTATGTCAGAAGACATTCTTGGATCATTCTTCAAGATTAAGATGAGCAAAAAGACATCGATGCTTATTGCAAGACTTACGGTTGTGGCTATAGCAGTGATTGCAGTTGTTCTTGCTTGGAATCCTAATTCATCCGTATTCCGTGTTGTATCATTTGCATGGGCAGGCTTCGGTGCTGCTTTCGGACCTGTAATGATTCTTTCACTCTTCTGGAAGAGAACGAACTTTGCCGGTGCTTTGGCAGGTATGGCTTCAGGTGCTGCAATGGTATTCATCTGGAAGTTTGCAGTCAGACCTTTAGGTGTAGAACTTGCAAAGCAGGGTTCTGTTGCTTTAGGTGATGCACTGAACATATACGAACTTCTTCCCGCGTTCATCGTGAGCCTTATTTTCACAGTCGTTATTTCACTCGTAACAAAGGCTCCCGAAAAGGAAGTTGTTGATAAATTTGAAGAAGTTAAGCAGGCAAAATAATTAGCCGGATTTATATTAAGAATAAGGATTTTAGTTTGACAAAAAACCTCTGTACAGTAAAATTAACTGTACGGAGGATTTTTTATGGAGACCTTTTACTACGAAGTGGTTTCTATTGACGGAGACTACGCAAATTTAAAAAGAACAGATATTGAATCAGATGAACTAAAGCTTGTGGCAAGAGCTTTACTGCCTGCGGAAATTTCAGAGGGCAGCAGGCTTAAATACGAATTTTTACAGTACTTCATGGAGTAAAAGTTTGAAAATAATTTTTCAAACTGAATTGATGCTTTCAATTCGGCAAGCTGATTGAAAACATTCGGAGGCAAATTATGATTATTGATTTTAACAAAGAAGAAGCAAAACGAATTCCTAATTTCAAGGGTGGTGAAGGAGAATTTATCGCTGCAATTCATACCGATGAGCTCGGAAAGATTATAAGCGGTCGTCTTGAACCGGGTTCAACAATCGGATTGCATACTCACGACACCTCAAGCGAAATGATTTTTATTATCAGCGGAACTGCAGACATTATTTGTGACGGTGTTGCCGAGACAGCCACCGCAGGATGCTGTCACTACTGTCCGAAGGGTCACAGTCACACCATGAGAAACTACGGCACGGAGGACCTTGTGTTCTATGCTGTAGTGCCTGAGCAGTAAGCTGCAGAGCTTGCGTATATTTTTATATTAAAAAGTACTGCCAACGGAGGAATTGATGAGAAAAATACTGATAACCAATGATGACGGAATTAAATCCGATGGAATCCGCCGCCTTGCCGAGGCTGCTAAGGCTTTTGGAGAGGTGTGGGTTATAGCACCTGCCGAGCAGTGTAGTGCAATGTCACACTGCATAAATCTTCGTAATCCAATCGATGTATATGAATATGATTTTCCTGTTGAAGGTGTTCATGCATATGCGATAAAAGGAACGCCTGCGGACTGCGTAAGAATGGGTATGCTTAATATTTTAAAAACAAAGGCAGATGTTGTTCTTTCGGGAATTAATTACGGATACAATTGTGGCTCGGATATTCAATATTCGGCAACAGTGGGAGCTGCAATGGAAGCTGCAAGTTCGGGAGTCCAGGCAATTGCTCTTTCTGAGGGAATGTGCGACTGTCATGAGGTGACAGATGCCTATTTAAGTGCAATGCTTGAGGAAGCAATTAACAGTCCTCTTAAAAGAAATCAGATTTGGAATATTAACTTTCCGGAATGCAAAACAGAGGATTTTAAAGGAATTTTGCGAGACAGAAAGGTTGCGGAAAATTCATTCTATATAGACAGCTATACCGAGGAAAAACTTCCTGACGGCGGTACCAGAATGCGAGTTCATGGTGTTCTTCAGGCTAATGCAGTCGAAGAAACTGATTTTAAGGCATTGCTTGATAATTATATCTCGGTTGGCATTGTGCAGAATTTCAAGGAGCCATGAACAAATGGAACTGATTGGAATCAAAAAAACAAAAGATGGCCGTTATTTAAAAAATTATGAGCTCGAGTATATCAATAAAGCCGGCAAGGAAAAGAAATACGAAATTGTGAGTCACAGTGAAATAACCGGTCCGGATTCTCTTGGAAGTAGTGTCAGCGGCATATCAATTGCGGCAACATGTGATGGGAAGCTTCTTCTTCTGAAGGAATTTCGCATGGGTGTAAATCGAACCATATACAATCTCTGTGCGGGAATGGTTAACGACGGAGAGTCGGTTGAAGATTGTATTTCAAGAGAATTGTATGAAGAAACAGGGTTGAAGCTTGCGAAAGCACCACTAATTTTGCCACCGGCATTTGCCGCTGTGTCTATGTCAGATATAAAAAATCAGCTTGTATTTGCATGTGTTGAAGGCGAACTTGAAGATCATACATCCGATAACGAACAAATAAAAGCGGGCTTCTATTCAAAAGAAGAGGTATCGAAACTGCTTGAAACCGAAGAATTCAGTTCAAGGGCTCAGGTGGTGGCGTTTTTCTTCTCAAAGGGAGCACTTGATATGTGAAAAAATTTTCAAATGCGATATTAAGAAGTATGTAAACATTTTTGCAAAATAATAGATTGTCTGCCTCGGCTTCAAAGTGTTATACTCTTTGCAAAGCAATTTTCTGTCATTCTTTATTTCTATAATTCTAAAAATCTTAAATTCATGAAAAAGAAAATCTTGCTTTTATCTCACAAATTAACAAAAGCAGGATTGATGAATTGAAGATGAATACATTTTTCCTGCAACGGCAAGGAGGAAAAATGTCAAACAGAGAGTACAAGAGTGATGTCTTCAGTATGCTACTGAGTGACAAGAAGTACGCACTGCAGGTATATAATGCAGTGAACGGAACAGATTATAAGGATTCCGAACTAATCGAAATGGTATCCTTAAATGAAGGGGTGTCGCTTTCAATAAGAAATGATGCTTCATTTATTCTAGGAACGGATTTAAGTCTTTATGAGCATCAGTCAACGGTAAATCCAAATATGCCGCTGCGATTACTTTTCTATTTCACGGATATGATAGAAAAACTCGTAAAGAATCAGGACCTTTTGGGAAGAAGATTAATTCAGATTCCTTTTCCGAGGTTTGTGGTATTTTATAACGGTTCTGAAAAACAACCGGAGATTCAGGAATATCGATTGTCCGGTGCATTTCTTCGGCAGGATGAGGAGCCGCAGATAGAA
>JAZRYK010000025.1:0-16806 GCA_045600725.1 Lachnospiraceae bacterium
GGATACCTCCTTGATCTAATTTAGTGCGGTTGGCGAACCTTCACTTATTATATCATTGGAGGTTTTTTGCTTGAAGCTAAAGCTATCTGGGAACACACCTGCATAGCAGGTGGTTTATTTTTATTGCGATACAAAAAAAATGTTCCTTGTAATTATACAAGAAACATTTAAAACATAATATACCAATGTTTTTACATATAATGATATCCCCAAAGCAGCAGTAATATACCTGCTGCCGCAAACATGGAACCGTATACAATACTTCCATAGTATCCCTTCGCTATGACTACATTCGGATTAGCGGGCCAATAAGATAATGTACAAACATCCCCTATTTTGTACCACATCTCGTCTCTGCTACACTGTTTCGTAGTATTTTGGTATTCACGTCCGTTTGCTTCATATTCGTATATGGGATAATAATATAAAGTTTTTGCGCCGAATCGGAGCCCATATTCCATTCGAATTTCGCGTCCGACCACAGTGCCCTCAACCTTCGCAGAGCACCTGATACGATTAAAAATATCAACAAAAAGAATAATCGTTCCGATTGTCAGAGGAACAAAGCCAAGAATAATCAAAAACATGACAGCCTCCCATTCGTTTTATACATTAAGCGGTTATATATCAATATTTTTTACATACAGGAATAAAGTTTGATTATCTACGCTGTAATCGTCCGCAGGAATCATCTCCATTGCAACCTGCTTGAATTCGTCAGCATATTTTCTTCTGTAAAAAACACTTAAGGATGTTTTTCCGCCGGTAAAATATTCCTTCATAAATACAATATCGGTTTTCCGCAAATACTCATCCAAATCGTCCTGATGTACCTGCCCGGACTTGCCAAATCCATGTAACCAGCCTGAAATACTATCCGCAAAGCCTTTTTCGGTGGTCTGTTCCGATAAATCCATATTTACAATCGAATAAGTATCTGTCGTAAGATTAATCTTTAAAATTTTTGTATACAGATTGCAAAGTGCTTTATGTGCTGCAGCCTGTCCTCTTCTGTCCACACCCTTCTTGGCATAATACTCGGACTTTGCCTTGTACATTCTCTCATCTGCAATCTTCGCCATATTAATTACTGTTTCGCTTCCAAAATCGCGCTTGGTAACATATCCCACAGACAATGATAAAGAAGAAACAAGGTCTCCCTCCCAAGCCAACTGTTTTTCTTCCAAATCGGCAATAATCTTTGCCAGATTTTCTTCATCGGCAAAAAACATAGCTGCAAACTCATCACCGCCTGTCCTGTATACCTTGCCATAATTGCCAATTGACTTTCTTAAGCACTCAGCCGCACCCTTTATTAACTCATCACCTGCGGCATGACCGATTTCGTCATTTACCACTTTTAATCCGTTAACGTCAATTGCAGCATAAACAAAATCAGACTCAACCGGAATATCCGGATATTTTAATATATCGTCTTCGTACTCTCTTCTGTTGTACAAACCGGTGAGCTCATCTATTTGTGATCTGATAATAAGCTGTTGTTCCTGCTTCTTTTCTTTATCGATTATTCTGGTTGTAAAAACAACTTTAATCGGTCGGTCTTCAGAATCGGTTTCCGTTGCAATAAACATTGCAAGAATCCAACCGTTTTTCTTCCCTACAAACTGGGTGGAAATAGACTTTTGTCCTTTCATTCTGTCTGCAAGCGTAGTTAAATCAGTAAATTTCATTGTTTTTTCAAGGTACTCGTCTTCAGCAATTAATTGCATAATCTGAGACATCATTTTTGCAGCACCTTTGTTTTGATTTACTACTGCTTTGACTTCATTTTTTGCATTAAATTCCTGTACAGTATCATTAACAAGATCAATTACATGCATACTGTAATGAATGTCGGCCATAGACAGTAACACTTTGTACTGTTCTTCTATTTCATTTTTCTTAACATAGGTGTTAATAATGCATATTCCTATAACCAGACCAATAGAATACATAGGCAGTAAAGGATACAGTATCTGTACAATAAGCGCGATTGTCATCTCAATACAGAACAAAAATACAGAAACGTATTTTTCCTTCTTCTCACCTTTTGCTTTTCCAATAACTGTTCCCGTCAGTATAGCTAAAAGGACACACAGAATTACATGAATATATAAAGCAACATATCTCATTATGTACGCCTGGTATGAGCCGTCCGAATTAATCCAGAAGAAAATGTGTACAAAATGATTGATAATAAGAAGCACTGCTTCGAAAAGACCGAAGGCATAGCCAAAGAATCGGATAAACTTGCCCCAGCCCTTATCCAAATTCAAATAGTAAGTAACATATCTGCACAGCAAAACAACGGTCAATGCCATCGCAATATAGTAAAGCAATGTATCAACGTATAACAGCATGGGGATTTTTAAATCATGGAGCACACCCCACAGCGAATCCGAAACATAATAAAGTAATGCGGCTAATGAATATCTCTTATAAGCCTTACTTACTTCATTGTTATTCTCTTTATTGCTGAAATACCCACGATTTATTATTAAATGAAGTACTATTGCAAGCAATCCTATCGAAGCGTACATAAATCTTTCCTCTTCCCTATTGGCAAAATGATAAACTCTTAATCATATTATCCGATAATTTATTAAGGAAGAATTAACTCCCCGGATGCTCTTCACATCAAATCAGGAATGTCTTCCGGGCTTTGCCGGCCTTTAAACATATTCCGACTTTTCAAGCAGGTTTGCCCACTGCTTCTTCGTCATTTTAAATTCTTTGACAGGGCGCCACAAATGACGCTATCTGAAAATGAACCGGAGTCCCCGTCCGCAAAGAATCACACAAATCTTGGGCGATTGTCTCTATCATAGTGAATCTTACGGATACCGTCTGAAATAACACGTTCCTCGAATGAAGTTACGCCGTGATATGCAATCCACCATTCACCATCTCTGTCACAGAAAAAGGAATTATGTCCCGGTCCATACTCTCCCGGCACACTTTTAAAACTAAGAGTCGGAGTTTTTGCTTTTTCCCAAGCCGACAAATCACAAAGATCAGTTCCGTCTTTTGCTGTGAACAATCCTACAGTATACAAATAGCCTCTTGCGTCGCCTCCGGAGTAGGCTAAATAAATAATACCATTATGGTAAAATGCATACGGACCCTCATTGTTAATTGTACCGTTTGTATTCTCATATCCATATAGAGGCCTTGATAAACATACCGGTTCAGTTATCAGTTCGTAAGGATTATCCGGATTGAATTCACCCACCATCAGCATTGAGCCGGAATCCAACGGACTTCCGATTTTCTCACGATATGACCAGACATAATAATGGCGATTTCCGGATTTAACATACGTCATATCCAAAGTAATTCCGTTTTCTCCCAGTTTCTTTCCGCCGGGAGCCATAACCTTTTTAGGGTCCTCCCAGTCTTCAGGATTCAAAATATCTCCATTCGTTTTCAATTTCATAATATGACTCTGAGGTCCCCAGTTTTCATTGCTAACTGCAAAAAGAAGATACAGTTCACCGTTGATTACATGGAACTCCGGAGCCCAGAAGGTTTGAATAAGTCCACGCTTCTCGTCTTTATCAAGAATAATATGAACCTCTGTATCCTCCGAAAAAAGGTCCTCAAGCTCATGTGCTTTTCTTACGTAAAAGCCAATATCGCCAACATTATCATTTGTGGCTATGTAGTAATATTCGTCCTTCCACAAAAAGAAAACAGGATCCCCAAATCCCTTAGAAAAAGGAAACTGCAGCTTCGGATATTTGCTGTTCTTCTCAGGCTTTTCATTCCAGTATTCTTTGATTTTTTCTGCTGTTTCGTCTGAAATGGCAACCTCATCATTTTGTCTTAATTTTGCGATGGAAAGACCTGTTCGTTCTTCCAAAAGCTTCGACTCGCAAAGATTTAATTCATCAAAAGCTATAAAATCTTCTGTCAGCCATACCCAGAATGAATTCTGATTTTCTTTTATGCAGCCTTCAGGAGTCCAATCCTCTCCACTGATTAAATAAACATTTTTTTGATCAATTAACACAGGTGAAATGCGAATATTTCCTGTAAATGCAGGAATAATGCGGTTTTCATCATCTATGCTTCCCTTTGGAAAAAGCATTCCGTAATCATTGCGAATCTGTTCTCCTCCAATGGAAATATGCACGCTATATGCCAGTCCGTTGGGGTACTGTCCCTCTATTGTATTTTTGTTATACACCTTAAGTTTTTGCATTTTTTCTCCTTCTCGCTTAAAATGCCTCCAGAACCTCTGCACCTTCTTTTACAAAAGCAATAAATTCATTTATCTGAGCTGATACCTCAACCCATTTGCCCCCTTCATATACGCTCTTGTCTTTTGTAAGAATCCATTTGCCCTCAGGAAGATAAACCTTGCGCTTTGTCTGGCCCTGCACTGAAATCGGAGCAAAGAGAATATCTTCACCAAAGAAATACTGGTCACCTGTTAAATAGCAGTTTTTGTCCTGTGGAAAATTCAGAAACATGGGACGCATCACCGGAATGCCTTCCTTTGAAGCAATATCCATCTGTGACTTTATATATGGCAGCAAACGATATCGAAGAGCAACCAAATCACTTAATATCGGCAGATTATTCTCACCGAAGCTCCAAATTTCATTATCGCCACCGGTAGGCTCTTTGATGTCTCTTGTTCTATCATGTCCGTCTCTGCTTCCGTGTAAACGCATTACCGGGCAAAATACACCATATTGGAACCAGCGGACAATCAATTCGCGGAAGTAATCGCTCTCAATATTTCCGCCATAAAAACCACCGATATCAGTATTCCACCAGGGAATACCGCACATTGCCATATTAAGGCCCGACTTGATTTGTTCCGTAAGACTTTCAAAGCTGGAACGGATGTCTCCGGACCAAACAACGGTTCCGAATTTCTGCGCACCAATGTAAGCGCATCTGGAAAGAGTTACTACGTCCTCTCTGCCACATTTTCTCATACCATCATACACAAGTTGGGCGTAATAATACGGATAAATCAGTCCGACTTCATCGCCGCGTCCAACGTACATAAGAATGTTATCAAAATGCTCCGGGTGTATTTCAGGCTCTGCCTCATCGAACCACATAAGGTCCACACCATTATCAATATAATTCTCTTTTAAGCGCTCCCATATGTACTCTCTTGCTTCCGGATTGCTTGGGTCAATTTCAGCCTGTGGACCATAAAAATCAAACACACGATTGCTTCCTGATGCAGTACGAAGCAACATATTATGCTCTCTCATATAATGATAATTTACACTGTTTTCATTTATTGTCGGCCACATTGAAACCATCAATTTGATTCCCATTTCATGCAGCTCATCGGCCATTTCTTTTGGATTTGGCCAATACTTTGGATCAAATTTATAATCCCCCTGTTCAGTCCAATGAAAATAATCAATAACAATAACCGAGATTGGAACACCCATTTCCTTATATTTGCGAGCCACGGAAAGCACTTGTTCCTGATTCTCGTAACGAAGCTTACATTGCCAGAAGCCAAGTCCCCACTCCGGCATTAATGGCGCATGTCCTGTCAAATCAGCCAGTTTGCTGCAAGCTCGTTTTGGATCACCTTCTATCACTACATAATCTATTTTTTTTGCAGAGTCGCTCGTCCATCTTGTTCTGTTATTGGCAAGTTCAACTGTACCCGTTGAAGGCATGTTCCATAAAAAACCATATCCCAATGAAGAATAAACATACGGCATTGAGCATTTCGTATTCAAATGTCTCAAGTCAACAGTACAGCCTTTCTTGCTGAAAACATTCATTCGCTCATGTCCAAGTCCGTAAAATTCTTCTCCTTCTGTGGCTTCAAAAGTCACGCGAAGCTTCCACAAATCGCTTCCGATGCTTCGATAGTTACGATATCCGAATCCAAAGGTCTGCTCAGGTTGTTCTTTAAGTAAAAGTCTGTCGCCGGACAGGAAAGAAACACTGCCGTTTCCTTCCATTCTCATTACAAGATTTCCTGACTTTAAGAAGGTTACGTTATTTTCCTTCCAGGCTTTGGCATTTTCATCTTCCGCCGGCAAAAGAGTCCAGTTCTCCTCAGACAGTTTCATCGATGCTGTTGCTCTGAACCGAATACACCCTTCGGAAATAGCAGAAATAACACCAATCTCGCCTTCTCTCATAAAATGTATTTGATTATTTACAATCTTGATTTCCATTTATTTTTCCCCCAAACATTTATTATTTAAAAATAAGATTTTCAGTGATAATAAAAATCTTTGCAAGTATTATATCGATATATAATAATATACACAATTATGTTATGTAAACCCATCTGCGAGCTTTTTTCCGGTTTTTGAATTCAGTCCGGAGCAGTAGTCCAATATCCGCCGTGACTATACCGAATCATGCATTCCCTAAGTGACAGGTCAGCATAATTTATCGATTGTCATATGGAAGTCTGCCGAAAGCATGGGCAATGGAAGTCTGTATTTTTCGTTAAGCTGGGGGCCACATGAATTTGAGCCCACTCCGGCCATCATATAATCGACGCACAAAATATTGCTTTTGCTTTTTACCAAATCAAAATTATGTCTCTTAGTGGCAAGTTCTTCCTGGGTATATTCCGAGGCATTGAAGGATAAACCGTTCTTTGATGTAAAGGATAAAGATACTTCACCATCTGTTACAGACACATGCTTACAACCAAAATGAGAAGAATTTTCCTGTGGCTTAATATAATCTTCATACATATCACAGATATCAGCCTCAAAGTTACCCATATAGCTTGCCTGATGCTTATCTATATAGCTTTCGAAGGGACCGTATCCGTAATAAGAAACCCTGTCAAAGCGTTTAGGAACAAAAAGTCTGACTCCAAAGCGCGGCAAAAATGTAACTTTGTTTCCGGTTTCAAGTTCGCAATAAATATCCATGCCTGCAGCGTTAAGTATATACACCACATCCATATATGCTATGGGCTGATGAATACTCCAGCCAAAGGACTGTTTTTGCTTAATCTCCACACCGCGGGATGTTGTTGAAACCTCTGCGTCATATCCCTTTACCACATAATCGTTAAGATGAGCTCTGTACCACTCGCCTCGCATGGTATCATTATCAATCGGAGCACGGAAAAAGTTATAATTCATAGCCTCATCCAGCAGTTCTTTGCCCTCATAACGTATGGAATCAAAGCAACATTTTCTGCGATTGTAGCTGTAGCTTACTTTGCCGAAATCAACATCAATACGTAACACTTCTTCTCTGATTTTCGCAGCTAAGTGAACGTTTTTTTCTTCATTCCCGCCTTCGGCGTTCGTTCTTTCACACAGTCTTTCCTGCATGCAGTTCTTTTCCGCCTCGTTGTATGCCTTAAGCTCTGAACTTGCCGCAAGTTCAATCTGATCAAAGCATATCTCGTATCCCTTTTCGCAATAAGTTAAAGCCTTCTTTGCAGTAAAAACAAAACGTATATAGGCTTCCTTATCCGCGTATTGAAGCACATCAGGTACTTCCACCACCTTTTCTCCCAAAGGGGCAATTTCAAACTCCGTAGACTCGCTTTTTGTTATTCCACCGTCGAAGGAAATTTCATAATAATAATCCATAAAATCCCCGGCGTTGCTTTGACAAAGTAAACTTGAAAAAACAAATTCAGTTGCTGATTTACCCATTCTAACTCGAATAGGGCGGTATACCTGCTTTAATTCAAGCAAACCGGTGTGTGGTCTTCTGTCAGGGTATGTAAGTGCATCCATACAGAAATTGTTATCGTGATGCCTTTCATCAAAATCGCCACCGTATCCATACATTACTTTTCCGTCCGGTGTTGTTCCCAAAATAGGAGCATGATCGCACCACTCCCATACAAAACCACCGCAAAATCTTTCATTTGAGTGAAAAGCATTATGATAATCCTCTAAGTCCCCGGGGCCATTTCCCATTGCGTGGCAGTATTCACAAAGGATAAACGGACGCTTCTCGTCTTCATTTTCCAAAAACTTATTCATGTCTTCAGGAGAAGTATACATTTGTGATACAACGTCCAAAACTGCGTCTGAAGTATCATCAAGCTTATGCGTGCTCTCATAATGAAGAAGTCTTGTATCATCAAGCTTCTTAACAAGTTTTCCTGCGGCTTCCATATTTGTGCCATAACCGCTCTCATTTCCCAGTGACCAGAAAACAACGCAAGGACGATTGATATCTCTTTTTACAAGGCTTTCCGAGCGGTCCAGTATTGCCTTTTTGAACCTTTCATCAGAAGCAAGCAGAGCAATTCCGTTATATCCGTCCGCCCACGACCATTTAAAATCATTATATACTTCAACGCAGCCGTGAGTTTCCATATCGCCTTCATCAATAACATATAAGCCGTATTGGTCACACAGCTGATAAAACAAAGGTGAGTTAGGATAATGTGAGGTTCTTACAGCATTAACATTGTGCTTTTTCATAAGCACAATATCCATCTTCATTTGCTCTGCAGTACAGTAAAAGCCTGTATCCGGATAGCTGTCATGACGATTCACTCCTCTGAATTTAACGGGAATTCCGTTTATTTCTACTACTCCGTTCCTGATTGCAATATCACGAAAGCCTACCTTTTCACCAATCAGCTCTTCCCCGGCTGTTATCATGAGCGAATAAAGCTCAGGCACCTCGGCAGACCACAGTTTGGGATTTTCAACATGAATTGTTCCCTTTTCTCCGTCACATACATTAATCGAGGATATAGCATTCCCCTCCGGATCAAGAAGTTTTGCTGTTACATCCATTCCGAAAACTGATACTTCCAGGTCTGCTGCCGTTTTTTCTTCATTAAGTATTGTTTTTACCACGTAATTCTGTATACGCTTTACAGGTCTTTTAAGCACATATACATCGCGGAAAATGCCCGACATACGATACTTATCCTGGTCTTCAAGATAAGTTCCGTCACACCATTTTAAAACTGCTACTGTTATTTTGTTTTTTCCCGTAACCAAGTAAGGAGTAATGTCAAATTCAGAGGTACAATGTGA
The DNA here is from genome assembly GCA_045600725.1 of Lachnospiraceae bacterium. GTDB lineage: Bacteria > Bacillota > Clostridia > Lachnospirales > Lachnospiraceae > UBA1258. Next base: position 8,979 of record JAZRYK010000025.1, read on the forward strand.
CACCTGGGAATAACCTGTGAAAATGTCATTTACATATAAATACAGGCAGCTGTCCACACCTTCAAATACCAGTATTCTGTCCTTTCCATCCGGAATGTATTCGTACTCTTTACTGTAAACACCTACAGGATTCTCATCCGGCACATAGGGAGGATCAAAAGTAATAGGATATGCTATATTTGTATACTGCGGTTTATCATAGCCGTGAAGCTGCCAGTTTGCGGGTACGGGAATCGTATTTTCTGCCGCTTCTTTTGTAAAATCATCCTCGAGGTCAATTACACTGTCAAAATATCTGAAGCCCCAGTCACCGTTTAAAAGTTCGAAATTATTGGATTTCTCTCGGCTTGCAAACGGATCCTGCCCCTTTTCAAAAGGAATAAAATATGCATGCTTCTCCAGAGTATTTATATGTAATTCATCCGGATTTTCATGGTAAACCATTTTGCTTTTTGCGCTTCCCTTTGATGCTATCTTTTCCAAATTCATCTTATTTTTCCTCCTGTCCATATATTCCCATGAATGATATTATTGGCTCATTTCTGCTGTCTGTTATTCTGATTCGAACCGAATTCGTAATGATTTTTTCAAGTGGAATAATTCTTTTGTGTCCTACTACAGTTCCCTCATATACAGTTTCAAAAGCATCGTTTATCATTGCCTCAACTTTGAAGTTTTCAATTCTTTGGCTAAAATGAATATCTTCTTTCAGCACTATATATTCGATGCAGACAGGCTTTTTCCATGCTGCGTTAATGACTGTTTTACCCTCAGGCTTTCCGGACATTCTTTCTTCATAGTTGTCCGACCTGATATTTTCCGTTCCGTTTCCATTCGATTCTATTAATGCTTTATCAAGAAGATTGTTTTCAAATGTCTTCTTCAATGCTTCACCGATTTCTTCAAGACGCCTGCAATCATTTTCGTGAAGTAAACCCTCTCTTGTCGGAGGAATGTTGAGCAGAAACGTTGCATTTCCTCCTACGGAATTCATATAAATGTGTAATAATTCCTCCAGTGGTCTTACCTTATCGTCTTCATACTCGTGATAAAACCATCCCGGGCGAATGGACGTATTTACTTCGGCAGGATACCAGATAAGTTTTTCTTCATTCTTAAGAATATCCCGACTGCCCAGATCCTCGTCCCTCGCATCAACTCTTCTTAATCTGAATTCCTCTGAATCTTCCTGCTGACTTTTTTCCGATATAATCTCGCTGTCTTTGGCTCGCTCCGGTACCACGCTCCATTCAGCTTTCCTTGTGTGCCCTGCTTCATTGCCGCACCATCTGATATCCGGACCGCATACGGAGATACAGGCGTTTGGCTGAAGTTCCCGTATTACTTTGTAATATCTCTCCCAATCATAATATTGCTTCTTACCGTTTGGACCTTCACCGCAGGCTCCGTCAAACCATACCGAAAAAATCTCTCCATATCCCGTAAGCAGTTCCCTCAGCTGATTAACAAAGAAATCATCATATTCCTTTCCCCTGCCATAAAGCTCACAATTACGGTCCCAGGGGGATAAATAAATACCGAAATTAATTCCATACTTTTCGCACGCCTTGGATACTTCCTCAACCACATCACCTTTTCCGTTTTTGTATGGAGATGCTGCAACAGTATGATTTGTATATTTACTTGGCCACAGGCAAAATCCGTCATGATGCTTGCAAGTCAAAATCAGTCCTCTCATTCCCGCTGCTTTTATTTTTCTGACCCATTGCTCCGCGTCAAGTTTTTCAGGATTAAATATTTCCGGATTTTCTTTTCCGTCACCCCACTCTCTGTCAGTAAAGGTATTAACGGTAAAGTGAATAAATGCATAAAATTCCAATTCCTGAAAATTAATCTGCCTCTCAGTCGGTATTACCGATATTAATTTTTCATCGCCCGTAATCATTGGTCAGCCTCCTGTTAAGATATCCTTGAAATCATCTGTTAATAAGAACAATAGTCTTTGGTTCATATCTATTCTCACTATAATTTCCTTTGACTGTTCTGTCATTAAACGTTATTCTGTTTATATAACAATATGAATATTGAGGTGATATTTTGTTTTACTGTGATTATCCTATAATTGGTGAAGAAAAAAATCTTCCGTTATATCTTATTAATATGGGACAGCAGGATTGTCAGGACCATATTCTCAGAAAAAATGGGTATCCCTGCGATCAAATACTATTTTGTACAAGAGGCAGCGGTACCCTGATTATAGGTAATACTACACACACTATTCTTCCCTATACCGCCATATTTCTTCCTGCCAATTACCCCCACGAGTATTATGCCAATGAAGACGTATGGGACGTTCACTGGATTGTACCGGGCGGCAGTGCTCTTTCGGATTTACTTGCACAGTTTCATCTGACTGAAGCGGCAGTATATAAATTGACCGATACACATACTCTTGAAACCATTTTTCGTTCCATGCATGAGTCATTGCGTTCGGATTCCTTATACGGAAATTATCGTGCATCGGGATATCTGTATGATTTTTTAATAGAATTTAACAGACTTATCTCACATAAAGAAAATGCAGCAATACATAATCCGGCTTTAATCAAGGCCATCGATTATATAAATCTGCATTTCAAAGAATCTATAGGTTTGGATGAATTATGCGATATATGCAATGTTACAAAACAGCACCTGTGTCTTCTTTTTCGCACATCGCTGCATACCCGTCCAATGGAATATATAGTAAAAAAGAAATTACAGTATTCAAAGGAATTGCTGATAAATACTGCAGGAACAATTGAAGATATAGCGTACGAATGCGGCTTCTGCACCTCCAGTTATTATTGCAAAATGTTTAAACGTTATGAAGGAATTTCTCCTACACAGTTCAAACATACAATCAATAACTAACCCGGTTACAAATCATGTATCACTCTGCTTTGCAACCGGATTACGCCACTTCGATATTAAATTGCCATAACCTTCTCCTCAGGAAGGTTCTTCTTCAGGCAATCGTCAAGGTTCGCTACATCAATAGGCTTTGTCAGATATCCGTCAAAGCCATTGCTGATATACATTTCCTCTGCACCGGAAATGGCATTCGCGGTCAGTGCAATCACTTTTGTATCTTCCTTAATCAGTTTTTCCTTTTTCAAAGCATTTAATGTTTCGATACCATCCATTTCGGGCATCATGTGATCCATCAGAATCACATCATATTGTTTGTCACGACATCTGTTAATACATTCCGCACCGGACGACACAATCTCAACATTCATCCCATATAGCTTTAACAATCCCTTTATTACCATAAGATTTGTTTTGGTATCATCAACGGCAAGAATATTTGCGCCTTTGGCAGTAAAACTGTTTTTATTATGAGATTTATCGGAATCGGTCTTTTGCTCAATTGCTCCAATCAAAGTTTCATCTACCACACGCTGTTTTAAGGTGAAATAGAAATCCGAGCCGACGCCATATGTACTATCAATTTCAAGTTCGGAGCCCATTAATTCCAACAGCTGTCTTGTAATGGCTACGCCTAATCCGGTTCCCTCAATATTTCTGTTTTTTTGTTCATCAAAACGTATAAAAGTTGAAGACATTAATTTTTCAATGTTTTCCTGTTTCATTCCCATTCCGGTATCTTTTACAGAGAAAACAAGCGAAATGTCATCATCCGATCTACCGCCGTTTTTAACTGACAATTCAATGGTTCCAGACTCCGTATATTTAACAGAATTAGTCAAAATATTAGTAAGTATCTGTTTAATTCTAACTTCGTCGCCATTATATTTTGACGGCAATTTTTCGTCTATGTTTAAAATCAGCTTTATCTTCTTTTCCCCTATACGGGCCTTGGTCATCATGACAAGGTCATTTATAAGAGGTTTCAGATTATAGTCAACACAAACGATATCCATTTTTCCGGATTCAATTTTTGAAAAGTCAAGAATATCATTTACTAAGGATAAAAGCGATTTTCCTGCTTCAGCAATATTGTTTGCATAGTCGCGTATGGTATCACTTGCCGTTTCCCGTATTATCAATTCGTTCATTCCAAGAACAACATTGATAGGTGTACGTATTTCATGTGACATTGTTGCCAAAAACATACTTTTTGCCCTGTTAGCATTTTCCGCATCAGTTTTAGCCTGCTGAACTTTTCTGAAATCCGAAAAAAGATTAATGGCAAATGATGAGACAAATATCACAGAGCCCATAATATAGTAGCTTAAGTGTGTGTAATTTGCACCGAGAGCCACTAGGGCAACTTCAACAACAATGCCTGAAACTTGTCCCGCAAATCCAACTAAAACTAAGTATCTGCCTCCGAGCCTTCCCTTTATAGTATCAACCACGCAACCGCCTATACACGTTGTCAGTATCCAAAATGTATAAATCTGCGTAATAGGCTGAAGTTGAAAATAATCAACGCCAAAACCGGTATGTACAATGTTCTGGCTTAAAAAGCTAATAATTGCCACTGTGATTCCAAATTGATGAAACTTCGGATGTCGATGGTCTGAAAAATAGTTTGAAATAAGCAGAATGCTGAACGGAATAAGCATAAAGCAGCAATGCCCTATACTTTCGCAAACTGATAAATCTTTTACAAATATTTGTCTGATATTTATCTGAGAGATGCACCAAATTGTTGAAAATAAGCTAAACAAAAACAAATGTAAAAACTGAATACTGGCAACAAATGTGCTCTTGAACATAAAAAAACATGTTAGGCAAACAAGTCCTATTACAGCAATGACACCTATTAGCACAAGCCAAACTATATTAGTTTTTATGAGCATAATTAATATACTCATTTCACTGCCTAAATATATATTGCCAATATTCCCTGAATAATATGTATCTGTTATAAATTCAATCTGCACATTTGAGCCGGCATCGGTGTTGTAAATCGGCACCATTAAATATGAACTGGGTAACGAATTTCCAATCTTCTGCCCTTCATCCGTATAACTGGCTCTTAATTCATTGTCAACATAAACGTAAATTTCCTGCCGCTTACTTTCAATCATCATACAGTTATATGATTCAGTCACGTTAGGCAACGTTCTGCTGATTGATACTTTTGAATTATTCTTATTCTCGAATTTAGCAGGCAATTCCACATTGTATAAGGCTTCATACCCGGCATGAACAGTCCACCCGTCATTTAAAGCATGTATATTTTTACTATCAAAGGAATTATCGACACTTCTCTTGTTTAAAGCCATTATCATAAATACAAACGATAATACAATCAACAAGATGAAAATAGTATATAAAACGTTAAAAAATGTTTTCTTCATAGTTACTAAAAATCTCCAACGTAATATAATCTATTATACTCAATTTTGCCACGATAGTTATACCGTATCGCGAATTTATTATAAAAAATCACTTTATTTCCAATGATTCAATTGTGCTAATCTCATATCTCAATATTCCCCGGTCATCAATAAACGCCCTGGAAATGTGGTATTCTCCGTCCGAATAATAAACTCTGTATTCCAGTGCTTCTCTGTTCTCCACCAATACAAATGTCCAGTTCGGGTGTTCCTTAAGTATAACTAATGTCTCAATATCATTAATAATTTTATCAGGTGCAGCTACAACAATCTTTATCTCCTTTTCGCCGCTAGCCATCTCATGGTCAGCTATAGTTTCAAGTTCATCAGTCGCAAATTTATGGTATGCCCAGGTGCACCGGGTAGAATAACCTTCTCTACCGTGAATCGTTGCTGCCTCCACCGGAATATCCATTTCCTCATACTCGATTTTCATGTCAGCCGACAAGCGCTCCCGAATGTATTGAACCAGAGTATCATAGTATTCTTCACTGCAAAATTCTTCGGTATCTACATTAAACCAGTAGCAATACTTTTTGTCGGTTTTGTAATAAATGCCTGTTACGACATCGTAGAATTCTTTTTTCTTGTCATATTCACATAGTTCCACAGAGATACCCTTAGCTTCAATCATATTAGCTTCAAACCATTTTTCTGTTTTAGCTTTTGCTTGAGAAGTTATCTCTGACGTATCCTCTGTATTTACACTACTTGTACAACCACCTAATAGAACTCCTAAAATAAAAATAGTTCCTGCAATTCCAATTATATGTTTTTTCATATTGTTCGAATTCCTCTAATCTTCTTAGAAATAATAATACTGAAAAAAACACAGCAAATCATCCGACATATCCTATATTTCTCCGATGATGACACGGTTACCTCCTTACACAAAATAGTCCATCTTTTTACCTATTTTTTTCTCTTCCGAGGTTTCAATATCTCTATTTCCCACAGATTCCAATTGCTGCATAAGCTTAAGATGAGAATGAATATCTTCAATCTCTTTTGCCGCATCTTTATTACTATCTATCTTTGCCTTAACTTTATCATGTTCATTATTAAGCCTGTTCTTTGCTTTATTTACCGGATTATCAACAACATAATCAGCATCTGCTTCATCAGTACCGGCCGATTCTTCTACAATAGCGTTCGCAATTTGATTCTCAGTTTTTGTTTCTTCCGCCCGTTCTTCAGCCTGCTCTGATTCAGAAGGAAGCTTACTGTATTTTCCCTCTTCGATAAAATCTTCTTCTGCCTCTTGAACATTTTTTGTTTTTCCCAATATCTGCTGCGCTTTCTTTAATTTTTCGCTTAATGGAATATTGGGATTATTAATTATTTTTTTAAGCGAAGATAAATGATTTCCGAGTGTAGTTGTCTTTAACCTTTGAACCTCTTCCTTTGTTTTACATTTCTTTAGTTTTTCTTCATAAGCTTTACGCTCATTTTGAGTCTGTCTGTAATCAGCTAATCCCTGAGGGTCATAAGTGGCCATATACTTTTCTTCCTCAGGAGTAAGTTTTTGACCGCTGCTAATCTTGTTTGCTATTTCAGCTCTTTTATTTCCTTCTCTGCCTCTTTCAAGTTCTTCCTGATAATTATTAAGCATTCTCTGCTCAGGAGTCCATTTATCCCGCTCATTAAGTTCCTTTTTAGACAGAACATCTCCCGAACGCTTCTTCTGTTCCCATTTTTGTGTGAGCATATCAAGTTTAACTGAATTCTTTATTGTTCCGGATATCATTAATATAAGTGCCTCCAGCCATAAATAAACATATCAATACATACGTAATAGGGATTTCAGTCAGAAACAAAGATAAATACAAGAAACAGGCATAGCAGAACCTATACCATTAATTATCTCAATCCTTGAGAATATATACCGAAATCCTTTTCAGTAATATTATTTTACCATGTTAATTGTATTATCGGTAATATTTTTTTATCTTGTAAGACCACAATTATCGAGTAGTCGGGAAAATTAAATAAATTTTCCCGACCTCTCACACCACCGTACGTACGGTTCCGTATACGGCGGTTCAATCAACTTAACAAGTAACACACCTCTCGGTGTAGTAATCTAACATTGAGACTAATCCAAAACGGGTTAGTCTTTCTTTGTTTATTGCAAAATTCAGAACTCTTCGTTGGCATACATAGGCTATCCTCTTACCCGTATAGGCTGTAATCCAAGCCGTGTCTTTATCAAAGAGAAAGTAGCTATTGTTTGAATAACTATGGCTGTTTCTATGGAAAGACCATAAACCGTATGGCAAGGATGGACTTAACACAAACTACCTACGTAACAATTTTCTCTTCAAGTTGGATTTGATTGTTAGTTGGCTATTTAGCGATTAACCTTCAATTTCATTAACTAATATGTAATGACCTCCTGTCAAGTAGAAATTAGCAGGAAATCACCACACACTTATTTAATTGTTTCTGAAGACACCCAGAAAGAGCCTCGGAGTATCAGTTCCCGGCTTTGGCCACTCTGATATACGTGGATT
>JAZRYK010000026.1:0-2934 GCA_045600725.1 Lachnospiraceae bacterium
CTGCACTGGTCAACAAAAACTGGACACGAAATATAAGATTTTAAGACAGCAGAAATTGCGAAATCAGACAGCCGCATTACGGTAATAAGACTCCCTGTACTGTTTCGGCGTCAGATAGTTCAGAGCATATGCCGGGCGCTGTTCATTAAAGAATACAACGTAGTCGTTTATCTCCTGTTCAACCGATTCAGAACCCGTTACATGGAAGTCCATGAACAGTTCAGCCTTTACCCAACCATTGATCGCTTCCATCGCAGCGTTGTCCGTTGGCGTCCCTGCGCGGGACATGGAATGGGTAATGTTGTACATCGGCAGCAGCTCATTGAACGCTTTGGACGCATATACAGAACCTTGATCCGAATGAAGCACAGTCTCCAGTTCCGGAAATTGCGTCTTCAATTCAAGCAGATCTTTAAGACCACTGATGTAGGTCATTCTGTCACCACGCTTTGAGGAAAGTGCATGGCTAACGATTTCGTTGTTCCACAGATCCATATATAGCGTCAGCTCATAATATATGCCTTTCACATAGAACGCGGTCATGTCGCTTACGATGCATTGGAGAGGACCGTCAATGTTGAGCTCTGTCATGAGCAGGTTCGGATAAACCCTGTATGTTTCCCCGGCTTTCTTGTAACTGTAATGCTTGGCCTTACTCTTGATTCCGGCAATTCTGCAGCATTTATGGGCATACGGACCCGACAGCACAAGACCGGTGTCCAGACGAATCTTTGCATTCAGCCAACGGTATCCGTGAGACGGATATTTTAAATGATACTGTTGGAAGAGAAGAATGTTACTGACAAGACTTTTGGTATGAGCAGATGGATTGGAAAGACGCTTCTTCCAGTTGTAAAAGCTGCTTCTTTGAATGCCCATTGTGTCGCACAGCAGCTTCACCGGGAATTCTCCCGAAAGCTCCATGATCACTTGGTATTCCTGCTGTCGTACAGAATTACCGTACCATCCCCCTTCACCTCGTATCCTTTTTTTAGTCGAGCTTCGGTGATCCTCGCCTTGACCAGTTCCTGGATCAGTTCTTCCTTCGTCATGGCTTCAAGGTCTTCCAGATTCTGCGGCTCTGTATGTCTTGGAACAGTCGGATTCCTTCGAGCCTCCTTCGTGTTCTTGGCCGGGAGATGATTGACATCACGATACAACCGCATGTAGTCTCGCGCGCAGTTGATGCTGATACCGAACTGTTCTGAGGCTGCATACTTCGTGAGTTCGCCGTCGTAAATCCGACGGCCGATGTCCAGTCGTTCTTCTAATGTGTATTTCATGGTAAGCCTCCTGTTCATGGTAGAAGCAGAGTTGTCCACGGATAGTTTTCCTTTGTCTATCTTACTTCTTTTCCGTGTCCAATTTCTACCCCCTCCCTGTCCAGTTTTACCTTACCACTACAATTGTCTAGCTTCGCGTCACAATCCGTTTTCCATTGCTCCGCAGGCGGCATTTCTTTATGGAAAGAAATGCCGGAAAGAACCAATTAAGGGAGGGAAGATTCCGTTTTCTTCCCTCCCTTAATAATCCTTCCTAATTGAAACGGCAACGGAGGGGATGCGTCCCCTCCATTTGATTCTCCCCTCTGATGGTCGAAACTTTTTTAAATTGTCTTATTTGCCGAAATATGATATAATATATTCAATTAAATGAACTTTTATCTGAGGGTGATTCTTTGAAAAAACTGTTTTCTGCAATTTGTATATTGATGTTATTATTATCCTTGAATCCTATGGTGTTTGCTGAAGAGGAAGATAATTCAGATTCTTATTTGAAAGTTTACTTCCTTGATGTAGGAGAAGGAAGTTGTGCTGTCGTTGATTGTGACGGATATGTAATGATGATTGATGGCGGTTCGCCCGCTCATTCTGATAAAATATACAGTTTCCTTAAAGAAAGAGAACTGCATAGAATAGATTATCTTATAGCTTCACATCCTGATACAGATCATATTGGCGGATTATCCGGTGCTCTTAATTATGCTACAGCTGGGGTAGTTTTTTGCACTGTCAAGGAAAACGATTCAAAAGCTTTTCTCAGTCTGCAGAAATATATTGCTGAGCAGAATAATCATATTGTCATTCCAACTGCTGGAGATAAATTTTCTTTAGGTAGTGCGCAGGTTGAGGTGCTGGCTCCAGATAGAGGCGTTTTGTGTTCTGATAATACCTCGATTGTCTTGCGACTTGTCTATGGTGAAACATCGTTCCTTTTTACTGGTGATGCTGAAAAGCCGGATGAGGTTGAGCTTCTGAAAAAAGACTTTTGCTTGGACAGTACAGTTCTTTGCATAGGTCATCATGGGAGCAATTCATCAACATCTGATGATTTTTTGAACAAAGTAAATCCAAAGTACGCGATTATTTCTGTTGGCAATAATCCATACGGACATCCCGATGATGATGTTATTTCCAGATTATCACAAGCCAATATAGAGACTTTCAGAACAGATGAGTGTGGAATGATAGCATGCATTTGTACAAATAAAGGGATAAGTGATTTTGAATTTGAAAAAGCAAAAGAGGAAAATGCACTTCAAATAATAGCTACAACGAACGACGAGCTATCTGATAGTGAAGAGATCACAAAAGACGCTGAAACAGAACCAGATATTCATATTGCGAAGTATGTTGTAAATACGAGCACAGGTAAGTTTCATATCCCCACATGTAAAAGCGTAAAAAAGATCGTCGATTCAAATAGGTGGGATTATGAAGGCACAAGGCAGAATCTAATCGAGCAAGGCTATTCTCCGTGCGGAAACTGTCATCCATAATAGCATATAAATAAAAGCTGATTATAAAAATTCCAGATGTAATAGGAACCCCCCGGCGAAGCCGGGGGTTCTTCATAGACGGGCATAGCCCTCTGATACTAGCCCGCGTGTCACGTCACGCAAGTACGATCCGCCAGCCGCGAGAGTTTTGCTAC
>JAZRYK010000027.1:0-67035 GCA_045600725.1 Lachnospiraceae bacterium
GAAATCATCCGGAACTATTGGATGACCTAATGCCATGGTCGAGAAGAGTTAAGGATGAATGTTCACAGAAATGATTGTAGGGGATGGGATTATAAACCATCCTCTATTTATTTGGTAGGCACTATGCTGTTAATCGCTTACTTGGCAAAGACTCGATAACGCTACTCATAAGTAGTATACTCTTGAGTAGCAAAGACTGTGTTGACATTTTGATTGGACGAGGTAGATTGTGAAGATAGCAAACGGCAAAAAAGAAATTGTAATTACAATTTTATTTACGATGGCATTTTTGCTGGGCGGTATTATGCGAGTTACCATCGGACAGTTGGATTTCACCGTTGGATTGACGCGCATTTATTTCTGCATTTTAACATTGGCATGGATTATTACCATTCGTTATCGCATTATCGACAAGCGCGTCCGCAGGCTTTTAATTACCATGGCGGGATTTTTGATTATGTCCTTTCTGCTTCAGATATTCAGGTTCAATTTATTTAAGGAAAGCGAGCTTGTAAGACGCTATTTTTGGTATGCATATTATATCCCCTTTAGCATGGTACCCTGCCTGTTTGTGTATGTTGCTTTATTTTTAAACAAACAAAAGGACGAAAAACCCCACAGAGCCTGGCTTCTTTTATTGGTCCCGGCAGTGTTTTTTATCGTTTTTGTAATGACAAACGATCTTCATCAGAAATTTTTTATTTTTGAAGACCTTTGGTCCGGTCAAAACAACAGCTACAGTCATGGCATTTGGTATTATATTTTTTACGGCTGGCTTGTTTTGGAAATTTTCGCAGCGCTGTATATCACCATATTAAAATGCCGAATTCCAAGCGTCAGGAAGAAGCTTTGGATGCCTTTGTATTTTGCTTCCTACGGTCTTCTTACAATATGCAGTCTGTTTGATTTTCCCAAAATCGGAGGGGTAACCATCTGGCTTTTGATGGAATACTTTACCATGATGTCAATCGGAATTGTTGAGTCATGTATTCTTCTTGGACTGATTCCCGCAAACAGCAGCTATCAGACTATTTTCCGTCTTTCAAATAAGCCTATTGCCGTGCATGATTCAGCAGGCAATATTGTTTATTATCCCGATGCCGCAAAGGAGATGTTCCGAAGAAAGGAAACAATTCAGCTGCATACAAAAAATATTCAGGGCGGAAGCGTTTCCTGGGCAGTTGATTTGTCTGAAATCCTGGAATTAAATAAAGAAATCGAAAAAGTGACAGAGAGCATAGAAAGCAGAAATGAATATCTTCGAACGGAAAATGCTCTAAAGGAAGAACAATCAAAGCTGGCTGCCAGAAATATGCTCTATAACAGAATAACAAATATAATAAGTCCGCAGCTTGAAGGAATACAAAAGCTTCTTCAGGGAACGGACGAAGAAATAGATCGTAATCTTCCCAAAATTGTTGTTCTTAACACTTATATCAAAAGACGAAGCAACTTAGAACTTCTTAAAGCAGATAAATCTTGGTTTTCCCTTGGAGAACTGGCTGCGGCCATCAGAGAATCCTGTGAATATTTAAAGCTGTGCGGAGTACATGCTTTGTTAAATTCGGCGCCGGATTGCGCTCTTTTTGCGGATTTGCAAATCCTTGCTTACGAAACCTTTGAAGCTTTGCTTGAAAAATGTCTTGATGCGCTTAAGTTTATTCTTGTCAATATTTCAATGGATGATTCACGGATGATTATGCGTATTGCGCTCAATATATCTGAACCTATGGCCGAGGATATATGTAAATCTCTTATGCAGGATAATGAAAATCTGAAAATAGTATCGGAAACAGAAGATGATGAAACCACTGTTACCATATGCTTCAGGGAAGGGGGAGAAAATGCTTAAATCTCTTAATACTCTTCCCGATCATGCCATTGGTTTTATTTGCTGCTGGCAGTTGTTACTGCTTTGTGCTTCCGTCTGGATTATGATTGTGGGAATGCGTGAAAGGCGCAGAATGAATCCTGTATTGAGAAATATATTTTTTGTTCTTCTTTTAGGAGCAAATTATTTTCTGTTTCAATGCACGGCATCCTATATTTCTCACAGCATGGTTTTTGATGAAACCATTCGTTTTGTGGAAAATTTTGCAAAGATTAAAATATGGCTTTTGATAGTGATATGTGTTGTTCTGACCGTAATTGAAGTGTGGATACTGATTTTTGTCAATCATTGGTATAATACACATATATCATCAGCTTCCATTAAAGAGATTATCGAAACCCTTCCTGTGGGAATTTGTGCATATGAAAAAAGCGGAAAGGTTACCTTAAAAAACAGCACCATGGAGCAGATATGCCGCCACCTTTCAGGCACCGCACTTCTGAACGGCAATGAGTTTATGCAGCTTCTTAAGGAGAATAAATCGAATTTGGCGGATTTTGCGGTAGAACTTAAGGATTATGGTATATGGTCCTTTACTAATGAGGAGCTTCGGGATAAGAATAATATCTTCCATATGCTGATTGCTTACAATGTAACGGAAGCATATGAAAAAACAAGAATGCTTCACGAAAAGCAGAAGACGGTGCAGGAATTAAATGTAAAGCTCACAGAGTATAACCGGCGTGTTAAATCTGTGATTACGGCGCAGGAGATTTTAAATGCAAAAATTCGTATTCATGACGAATTAGGCGAAGGGCTTTTGGCAATTAAGAGATATATCACAGTGGGCGGCACGGAAAAAGAACGTATTGATATGCTTGAGAGGCTTCAAAAAAATGTTCTTTTTCTTCAGCAGGATTCCGTAAAAGCTGCGGGAGATGAATATGCATTGATGTTAACGACAGCAAATAATCTGGGCGTAAAGGTAATGCTTGAGGGAGAACTTCCCAAGCAGGAGCCCGCCAAGCACATAATTGCAACAGCTATACATGAATGCTTCACCAATATTTTAAGGCATACGGACGGCGATACATTGTTTGTTTCGGCTCACGAAACGGCTGATTCGCAGATTGTTGTTTTTACAGACAACAATTCAAGATCTATACAAAATATTTCCGAAAAAGGCGGTCTTGGTTCGTTACGGGCGCTTACCGAGCAGACAAAGGGAACAATGCAGATTTTGAGTGAGCCCGGGTTTAAGCTTATAATTACGCTTCCAAAGGAGTATGAAGGATATGGCTTATAAAGTTTTAATTGTAGATGATCAGACGCTGCCGAGGCAGTATTTTGAGAGTATAGTAAATCATTCCGAGCAGTATAGTATAGCTGCTTCGATTTCTTCTGCTAAAATGGCATATGCTTACTGTGCAAAGGGCGGAGTGGATTTAATTATAATGGACATCATGATGTCAGATGATGTAAACGGGCTGGAGGCAGCTTACAAAATCAAGCAAAGCTTTCCAAAAATAAAAATACTTGCAGTAACCTCAATGCCTGATGAAACCTTTTTAACAAAGGCTAAGGAAGCCGGTGTTGATTCATTTTGGTATAAAGAGGTTCAGGATGCCCCGATGTTAGAAGTGATGGACCGTACAATGGCCGGAGAAACAATATGGCCTGACAAGGCGCCTACTGTTCCTCTTGGGTTATGTGACAGTTCGGAGCTGACAAACAGGGAGTTAGATGTGCTGGGATATCTTGCAATGGGTTACGGAAATCAGGAAATAGCGGATGCATTAAATGTGAGTGTCAACACGATTCGTTTTCACTTAAGTAACCTGCAGTCAAAAACCGGCTGCCTTTCCCGTACAGAGCTTGCCATTGTTGCTGCAAAAAGCGGAATTGTGATAACGAGAATATAAAAAGAATTTCTAAAAAAAATATAAATTTTTTTGCATTTCCCCATCATAATTGATGGGGTATTTTTTTGCTTAAAACAGTACAATATATTCGGTGTTTTTTTTGCTCCAAAAAATAATTTGATTTATTAATCGAAATAATAACAAAAGAAGGGGTTAGTAAGGGTATGAAAAAACTGTTAAAACGAAGTAATCGTGTTTTGGCAATGCTTCTTGCAATCATTATGATTGTAACCTGCGTTCCTATCGATGACATGCATGTGCATGCGGCAGAACACGAACACACCGAGGAAACAGCGCAGGGCCTTTCGGAAGGAACTGCAGAGGAAGAAATCGGTGAACACATCAAAATGGCTGAGTTCCATACATTGGCATGTATGGAATGCTATGATGATACCTTCGTAGTATGTGAAGAATGCGGAAGATGTCCCGATTGTGCAGAATTTTGTGAATCCTGCATGGAATATTGTAAGGAATGTCACCCCGAGCAAGGCGGCAAGGGAGAAGAAAGCCCCTGTGAAAACTGCGGAAACTGTAAAAAGGGCGACAAAGATTACTGTTTGACATGCGGTCAATGTGAAGATTGTGTGGAAATTTGTTCACGCTGCGGTGAAGTTTGTGTAGATTGTCATTCAGAGCAGGAATGCAATCATTCAGAAAACGATCCCTGTCCGGAGTGCGGTCTTTGTAAAGATGACGGAACACCGTTCTGCGGTGAATGCGGTATCTGTGAAGAGTGTGCAATGTGGATATGCGATGAGTGTCAGTGCTGCATGGAATGCGTGGATCATTGCTCGGAATGTGGCGGATGTATGATTGATTTTTGTCCCGAGGGCGGAGATCATTGTGCTAAATGCTGTGAAGAAAAAGAATGGATTTGTGAAGAATGCAACCTCTGCGCAAAAGGAAGAGATCTTGAATTCTGTGAAATATGCGGATTTTGCGAAGAATGCTGCGAATATAATTCCTGCGATGAATGTGGAATGTGCGCAGGAGAAGATGGTTTTGAGGAACACCTTTGTGAAGAATGCGGTGCCTGTCTTCTTAGCAATGACGTATGCGACAATTGTGGCCTCTGTTTAACATGCTGTCGTGAGATAGCCAAGGAAAAAGGCTGTGAATGCGGTGAATACTGCTGGGAAGATCTGACCGAAGATGATTTCTGTATGGAATGCGGTCTTTGTCTGCACGATGAGAATGTATGCGGCGAATGTGAAACCCGTCATGAGGAATGCTGTAAAGATTTAAGTGATGCTTTAGGATGTGATTGTGATCCATATGTCTGCAGTGACTCCCTTGAGTGGGAAGAGCATATGAAAACGGTACACTCTGAACTTGTGGATGACTACCACGAAGGCTGTGTACCTTCCAGTACATGGAGCTATGATGGAACATATCATTGGCGTAAATGCCGTCTTTGTGCCGATCCTGAACATATTGCGAATAAGGGCGTTCATACTTTTAATTCTAAGCGTACCTGTACGGTATGTGGCTTTGTAAAGCCCTATGATACGATTGAAATTCTTTCTCAGCCCAAGGATGTTCGCGGCAATGTATTTACGATTGACGAAAACGGTAAGGCTACAGCTGTTAAATATACATTTTCGGTAAAGGCAGTAGGCCCAAATACCGATGAAAAATTAAATTATCAATGGTATATCAGATACACAGGAAAGGTCACAATTGACAGTAAGTGTGAAGATATGTTCGGTGCAAAAACCGATACATTGGTAACGACTCTTCCGGAGGATGATGCATGTCTTGTTAATTATGGTTTTTACTGTGTAATAACGGATTCTTCAGGACATTCTGCCGAAAGTGATGTAGCTTATGCGAAGATGTCACATTCATATGTAAATATTACAAAAAGTATGCTTGGTTCCGGTGAATGGGTAGAAAATACGGATTACACCGGAGCAAAAAAGCATGTAATGAAATGTGTTGGATGTAAGCAGGTTAAGAAGAGCGAACATTTATTTACAGCCTGGGATTACAGTAAGATTGATATGGGTGTTCGTACCCGCGTTTGCACAAGTTGTGGATACGAGCACAGCGCAAAATGGCATGATAAGCATGTTTATGATCATGGAATGTCATTTGCTTCCACAGATACATTTATAGGTCAGTGGGGCGAAAATGTTAAGCTTTCCTATACAACTCCAAGCGGTGAAGTAAAGCTCCTTGGTTATGATAATACATATCACTGGAGTACCTGTGTAAAGGATGACTGTACAATTGTACATACAGACCGTCATAAATGGGGCATGTTTATTATGCCCGGAAAGAAGCCTACACCTGAAGGTGGTACCGCAGCTTTGGTTAGAAAATGTGTTGATTGCGGTCAGGACTTTGATT
Organism: Lachnospiraceae bacterium; assembly: GCA_045600725.1. Taxonomy (GTDB): domain Bacteria; phylum Bacillota; class Clostridia; order Lachnospirales; family Lachnospiraceae; genus UBA1258. The sequence continues at coordinate 6,106 of JAZRYK010000027.1, forward strand.
TTGACCGGGAAATGGTATGGAATGACCATCTTATTTATGCAAGTAAAGGAGCTGCAAACAAAGCTCTTATTCATGAGGGTGAAGCTTTCCTTGTTACTGCAGATAAAATACCCGGTTATACTCCTTCATTATGTAAGGCAAGATTTGTAAACAGTGCAGGAAAGACTGTTGAATTTTTAGATAATAATGGGGAATCGACAACCTTTTTCCCTACCAAGAAGCAGAAGGATGGAATCAGCTTTTTAGTTACAGTCCCTGTGTCGGAAGAGGGTCATGATTATGGCATCTGTGACATTATGGTTGATATTGTCTACAACAAAGACTGTACTCATGAAACAATTGAACTTATTGATGAAAAAGAAGCAACCTGTACCACCGAAGGCTATACAGGAGATACAGTATGTACTGTCTGCGGAAAGATTACCCGCGCCGGAAAAACAATCCTTCCCGCCGGTCATGGAGAAGAAGTAGCTGTAACAGAAAGCATTCATAAGCTGATTGATCCTAACGGTGCTTATGTACCCGAAAACTGGGCTACAAAAACAGTAACAAAAAGATTTTATGACGAAGAAGGTAATGTAATCGGCACCCGTTGGGAGACATACTACCTGTATGATTTACAGGCTCCCACCACAGTTTTCTGTGATAATACGGTAAGAAATGCCGAATCAGTTGCTATATACCCGAGCTATCTTGATATGAAGGAAAGAGGCTGCTACAGCGGTGATAAGATTTGTTCAGTCTGCGGAGAAGTTACCACAAAGGGAAAAAGAAGTGCTCCTCTTCATGTTATGCGTCGTTTGGACGATGTACCCGGCAGTACACCGACCCCCACTTTCTGGGATCATGTAAGTGAGCTTGGTCTGAAAGGCTACACTGCACCTACCGAAACTACACCGGGATACAGTGGAGATTTAGTTTGTTTGGGAAGACACGAAGAGTTTGTATATGAACTTGGTCGTATCCTGCCTGAAGGAACCGCTGCCACCATGCACACGATTAATACCCCAAATGTGTATAACATTTATGATGATGAATATGTAATCGGAACAAAAGGTTTGGTCGTGCCTTCCGGTTATAAAGGAAACGGCTATGCCGCAAAGGGCATGCCTGTTACACTTACAGCTTTTGCAAAAGAAGGTTACGCATTTGTGGAAAACAGCTGGAAGGTATGGAAAGGCACGCCGGAAATACCCGAAAAAGACAGAGAATATATCAAAGTCAATCGCGGCACGTTTACCATGCCTGATTGCGAGGTAACGGTAATATGCGAATTTGTGTCTACAGATACCGTTATTCATACGGTTGATCTCACCGACTGGGTTGTGCCCATCGGAAACGGTATCGTGGACCGTGATATAAGTGTTCCGGCATTGGCAAACTATAAAGTAACTAAAGTTGAATATTTCCTCGATTCCAATTACGAAAGAATCACAACGGATACATTTACTGTAGCTAACAAGTCATTTGGTATGTTTGTAACTGTTGAAACCATTAACGGTGCATCCTTTGACGAGGATGTTAAGGTTACACTGAACGGATCAAGAGAATACATAGCATTAGATGATATTTTAAATCATGAGGATGAAGACGAGATTACTCAGATAAGAGTACGATCAGAGCTCTTTAGTTTTACAGATGACGACTTAAAAACAAAGCCTATTAATGATATTAAGGTTTTAAATCTTGATCCGATTGAAGCCGGTAAGGAAGTGGATTTTGATTTTGTTCTTCGAACAGATCGTGAAGAGGATGCGGTTGTTGACCCGTATATTTACTGGTCAGTCAATGACAGCTGGGGCTATGTGTACGATGCAGAAGAAGTTGAGAAGGGACATATTGCCCACGAGGCTTATGAATACACATCACGAATTGTTATTCCTGCCGCAGATGGATATACATTCCCTAAGGACGAAACCGGTATTTATACCGGAAATGTATCGGTTCCCGGGCATCAGGTAGTAGTAGCATTTGTATGGTCGGATGCTGATGAAAACACTCCCCAGGAGTTATACATTGACCTTAAAACGGTTAAGCTTCCGGTAGGAGAAGTTACAATTGATAAAGTATGCTCCTTTACTCCCGATAGTAAAGTAAGCACAATGGCTCATGCATCAGGTAACTATGTATGGAGTGAAAGCATGTCATGGTACGATGTGACTGCTAAGAAGCCATTGTTTAGTGGAGACACATTTATAAAGGGACATGAGGTATATGCTGTTTTCAACGTAAGACTTTCGAAACAAAATGTATTTGCATGTCACTGGGATTCAAAGCTTAAAGACTATGTATACGACGGTGAAGTGCATCTCCCCGCAGGTATGCAGGTTGACAAGGCTTATGTTAATAATGATAATTCCACCGGTCCTGAGCTTATTATTTTTACGATGAATATTAAAATCGGTGATGTATTCGGTTTGTGGATGGAGAAGATTCCTACTCAGATATATACAGGCAAGGCAATTAAGCCCGAACCTGCGGTATACGACGGTGATACTCTTCTTAAAAAGAATACAGATTACACATTAAGCTACAAAAACAATACTAAAGCAGGCTATGCAACAATTACTGTTAAGGGTAAGGGTAATTATTCGGGAACACTGAGTGATAATTTCTATATCAAGTGGGCAAATATAACGAGTGCTCAGTATCCTAAGACAATTTATGTAACGGAAAGCTCAAAGGCTATCAAAATTAATCCCACAGTTACCTTCGCGGGAAAGAAATTGAAATTGGGAACCGATTATATTATTGAGCCTGCAAAAATAACAAAGAGCTGCAAAGTTACAATCAGCGGATATCTTGGTTCAAACAATTTAAAGAGCAATTTAAGCGGCTCAGATACAATCGATGTTATTGTTGTTCCTGCGGGAAAAATGATTAACAAGGCAGAGATTTCAATAAAGAAGTCATTTAAACCGACCTATACAGGTTCCTTGATTACTCTTGGGGAAAATGATATTACCGTTAAAATCGGCAAGAAGACTCTTGTTTACGGTAAGGATTATACACTGGATTACTACAACAATTTAGAAATCGGTAAAGCTACCGTTACAGTTAAGGGTATCGGTGAATATCAGGGTGAGAAAAAAGCATCATTCACCATTACGGGAAAGAGCATCAAAAATGCAACCGTAAACGGAGTTCAGAACAAGTATTACACAGGCTATGAGGTTCAGCATCCTATATCGGTATTTATGGGATCTGAAGAGCTTATTCGTGGAGAAGATTACTCGGTTGTTTATGAGAAGAATATTAATGTCGGAACCGCAAAGGTTAAGATTATCGGTAAGGGTCAGTACAGCGGTACAATTACAAAGCAGTATAAGATTTTACCTGCAAATCTCACAAACAGTGATGTGACAACTGTTGAAGTTGCAAATCCTGTATACTACGAGAAAGCAGGAGCGAAGCCGGTCGTTGTTGTTAAGACGGTGGATGAAAGAGGAAAGACGGTTACTCTTAAAAAGGGTACCGATTATACCGTAAGTTATGCTAATTATAAAGCAGTAAATGTTAAGACTGACGGTGCATGGACCAATGCTTCCAAGATTCCGACAGCCACTGTAACCTTTAAGGGCAAGTACAAAGGAACAAAGAGCCTTCAGTATGAAATTAATAAAAAGGATCTGTCCACCTGTCGAATCGTTGTGGCTGATAAGGTTTATGACAAAAAGAGCGGAGCCTACAAGTCTTCGGTAGCTTTGTATGACGGTAGCACAAAGCTTGTGGCAGATGTGGATTACAGCAAAAATATTGAATATTCCATTGCCGATGATGCGGAAAAAGCAGCAGGGGCAACGGTAATTGTTAAGGTGTTAGCAAAAGGCAAAAATTATACCGGAAGCATTACGGGATATTATCGTCTGTTAAGCTCAGGCTACGATATAAGTAAGGCAACGGTAACAGTTAAAAAACAGTACTACTCAGGGCAGGAAATAAAGCTTAACTCCGATGATATTAAAGTTACTGTCGGAAAGAAAACTCTGGTTTACGGTACCGATTATGTTCTTCAGGACTATTCGAAGAATATTGCAAAAGGAACCGCTACAGTGACTATCGTGGGCAAGGGAAATTACGGCGGTAAGAAAACTGCAAAATTCACTATCAGATCACAGATCATGCGATGGAGCTATTTGTATCATTCATTGTTCGGAAAATAGTGAAAGAAGAACAAAACGAGCCGAAATCAAAAAATAGCTTCGTTTCTTCAAAATAAAGAATACTTTCATATCCTGAAGATTAGAAAAAAGATGGGTATTATTCACTATAAGAATCGGGTGATTCTTAATTAAAGAAACAGAATAAACCATAATCGAAAGGAGAAAAAGTATGGACAAGAAATGTTTTTATTACTGTAGTGTTTGCGGAAATGTTGTCGAGAAAATTCATGATTCGGGAAACGATCTGACATGCTGCATGAGAACAATGATGGAATTAGAGCCCGGTACTACAGATGGGAAAGTTGAGTTTCATGTTCCGGTATGCAAAACAGAAGAAGACGGAAAGACCGTGAAAGTTACAATCGGTAAGGAAATGCATCCCGCAACCGATGAGCACCATATTGAATGGATTCAGATAGTAACAAATAAGGGCATTGCCAGACAATACATAAAAAAGGGAGAAAAGCCTGAGGCTTGCTTCCACCTTTGCGATGGTGAAGAAATCTGCGAGGTATACGCCTACTGTAATTTGCACAAGCTGTGGAAGGCTAAATGTGCAAAAGGCTAGAAAGAAAAGCGCAAGCGCTGCCAAAGGCGCTTGCGTTATTTTTTTAAATATATGGGATTCTTACATAAATTATGTTAAAATTTATCTGAAAACGCAGAAATCTATACGATACAGTTATTCAGAAGGGAGTTTTATACTATGGGATTATTTGATAATGTTTTAAATTCACTGAAAGCAGACGCATCACGTGAAATAAAAAAGCAGGTCGGAAAAACCGTTGACGGTGCAGTGAAGGATGTGAAAAAAATGGTTAGTACAAAAGAGCAGAAGTTTACATTTGCGGCACTTCCGACATCTGTTGACGAATTAAAGGCGCTTCCGGAAGCAAAAATGGATACAGCATATAAGACAGCTGCACTTACAATTGCTGCTCTTTGCAATTTTAACAATGATCCGGAAGCAACATATGCGATGTTGAATGTATTAAAAGGCCCGGAACCGCTTGGTCAGTTCGAAAAAATGCAGATAAGTGAACGATTAAACGATGCCGGGTATAAAACGCAGTCTTTCTTTAAGGGAGCGACTGTTGACAATGATTATAAGCCTGATGTGCCATACGTTGTTACAGTGATAGAGACTCCGTTGTCATTTGTTGAGGAAAACTGGGCAACAATGTGGCTTAGAAGTGCGGGAGCAGATGAATTAAGAGGCATAAGACTTCGTAAGAAGCCTTCAACGGGCGAATGGTTCTTAAATGACATTCAATGCCTTGGAGATATTCGTATTCCTAAGTCTGCTGATAAGTGGAGTTAAGAATGTAGCTGGTATTATCTTCGATGATGGCTTTTCGACTTTCATCTATAGCCGATTTGAGTAAATCGGTATTTGGCTGAATATGATTTTTACCTACATTTTCTTTTTTGGAGCATGCCATTTCATAATCGCACAGAATCATATTGGCGTGAGCATATCTGTCACGTAATGGAGTTTGAAGGTGAGCCGTCATCAAATTTAATACAGCTCTGGGTGAGCTGCCGTGATCGCCGTAAAACAGATACAAAAGCTGTCTTATGCCTTCAGGAGGGAGAGCCTCAATTAAAAGAATAAGTTTTTTGCGAAGAGATTCGTTGCTCTCATTTTGGCTTACACCTTCCATATCGGGAAAAAGAAATTCGAGCAGGTAGGGCATTGCGGCTATTTTCATTACTCTGAACCAGCCGATTGCCTGAGGCAGTGTGGGAGAACTGATACCGCGTTCCCAATTCTGCACCGTCTTCTTGGCGATTCCAAGTTCAAGTGCTACTTTTTCCTGAGAAAGTCCGCTCTCAGCACGGGATATCATAAGTATCCGGGCAAGCCGCATTTTATCTTCTTCATTGAAGCAGTCGTAATAATCGCCAAATTCGTTATTCATAATCAGGTCTCCTTTCAAAAGGTTGGAATATAGGTTCTTTTGTTCAGAGTAACACGCTAAATTGTGATGTCAATTGTTTTTAGGCAAAAGAAAAAAGTTACACCAAATCAACTAAAAATGGTAACGATATATACATCATGTAATAAATGCCGGGACTACAATAAACAAATTGCGGACATCAGGCTGAAGATGGAGGAAAAATAAATGACGAATCAGTTTGTCAGAACACAACTTCTTATAGGGGAGGAATCCATTGAAAAACTTGCTTCATCCAGAGTTGCGGTGTTTGGTATTGGCGGAGTCGGTGGATATACCTGTGAAGCCCTTGTGCGAAGCGGCGTCGGACATTTTGATTTAATTGATGATGACAAGGTCTGTCTTTCGAATCTCAACAGACAGATAATTGCAACGCACAGCTCTATAGGTAAATATAAAGTCGATGTGATGCGTGAACGCATGCTTGATATAAATCCGGAGGTTGAAGTGAATGTCCATCAATGTTTTTTTCTTCCGGAAAATGCAGATGAGTTCCCGTTTGCCGATTACGATTATGTTGTGGATGCAGTTGACACGGTTACTGCGAAAATTGCACTGATTATGAAATGCAAAGAGGTGGGAGTTCCCATTATAAGTTCCATGGGAGCAGGGAACAAGCTCGATGCTTCAGCATTTAAGGTGGCGGATATTTATAAAACAAATGTCTGTCCGCTTGCAAAGGTGATGAGGCGGGAACTGAAAAAACGCGGAGTAAAAAAGCTTAAGGTGGTTTACTCGGAGGAGCTTCCTATAACACCTGATTCTGTGTCAGACGGAGAGTCAAAAGAAGAAATTGCACATGCAAGACGTTCAACTCCCGGCAGCATTGCATTCGTACCTTCTGTGGCAGGACTTATTATTGCCGGAGAGGTTGTAAAGGATATTATTGGAAAAAACAAAAAATAGATTATTTATTGGCGCTCGTACTTTTGGTACGGGCGTTTGCTCGTTTGTTGCAGCTTTATTATTTAAGAATAGAAAAATACAATTTGCATATTATTATTCAATAGATATGAAACTTCAATGAAAGTAAGATTAAAGAGTAAAATTTAGTTGATGTGGGGATTTGCATGAAAAAGGGATTTACAATTAAGAAAAATGAATATTTTAATTGCTGCGGTGTTGATATTATGGCTTTCAGTGATTTCTATCCTGCAGGTCATCAGTCAGGCGTAACGGTTATCATGAATGAAAAAAGAATCGGAGCCAACGGAGATATTCGATTTGAACAGACACCGGGACAGTGGCAGCCTGTTCCCAAAAAGCTTGAGCGAAAAGTGGATGAAGAAAACAATACTATTTCCACTACACTTCGCTATCCGGATATGGACCCGTATCTTCACGGATTTAACCCGATTATTTATCCTGATTTTGAATTTGAATATGAAGTTGTTGTTGCGGGGGGTGAAAATGGAGTGCGGGTTACGGTGAATCTTGACCGTCCGGTTCCTGAAGAATTTTTTGGAAAACTTGGCTTTAATCTCGAACTCTTCCCGGGGGAACTGTTTGGAAAATCTTACATCATGGATGATGAAACCGGTATTTTTCCGCGTCAGGCAAACGCTCCCACAAAGAGAGTAAAGTCGAATTACGAGCACAGCGGTCACATTAAACCCTATGATGTTGCAAAAGCAAGCAAGGAAATGCTCAGCGGATACAATAAGGGATATCAGCCCATTGTAGCCGACGATTTGATTGCCCTTCCCTATGCATCGGGACATTGCTTCACCTTGTGTCCTGAGAATGAGCTTCTCTCATTTACTGTTGAAAGCAAAGAAGCGCTTATAAACCTTTACGATGGAAGAATGAACCACAACAACGGATGGTTTGTTCTTAACAGTGAAATCCCTCTGGGAAAAACAAAAGAAGCACTTGTGTGGGAAATAAGACCAGTAGTCAGTGAGGATTTTATAAAAGCTCCGACCGTGCAGACTTCACAGGTAGGATACCATCCCGCGCAGCCTAAAAAGGCCTATATTGAGCTTGCTGAAAATGATAAATCCGTTCACAAGATTATTCTTGAGAAGCTTTCTGTTGACGGAATAAAAACAGTTGTGGAATCCGATGGCATCGATAGCGGAAACTTTCTTCGCTACAGATATCTTACATTTGATTTTTCAGACATCAAAGAAGAAGGTCTTTACAGAATAACTTACGGTGATTCAAAATCATCCGTATTCAGAATCGCAAAAAATGTTTATGACCGTGGTGTTTGGCAGCCTGTCCTGGAATATTTTCTTCCTGTGCAGATGTGCCATATGCGTGTAAATGAAAAATACAGAGTGTGGCACGGAAAATGTCACTGTGATGATGCGAGAATGGCTCCTGTTAACTATGAGCAGTTTGACGGAGCAGCGCAGGGACCTGAAACATGGACAAAATATAAATCCGGCGAGCATATTCCGGGTGTAAACAAAGGCGGATGGCACGATGCCGGTGACTTTGATTTGCGAATTGAATCACAGACCGGCGAAATGTTCGCAATGTCTATGGCCTATGAAGAATTTGGCGTAGACTTTGATGAAACTACAATTGATCAGGAAAATCAAATTGTTGAAATTCACGAGCCGGACGGAAAGAATGATATTCTTCAGCAGATTGAGCATGGAGCACTGTCTGTTATAGGCGCATATAAGTCATTGGGCAGACTGTACCATGAGATAATGGCAGGAAGTCTGAGGCAGTATGTTTTACTCGGCGATGCGGCAAACATGACTCCCGGAATTCCCGATAATGAAGAAGAACGCTTTCTTTTTACAGAAAAAAATCCTCCGAGAGAGCTTATGGCAGCAGCACATCTTGCGGCTTCCTACAGAGCGCTTAAGGATTTGAATGAAGAGCTTGCGAAAGACTGCCTTGGTGTGGCAGAAGAAATATACAGTATTACAGAGCCTGTGGAGGTTAAGCATATAAAGAATGATTATGCGCCGATTAATACAAAAATCGACTTCTACAGAAATTCAAAGGTTCAGGCAAGCGTTGAATTGTTCCTTTCCACAGGAAACGAAAAATATAAGGAATACATCCTTGATAATCTGACATACATTCTTGATAATATAGCGATGCTTGGATGGATGCTTTGCAGATGCATTCACAAATTGGAAAATGAAGAAGCACTTGCAAAAACAAAGGAAGCAATGAGAACTTACAGAAAGAAAATGGATTCCGAATGCTCAGAAACTCCTTACGGAATTCCGTATCGGCCGAACATCTGGGGCGCAGGCTGGGATATTCAAAGAAAGGGAATGAATTACTATTTCTTAAGAAAAGCATTTCCTGACATTTTCGAAGCCGATATGTTATTTGACTCATTAAACTTTATTCTCGGATGTCATCCCGGTTCAAATACATCTTCATTTGCTTCGGGTGTCGGTGCAAAATCTACAACAACAGCTTACGGAGCAAACAGAGCCGACTGGTCATATATACCCGGTGGCGTTGTTTCCGGAACTGCACTTATCAGACCGGATTTACCTGAGCTTTTGGAATTCCCGTTCCTCTGGCAACAGATGGAATACGTACTCGGCGGGGGCTCACTTAACTACATGTTCCTTGTTCTCGCTGTTATAAATGAATTTAAATAAATCAATCAATTAATTAATCCCCTCTACTTCGGATATACTAAAGTAAATCGAAGTAAAGGGGATTTTCTTCATCAAATCTTAATCAGTTTGAGGGTTTCTTCTTAACTCGGGGACTACTATACTTACACTATACAGTTGAGGGGAGATACAGGTTATGCCAAATATTTTAATTTGTGACGACGAAAAGGACATTGTAAAAGCGCTTAAAATTTATTTATCGGATCCGGAATTTGTTCTTTTTGAAGCGTCTGACGGCGAAGAAGCAATCGGGGTTTGTGAAAAAGAAAATATCGATCTTATATTGATGGATATAATGATGCCGGTTATGGATGGTATCACAGCCATGGCAAAGATTCGTGAAACCTCTACGGTGCCGATTATTCTTCTTACCGCTAAAAGTGAGGATGCAGATAAAATATTGGGCCTGACGGTGGGAGCCGACGACTATATAACAAAGCCCTTCAATCCATTGGAGGTAACAGCCAGGGTACGTTCTCAGTTAAGAAGATATCTAAAATTCGGCGGCGGAGTTTCAAAACCAAACAATATATCCATCGGAGGCATTGAGCTTGACGATGAAGCAAAGGAAGTAAGGGTTGACGGAGAATTGATAAGTCTTACTCCGAAGGAATATGACATCCTTCTTCTTCTGATGAAGAATCCGGGCAAGGTGTTCTCACCAAAGGAGATTTATTCAACTGTATGGAAAGAAAAGCCTTTTGGTACAGATAATACTGTTGCCGTTCATATAAGACACCTGCGTGAAAAAATAGAAATAGACCCTGCAGAGCCAAGATTTCTTAAGGTGATTTTTGGACAAGGGTACAAGTTTGAAAAGGGGAAATGATGAAAAGCTTTAATCGTTCCGTGGTAGGAAAAACAATCAATTTTATTATTATAAATATATGTGCCGTTGCATTTGTTGCGACGCTTATGGGTATTTTTATCGCTGCAGAATTTGATATTTACGCACATTCCGAGGAAGACGTAATAAACACAATTGTTGGGCGTGATATCAAAAACGATCTCATTTCAATTGTCATTGAAAATCTTGTGAATAAGGATGAGAATATTGAATTTTACGGATATGCCTACAAGCTTATAAACAATAAAAATGAGCTTGCTGCCAAATCTAAAGAAAATGTTGTCAGGAAAGACTACATTTTATATTATGATGTGCGCATTGAAGGAGATGATGTAATAGACATCGCTGAGATGGATGATGCTCTGGCTGTGCCAAGCGGTAAACGATATACGCTGATCGTGGATGTAAACGATTATGTCGGTAATCAGGAAGGCCTGCTTACGGTTAAGGACCTGATGGATGCGGTATATTTCTTCAAGGACTGGTTTTTTGTAATTCTTTTTTCTTCTTTCATAATCGGCCTTTTTAGCTTCATTTTTTTGATGATGGCTGCAGGAAGAAAAGGAAAAACGGACGAGGCGGTGCCGGGACTTATGAACGGCGTGCCATTAGACCTGCTGATTGTGATTATATTTGCGCTTGACGTACTGTTACTGGCAGCTTGGGGTGAGATGACAGATGCTTTTGCTGACAGAATTAATATGTTCTCATTAGTGTCCCTGTTCTTTGTCTTTGAGGTATGGTTTAACACAACCCTTGGATTAGCCATGACCTGTGCATCCAGGATAAAGCAGCATGTTTTGATAAAAAATACAATCTGCTATAAAGTTCTTCATTTTTTCTGGACACTGAATAAAAATATAGTTTTGAGTCTGCCCCACATATGGCTGGTAGTTGTTTTTATAGCATTTGTTTTTTGCTTGCAGATTATTGTGATGTTAATTAGCTTCATCTCTGAAGACGGATTTGGTTTTGTACTGTTTACACTGTTTCTCGATGTTGTTCTTTCAACATTGGTACTGTATATTGCTTCAATGTTAACAAGGCTTCAGAAAATGGGAAAGAACATTGCTCAGGGAAACATCGGAAATAAAGTAAGCACAGCCGGATTGTTTGGCTCGTTTAAAAGGCACGCCGAAAACTTGAACAGTATATCTGAAGGCATGAGTCTTGCTGTTGAAAAGGAAATAAAAAGCGACAGAATGAAAACGGAGCTTATCACAAATGTATCTCATGACTTAAAGACTCCGCTTACATCTATAATTAATTATGCCGATCTTATCGCAAAGGAACCCTGCGATAATGAAAATATTATTGAATATTCGGGAATTCTTGTTAAACAGTCAGATCGTTTGAAACGACTTATTGAGGACCTTGTGGAGGCATCCAAAGCCTCAACGGGTAATCTCGAAGTTAATTTTGAACCATGTAATCCGGGAGTGTTTTTGAGCCAGGCAGGTGGAGAGTATGAAGAAAAACTTTCCGCAAAAAATCTACAGCTTGTGACAAAGCAACCGGAAGAAGAAATCTGTATTATGGCCGATCCTCGGAGAATGTGGAGAATTTTCGATAATTTGATGAACAATATCAGCAAATATTCCCTTGAGGGTTCCAGGGTATATCTTTCCCTGGAAGTAATCGGAAAACGTGCGGTTATGACCTTTAAAAACACATCAAGAGAGGCGCTGGATATTTCGGAAGAAGAACTTATGGAACGTTTTGTGCGTGGTGATTCTTCAAGAAACACAGAAGGAAACGGATTGGGACTCTCTATTGCAAAGAGCCTCGCAGAATTGCAAAACGGAACATTAAGTGTATCGATAGACGGTGACTTGTTTAAGGCGGTTTTATCGTTTCCGCTTTCGGAAAAGACGGAAGGAAATACAGTTTAAAACGGATAATATGCTGCATTGGAAACAGCATACAAAAGAACAAGGCGGATATGATTCGCCTTGTTTTTTTGCTCAATAGGAAATTAATGCTAAAGCATACCGCTCGGGCGCGGAGTGTGTGCGGGCACACACTTTGTTCTGGCACATTTAAAAAATATCGGATATCATATTCCTATAAAAATGTAAGAAAGAATTGGTAAAAATGATTATTCGCGGAGCAAAGGTTTTTACGGAAAAAATGATTTTTGAAGAAAAAGATATACTGACGGAGGGTGAAAGAATTGCTGAGGTATCCTCTTGTGTATGGGATGAAGGGGAGAATATTGACGCTACGGGAATGCTTGTTATTCCCGGACTTGTGGATATACATTTTCACGGTGCCATGGGGGCGGATTTTTCGGATGCTTCCGAAGAAGCTTTAATGATAATTGCCGAATATGAAGCGCGGCACGGAATTCTTTCGATATGCCCGGCAACAATGACTCTGCCTGAAGAAGAACTGGTTAAAATTATGCGCTCCGTAAGGGAATATTCCTGTGAATCCGGAGCAGAACTTGTTGGGATAAATCTTGAAGGACCTTTTATTTCGGAAAAGAAACCGGGAGCGCAGAAAAAAGACCATATATGCCCCACCGATGTTAAATTGTTTCAGCGTTTGCAGACAGAATGCGGAGGAATGATAAAAATAGTTGATGTTGCCCCGGAAAAGGAAGGAACTATGGAATTTATTGAGGCAGTGAAGGAAGAATGTGTTGTCTCAATTGCTCATTCAGACTGTGATTATGACAGTGCACTTTTGGCTTTTAATAAGGGTGCCACCCACATGACCCATCTTTTCAATGCTATGAACGGCATATCGCATCGTGCGCCGGGACCTATTATTGCTGCACTTGAGCATAATGCAGAGGTTGAACTGATTTCCGACGGAGTACATATTCACCCCGCAATGGTCCGATTTGTTTTTAATTGCTTTGATGATAAAAAGATTATTCTTATTTCAGACAGTATGCGTGCAACAGGATTACCTGACGGCGAGTACGATTTAGGAGGACAAAATGTTTCTGTTAAGGGAAACATGGCAACTCTTTCTTCTTCTCCCGATACGATAGCAGGATCGGTAACAAATCTGTATGATTGTATGAAGAACGCAATTTCCTTCGGGGTACCCTGCGAGAAAGCAATTGCCGCTGCAAGCATCAATCCCGCCGTTTCCATCGGAATTGATGGAGATTACGGAACGATTGCACCGGGTAAGTATGCAAATCTGCTTATAGTTGATCCAAGTTTTAATATACAAACCACCTTGATAAGGGGTAAAATAATAGGTAAAAATGAAGATCCGAAACTTTAGAAGCGGATTTTTTTAACACTTAGGTGGCAGCACCGGCGTAATATGAAAAGTTTGTTTTTACAATAATAAGGGAAGAGGAAAAGTTATGCAGAGAATTATTACCAGTTTGCTTGAAACCGATATGTACAAGTTCAGTATGGGACAGGCAATTTACCATCAGTTCAGTGATTACAAAACAACATGGACATTTAAATGCCGCAACAAGGATGTGCATTTTACGGGCGAAATGCTTGAAGAAATAAAAAGACAGATTAAAGACTACTGCACACTCAGATTCACCGAAGACGAGCTTGAATATCTTAACAAAATTACATGGATTAAGGGTTCATACATCGATTTTTTGCGCTTGTGGCAACCCAGATTCGAAGATTTTACAATCACTGACGAGGCAGAATGCGGTCTGTTTATTGAAGCCGGCGGAACCTGGCTTAACACCTCAATGTACGAAATACCTGTTCTGGCGATTGTGAACGAAGTATATTTCAGAAGCGCCTTTGACTATGACAAGCTTTGGGAGTCTTACAAAGAACGTCTTGAGGCAAAAATCAAACGCCTCGAGTCGGGTGAATATAACATCGGCATATTCAGTGAATTCGGATTAAGAAGAAGACTGTCCGGAGAAGCCCAGGAACTTGCTGTAAAAAGCCTTTGCGGCAGACAGTTCCCTGATTCAAAATGTGTGGGAACTTCAAATGTTTTTCTTGCAAAGAAATACGGAGTTACTCCGGTTGGAACAATGGCACACGAATGGATTATGTGCGTCGGCCAGGGAAATCATAAACATAATCCTGCATACTCAAACTGGTATGCGCTTGATGCATGGGTGAAGGAATACGGAGTTTTGAACGGAACTGCGCTCACGGATGCAATCACAACAGAGTGCTTCCTTAAGGATTTCCAACTTACTTATGCAACTTTGTTCAGCGGTGTTCGCCATGACAGCGGGGATCCGTATGCATGGGGAGACAGAATGATTGAACACTATGAAGAATTGGGAATCGATCCTAAAACAAAAACACTTTTGTTCTCAGACAGCCTTGATTTTGATAAGGCCGATAAGCTTAAGGCTTATTTTGACGGAAGGGCAAAGGTGGCTTTCGGAATCGGAACATATATCAGTAACGACACGGACGAGCACCCGCTTAATATTGTTATGAAAACAACTTTCTGTAACGGAATGGATGTTGCAAAAATTTCCGATGTAGCCGGAAAGGGAATGTGCAAGAATCAGGAATATGTAGATTACCTGAACAGATGCATTTCATGGCGTATGGAGAATGAAAAATAACAAAAATCATGTTTCGGAATGCGAATAAAAAGAAAGTGGGTTTGTAAATGAGTTACGGTTTTTTTAAAGCGGCAGCAGTATCATTTCCGGTAAAATTGGGCGATACAATGGCAAATGCCGAGAGAATATACGAGAAAATCAAAGAAGCGGAGAGTCGGGGTGCTGAACTCGTTGTTTTTCAGGAACTTGCACTGACAGGATATACCTGCGCCGATTTGTTTGTTCGTGAGAGTTTTTATAAAGCACAGCTTGATGGGTTAAAGGAGCTTCTGTCAAAAACAAAAAGCTCGGATATTCTTGTCTGCCTCGGTATGGCAATAGAGAGCGGCGGCCGTCTTTTCAATGCTGCGGTTTATATGCAAAAAGGAAAACTTCTTTGTGCAATTCCCAAAACATATATACCGAATTACAACGAATTTTACGAGAAAAGATGGTTTACCTCGGGAAAATTCAGAAATGGGGATACTGTCACCGTTTTAGGCGAGGAGATTCCTTTTTCCGAGAATATTCTTCTTAGAGGTGACGGCGGTGCGGTCATCGGAACCGAAATCTGCGAGGACCTTTGGGTAGCCGAGGCGCCAAGCGGAAAACTCAGCCGTTCAGGTGCCACTGTTATTGTAAATCCTTCTGCCAGTAACGAGCTTATCGGAAAGAAAGCATACAGAAGAAATCTTGTTTCCATGCAGTCGGCACGCTGCATGGCAGGTTACGTATATGCTTCCGCGGGTGTCGGAGAAAGCTCAACCGATCTTGTTTTTTCCGGTCATGTAATGATTGCGGATAACGGACATATGATATGTGACGATAATGATACGCTGGTATGTGGCGTTATCGATATAGAACGCTGTCTTAATGACAGAAAGAAATTCAACTCCGATGCTTGGGAAGTTTCGAGAAAAATGCTTGAAATTCCTTTTGAAAGAAGCAAAGAGAGTATTCTTCCGGATGTTGTGGATGCATATCCGTTTGTCCCCGGCGACAGAACGGATTTATATTCACGCTGCAGTGAAATACTGGGACTTCAGGCGCGCGGACTTATGCAACGAATTAATGCAACCGGTATTAAGAAGGTTGTTCTCGGGTTGTCAGGCGGACTTGACAGTACACTTGCACTGCTTGTCTGCATTACTGCTTACACTAAGCTCGGTCTTCCTCTTACGGATATTTTATGCATATCAATGCCGGGCTTCGGAACGAGTGAACGCACAAAACTTATCGCTGCGGATTTGGCGAAGGTTTTCGGAGTGAACTTTAAGGAAATTGATATAACCAAGGCCTGCAAGCAGCACCTCAAGGATTTAGAACATCCCGAAGACCTTTATGATATTACATACGAGAATACTCAGGCCAGGGAACGTACGCAGATTCTTTTTGACTATGCAAACAAAATAAACGGTCTTCTTATCGGGACAGGAGATATGTCGGAACTTGCGCTGGGCTGGTGCACATACAACGGCGACCATATGAGCAACTATGCGGTGAACTGCGGCGTTCCCAAGACACTTGTTAAGTTTATTATTGCCGCATATGCGGAGGAAGCAAAGAAAAACGGAAAGGACGGGATATTCGATACGCTGATGCGTGTATACGAACTTCCTATTTCTCCGGAACTTCTTCCTACCGATGAGAAGGGCGAAATTGCTCAGCACACAGAAGGAACAATCGGAAAATATGACCTCCACGATTTCTTCCTGTATCACTATCTCAGAAACGGATTTTCATACGACAAGATTTTTGCTCTTGCAAAAATTGCATTTTCCAATGTTGATGAGGAGGAAATAAACCGGACACTGGATATTTTCTATAAAAGATTCCGCACACAGCAGTTCAAACGTTCCTGTATTCCGGACGGTGTAAAAGTAGGCAGCGTTTCGGTGTCCCCGAGAGGCGATTTGAGAATGCCGAGTGATATTTCAATGATATATTAATAAATCGTTGTCCATAGATTGTTAGTATAGGCTTGCGATCGGTTCGCAAGGAGAAAAATATGGAAAAAGAAAACGAAGAAATGCTTCAAAGACTTGAAAGATATCAAAGGAATATGGAGCTTATCCACGAGTCCCTTGGTTCGGGGCAGTGGTCAATAGAATTTGATAATATGGGTGAATTGTTAAGCTGTAACTGGAGTGATACATTCAGAAGAATGCTTGGTTACAGAAACGAAGAAGATTTCCCAAATGAACTGGAATCATGGACTAATCTGATTTATCCCGACGACAGGAACAGGGTTCTAAGTGCGTTTTGGAATGCCGTAAATGATTACAGCGGACGCCTTCACTACGACGTTGAATACAGAATCAATACAAGAAATACCGGACTTAGGTGGTTTCATTCCGCGGGAAGGGTTTCAAGGCGAATTGATGGTACACCGATAACTTTTGTAGGACTTTTTATTGATATAAACGATAAAAAGGAACGTGATGAGAAATTTAGGGAACAATTAAATATTGTTGAGGCACTCAGTCGTGATTATCTGAATATTTATAAAATCAATATGGAAACGAAAACCATAGAGATTATGAAGCAGGATGCCTATATAATTCAGGATATGGACAGATTGGGTGTTGAATACGATTATGCCGAGTTTGTTGAAAAATATACAAGCGATCAGGTGCTGGATACCGATTCCGAGAGGATGAAAAACGATATGAGTTTTGACCATGTCGAGACGAGCCTGTATAAAAACGGTGAGTATGAATCTAATTTCAGGATCTTTGTCAACAATGAGAAACATTACATTCAGTTTAAATATATAAGATTGTCGGACGATCCGAGATATGTCATCCTGGGTTTTAAAAATATTGATGCACTTATGACGACAACAAAGGAAAGAGACAATTTAAAGCTTTTGTCAGAGACGGATATAATGACCGGACTTTTAAACAGAGGAAGCGGTGAGAAGAAGGCCGGTGAAGAAATTAAAAAAGGCTACAGGGGAATGCTTTTGCTTTGTGATATTGATAAATTCAAGAGTATTAATGACACCTTCGGTCACGCTGTAGGGGATAAAGTAATCTGCAATATTGCGAATTGCTTGAAAAACAGTTTTCGAGAAGGTGATGTGGTATTCAGACTCGGTGGCGATGAATTTGCGGCGCTTGCACTGAATGTAGACAGCAAGGTTACCGCGACGTCGATTATCGACAGACTGTTTGAACGTATAGATGCAATAGATATTCCGGAACTGGGCGACAGAAAAGTAACAATAAGTGTCGGTGCGACAATGATGGACGGTGTATTTGAAACCTCTTTTGCCGAATTATACAAAAAGGCCGATACCGGGGTATATGAGAGTAAAAAATATAATACGAATAAAGTAACTTTCGCCTGACATAAGTCAGGCGAATTGCACACATCATTTTTTTTGCTTAAGCTTAAGGATTTTATCAAGGCTGTAGTTGTAGGGCAATGTGAAATATGTTTCGTCCACGTCACCGGCTTCAATCAAATCGAGACGTTCCTGAATTCGTGATTTGATAAGTTCGGCGATTTCCTGCTTTTTCAAATCCTTATATTCATCATATGGTATGGGCTTTAAATAGTGGACCTCGGTCCATACTTTATTGAAAATACTGTTGCTGTTCATGGATTTGTACGAATCATACAGGCAAACAGGGACAATGGTTGTTTTTGTTCTTAATGTAACATTAAGTGCACCGGTATAGAATTCCTGAAGGGTATTTTTGTTATCGCTATAACCGCCTTCCAGAAAAATGACATAATTCACACCGGCAGCAACCTGCTCGGTAGCCTGTCTTATAGCGCGAACCTTATCGCGGTCGTCAGTATGGTCTATAATTGAAGCTTCCAAGAGTCCGCAAACCTGTCTTGCGAGAAGACGTGAAGCCTGCTTCTTTTCAAAAAGAACACTTATGGGCGTGGGGACAGACAATGCTACGCCAAGCGCGTCGTATTTACCCTGGTGATTGGGGTAGAGAACAAAGGTCTCGTCCAAAGGAACATTCGAAATACCATAGATTCTTGAATTGGTATGTGAATGAATACGCATTTTGTTGGCCATTTTACATGCAAAATTGTAACATTCTTCCTGCGTGTAACGGTCCTTGTGTTTTATCATATAGTTGGCTTTGGGTACTGCGTAGATTATCATAAGCCAGCTTGATAAAATTGTGAGTTTAAAACGCAAATTAAACATACAGATATCTCCCAATAAAATTACCGGCGTATATATTATAGCACAGCATGAGCCATATCAAAAGTGCAGACCGCCAATCATAGAATAAAGTGGAAATATTTGGCAGATTTGATAAAAAATATAATTATAATGAGGTTGTTATGAACTTACAGGAAATGTATCTGAAAATTGATGAGGACTACGAAGAATTATTACTGCGCATCCCTCGTGAAAAAAGCATTATCAAATATTTGCGCATTTTTGCTTCGGAAGAAGAATTCGGAAAAATGATTTGTGCTGCCGAGGCAAAAGATTATATAACGGTTTTTAGTATTTCCCACAGTCTTAAAGGTGTATGTGCAAACCTTGGCCTTGCCAAACTTGCCGGAAGTATTTCCGAAATATGTGAATCGGTAAGGGGAGGAGAACCGGCAGAGGATATAACACCATTGTTGAAAAAGGCAGAGGAAATATATACTTTTAACTTGGAAGCCATAAACGGGCTTGAGGATTAGTTTAGTTGTTCGGAGGTAAATATGCCGGGAGGAATGATATTAATTGTTGATGATATGCCCATAAATCGTGAAATACTTATGGATATTCTGGAAGGAGAGTATGACACGGCTGAGGTCGAAAACGGTAAGAAGGCAATAGAATTCATAGATGCACATCATGACGAATTAAGCGCCGTTCTTCTGGATCTTATGATGCCTGAAGTTGATGGCTACACTGTTTTGGAGTATATCAATTCAAAAAACTATTTAAAGCATTTTCCGGTGCTTATTATTACAGGTGAGGAGTCGCTTAAAACCGAGAAGCGATGCTTTGATCTCGGAGTATCGGATTTCATCAGAAAGCCATTTGATAACAAGCTTGTTCTGAAACGTGTTAAGAATGTTACGGAACTTTGTTCGTACAAAAATCAGCTTGAGGAGAGGGTTGAAGCACAGACAGAAAAGCTTCGGTCACAGTATAAGCTTCTTGAGAAGCAGGCAGCAGAGCTGAAGAAGAACAATACAAATATTATTGATATAGTCGGTAGTATTGTAGAGTGTCGTGATTTGGAAAGCGGAGAGCATATTCAGCGAGTAAAGGGATATACAAATATTCTTGCCAAGGAAGTTATGAAACGCTATCCCGAGTACGAACTTGATGAGAAGAAAATTGAAGTGATTGTGCTGGCAAGTGCGCTTCATGATGTCGGAAAAATCGCAATTCCGGATAATATTCTTCTTAAGCCGGGGCGACTTACCAAGGACGAATTTGAACTTATGAAAACTCATACCACAAAGGGTGATGATATGTTAAAAACCATAAGCGGTGTATGGGATGAAGAATACGGCCAGTACAGTATGGAAATCTGTCGTCATCACCATGAAAGATATGACGGAATGGGCTACCCGGATGGGCTTAAAGGAGATGAAATTCCGATTTCTGCGCAGCTTGTTTCCATTGCGGATGTTTATGATGCCCTTGTCAATGTAAGATGTTATAAGGACGCATATTCGCACGAACAGGCTTTCAATATGATTGTTGGCGGTGAATGCGGAACATTTTCGCCGAAACTTCTTGAGATTTTTGAGGATAAACGCGCTGAGTTTGAAACTCTTGCGGATAGTATGAAAGAAAAATAGAAGAGTTTAAAAGACCCCCTGTGCTTATGGCAAAGGGGGCCTTATTTTTCAATAGTCTTTTTGTGTAATACCGCGGTCTCCCTTGTAAATTGAGTTTTCGGGGATTACTCCTCTGACACATGATGTGGGATAAACATTTGAATCGCGACCTATGATTGTTCCGGGATTTAAAACGCTGTTACAGCCAACTTCTACACGGTCACCGAGCATTGCTCCAACCTTTTTTCTTCCTGTTTCAATGTTTTCACCTTCATTTTTGATAACTACAGGGAGTTTATCACTTTTGACATTGCTGGTGATGGAACCGGCACCCATATGAGATTTGTAGCCAAGAATTGAGTCTCCCACATAATTGTAGTGAGGCACCTGCACATTATCAAAGAGAATGACATTTTTCAACTCGGTGGAATTTCCCACTACACAATTATCGCCTACCAATGCGCTGCCTCTGATGAAGGCACATTGTCTTACCTCGGTTTTGTGACCGATAATGCAGGGGGCGCCGATGTAAGCTGTGGGAAAAACAACGGCATCCTTGGCAATCCATACATTTTCGGAAGGATTGTCATATTCGTCTGAAGAAAGAGTTTTGCCGATTTCAACAATTAAATCGGATATTTCGGAAAGAGCCTCCCAGGGGTATGTGAAATTGCTGAGATAATCCGAAGCTTTTGTATGACTGAGATCGTATAAATCGTTTATGGTAAGTTTCATGCTGTATCCTTTCTAACGAACCTTTAAAAGATGACCGGATTTCTTCATTGCATTAATCATGGAATCAACGGCTGCGCTTGCGGCTTCCATAGTTTCGGCCTCGGCCATAACCCGCAAAATCGGTTCGGTTCCGCTTTTTCTTAAAAGTACACGTCCTGTCATGCCTAGCGTTTCGGTACAATTTTCAACAGATTTTTTAACTGCCGCATCTTCAAGGGTACCTTCTTTGTCGTCAACTTCAACATTTTTAAGTACCTGAGGATACATAGTAACCTCGTTTGCGAGAGAGGAAAGAGTGCGTCCTGTTTCAAGCATTACCTCGGTAAGCATAATAGCTGTTACGAGACCGTCACCGGTACGGGCATAATCTTTGAAAATGACATGCCCCGACTGTTCGCCTCCAAGACAGTGATCGTTTGCTTTCATATTTTCATATACATATCTGTCGCCGACAGCAGTTTTTTCATAACTGATGCCTGCTTCATCGAAGGCTTTGTAAAGACCGAAGTTTGACATAATGGTCGTTACGACGGTGTTGTTTTTAAGGCGGCCCTTGTCTTTTAAGTATTTGCCGCATATATACATGATTTTGTCACCGTTAACTTCCTCACCGTTTTCGTCAACGGCAAGAAATCTGTCTGCGTCGCCGTC
Organism: Lachnospiraceae bacterium; assembly: GCA_045600725.1. GTDB lineage: Bacteria > Bacillota > Clostridia > Lachnospirales > Lachnospiraceae > UBA1258. The sequence continues at coordinate 28,341 of JAZRYK010000027.1, forward strand.
GAATGCAAAGCCTGCGGGAAGATTGTTATCAACAACATATTTGCAAAGGTTATCAAGATGTGTTGAACCTACACCGGCGTTGATGTTTACTCCGTCGGGTGTATTTCCGATGACGGAAATATCGGCACCCAATGCCTTGAACACTTCGGGACCGATTTTGGATGCGCTGCCGTTTGCACAATCAAGGGCAACCTTAAAACCGGCATATGACTTGGTGGCGATTCCTTTTAAATATTCTGTGTATTTTGTTATTCCTTCATTATATTCGACTGCAATACCGAGAGAGGCTTCCGAAGCAAAGGGAAGCTCGGATATTTCTCCGTCGATGTATTTTTCAATTTCATTCTGAACGTCATCTTCCATTTTCTCGCCTGCGGCGTTAATCAGTTTGATACCATTGTCAAAAAATGGATTGTGGCTGGCAGAAATCATAATTCCGCAGTCAAAACCCTCAGTGCGTGTTAAGTAGCTGACACAAGGTGTTGTGGTTACATGAAGAAGAAAAACATCTCCGCCCGATGCGGTGATTCCGGCTGTGAGAGCAGCCTCAAACATCTGTGACGAACGTCTTGTGTCCATTCCGATGACAATACGTGCCGCCTTTTCCTTACTGTAGAAATTGCCGAGAAACCGGCCTGTTTTGTATGCATGGTCAGCTGTAAGAACAACTCCTGCCTTACCCCTGAAACCATCTGTGCCAAAATATTTACCCATAAATAAGTCCTTTCGAATTCCACATTATGGAACAATTATATATCATTTTCTTAATATATACAAAATATAGTGGAAATTTAAAAAAAGTGTGTTAAAATAACTTTTGCGTTTAATTATATATATGTTAGAGGAGATTTATTATGAAAAAGCGTTTTGCAGTGCTTGCGATTATGGCTGTTACTGCTCTTACACTTGCAGCGTGCGGTGGAGAGGATGCTCCTGTAAGCGTTAGCTCAATTTCAATTTCAGAGGATCCTGTTTCGGTGCCCACAGTTTCTGTTTCTGAGGAAGAGCCCGAAACTTCTGTTGAGGAAGAGGTTGTAGAGGAGCCAGTTCCCGACGGAATGTACAGAAGTGAACTTACAAATGAATTTACTTCTTTGGAACTTCAGGATCAGCGTCCTATCGCAGTAATGGTTGATAATGAAACAAAAGCATATCCTCATATCGGACTTAACAATGCCGATGTTGTATATGAAATGATGAATTCAACCGCAAACGGACGTATCACACGTCTTATGTGTCTTGTAAAGGATTGGAAGAATCTTGAACAGTTTGGTTCCGTTCGTTCCACACGTCCTACAAACGTTATGCTTGCTGCAGAGTGGAATGCAATTCTTGTTCATGACGGTGGCCCTTACTACATTAACCAGTACCTTGACACAGATTGGGGTAAGGAACATTTAAGCGGCGGTTTTGCTCGTTTCTCAAATGGTAAGAACTGGGAATATTCCGAATATGTTACTTCAGAGAAGTACTACAACTCAGAGAGAGATGAGTCATATGCAGGTCTCATTTCAAGAATTAACAGTGCAGGATACTCAGAGACATACAACAGTTACTATCAGGGACCTCATTTCACTTTCACAAATATTGAAAAAGATTTGTCCGATCGTGCTGATGCAATTAAGGTTGATGAGCTTATTCTTCCTTTCCCTCACAACAATTCAAAACTTGTTTACAATGCAGAAACAAAGACTTACGATTACTACTGCTACGGTGAAGCACACATCGATCCTCTTGACGGCAACAAGGTATTAAGCTTCAAGAACCTTATCGTATATCCCGTAAGCTTTACAGAACTTGACGAGCACGGTTACATGATTTACAACGTAATCGGTTCAGGCGCTCAGGGTGCATACTTCACAAACGGTTATGCAGTTGCAATGCACTGGTCAAAGGCAAGTGAAAATGCTCAGACTAAGTACTATGATTCTACAATGGGTGAGGAAATCACATTGAATACCGGTAAAACATACATTGCTCTTGTTCCCGAAGATGTATGGAGTGAGATTATTTTCAACTAAAAAGAAATTCGGATATGTGAAAACATACTCCGATGACATTGAAGAACCTGGATTCGTAAGAGTCCAAGGTTCTTCTTTTTTTGATTGGATTATGGTAGAATATTTTTATCTTTGTGAAAGGGAGAATAATATGAATTATTATGCTATAAACGAAATTCCTGTGAAGGTTCACGGAAGAACAACCGTAGGGGCAAATCCGTTGCCTCTTTTCTGGAATCATTCAGGTGTCGAAGTAAATGTGACCGGTTCCGAGTTATGGATTGACTTGTCGGTAGACTGTGATTTTCACGAGCCCTGGATTGCCACCGAACTAAACGGTGCAATGATGAGCCGCCAGATGCTTCTGCCCGGCGATTACTCAATTTGCCTTTTCAGAAGCATGACTCCCGGCGTGGTAAAAAACTTTAAATTTTACAGAGAGCTTCAGGCAATGAGTGAGGACAACAGATGTCACATTCTTGTAAAAGGCTTCAAGACAGACGGAGAGTTTCTTCCTGTAGAAGATAAAAAACTTAAATTGGAATTTATCGGTGATTCGATTACATCAGGCGAGGGAACATACGGTGCAAATGCCGATACGGACTGGCTTGCAATGTATATGAGCTCAAGCCGCCACTATGCATCGATTATCGAAAAGGCACTTGATGCCGAGGCTCGTATCATTTCTCAGGGCGGATGGGGTGTATTCTGCGGATGGGACAATGATGTTCGCCACAATATTCCTTCAATTTATGAACCTGTATGCGGTTTGGCTGACGGTGAGTTTAATGAAAAACTCGGTTCAAAACAACCTTATGATTTCTCTTCATGGGTACCGGATGCCATTATTGTTAATCTCGGAACGAATGACGCAACTGCATTCGAACAGCCTCCTCTTGACATTCCCGGTATGGGAACCTTCAAGCAGAGGAAAAACGAGGACGGAACATACAATAAAGAGGACCTTGAAAAATTTGAATCTGCACTTATCAATTTCCTTAAGATGCTTAGAAAGAATAACCCTACCTCACATATTGTATGGGTTTACGGTATGCTTGGTTACAATCTTTCACTCACGATTGCTGATGCGGTGAACAGATATCGTGTCGAAACCGGTGATTTTAACAATAACTTTATTAACCTTCCGAACACAACACCCGAGACATTCGGATCACATATGCATCCCGGATATGCCTCACATGTACGTGCGGGAAAGGTGCTTTGCGAATATCTCGCTTCATATTTCAATATTCCCATAAAGGAAGCAATAGGTAATCTTTGATGGACCGTGAAGAAAGAGCAGGAAGAATAATAACATACACATTCAGTGCCGTGCTGGCAGCAGCTTTGGCACTGCTTGTCGTGCTTAAAACAGGAATAGTATTCGAAACAAATGACGATGCAACCCTCAGAAACATTGCTTCCGGTGCCTTTACAGGAAATCCTGACGCACATCTTATCTATATAATGTATCCGTTGGGACTAATCCTAAAGGGCCTGTATACAATCGCGGGAAATGTAAACTGGTACGACTATGTGATGTCGGGACTTCATTTTGTATGTCTTTTTCTTATTCTTTCGAGGCTTGGAAATATTGTAAAAAACAATATTAACCGAATAGTGACCGTTTTCGGCGCGTTTCTGTTTTTGGTTGCAATCGAACTGAAATTCCTCGCAATTCATCAATACACGGAACTGGCAGGCATTTTAGCCGCGACTGCGCTGTTGTTTATCGGTACATACAATTATAAAAAGAAATCCAAAAGTGATATTGTTCTTGTAATTGTTCTTTTACTGATTAGCCTGTGGCTGAGAAAACAGGTATTTTTCTTATGCGCCCCGTTTGCCGTTCTTCTTATAGTGCTGAGTATTTTCGAAACAAATGATACAATGGATGACCGTTTCGAAAGGTTTAAAAGACTTCTGGTCCCGGTAGGTGTAACGGTTATTCTTACTGCAAGCAGTTTTATTGCTGAAACGATTGCATATTCATCACCTGAGTGGAAAGCGTTTAAAAAATATAACGAAGCAAGAACAACGGTATACGATTACAATATGCTGGCAGATTATGATCCAAATCAGTCATTTTATGAGGGAATCGGTATTTCCCGGGAAGAGTATACGGTGCTTCGCGAATACGGCCTTATTCTGATGGATGACTGCAATGCAGATACATTGACGCTTATATCAAAGCAGGCAAAGGAAAATGCGAGGGAATGGGCACAATATTACAGTGTTCCGAGGAAAATACTTAATGATACGTCGGAAGCGTTTTTAAGTCTCACATCATATCCCGTTGTTTTGGCGTGTCTGATATTATTCGTGGCTTTGATGATAGCATGCTTTTTATTTGATAATCGTTTGTCTGCACTTGTTGTTCTGGCAAGTGCGGTGTACACATATGTGTTTGTTGCACTTTTTACATACAAAGAACGACTGCCGGAACGGGTTTTTCACGGTTTCTTCTTAATGGAAATATTGTTCCTGACTGCAGTTTTGACTCGTATGATTGTCAATCGAAAGACAAGACATATTCCCTCGGCTTTTTGGGAAATAATGTTTGGAATATGCTGGGTGTCGGTCATGGGTATAATGTGCCTGTTTGCGTACAGACAAACCGCTGATAGAGCGGAGGAAAAACTTGTTGCGACCGAACGCTGGATTGAATTGAATAAATTTTTTAAGGAAAATCAGGACAATATTTATATAACAAACAATTCGGTATTTGCTGCGGCAGGTGATGTGGTATTTGCAGAAGGAACAACGGACTCATTTAATGTAGTTACAGGGAACTGGACTTTGGGAGGACCGCTTTTTGAAGAAAGAAATTCGAGGCTTTTCAATATGTCTGTACACGATGCACTGACTGAAAATGAAAGGGTGTACTATGTTCAGCTTGCAGGCAAAGATACGCAGTGGCTTGAATCGTACTTCGGAAGTGCCGAAGTAGCGGAGACGGTTACTGTTTCCGACGGAACGTCCTATGATATTATTTCGCTTTACTTGGAGAAGTAGTTTCTGAAATGGGAGTTGTGAGTTATTACAGGGATTTATTTGGAGGGGAGAGAAAACTATGTATGAATGTCCGAATTGCGGCGCGAATATAAAATTCGACATAAAGCTTCAAAAAATGCTTTGTGCATTCTGCGATTCAACTTTTGATCCGTTTCAGGTTACGGAAGCACATGAAGTGGAAGAGCAAAATATGATGGAGGTTACCGTATATACCTGCTCGCAGTGCGGTGGGGAAATAATCGGTGACGACAATGAGGTTGCGACCTTTTGCAGCTTTTGCGGAACTTCAACAATCTTAAACAGCAGAATTGAAAAGACGCGAAAGCCGAAAAAAATTCTTCCGTTTAAAATTACAAAAGACGATTGTGCCAAAGCATATAAGAACCTGGTCAGAAAAGCGGTTTTTGCTCCGGATTATATAAAAGATCCAAAGCGAATTGACAGCTTCAGAGCTATTTATATGCCGTATTGGCTTTATGACATGGAAAAACACGGAACGGTTTCATATTCTGCGAAGCATACATATCAGAAAGGCGATTACGAGTATACACAGCATTATGCCCTGTCGGCGGATGTGGATATCCTTTATGAAGGAATCAATTATGATGCCAGTTCAAGCTTTTCGGACAATTTAAGTAATGCTATTGCCCCTTTTGATGCCGAACAGGATGTGGATTTTACTTCTTCATTTATGAGCGGTTTTTATGCCGATGCAATGGATGTTGATGCCGAAACATATAAAACAGAAGTTTTGGAAGCTACAAGAAGGGACGCAGCGGACCGACTCAAAAGAGTAACCCCAAAAAAGAACTATGTAATAGAAGACAACAGTGTTATGAATTCGCTCAAGCTTAAGACAAAAAAGGAAACGCTTGCAATGTTCCCTGTGTGGTTTATGTCATACAGAACAAAGGACAAGAACGGTGAAGACAGAGTTTTATATTCCGTAATCAATGGTCAGACAGGAAAAGCAGTTGCGGATCTACCTGTGGATATGAAGAAATACCTGATTGGTTCCCTTATCTTGGCCATTCCGTTTTTCTTTGTATTTAATTTTCTGTTTACTTTTAAACCTTTGACAGTGCTTATTATCGCGGCAATTATGATGCTTGTCTGTGGTATTGTGCTTGTCTCTGAGGCTTCTTCAATTGCAAGGCAGGAAATGAAACTTGATGATAAGGGCGCTATGTTCAGCGCAGGTATCCTCAACAAGGACAGAAGATCCAAAGCGGTTAGGGAGCAGGAAGAACAGAAAAAGTCTCTTGAAAAGAAAATCAAAGGTGAAATGCAAAAAGGTAATCAAGGTCTTTTCTGGATATGTGTTATCCTGATAGCATGTCTGGCAATATTTAAGCCTGTGCAGGACTTTTGGTATTACGGTGCAGTAATTCTTTGCGGAATCTGCGACTGCCTGATGACTATATCGATAATGAGTTCGTATAACAGGCGGCTTTCCCGTCCGTTGCCGCAGTTTAAGAGAAAAGGAGGAGACGACAGTGCGAATATTTCGAGCGATATTTAGTACGGCTGCGATAGTTTTTCTTCTTTCTGCGATCGGACTTGAAGCAAAAGCGGATAACGTAGCTGCGTACAGAAATGAGACTACAAATTATTCGGTATACATTGAAGACAATGCGGCTCTTTTGTCCGATTATGACAGAGAACGTCTTAAAGAAGACATGATTCCCGTCACAAAATACGGTAACGCCACGTTTCTTACAACGGATGACAATACAAGTTCTGCCGCGGGTTATGCAAAGGAGTATAACAACACTAAATTCGGCACAGCTTCATCGACTGTATTCTTTATTGATATGCGCAACCGTGAAATTTATATTTTCAGTAACGGTACAATTTATAATTCCGTTACGAACAGCAAGGCACGGTCAATTACCGACAATGTGTACAAGTATGCATCGGACGGTGACTATTATTCCTGTGCCAGCAAGGCATTTTCTCAGATATACAAGGTGGCAGGAGGACAGAAAATTGCAGAGCCCATGAAGTATATCGGAAATGCACTTTTTGCAATGATGCTGGCACTTGTTATTAATTTTTTCATTGTTAGCTCAAGCTCAAAGGCGCAGAAAGTCGACAATTCGGTTTTGGCTTCAAATTCCATGAGAAGATTTAATGCTACTAATTTTCAAAGTGTAAAAGGCTCTTTGACAAAAAGATATAATCCGAGGTCATCAGACTCGGGCGGGTCGTCAGGCGGCGGTTCATCCGGAGGTGGCGGCGGTGGCGGTGGCGGTGGCGGCCATTCATTCTAGGACAAACGAACAACAGAAAGAACGATGAAAACCCAAGGGTCTTTCATCGTTTTTTTGTTGTGGAGAGACAATCGTTGCGTGCTGTGGGAACAAAAACGATTTTCACCATATCTGACACGTCGGGTCGGGTACTTTATGTATATTGTCAGCACACTATATATAGTTTATAATTATTCAGTTAAAAATAAGTCTTGAGGTAAAAGTAAATGAAAGAATTATGGCAGAAGTATAGAGAAATTGTTGTTTATATTGTAGTCGGTGGGTTAACTACAGTATTCTGTTTTGTTGTCCTATGGATTTTAACAAACCTTGTACTGGGGGCTGACAGAGTAGCAAACAACGGAGCACTTAATATTTTTGTTCAGTCTGTCGACTGGCTCGCGGGTGTTTTGTTTGCTTATCCGCTTAACAGAAAATGGGTTTTCAAAAGTAAAAACCCTCATATCATTGCCGAACTTCTCGGCTTTGCCGGCTCCAGAGTGTCGACATGGATTTTGGATGCTCTTGTAATGGTTATGTTTGCAACCATGTGGAAACCCATTTGGTTTATAAAATGGGTGCTTGAGATTTGCGGACAGAAAGTCGAAATGGTAGATGGAATTGAAAGTGCCGTAATCAGCTTTATGTCATTTAACATGACTACTTCTTTGGACAACCTGAACTACTGGTTTGTTAAAATTTTTATTTCCTCGGTGCTTGTAATGATTGTTAATTACATATTCAGTAAACTGCTTATTTTTAAAAAGAAAAAGCCGGCGAAAGCCGAAGCGGCAGAATCAAGCGAAATAAAAAATAACTGATATTTGATTTTATACAAAATTTAATGCGGAATATTTTTGGAGGATATATGAAGAATTACAGGCTTGACTGGGGCGCATACATTAAGACCTGCAGAAAAACTGCAAGCGAAGGCTGCGTTCTTCTTAAAAACGATAACAATACATTACCGGTGAAAAAGGGCGGAACAGTTGCTCTTTTCGGGCGTACACAGTTTGACTATATCAAGTGCGGAACAGGATCGGGCGGACTGGTTAATGTTCCTTATGTTGTAAGCTACTATGACGGAATAAAGAATTGTGATGATTTAAAAATATATGAGCCTCTTTCAGACATATACAGAAAATGGCTTGAAGACCATCCTTTTGACAAAGGCGGTGGCTGGGCGCAGGAGCCTACAAGCCAGGTAGAAATGCCTCTGACAGACGAAGTTGTTAAAGATGCTGCCGGGAATGCCGATGTTGCCATTGTTTTTATAAGTCGTCTTTCAGGTGAAGACAAGGACAGAACGGCAACCGAAGGAGACTACTATTTAAGCGCCGGAGAGCGTGAGATGATTTCTGTAGTCTGCTCTAATTTTGAGAAGACAGCGGTGCTTATCAATTCGGGCGATATCATAAATATGAACTGGGTTAAGGAATATAATCCCGGTGCCGTAATGTATGTCTGGCAGGGCGGTTGCGAAGGCGGAAATGCCGTGGCAGACCTTATTTCCGGTAAAGCTACTCCCGGCGGACGCCTTACGGAAACTATCGCACTTGATGTAACGGATTATCCTTCGGCAAATGATTTTGGAGACCTGGTGCGTAATTTCTATACCGAAGACATTTATGTAGGCTACAGATATTTCGAAACATTTAAAAAGGATAAGGTAGTATATCCCTTTGGCTATGGAATTACATATACAAGCTTTGAACAGACATACGCATTTTCTTGCGGGGAAAATTTTGAAATCAGGGCATTTGTTGAAAATATCGGAGATTATCCGGGAAGACAGGTAATTCAGGTTTACTGCGAAGCACCTCAGGGATTTCTCGGAAAGCCTTCAAGAGTACTTGTTGCGTTCGGAAAAACAAAAACTTTGGCACCGGGAGAAACAGAAGTTATTTCAATGACCTGGGGCGCAAAGGAAATGGCTTCCTATGATGACACGGGAATGACAGGACACAGAAACTCATTTGTTCTTGAAGAAGGCGAATATACATTCTTTGCAGGTACGGATGTCAGAAGCACTCAGGCTGTCGGTTCATTCTCACTCTCCGAGACGCTGGTAACAGAGACTACGGAAGCAGCACTTTATCCAATCATGGAATTTGACAGAATTATTCCCAAACCTTCGAAAAACGGATTTGTTGCCGTGAAGACACCTGCACCCGTCAGATACTATGATTCTTTTGAACTTATCGAAAAAGAAAGAAATTCTCTTAAGGAAATTCCTTATACAGGGGATAAGGATATCAAACTTAAAGACGTTAAAGAAGGAAAGGCTTCAATGGAGGATTTCATTGCTCAGCTTTCCGATGAAGATATGGTTGTTATGTCGCGTGGTGAAGGTATGAGTTCTTCACGTGTTGTTCCCGGAACCTGCGCCGCATACGGTGGTGTGTCGGATTCACTTGCTGCATTCGGAATACCTGCCGCCGCTTGTACCGACGGCCCCAGCGGACTCAGAATAGACAGCGGTGTATATGCAATGCTCGGACCTAACGGAAGCTGTCTTTCTTCCACATTCAATCCCGAGCTTGTTAAAAAACTTTATTCTTATATGGGTGAGGAACTTTTAAGAGACAAAATCGACTGTCTTCTCGGTCCCGGTATGAATATTAAGCGTCATCCGTTAAACGGAAGAAATTTCGAATATTTCAGTGAAGATCCCTTTGTTACGGGAAAGATGGCGATAGCTCAGCTTGAGGGTATGAGACCCTGGAATACAACCTGCTGTATCAAGCATTTTGCATGCAATAATCAGGAAGATGCACGTCACCGTTCTGATTCCGTTGTTTCAGCGCGAGCCCTCAGAGAGATTTATCTTAAGGGATTTGAAATGGCCGTTCGTGACGGAAAGGCAAATCATATAATGACAACATATGGTGTTCTTAACGGAACACATACCGCGGCAAACTTTGAATTGAATACCTGTGTTCTTCGTAAGGACTGGGGCTTTGAAGGAGTCAGTGTAACAGACTGGTGGGCATATTGCGGTAAAGAACTTGACGAGAATCCTACGGTTCAGAAGACTTCCTTCATGGTCAGAGCCCAGAACGATCTTTATATGGTCACAAACAGTTCTGTCGGAAACGATAACGGAGATGATTCCGAAGAAGGCCTTAAATCAGGAGTGTTTACACGAGCAGAACTTCAGAGAAATGCCATGAATATTGTTTCTCTTGTTATGAATACTCCGGCTTATGACAGACTAAACGGAGAAGAATTTGTATTTGAAGACATCGACAGACCTACAACAGGCGAAATAGCAGCCGATGCCGAATTTACATTCGATGTTACCGACGGTGCAAAAATGGACGAAAATCTGTTGGTTACCACAAAGGGTGCAATAAATATCATCAGACTCAGATTCCCTGAAAAGGGTGATTATATGATGTACTTTGAACTCGGTTCCGAGGGCGGGCTTCTTTCGCAGCTTTCCGCAACCTTCAGCGTTAACAATACCGTAATGAAGGTTATTACACGAAACGGTGCCAAGAGTGAATGGACTAACGAAGAAGTTGTGATGGGACACGGGTTCTCGACAGAACGTTTCCTGAAGATTTCATTCAGCCAGACAGGGCTTAAGTTCAGAAACATATATTTTGAAAAGAAGAAATAAAACGGATTTTGAGTGTGGAGTGCAAAATGCGGGGGAAACTTGTTAATCTGAATGCATTCTATAAATATAAGAATGTGGTCAATCAAAAAAATAAATGGGGTATGTGGTGGAATTTCGCTGTTTTTGAAGGAATTCTTGCCACAGCCTTTTTGGTGAAACTCTTTAGCAATAAAGAAAAGGTATACGTTGAATTCTTTGTCTTTGCCTTAGCGGCACTGCTGATGATGGCGTTATGGTTTTTTTTGCGGGACAAGGTTAAAAAAATACAAGACTGGTCGATTATAGTCTGCTATGTAATAGGCTTTGCTTTTGTGACACATTTGGAAGTAATGTTTCCGGGATCGCAGATTGTCATGTTTGCATATGCTTTTACGGCAATTGATTTGGCGGCTTCATTTATTCTGGCTCCGTTCTATGTTATTTTGGGACAAACAGAGGGTGCGCTGGTTTTTCTTATTACATATTGCGTTGTAACGGATAATCCGGATTCAATCACAATCGCATGTATTGTTTTAGCGGGCTTATTGGCTGTTGCCGCGGGACTTCTTGCGTGGAATATTAGAATGTCAAATCTGATTTTTGCAAACGAACTTACATTCCTGGCAACCGGAACGGATGATATTTTTATTCAGAACAAACCTGACGGCTTGTGGGAGGATTCCGAGCAAGGCATTTTTGCCGGAGCCGAAGACCACAAAAGACGTAACATTACATTTGTGTTCGATGAAAGAAACGACAGACTTCTGAGCGTACGCGAAGGTAACATATTTGATTTGCGCCGGGAAATGACATGGAGTGAGGTGTCGACGAGAATATTAAGATACGCCGGAGATGTCGCCTCGTACAAAAGAGTTGAAAAATTTCTGAATCCTGACGGAACAGGAAAGAATGCTTACGAGGACAAGGGGGGTGTTGCGGCTTCATTTAATATGCCTTCGGGCGAAAGAATGTGGCTTTCTTTGGAAATGACATACCGCCCAAATCCTGTTAACGGATTTATGACAAAGGTGGTCTCCCTTGAGGATATTACCGGAGACAAGATTTATATGGGCATTATGAATATGATGCTCTCTGAAAACTATGACGCCGTTCTCTGTTACGAAAGAGGAAAAAACAGAGGGCTTCTGCTTTATGCCGAAAACGGTGATATTAAGTTTGAAAAATGTGACAATTACGAAGAGATGATGATGCGATATGCCACCGGATTTGTGGCAGATTATGATCGTGAACGTGCCGTTGAAGCGGCTCATATAAAAACTCTTTGCGATTACCTTCAGGAACATGATTTCTTTGAAATATTTATCGATGAAGTTAAAGACGGAACTATAGGAAGAAAACGTTTTTATTCATCGTATATGGATGATGACAAACGATTTCTTGTTGTTTTCAAACAGGATGTTACTGATTTTGTAAACAGTGAGAAAGAAGTAAAAGAAAAACTGGAGACTGCGCTGGCGGAGGCAAAAGCGGCAAATGCGGTTAAGACGGAATTCCTCGCAAGAATGAGCCACGAAATGCGTACTCCCATGAATGCCATTGTCGGTCTTGCATCTTTGGTCGAGGACGCAAACGGAAATCCCGAGCAGATTAAAGGCTATGTAAGCAAAATTAAGAGTTCAAGCGATTATTTGCTTCAGCTTATCAATGATGTTCTGGATATGTCGGGAATTGTGGAAGGCCGACTGACAATGGATGTCAAGGAAGTGAGATTTGCGGATTTTCTTGCAACAGTCAACACAATTGTTGAGCCTCTGTGCGCAAGTAAAAATATAGTTTATATAGCAAATTCGGAAATACCGGACAATACGATTCTTTTAATGGATAAGTTACGTGTTTCACAGATTTTTACAAATCTTTTGGACAACGCGGTAAAATATACTTCTGAGGGAGGACTTATTGAATTCAGCTGCTACAATATCGGTAGTGACGGGAACAAGGGAAAATATCGTTTTGTGGTTAAAGACAGTGGTATCGGAATGACGGAAGAGTTTGCACAGCGTATGTTTGAACCTTTTGCGCAGGAAAAAGAAACGAATCGCGCGAGCTTAAACGGAACCGGAATAGGTCTTTCCATTTCAAAGGGTATAGTTGATATGCTCGGAGGCAGTATCAGTGCCACAAGTAAACCGGACGTCGGAACAACCTTTGTTGTGGATATTGGTTTTGAAAGTGTAACGAAGCAGGAACCGGTTGAAGAAAAAAGCGAAGAAATCAGTGTTGACTGCCTCAAAGGTAAGCGGGTGCTTGTTGTCGAAGACAATGAAATCAACAGAGAAATTGCCGTTGCACTTCTCGAAAGTCAGAATATTAAAGCCGAAGTGACCGTGAATGGCCTGGAAGCAGTGGAAGCGTTCGACAATTCGCCCGAGCACTTTTACGATGCAATTCTTATGGATATTAGAATGCCGCGAATGAACGGACTTGAGGCAACCAGAAAAATCAGACTGCTTAACAGAAGAGATGCATCGAATATTCCTATTATTGCAATGACGGCAAATGCATTTTCGGAAGATGTGGAGCTTTCTGTCAATTCGGGTATGAACGCTCATCTTTCCAAACCCATTAATCCTGTTATTCTGTACGAGACTCTTGCAAAGTTTATTTCGGAAAGTAAGTAAAGAATGATTATTCCCCGGCGATAGTTCGTCGGGGAGTTGTTTTTTTTCGGGAAAACGGCGATATTTTTGTATGTATATTTTTGTAAAAAAATCTTGTTGACTTTGAAAAATCTTTGTTATACAATACAAAATGCACTATTGTGGAGTGCCTTGTTTTTTTGTGGCTTTTTTTACATATAAAAACCAATGCTAAATAATAAGAACGGGGTGAATGTCAATGGAAAAAAACAGAATACGTAAAGTGCCCGCAGGCAGAAGTATGCGTATGAGTTATTCTCGACAAAAAGAAGTTTTGGAAATGCCCAACCTTATTGAGGTTCAGAAGGATTCTTATGAATGGTTCCTTTCAGACGGACTTCGTGAGGCATTTGACGACATTTCTCCTATTGTGGACTACAGTGGCCGTTTCAGCCTTGAGTTTGTAGATTATGAACTCAACAGAAATCAGGCTAAATACACAATTGAAGAATGTAAGGAACGTGATGCAACATACTCGGCAAAATTAAGTGCCAAGGTGCGTCTCCATAACAAGGAAACCGGAGAAGTTGCCGAAAATGTCGTTTTCATGGGTGATTTTCCTTTGATGACTGAAACCGGAACTTTCGTTATAAATGGCGCAGAACGTGTAATCGTCAGCCAGATGGTTCGTTCTCCGGGTATTTATTACGATATTCAGCATGATAAAATCGGTAAGGAACTGTATTTTGCTACAGTTATCCCCAACCGTGGTGCATGGCTTGAATATGAGACCGATTCAAATAATGTATTTTATGTACGTGTGGACAGAACCAGAAAGGTTCCGATCACCGTTCTTTTGCGTGCTCTCGGATTAGGTACAAACCAGGAAATCCGTGACCTTTTCGGCGAAGAAGAAAAGATTGAAGCAAGTTTTGCCAAGGATACTTCCATTACTGAAAAGATGCCTGAAGGCAGCGCAGAAGCAGGTTTACTTGAATTATATAAGAAGATTCGTCCCGGTGAGCCTTTGAACGTTGAAAACGCTGAAAGCCTTATTTCCGGTATGTTCTTCGATCCCCGTCGTTATGATCTTGCAAAGGTTGGACGTTATAAATTCAATAAGAAGCTTTCTTTCAGAAATCGTATCGCAGGTCAGGTTCTTGCAGAGGATGCTGTAAGTCCCTTAACAGGTGAAATCCTTTTCGAAAAAGGAACAAAGCTTACAAGAGAAGATGCTGATATGATTCAGGATTCAGCAGTTCCTTTTGTATATATCGAGACAGAAACAAAGATTGAAAAGGTTCTTTCAAATATGGCAGTCAAGCTTGACGGATTCGTTGATTTCGATCCTGCCGAACTTGGCATTAAAGAAAGAGTTTATTATCCCGTACTTAAGGAAATCCTCGATGGATGTGAAGATGCAGAGTCTGTTAAGGAAGCTGTGCAGTTAAATATTCACGAGCTTGTTCCCAAACACATCACAAAGGAAGATATCTTTGCATCTGTAAACTATAATCTTCATCTTGAATACGGCATCGGAACAGATGACGATATCGACCACCTTGGCAACCGTCGTATCCGTGCTGTCGGTGAACTTTTACAGAACCAGTTCCGTATCGGTCTTTCAAGAGTAGAGCGTGTTGTCAGAGAAAGAATGACCACACATGATACCGATGAAGTTAATGCGGGACAGCTTGTAAATGTCAAGCCTATTCAGGCTGCAATTAAGGAGTTCTTCGGATCTTCACAGTTGTCACAGTTCATGGATCAGAACAACCCTCTTGGTGAACTTACTCACAAGAGACGTCTTTCTGCACTCGGTCCCGGCGGTCTTTCAAGAGAACGTGCTTCCTTCGAAGTTCGAGATGTCCACTACACACACTATGGTCGTATGTGTCCCATCGAGACTCCCGAAGGTCCCAACATCGGACTTATCAACTCTCTTGCTTCATTCGCAAGAATTAATGAATATGGCTTCATTGAGGCTCCTTATCGTCTCATTGACAAGTCAGATCCCGAAAATCCTCGTGTAACGGATGAATACCGTTACATGACTGCAGACGAAGAAGACGATTACCATGTAGCTCAGGCTAACGTGCCTCTTAATCCTGACGGAACATTCGCTAAGAATTCCGTATCGGGTCGTTATCGTGAAGAGACACAGGAATACGCAAAGACCATGTTTGATTACATGGACGTATCTCCCAGAATGGTATTCTCAGTTGCTACAGCACTTATTCCTTTCCTTCAGAACGACGATGCTAACCGTGCTCTGATGGGATCAAACATGCAGCGTCAGGCCGTTCCTCTTATGATGACAGAGGCTCCTGCAGTAGGTACAGGTATGGAACCTAAGGCTGCTGTTGACTCAGGTGTATGTGTAGTTGCGGAAGGTGACGGAACCGTTGATTACGTATCTTCAAAGCTTATCAAGATTACATATGATGACGGAACAAAGAAAGATTACAACTTAACAAAGTTCTCTCGTAGTAACCAGTCCAACTGTTACAACCAGAAGCCTATTGTATTTAAGGGCAATCGTGTAACAAAGGGTGAGGTTATTGCAGATGGTCCTTCAACTCAGGGCGGTGAACTTGCTCTTGGTAAGAACCCTCTTATCGGTTTCATGACATGGGAAGGTTATAACTACGAAGATGCCGTTCTCTTAAGTGAGAGACTTGTTGCAGACGATGTATATACATCAATTCATATTGAAAAGTATGAAGCAGAAGCACGTGATACCAAGCTTGGTCCCGAAGAAATTACACGAGACGTTCCCGGTGTCGGTGACGAAGCGTTAAAGAACCTTGATGAACGCGGAATCATTCGTGTAGGTGCAGAGGTTAGAGCAAACGATATTCTTGTCGGTAAGGTTACTCCCAAGGGAGAAACAGAGCTTACAGCAGAAGAAAGACTTCTTCGTGCAATCTTCGGTGAGAAGGCAAGAGAAGTTCGTGATACTTCACTTAAGGTACCTCACGGCGAATATGGTATCGTTGTTGATACAAAGGTATTTACAAGAAAAGATAACGAGGGAGATCTTTCACCCGGCGTTAATACTTCAGTCAGAGTATACATTGCTCAGAAGCGTAAGATCAGCGTTGGTGATAAGATGGCCGGACGTCACGGTAACAAGGGTGTCGTTTCACGAGTACTTCCTGTAGAAGATATGCCTTATCTTCCTAACGGTCGTCCTCTTGATATCGTACTTAACCCTCTGGGCGTTCCTTCCCGTATGAATATCGGTCAGGTCCTTGAAATCCATCTTTCCCTTGCAGCCAAGGCTCTTGGCTTTAACGTTGCAACACCTATCTTCGATGGTGCAAACGAAAATGATATTATGGATACTCTTGAACTTGCAAACGACTACGTAAATCTTCCTTTTGATGAGAAGGAAGCTAAAGAAATTGCAGCTAAGGAAGGTAAGGAGTACGACAAGACAGCTCCTACATTCTGTTCAGCTCATAAGGAAGAGCTTCTTCCTGAGGTAGTGGATTACTTATCCGAGAACAGAGATCACAGATCACTCTGGAAGGGTGTTCCGATTTCCCGTGACGGTAAAGTAAGACTTCGCGACGGTAGAACAGGTGAGTACTTCGATGGCCCTGTAACAATCGGTCACATGCACTACTTGAAACTTCACCACCTGGTAGACGATAAGATCCATGCTCGTTCAACAGGTCCTTACTCACTGGTTACTCAGCAGCCTCTTGGCGGTAAAGCTCAGTTCGGTGGACAGCGTTTCGGTGAAATGGAAGTTTGGGCACTTGAAGCTTACGGTGCTGCATATACTCTTCAGGAAATTCTTACTGTTAAGTCCGATGATGTTGTAGGACGTGTAAAGACCTACGAAGCAATCATCAAGGGTGAGAATATTCCTAAACCCGGCATTCCGGAATCCTTCAAGGTATTACTTAAGGAATTACAGTCACTCTGTCTTGATATCAAGGTTCTCCGTGATGACATGACAGAAGTTCAGCTTACTGAAGTTGCCGATTACGAAGCAACAGACTTCAGATCTGTAGAGAACGATGACACAAACAGAAAGGTCAACGATTACGACTCCAGATCACTTGCAAGAATGGGATACCAGACTCAGGAATTCAATGAGGATGGAGATCTTGTTGAAGCAGATGAAGATTTTGATTATTCCGAAGACGGTACCACAGAAGAATAAGAATCAGACTATTTAACAGTTTTGGTATGAGAGGAGCGCCATAAAATGTCAGAAATTAAAAATGATACATATCAGCCTATGACATTTGATGCCATTAAAATTGGTCTTGCATCACCTGAAATCATCAGATCATGGTCTTCAGGAGATGAAAGAAGAAAAGAAGATCCTACATTTGGTATCGTAACAAAGCCTGAGACCATCAACTACAGAACACTTAAGCCTGAAAAGGACGGTTTGTTCTGCGAGAAGATCTTTGGACCCAGCAAGGACTGGGAATGTCATTGCGGCAAATATAAGAAGATTCGCCACAAAGGTATTATCTGTGATCGTTGCGGTGTTGAAGTTACAAAGTCAAGCGTTCGTCGTGAGCGTATGGGACGTATTGAACTTGCTGCACCTGTATCACATATCTGGTACTTCAAGGGTATCCCTTCACGTATGGGACTTATTCTTGATCTTTCACCCAGAGTACTTGAAAAAGTTCTCTATTTTGCTTCTTACATTGTACTTGATCCCGGTGAAAGCACACTTGCTTACAAGGATGTGCTTACAGAGAGCCAGTATGCCGAAGCAAGAGAAAAATTCGGCAACAAGTTCCGCGTAGGAATGGGTGCCGAAGCAATTAAGGAATTACTTCAGGCAATCGATCTTGAATCCGAATCAGAGAGACTTATCGCTGAATTAAAGGAATCAAGCGGCCAGAAGAGAACAAAAATCGTTAAGAGACTTGAAGTTGTCGAAGCTTTCCGCGAGTCAGGAAACAAGCCTGAATGGATGATTCTGGATGTTGTTCCCGTTATTCCTCCCGATCTTCGTCCCATGGTTCAGCTTGACGGTGGACGTTTTGCAACATCGGATTTAAATGATCTTTACAGAAGAATCATCAACAGAAACAACCGTCTTGAAAGATTGCTCGAGCTCGGTGCGCCCGACATTATCGTTCGCAACGAAAAGAGAATGCTTCAGGAAGCAGTTGATGCTCTTATTGATAACGGAAGACGCGGACGCCCCGTAACAGGACCCGGTAACCGTGCACTTAAATCACTTTCAGACTTATTAAAGGGTAAGGGCGGTCGTTTCCGTCAGAACCTTCTTGGTAAGCGTGTAGACTACTCAGGACGTTCGGTTATCGTAGTAGGACCTGAACTTAAGATTTATCAGTGCGGTCTTCCCAAAGAAATGGCTATCGAGTTGTTCAAGCCCTTCGTTATGAAGGAACTTGTTTGCCGTGGCATTTCACAGAATATTAAGAATGCAAAGAAGCTTGTTGAAAGACTTGATACACAGGTTTGGGACGTGCTTGAAGATGTTATTAAAGAACATCCTGTTATGCTTAACAGAGCACCTACACTTCACAGACTTGGTATTCAGGCATTCGAGCCTATCCTTGTAGAAGGTAAGGCTATTAAGCTTCACCCCCTTGTATGTACAGCGTTCAACGCCGACTTCGATGGTGACCAGATGGCCGTTCATCTTCCTCTTAGCGTTGAAGCTCAGGCTGAGTGCAGATTCCTTCTTCTCTCACCCAACAACCTTTTGAAGCCTTCAGACGGTGGTCCTGTTGCTGTTCCTTCACAGGATATGGTTCTTGGTATTTACTATATGACCATGCATAAGTATGTTGACCACAAGGAAGCTGAATTTGTTGACAATATCGTTGCTGAATTTGACAACATTGATGATGCAAAGAAAGCTTACGAAGAATATGAAGCAAAGGTGTTAAAGGCTGTTAAGGGAAAGAATGCCGATGAAGATGCCAAGGCTGTTGCAGCAAGCAAGGGCGCTAAACTTGACAGAAATGCAATCATTAAGGTTTGCGTAGATACCGACAGAGACAGAAGAGTTGTCTGCCGTATGGTAGATATTCTCGGAAGATACTTCAATTCCATGGACGATGCATTACTTGCATACGAGAACGAGGAAATCACATATCATCAGAGCATTTTCGTAAAGAGATGTGCTGAATTCGAGGGTGAGACAGTTGAAGGATTTATCGAGACAACACTCGGTCGTTTAATGTTCAATGAGAACATACCTCAGGATCTTGGTTACGTTGATCGTTCCAAGAAAGAGAATGCTCTTTTACTTGAAGTAGACTTCCATGTAGGAAGAAAGCAGTTAAAGGCAATTCTCCAGAAGGTAATCAATACACACGGAGCAGGTGTAATGGCAGAAGTTCTTGATAAGATCAAGGCTATGGGTTACCACTACTCTACAATCGCAGCAATGACAGTTTCTATTTCTGATATGACAGTGCCTGCTTCAAAGCCCGCACTTCTTGAGGAAGCTCAGCAGACTGTTGATAAGATTTCAAGAAACTACAGACGTGGACTTATTACCGACGAAGAGAGATATCGTGCAGTTGTTGAGACATGGACAGATATCGACGGAAGACTTACAAAGGATCTGTTAAACGGTCTTGATAAGTACAACAACATCTTCATGATGGCTGACTCCGGTGCCCGTGGTTCCAACCAGCAGATTAAGCAGCTGGCAGGTATGCGTGGACTTATGGCAGATACATCAGGTAGAACAATTGAGTTGCCCATTAAGTCAAACTTCCGTGAAGGTCTTGACGTTTTGGAATACTTCATGTCAGCTCACGGTGCTCGTAAGGGTCTGTCAGATACAGCTATTCGTACAGCTGACTCAGGTTACCTTACAAGACGAATGGTAGACGTTTCACAGGAACTTATTATTCGTGAAATCGACTGTGCCGAAACAAGAGATTATATCCCCGGAATGGATGTATATGCATTCATGGACGGTAAGGAAACAATCGAAGGCTTAAAGGATCGTATCCAGGGTCGTTACGCTGTTGAAGATATTTATTCCGAAAGCGGCGAATTAATTGTTAAGAAGAATCATATGATCAATCCCAGACGTGCTGAGAGAATCATGAACGAAGGTATTGATTCATACGGTAATCCTGTAAAGGATAATATTTCAGCAAGAATTAAGGTTCGTAATATTCTTTGCTGCCGTTCACATGACGGTATTTGTGCAAAGTGTTACGGTGCAAACATGGCAACCGGTGAAGCAGTTCAGGTCGGTGAAGCAGTTGGTATTATTGCTGCTCAGTCAATCGGTGAACCCGGTACACAGCTTACAATGAGAACATTCCATACCGGTGGTGTTGCCGGTGGCGATATTACACAGGGTCTTCCCCGTGTAGAAGAATTGTTCGAAGCACGTAAACCTAAGGGACTTGCAATCTTAGCCGAGCTTGATGGTGTTGCAACCATTAAGAACGAAAAGAATAAGCGTGAAGTTGTTGTTAACAACGAAGAGACAGGCGAGACAAAGACATACATTATTCCTTACGGCTCACGTCTTAAGGTTCAGGATGGTCAGGTTCTTGTAAAGGGTGATGTACTTACAGAAGGTTCAATTAACCCTCACGATCTTTTAAGAGTTAAGAACATTGACGCAGTTGAAGATTATATCATCCGCGAAGTTCAGCGTGTATACAGACTTCAGGGTGTAGATATCAACGATAAGCATATCGAAGTTATTGTTCGTCAGATGCTTAAGAAGACTCGTATCGAAAACAGCGGTGATTCAGACTTCCTTCCCGGAACAGTTGTTGATACACTTGACTACGAGGATACAAACGAAATGCTTGCTAAGGAGGGCAAGGCACTTGCAGAAGGTACCAGAATTATTCTTGGTATCACAAAGTCTGCTCTTGCAACAGAATCCTTCCTTTCAGCCGCATCATTCCAGGAGACCACAAAGGTTCTTACCGAAGCAGCTATCAAGGGTAAAGTTGATAAGCTCATTGGTCTTAAGGAAAACGTTATCTTAGGTAAGCTGATTCCTGCAGGTACAGGTATGAAGCGTTATCGTGACGTATCATTAAGTACAGACGACAGATATGAAGCAATGATAGCAGAAAGAGATGCAGTTCTTAACGGGAATGCAGAGCCTGAAGTGGAAGTTGCCGAAGAAGTCGAAGAAGTAATGGACGTAGCTGACGATGCTGAAGCAGTTGAAGTATCAGAAGAATAAGCAATAAAAAATATAGCCACAACCTTCGGGTTGTGGCTTTTTGTTTACCGGGAAATTCCTCTGAATTTCCCGGTAAACAAAAAAGTTCCGCTATGGATGCGCACCTTGCGGGGATGAAATAAATGCTAAAGCATACCGCTCGGGAGCAAAGTGTGTGCAGGCACACACTTTTTTATGTTATAATAAATTATATTATGTATGAGAGGGAAACATTCATGAAACAGTATGATGTTTTAATTATTGGGGCCGGAGTTATCGGATCATCCATAGCAAGAGAAATATCAAAATATAACATATATACTGCTGTTGTTGAAAAGGCAAGTGATGTATGTGAAGGCACATCAAAAGCAAACAGCGGAATTGTACACTCAGGCTATGATGCAAAGCCGGGAACACTTAAGGCCAAATACAATGTATTGGGAAGCAAAAAAATGGAGGCTCTTTCAAAAGAACTCGATTTTCCATACAGACGAAACGGTTCTTTGGTGTTGTGTTTTTCTGAGGAAGACATGCCTAAATTGGAGGAACTTCTTGAACGAGGAAAAACAAACGGTGTAGAGGGAATTAAAATCTTATCCAAAGAAGAATTAAAAGAAAAGGAACCAAACATATCCGATGATGCTGTGGCTGCATTATTCGCACCTACCGGTGCGGTTGTTTGTCCTTTCGGACTTACTATAGCCATGGCTGAAAATGCCGCTGTTAACGGTGTTGATTTCTTCTTAAATACAGAGGTCACAGATATAATCAAAACAGAAGACGGCTTTATCGTAAAGGCAGGGGAAGAAGAGTTTTCTGCCAAGATAGTTATTAATGCAGCCGGAGTTTATGCAGATAAATTTCACAATATGATTTGTGAAGACAAGATAAATATTACAGCAAGAAAAGGTGAGTACTGCCTTTATGATAAAAAGGTTGGAAATCTTGTTTCATCAACAATATTCCAGCTTCCGGGAGCACTGGGTAAGGGCATATTGGTTACACCAACGGTGCATGGAAACCTTTTGATGGGACCGACAGCAACCGACACTGAAGACAAGGAAGAGGTTAACACAACGGCAAAAGGTCTTGCGACAGTTCAGTCTGTAGGCGGAAAATCCATTCTTGAAGTTCCAACGCGTTCTGTTATCACTTCTTTTGCCGGTCTCAGAGCACATGCCGACACGGGCGATTTTATCATAGGCGAAAGCTCCGTCAAGGGCTTTATTGACGTGGCAGGTATTGAATCTCCGGGACTTTCGGCAGCACCTGCCATAGGCGAATATATTGCGGAACTTGCAGCCGATATTCTTTTGGCGAATAAAAAAGCGAACTTCATTTCTTCAAGAAAAGGTGTTCCAAATATGGCACTTGCAACTACAGAGGAGAAGAAGAAACTTATTGATGAAAATCCGCTTTTCGCAAATGTTGTCTGCAGATGTGAACTTGTTACCGAAGGCGAAATCGTTGCGGCCATAAACAGACCACTGGGCGCAACAACTTTGGACGGTGTAAAAAGACGTACACGGGCCGGAATGGGTAGATGCCAGGCAGGTTTTTGCTCTCCCAAGACGATTGAAATCATAGCACGTGAAACCGGAAAAGCAGTAACCGAGATTACCAAACACGGTATCGGCTCAGAGTTTATTACGGACCATAAGTAGGAGGGCATTTGGATGAATAAGAAAATTGTTATCATCGGAGGCGGACCTGCGGGACTTGCGGCAGCTGTTGCAGCAAAAGAAGCCGGTGTGGATGATGTACTTATTATTGAACGAGACAAAGTTTTGGGCGGTATTCTGAATCAGTGCATTCATAACGGATTTGGTCTTCATACATTCAAAGAGGAGTTGACGGGTCCTGAGTACGCGCAACGATTTATTGACAAAGCTGCCGAGCACAATGTTGAAGCATATCTTAATACCATTGTTATAGATATTACAAAAGACAGAGTGATAACATGCATGTCTGCCGAGCGAGGCATATTTACAATTGAAGCTGAAAGCATAGTTTTGTGCATGGGCTGTCGTGAACGTCCCAGGGGAGCATTAAATACCCCCGGTTACAGACCGGCAGGAATATATTCCGCGGGAACGGCTCAGCGCTTTGTAAATATTGAAGGCAAACTGCCCGGAAAGAAGGTTGTTATCCTGGGTTCCGGTGACATCGGGCTTATTATGGCAAGAAGAATGACCATGGAGGGAGCCGAAGTTAAGGCGGTTGCTGAAATTATGCCGTATTCCGGCGGACTAAAGCGTAATATTGTACAGTGTCTTGATGATTTCGGAATTCCTCTAAAATTGTCTACGACAGTAGTGGATATTGCCGGAAAAGACAGAGTGGAATCGGTTACGCTTGCAAGGGTTGATGAGAAGTCACAACCTATTCCGGGAACAGAAGAGATTATAGCATGTGACACACTTCTTCTTTCCTGCGGACTTCTCCCTGAAAATGAGTTAAGTTCGCAGCTTGGAGTAACTTTGTCACGTGTTACAGGCGGTCCTGAGGTAAATGACAGTCTTGAGACGGATATTCCGGGAGTATTTGCCGCAGGCAATGTTCTTCATGTTCACGATCTTGTTGATTACGTTTCAATGGAAGCAACTCAGGCCGGAAAAAATGCGGCACGGTTTGTTCTTTCGGGAATGGAAAAAGAAAGTAAATCAGTTCAGGTTACAACAGGAAACGGAGTAAGATATACGGTTCCGACAACCGTCCGCCCCGACAAGATGGATGATCTTGTGACTGTCAGATTCAGAGTCGGAAATGTATTCAAAAATCCTGAAATCTGCGTATATATGGGTGACGAGTGTGTTCTTCGTAAAAAGAAACAGATTTGCGCTCCGGGCGAAATGGAGCAGGTAGTTATCAAAAAGAGCGATGTATCCGGAATTAAAGACGGCGAAGTGATTAAAGTCTGTCTTGAAAATGTGTAAGGAGGCGGCAAAATGGAATCACGTACCATGACATGTATAAATTGTCCGATGGGCTGTCAGGTTACAATAAATTATGAGATTGCAGCCGGAACAATAAACAAAGATACATTATCAGTAACGGGGAATACATGCCCAAGAGGCGCGCAGTATGCCGTATCTGAGGTTACAAATCCAACAAGAACGGTTACGGGAACGATTGGTGTTTTGAACAGGGAAGGAATGGTTTGTCCTGTAAAAACAAAAACTCCGGTACCGAAGGACAAAGTTTATGAAGTAGCAGAACTTCTCATGAAATTGACTGTAGAAGCGGCTGCTAAGATAGGGGATGTTGTTCTTGCGGATATTTTGGGGACCGGAAGCGACCTGGTGGTTACAAAGAATATTGATTAATATCTAAAGGAGTATTGGGATGAAAGACTATATAATGGCACTGGATCAGGGAACAACCAGCTCCCGCTGTATCCTGTTTGACAAAGCCGGAAATATCATAAATATGGCGCAGAGGGAATTTAATCAGATATATCCGAAACCGGGCTGGGTGGAACATAATGCGATGGAAATATGGTCATCACAGTTGGCTGTTGCACTTGAAGCAATGGCTCTTGTTCATGCAAGTGCCGAACAGATTGCTGCTATAGGTATTACTAATCAGCGTGAGACCACAATTGTGTGGGACAGAGTTACAGGGGAACCGGTTTACAATGCAATCGTATGGCAGTGTAAGAGAACTGCCGATTATATTGAGGAAGTTAAAGCAACTCCGATGGCTGAAACAATCAGACAGAAGACGGGACTTATCCCGGATGCATATTTCAGTGCCACAAAAATAAAGTGGATACTTGATAATGTGGAAGGAGTGCGAGAAAAAGCAGAGAAAGGGCTTATTCTTTTCGGAACCGTAGACACATGGCTTATGTGGAATCTTTCAAAGGGAATGGTTCATGTAACTGATTATACAAATGCGTCCAGAACGATGCTTTTTAATATAAACACACTTACATGGGATGAAGAACTGTGCGACTATTTCGGAATTCCAATGAGTATGCTTCCCGAAGTTAAGCCTTCTTCAACTACATTTGGATATACAGACAAGTTTGTTCTTGGAGATGAAATACCTGTTGCAGGTATAGCGGGCGATCAGCAGGCGGCTTTATTCGGACAGTGCTGCTTTGAAGCGGGAGATGCAAAAAATACATATGGAACAGGCTGCTTTCTTTTGATGAATACAGGCAACAAGGCTATTTTCTCCAATAACGGATTACTTACCACCATTGCAGCAAGCACAGGGGATGAAGTGCAGTATGCTCTTGAAGGTAGTGTTTTTGTTGCCGGAGCCGGTGTCCAGTGGCTTCGCGACGGTATGAAAATGGTGGAGAGTGCAAGTCAGACTGAGGAATTTTCTGTTGTTGTTCCTGACACGGCAGGCGTTTATATTGTCCCTGCATTTGTAGGCCTTGGAGCACCTTATTGGGATCAGTATGCAAGAGGAACGGTAGTAGGTGTCACCAGGGGCTGCAGGAAAGAGCATTTCATTCGTGCTACACTGGAATCTATTGCTTACCAGACTTTTGATGTGCTGAAGGTTATGGAGAAGGACTCAGGTATTACGCTTAATTCCCTCCGCGTTGACGGTGGTGCAAGCGCCAACAATTTCCTTATGAAGTTTCAGGCGGATGTGCTTGATTTGGATGTATTGCGTCCAAGATGCATCGAAACAACAGCACTTGGAGCCGCATATCTTGCAGGACTTGCCACCGGTTTCTGGACCGATAAGGCAGATATAATCGAAAACTGGAAGCTCGGACGCAAGTTTGAAGCAACCATGAGCGAGGATGAAAGAAAGTCGTTACTGAAAGGATGGCAGGTAGCAGTTAAATGTGCTAAACTCTATGGAGAAGAAATGAACTCCTAGGGGATAACAGATGAAAAATATATTTCGTAACAGAAAAAACAGCAATGCCGCATTGGTTCTCGGATATGTATCCGTCGCAATCATTGCGGCGTTATTTGTTTTACTGACCGCACTTCATAACCGTACCGGCGCCGGTTTTTTTAAGGGATGGGAAAACGTAACCATGCTTGAAGAAGGCTGGATTGCGGATGATGGTGAAAGGCAATATAACATTTCTCTTCCATGCGATGACAATCTCGGAATTACGTCTGAAACAACAACACTTACGAATACACTTCCGGACCCGCTTGATGATGAAGTCGTAATGATGTACCGAACTTCTCTTCAAAAGATTGTAATTTATATTGATGATGAAAAGATTTATTCTTATGGTGATAATGAATATATCTTTTCAGGAAAAACAGGCGGAAGCATCTGGAATATTATTCCCTTGGAAGAAGAATATGCCGGAAAAGAGATTAAGCTTGTTATTACCAGTCCTTACAAGAGATACAGAAATACGTTTCATGAGTTTTATATGGGTTCATACAGAGAACTGTTTTCAATGTTGATTCGAAATCATGGGATTAATTTCGAAATGTCACTTGTTCTGATGATTATGGGTGCTTTTATGATGGGTGTTTTTGTATTTTGCACCGTATTCAGAATAGCAAAAGGCAAGCAGTCATTATGGATTGGCTTGTTTGCATTGTCCGTAGGATTCTGGGATTTCTCGGAATGCAAGCTGACTCAGCTTCTGGTAGATAATATTACTGTCAATACACAGATGGATTTTATTCTTCTTTCCGCGATGGTTATTCCGATTCTTTTGTATTTTGATGATGTTCATGAAAAAAGATTTCACAAAATATTTGTAGCCCTTACAGCCATTGCCGAGATAAATACTGTTGTGCAGATTGTTCTTCAGATAGAGGGAATATTTGACTTTTATGAAATGATGTTTGTAAGCCATATCATAATCGGAATATCCGCCATATTTATTGTGGGTTCTTCATTGTATTTGTTTGTAAAAGAACGTAACAGAAAATACCTGCCATTTATAGTGGACTTGATTGTTCTTGTTGCTGCCGGAGCATATGAAGTTGTGGTTGTATATCAAACAGGTTTTTCAAACGGTAGTGCGCTTGGACCGGCTGTTTTGTTCACAGTAATTGTTTGTATGTGGAATACCATAGATTCAGTGGTTGAAGTTTTGGCAACAGGACGAAAGGCTGTAAAGGAAAGCGCTGCGAAGACTATTTTTCTTGCAAATATGAGCCATGAAATAAGAACTCCCATGAATGCAATATGCGCTATGAGTGAGATGCTTTCGGAGTCTGATACGCTTTCGGAAAACGACAAAGACAGGGTGCAGACAATAAACACTGCTGCGCTCAACTTGTTGGATATTATCAACGATATTCTTGACTATACGAAGATTACCGCTGAAAAGCTCGAAGTGACAGACATTCATTATTCACTAACACGCTTTTTGACAGATACTTATAATCCCATAAAAATAATTGCATCAAGAAAGAATCTTGATTTTTCAGTAGCTGTATCTCCGAATGTACCTGAGAGTCTTATAGGAGATGGCGGTAAGTGCAGACAGATTTTAATTAATCTTCTCAACAATGCGGTCAAATATACTGAAAAGGGAAGCGTAAAGCTTACTGTAGACTTTAAAAAAATCGATGAAAAAACCGGAAGCTTGATTTATTCTGTGGCGGATACCGGCATAGGTATCAGCAGGGACAATATTTCAAAACTTTTTGATGTATATTCGCAGGTGGATTTAAAGAGGGAGAGAGCTGAGGAGAGTACAGGACTTGGCCTTGCCATTTCGCGTGGTCTTGCAAACCTTTTGGGCGGCGATATAGAAGTGGTAAGTAATGAAGGCTGGGGCAGCGTTTTTACGGCTACGGTTGTTCAGAAATATGAAGGAAGTACCACATACCTCGACACTGTAAAAGAACATGGCGAAGAAATAATATATTCTGATTCGAGAATCATTTTTGTTCCTGCAAATATTGATATAGACGGTCTCAATAATGAACACGAGAGATTTGATGCGTCCGCAGCGCGAGTAATGGTTGTCGATGATAATTCGACAAATCTCCGTATTCTTCGTGAGATGCTTGGGGTATTCGGAATCAAGCCGGTACTTATTCCAAACGGTACCCAGGCTATTGCAGCTGTAAAAACAAAGCGTTTCGACTTAATTTACATGGATCATATGATGCCGGGAATAGATGGTGTTGAAACTACCGCGGAGATAAGAAAAATGAAAACAGATGGTGGTGACAAGATAAAAATAATCGCCCTTACGGCAAATGCCATGAAGGGCGCAAAAGAAGAGTTCCTGAAAAAGGGATTTGACGATTATCTTTCAAAACCGGTTTCGCTTAACAGTATTGGAAATTCCCTTATAAACAATCTTACGAAAGATTATATTAAACGAACATAATATCAGGCATTGAGCAGTTTCTTCATTTTAACAAATACAACGGTGAAGCAAATAACATGAACCAGAGTGGTTATTGTCCATGAAATGGGGTATGACATATATAGGCATTCCAAGGTGTGGAGCTGCGAAAAGATTGTAAAAATCCACAGAATTCGGAAACCGCATGCCCCGAGAAGCGACACGATTGTAGGCATTACGGAATAACCCAGGCCTCTGATCGCACCGACCATACAGTCCATGGTTCCGCATGTGAAATATGAAAACATTATTATTCCCATACGGGTCATACCATACTGAATAACGACCGCTTTGTCATTGCCGTTGGCATAAAGTGAAAGAAGCTCGGGACCGAATACGTATGCCAGTACACCCGATGTAAAGCCAAGAAGAACAACAAGAGAAAGACAGTAAAGAACAACCTTTTTTATGCGTTCAAAGTTTTTTGCACCGTAATTCTGGCTTGTAAAGGAAAGACATGTATGATGGAAAGCATTCATAATGACATATACAAAGCCTTCAATATTGCTGGCTGCACTGTTTCCGGCCATAACGTCAGCACCGAAAGAGTTTACCGAAGACTGAATCAGTACATTTGAAAATGAAAAGAGACAGCCCTGAATTCCCGCGGGAAGTCCGAGACGAAGTATTTGAAGCACCTTATCTTTATATAGTCTAAGCTTCTTTATTTCGACTTTGTAGCATTCGTCGGATTTAATGAGGCATCTGAGAACAAGAATTGCCGACAGGGCTTGAGACAATACAGTCGCAAGTGCAACGCCGTCAACACCCAAACCGAACAAAATGATAAATGTTACATTGCAAACAACATTAACGACTCCTGAAATCGCAAGATAAATCAGGGGTCGTTTCGTATCTCCGATGGCACGAAGTATCGCACTGCCAAAATTGTAGAGCATGCTTAACGGCATCCCGAGAAAATAAATCCTGATATATAAGGAAGAAAGAGGAAGGACGGATTCCGGAGTTCCCATAAGTGCCAACAGCTTCGGAGCAGCGATAAAACCGAATATGGCAAGGAAAGCACCGCTTAATACCGAAAGAAGAACAGAAGTATGAACTGTTTCGCTTACATCTTTTTCCCGGGCAGAGCCGAAATACCGTGCCACCATTACATTTCCGCCGACGGATAGACCTATAAACAGGTTTACAAGCAGATTGATCAAAGAAGAAGTTGAACCTATGGCTGCAAGTGCTCCGGCCCCGACATATCTTCCGGCAACTACCATATCAGCGGCATTGAACAGCAACTGAAGAATACTTGATGCAATTAGCGGAAGCGTAAACGATATTATCTTTGGCAGAAGGTATCCTTCCGTCATATTCATACTGTATTTTTTTGCTGCCATTTTTATGCCTTTCTGTAGTGAAAGAAGTGTAGCTCATTTAAGTAAAAAATACAATTGCTTTTTTGTATAGAATGCCATATGGAATTTGCCTATTTTTTGGTATACAATCCATTTACACTTACCTGCATACAGATTATTCACCCGGTATACGCCGGGCTTGATTAATGTGGATGGAGGTATTTTTATGTTTTTAGGGAAAAACAAATTTATTATCAGATTTATTACGGCATTAACAACCGTGGGCGTCATTTTGGGGAGTGCGCCGATTTATTCACAGGCAGCGGGATTTACACACAAGCATGTGGATTCCTGCTACAAAAATGTAACGAAAACATGCTCAAATCATTACTGGAGCCATGGAAGAGAAACTCTGACAAGATATTGCCCAAACTGCAAAAATAATATGAGATGCATTTACGATACATATAAAGACTGCTGCCCAAACAAGTTAAAAAGTGACGCACTGAAAAAGTGGGATATATATTGCGAAACCTGTGGCACAACAATAGAAACCTTTGACGGCGGACTGGATACACACACCTATCAGGTCAAAGAAATAAGATGCGGAATGAAGGAATCAAGTACAGCTGCGACGGTAAGCATATCTGCCGATAAAACGGGTTGGACAAACGGGAAAGTTACCGTCACTTGTAATGTAAGCATTTCGGATTCTTCATTTTCTCTTGCCGGCGCGCCGTATTCTTTTAACGGCGGTGCATACAGTGGCTCTTCATCAGCAGCTGTAAACGAAAACGGAAGTTATTCATTTACCGTAATGGACAGCAGCGGACGAACGGCTTCTGAATCCATAACTATATCAAA
This sequence comes from Lachnospiraceae bacterium, assembly GCA_045600725.1. Classification (GTDB taxonomy): domain Bacteria; phylum Bacillota; class Clostridia; order Lachnospirales; family Lachnospiraceae; genus UBA1258. The sequence goes on from JAZRYK010000027.1 coordinate 59,459, forward strand.
TATTGATACTAAAGCCCCTACGGTTTCACTCTCAAAAAGTACGGATGCCTGGACTGAGGAAGGACTTACAATCAGTGCTTCCGCTTCGGACGACTTATCGGGACTGGCTTCCGAGGCATACTCGTTCGGCGGTGCTTTTTCTTCTTCAAGTTCATTGCTTGTACGCTCAAACGGTACATATTCTGTAACGGTGCGGGATAATGCGGGAAATACGGCTTCAGCATCGATAACTGTATCCAATATCGGCAAAGATCCCAAAATTATCGAAGAAGAAAGAAGAAAAGAAGAGGAAGAAAAACGAAGGAAAGAAGAGGAAGAAGAGAAGCGCAGAAAAGAAGAGGAAGAGAGACGCAGGAAGGAAGAGGAGGAAAAGAAAAATGAGGATAATAGGAAAAAAGACGACGGAAAAGGCAAAACAGATGATAGCAGACGTGACGACGATGGAGACTTGACAGGCTCCAAAAATGAGGATGACGATGGTAAAAAGAATGTGAAGGAGGATGACAATACCGGGAAGAAACAGGTCCCTTCAGTGCCATTATTGCCTTACGAACCGAATGAAGACATTTCACAAAATGACATTTCGGCAAATGATGTTTCAGCAAATCTTATTACGGTAAATACCTCCGGCAGTAAAACGCAGACCTCCGGCAATAAATGGATAGAAAAAACGCCCGGTGCATCCGAAACTTCTGCAGTGGTGCAGACATCGCTTTGGGACCGGATTACAAATATGAACAGCGCACTAAAAATGCTGTTTGCAGGATTGGTGCTTGTTCTTTTTGCTTTGATTGTTTTGTCAACGCTGGATTTTGTCTATTCCGCGAAAGATGGTAAATTCATTCCGATTACCCTTGCGAAGATCAAGCGTGAAGATAAGCGCCTGCTTGTTAAAGTACCCGGCGGAGTACTTGTAAGGGACAGGAAATATAAAATATTCCTTTCTCCTGCAAATAGGTTGCTGAAAAGAGGAAGAAGACTCGTGGTGGATGTGGAAGGCAGAAATCAGCAGTATATTTCAGAAGACGGATACAGTTTTGTATATAGCGGCTAGTTGCCGAAATATTGACTGTTTAGGGTTTGTTGTTTATACTATGCCTTGATAAATAAGTATTTTTCCGACTCTTTTCCGGAGGAGGAGAGTCGGTTTTTATAAAAAGGAAGAAATACGCATGTGGGAAAATAATGTCAGAAAAGTTGTTCCGTATACTCCGGGCGAACAGCCTAAGGTTGATGGACTTATTAAACTTAATACAAATGAAAATCCCTATCCTCCGGCGCCGGCTGTTCAGGAACGTCTGAACAATATGAAGGCTGAGGATTTCAGAAAATATCCGGACCCCACATGCTCGCAGCTTGTGTCTGCACTGTCAGAGGTATATAAGATTCCCGAAGACCGGATATTTGTCGGTGTCGGTTCCGACGATGTTTTGGCGATGGCTTTCCTTACTTTTTTCAACAGTGCGGAGGAAATACTGTTTCCTGATATAACATATTCATTTTACGATGTCTGGGCCGATCTTTTTAAAATTCCTTTCAGACAGATACCGCTTCGTGATGACTTTACGGTAAATGCAGATGATTATATTTGCAAAAACGGCGGAATTGTAATTGCAAATCCAAATGCTCCCACAGGAGAGAGCCTTGATTTGTCTGAGATAGAGCGTATAGTCAAAAACAATCCCAACAGCGTTGTAATAGTTGATGAGGCATATGTTGATTTCGGTGGTGTGAGTGCGCTTCCGCTTATAGATAAGTACGAAAATCTTTTGGTTGTTCAGACATTTTCAAAATCAAGATCCATGGCCGGTATGCGAATCGGTTATGCATTTGGACAGTCAAAGATTATTAAATACCTCAATGATGCCAAGTTTTCATTTAATTCGTATACAATGAATATGCCCACACTGGAACTTGGAACTCTTGCGGTACGCGATATCGCTTATTTTGAAGAAACAACGGCAAAGGTTGTGGCTACCAGGGAATGGACTAAGAAAGAACTTGCAAAACGAGGCTTTAGCTTTGGCGACAGCAAGACAAATTTCATTTTTGCAAAGCATGCTACTGTGCCGCGCGATGAGATATTTGCAAAACTTCGTGAAAATAAGATTCTTGTGCGTAAATTTAATGGTGAGAGAATTAAGGACTATTTAAGAATTTCCATAGGCACAAATGAAGAAATGCAGTGCGTAATGGATGTGCTTGATAAAATACTGGTATAAGAAACGGAGATTTTTATGAAGAAAATAACGAAGTATATTATTATATTCTTTATTTCGATGGTTCCATTGATTGAACTTCGTATTGCATTTCCTCTTGCTATTTTTAATACACCCGTACGTCTTTTGCCCGGAGTGTATATAAATGGTTTCGGATTACATCCTGTTGTATCGTACATTATTTGTATTATCGGAAACATGGTACCGGTTCCGTTTATTTACTTCTTTGCTGTAAAGGTTTTGAATTGGGGAAAAGATAAGAAGTTTATCGGAAAGTTTTTTACATTCTGTCTGAATAAAGGTCATAAAGGCGGAAAGAAATTGCAGGAAAAGGCAGGAAGGGGTCTTTATTTTGCACTTTTCCTCTTCGTAGGAATTCCGCTTCCGGGTACAGGAGCATGGACAGGAACATTGGCTGCTTCACTTCTTGATATGGATTTTAAAAAAAGCGTTGCAGCAGTATTAAGCGGTGTTCTTCTTGCCGGAGTACTTATGGGATTCAGTATATATGGAGTTCAGTGGATTGTTCAGTGGGTTACAGCACTTTTTTAAGGATTTGAGATGGAAAGTTATACAGATTTTGCAGCCCTCTACGATGAGTTTATGGAAGAGACTCCGTATGATGACTGGTGTGAGAATATAGTCAGTATATTAAAAGCCCACGGGATAACCGATGGGCTTGTTTGCGAGTTGGGAGCAGGAACGGGCGAAATGACTATGCGCCTTGCTGCAAAGGGTTTTGATATGATCGGAATTGACAACTCGGAAGCAATGCTGGCAGTTGCACGGGAAAAAACAGTTGAGGAAGCGGATATTCTGTATCTTTTGCAGGATATGAGAGAATTTGAACTGTATGGAACGGTCAAAAGCATAGTAAGTGTGTGTGACTCTGTTAATTACATTACAGACCCGGAGGACTTGGTTACCGTTTTTAAACTTTGCAACAATTATCTGGATCCGTCGGGAATTCTTGTTTTTGACTTCAATACAAGATATAAATATGAAACCGTTATCGGCGAAACCACAATAGCTGAAAACGGAGAGGATGCAAGCTTTATTTGGGAAAATTATTTTGACGCGGAAAGCTCCGTAAACGAATATGATATTACATTCTTCGTAAAAGAAGAAAATGGTTTTTTCAGACGTTTTACGGAGGAACATTATCAGCGTGGCTATACGCTGGGAGAAATGAAAGACCTTTTACTCAGAGCCGGTATGATTTTTGTGAGTGCCTGTGATGTCGACACAATGGGTGATGTGACAGCGGAAACCGAGCGAATATATATTATTGCAAAGGAACAGGGAAAATGAACGATTATATAGTCAGAGCAACGGCTGCGAATGCCAACATCAGAGCATTTGCTGCTACTACAAAGAATCTGGTTGAAACCGCTCGCGCGGCACACAATACCAGTCCGATAATGACTGCGGCGCTTGGCAGACTTCTTACCGCAGGGGCAATGATGGGTGCAATGCAGAAAGGTGACGCAGATGTACTTACATTAAAAATAGACTGTGGCGGAGAGGCAAAAGGACTTACCGTAACGGCAGATTCACACGGAAATGTTAAGGGCTTTTGCGTTAATCCAAACGTAATGCTGCCTCCGAATGCTCTCGGAAAACTTGATGTGGGCGGTGCACTGGGGCCCGGATTTCTTACGGTTATGAAAGACCTTGGTCTGAAAGAACCATACGTTGGGCAGACTATGCTTGTTACTTCCGAGATAGGTGATGATTTAACCAACTATTTTATGGAGTCTGAACAAGTACCTTCTTCTGTAGGCCTTGGAGTTCTTATGGAAAAGGACAATACCGTTAAACAAGCAGGAGGATTTATTATTCAGTTAATGCCTTTTGCACCGGATGAGATTATTGATAAGCTTGAGGATAATCTTCGAAAGATTACATCGGTAACTTCTTTGCTTGAAGCGGGAAACTCACCCGAAAAAATACTGGAGATTATTCTTGAAGGGTTCGACATTGAATTCACGGATAAAATGGATACAAACTTTAAGTGTAATTGTTCGAAACAACGATTTGCGCAGGGACTGTTCTCGCTTGGGAAAAAGGAAATGCAGGAAATAATTGATGAGGGGCAGGAAATAGAAGTTAACTGTCAGTTCTGCGGAAAGCATTATTATTACAGTATTGATGAATTAAAAGAAATCGAATCGCTAAGATAAAAACAGGCTGTGCCAAAATGATTTTTCATTTGACACAGCCATTTTTTGAAATAATACATTGCCATGTTTTATTCGTACATATATGAATAAAAACTCTTTGCGGTTTCGGGTCTGGGGGAATTGATGATAATTCCGTAAATAATCTGAATTCCGTCTCCGTAACATAAATTTTCATGAAGGAATGGTGCGTCGGTTACGTCTATAAATACCGGAGCAGACGCACCTGTGAGATTTCCGTCATCATCTTTGAATTCATACCAGATAACTTTATCACCGAGGGATTCAAGTTCTTCTTCCGTATAAAGTGTTCTGAGGTCTGCAAAGAACTCGGAATTTGCGTAATTGTACAGGGACTCGTAGTCTCCGACAATACCGTCAAGATCCTTCGCGGCAATTTCTGCGACAATCTTTTCAATATTTAAGTAAGATGTATCATCTTCCAAGGAAGGATTAAGGATATATTGACCGACGAGGCTTACATATTCCTTTGAGGTGTCGATTCCCGCATAGGAAGCAAATGCTTCGGTATCGGGAGAAGTCATTGAATTGATAAGAAAAATATTTACCGCAGTATCTTTTTTTGTGACAACGGTAACAATTATGGCTACAACGATTGTGAGAGCAGCAAGTATGAGCAATGTTTCCTTACCGTAGTATTCGACAAAATATTTGAATTTATATACGAAGCTTTTTCCTTTTAGGTAGGCCTTTTGCTCTTCGATTATTTCTTTTTGTGTGGGATCGATTAAGGGCATTCTGTATCTCAACTTTCTTTATGCTTTTTTATTATTATCAGACGAATGAGGTGAAAGTGCAACAAAACGATTCTAAACTTTCTGTGAATTATTCGAAATCCTTTCACATTTGGGTATTTTTTTGCTAAGATAATGAATGAAATATTATTTTAGGAGTATATTTATGAGTGATGCTTATGTTGAATGTATGGTAGCGAGAAAACCTTCCGTACCCATGATGATTTTGAAATACGTACTTATCATTTTCGCGGTATTGGCCGGTTTAATCGGACTTATTTTCAATCCCTTCTTCCTTCTCGGAGCAGGTGCCTTGGCAGCAGGGGTGTATTTTGTAAGCCTTAATGCAGATATCGAATATGAGTATCTTTATCTCGATAAGGAAATTACGGTTGATAAGGTGCTTAACAAGACAAGAAGAAAACGTTATAAAGTATATGAATTTGACAAAATTGAAATTATGGCGCCCATGAACAGCTATCATCTTGATGATTACAAAAACCGTAATTTTAAAGTGATTGATATCTCAAGCGGGATTGAGCAAAAACCTGAGCTGAGATATGTTTTTTACTATAACGGACTGGAAAAAGTTGTTTTCGAGCCTGATGCAAGCTTTGTAAAAATGTGTAAGAATGCAGCTCCCAGAAAAGTTTATACAGATTAGGTTGACATCTTAAATATTGTTTGTTAAACTCACGTTTAAATCACAAGACGGACCATCATTTTATGTGCTTGGTCCGTTTTCAATACAAAAAATAAAATAAGAAGGAGAAAGCAAATGAGTCAGATTATCGGAGAAGGCATTACATTTGATGACGTGCTTCTTGTGCCCAGCTATTCGGAAGTTGTTGGTAATCAGGTTGATGTAGCAACTCAACTTACAAAGAAGATTAAGCTTAATATCCCTTTGATGAGCGCAGGCATGGACACTGTTACAGAGCACCGTATGGCAATTGCAATGGCAAGACAGGGCGGTATCGGTATCATCCACAAAAATATGTCTATTGAACAGCAGGCAGAAGAGGTTGATAAGGTAAAACGTTCGGAAAACGGTGTTATTACAGATCCTTTTTCATTATCTCCCGAAAATACATTGGCTGATGCCGATGCACTTATGGGCAAATTCAGAATTTCCGGTGTTCCCATTACGGAAGGAAAGAAACTGGTTGGTATCATTACTAATCGTGATTTGAAATTCGAAACAGATTTCTCCAAGAAAATAAAAGAATCTATGACAAGTGAGGGCTTAATTACGGCTCCCGAAGGAATTACTCTTGAAGAGGCTAAGCAGATTCTTGCAAAGGCCAGAAAAGAAAAACTTCCCATTGTAGATAAGGATTACAACTTAAAAGGATTAATTACAATCAAGGATATTGAAAAGACTATAAAGTATCCTCTTGCAGCTAAGGACGATCAGGGTCGCCTTCTCTGCGGTGCAGGTATCGGAATTACAGCGAACTGTCTCGAAAGAGTTGAAGCGCTTGTTAAGGCACACGTTGATGTTGTTGTTCTTGACTCCGCACATGGTCATTCGGCAAACGTTATCAGATGCTTAAAGATGATTAAGGAAGCTTATCCCGAATTACAGGTTATTGCGGGAAATGTTGCAACGGGAGAAGCTACCAGAGATCTTATTGAAGCCGGCGCAGATGCGGTTAAGGTTGGTATCGGTCCCGGTTCTATCTGTACAACACGTATTGTTGCAGGTATCGGTGTTCCTCAGATTTCAGCTATTATGGACTGCTATGCAGTTGCCAAGGAATATGGTATTCCGATTATCGCCGATGGCGGTATCAAGTACTCCGGTGATGTTACAAAAGCTATTGCAGCCGGTGGTAGCGTATGTATGATGGGTTCAATTTTTGCCGGTTGTGACGAGGCTCCCGGTGATTTCGAGCTTTTCCAGGGAAGAAAGTACAAGGTTTACCGTGGAATGGGATCAATCGCTGCTATGGAAAACGGCAGTAAGGACAGATACTTCCAGTCAAATGCAAAGAAGCTTGTTCCTGAAGGCGTTGAAGGACGTGTTGCTTATAAGGGAACAGTTGAGGATACGGTATTCCAGTTAATGGGCGGTCTTCGTTCCGGTATGGGTTACTGCGGATGTCCTACAATTGAAGACCTTAAGGAAAAGGGCAGATTTGTGAAGATTTCTGCTGCATCCTTAAAGGAATCACATCCTCACGATATTCACATTACAAAGGAAGCTCCCAACTATTCTTCACAGCAGAACTAATAATAAAGCTAAAGCCGCCACATATTTTGTGGTGGCTTTTTTATGTAATAGGATTAGGGTGTCAAAAGGTTATTAACCTTTGATATAAATTTGTACCTTGAAAACTTAACACGATGAACTGAAACATAGGAACTTATGATAAAATATAAGTATGATATTTTGAGGTGATACCTATGTCTTTTGTTAA
>JAZRYK010000028.1:0-15948 GCA_045600725.1 Lachnospiraceae bacterium
GATGAATTGGTTCTTGAGTTGACTCAATCTATGAAAAAAAGCGATGCTGGACTTACTAAGTCTGCTAAAGATGTTTCCTTAAAAATGAGGGAAAAATATGCAGTATAGCGTAGAAATTTCTGAATTGGCAGAGAAACAATATGACAGTATCTTAAGTTACCTAGCTAATGTTAAGATGAATCCTCAGGCAGTTATTGGTGTCATGGATGATTATGATTATGCTATCGAGCAGCTTGAGATGATGGCAGATTCATTTGAGTATTGTCTGGATAAAAGACTTAGGGAAATGGAATTTCATAAGCTCCATTTTAGGAGTCATAGATATTTATTTGTTTACAGAGTGAAAGAAAATAAAGTAGTAATCGAGGGAATGTATCACGAGCTTCAGGATTACGAAAATGCAATAGGATAGAAGTTATATAAATATTATAGGCTATGAGCTCAATCTGCACATAGCCTATAATTCCCTATGAAGGATGTACTATCACCATATCATAGGTTTGCATAATAAAGTGGTTCCCAAAGTGGTTCCCACATTTGTCGACAGCTTAAACCTCCATTTTCCGCGTAGGTAGGAATGGGAATGGCTCGGTCGGCTCGCAGCGTGTCGTCCACTGGATCTCTTATTCAAGTTCTCGAATAAGGTGCACTTTTGAAGATGAAGAAAAACTTTAAGAAGTATTCATAGAGAAGAATGGTAAATTTCTATTTCGGAACGAAAGGGTTGGTGACTAGGATGAATGCAGAAATGATAATGGGATTAGTCATTATATCGATTGTGGCAGTAATAATGGTTATTATTGGCATTTCTCAATATAATAAAAAAGAAAATCCAGTAGGCTTTTATAATGTTATTGCCCCACCAAAGAAAGAAGAAATCTCTGATGTAATACAATGGAATAAAAAACATGGTTTTATTTGGATTGTTTATGGAATATGTATAGAACTTGGATTTTGGTTAGGTTATATTATGCCGAGTGAGGTGCTGGAAATGGTATTTATGATGGGAGGAGTTATCATTCCTTTGCCATTTATGGTTTTAAGACACCGTGCTTTAGAGAAAGAGTATAAACTTAACTAAATTCAAATTTTCATAGCTTTCGGAGGTGTATTATGAGTATTACTGTAAATATATATTATAAAGGTGAAAATGGTTCAGCTCGAAAGTTTGCTGAAGAAATGATTTCAAGTGGAACCGTTGAGGCAATACGAAATGAAAAAGGAAATATTCGTTATGATTATTTCTATCCAATCAATGATGCACAGACTGTACTTCTAATTGATAGTTGGGAAAATCAAGAAGCAATAGATGTTCATCATGGGACTCCTATGATGGATACTATTTTCGAGTTGAGAGAAAAATATAATCTTCATATGAAGGTTGAAAGATATATATCAGATGATGAAATACCTAAGACAGATAAGAAGTTTATTAAGGAATGAGGTTTATGGGTATGATAAAGAAAACATTATGGCAGTGGACTAGAGAACCAAAAGATTTCACGATAACAGATGAAAAAATAGAGATTGTAACAAATCCGCATACTGATTTATGGCAACGCACATATTATCATTTCAGAAATGATAATGCACCTGTATTGCAGATAAGCACAAGTGAAAAATACTTCTCTTTTGTGGTGAAGACAGAGTTTGAAAGTAAAATACGCTTTGATCAGTGTGGTGTTGTAATGTACTTAGATAGCGAGAATTGGCTTAAGGGTTCTATTGAATATGAGAATGAGGAATTCCAGCACCTTGGCAGTGTAGCTACCAATAATGGATATTCAGACTGGGCAACTACGGAGATTGATGCTGGTATTAAATCCATGTGGTACAGATTTAGCAGACGCGATGATGATTATTGTATAGAATGCTCTGAAGATGGTGTTAAATATAAGCAGATGAGAATCTGCCATATGTATAAGGCTAATGATGAAATCCAGTTTGGTATTTACGCTTGTAGTCCGGAAGATTCATCTTTTAAGGCTACATTTACTAATTTGGAAATAACTGAATGTAAGTGGTTGGCGCATGATGGACAAGCGCCGGATGAGGAATAAAAAATTATATTTACAAATCAATTCGATTATAATCGAGCGGCTGGGATCCTACCGCACAACAGGCCAAATTATTATTAAGCAGGAGGGACTATTATGTTCAATTATGTTTGGCCATTAGGTCTTGTAGTATTATCAAATGTATTTTATCAGATTTGTGCAAAGGCAGTTCCGGATAAAATGAATCCTTTTGCATCACTAACAATAACCTATTTGGTAGGCGCGATAGCATCATTTATTATGTATTTCGCATTAAATAAAGATGGAAATATTATTCATGAATATCAAAAGACTAACTGGGCACCATTTGTGTTAGGATTTGTTATTGTTGGATTAGAGGTGGGATACATTTACGCTTATAAAGCAGGATGGCCGGTAAGTGTCGCGCAAATTGTACAAGCAGCTGTCCTTGCAGTTATATTAATATTTGTGGGATATATGCTATACAAGGAAGCTATTACTTGGAATAAAATAGTTGGAATTATTGTTTGCTTGGCAGGATTAGGATTGATTAATATGAAATAGATATGAAATTCTGATTTTCCATTCGTTAGGAGGAGATTACTAATGGAAACTGTAGAAACTAATAGATTACATATGCGTCGACTCATGCCTGATGATTACAAGGCAATGGCAGCATGGGATATGGACGAGCGCGTATATAAATACCTGTTGGGTTCGGCTTGTAAAACAGTTGAAGAACCGCTGGTGTGGTTACCTAAAAAAGACCCTAACTCTAAAACTAATATATTAATGCTTGTTACAGACAAAAGTGATGGACATGCTGTTGGAATATATGCCTTAAATTACATCCAAGAGCATGATTCTTATTCATTATCGTATGTTAATCGATACGATGATTGGGGGAAGGGATATACTGTAGAAGGCATGAAAGCGCTAATAAATCATGCGGTTAAGGTATATGGAGCACGCAAGTTTGAAGGTGAGTGTGCAAAGGAAAACTTAGGCAGTGCGAGAGTTATGCAAAAATTAGGTATGGTATATGCTCATGACTCTTCATATACAAAAAGCGATGGAAGTAAAACATTTGAATCAGAAGTTTATACGCTTTCGATCGATTAGGAAATCTTGTAAATATAAGAAAACTTCATTAGCTGTTCAGAAGCAGAATTTATATATGGTTGATGAAAAACTCCGTGACTTATTTAGAATGTATATTGAAAAAGCAGAAGTGTATTATAGAACGCAGATTGCATATGGTTTTGCAATGAATAAATGTATAGAGCCTCCTTATGATCAACATTATGATGAGAATAATTATTACAATAAGAATGGATATAAAGAGGTAATAGAAAGCTTTAAAAGAGAAAAGAACTATTATAAGGACAGTTTGATTGTGAAGCACCATAAGGACAAGGGATTAGAAAGGTAATCGGATGATGTTACAAACAACATGGAAAACTATGAACTCGGTGTTGCTGTTCAGAAGGTTTACGATTTCATCTGGGATGAGTTCTGTGACTGGTACATCGAAATGGTTAAGCCCCGTCTTTACTCAGATTCAGACGAAAAGAGCAAAAACGCTGCACTTTGGACCCTTAAGCATGTTTGCATCGAAGCACTTAAGCTCCTTCACCCTTACATGCCTTTCGTAACAGAAGAAATCTTCACAACAATTCAGGATGAAGAGGAATCAATCATGATTTCTTCATGGCCCGTTTACAGCGAAGATTTTGCTTTTGCAAAGGAAGAAAAAGAAATCGAAACCATTAAGGAAGCAGTTCGTGCAATCCGTAACGTTCGTACAGGAATGAATGTTGCTCCTTCAAGAAAAGCAAAGGTATTCGGTGTCAGCACAGATGAGGCAATCAGAAATACTTTCACGGAAGGTATGTTGTTCTTCCAGAGCCTTTCATATGCTTCAGAAGTTGAAGTTAAGGACAACAAGGACGGCATCTCAGATGACGCAGTTTCAGTAGTTATTGCCGGTGCAACCTGTTACCTTCCTTTCGAAGAACTGGTAGACATTGCTCAGGAAATCGAAAGACTTGAAAAAGAAAAAGCAAGACTTACTGCTGAAATCGCAAGAAGTAACGGAATGCTCAACAACGAAAAGTTCATTTCCAAGGCTAGCGAAGCTAAGGTTAATGAAGAAAAAGAAAAAATCAAGAAGTACGAACAGATGATGGAAGAAGTAAGTGCTCACCTTGAGAAGTTAATGAAGTAATTTTGATACAAAAGTGATACATAAGTGACAGTCCCCAATGTAACATTTGTTGCACGGGGGCTGTTTTTATGTGATTTATCATCATATTGTGTTGCCTTTTCATTCTTATCCCCCTTAAGAGACAAGTAAAATCCGGTGCTATGCTAATAAATGTAATGGGTAATATGCTCATAAATGTATAGATTGGAGGATTATATGAAAACAAGGAATGCATTCAAACGTTTCAGCGCATTCTTGCTTGCTCTTGCAATGATACTTTGCGAGATGCCGGCAATTAGCGCGAGAGCGGCGGAAGGCGACAAGCCTTTCACGGGCGCGGGTGCTTTTGAAATGGTCGAAGACGACAATTTCGAGGCAGATGTGGCCTTCAGTGATAACTGGAAGGATGATGTAAGCAGTGGAGGTACGATTTATTTTGCCAATTTCGGATATGATTTTCCGGAAGAAGCTCGTCCAACTCTGGCAGAATTTGCAGCATCATATTCAAAAATTCATGCTGCATTCAAGGTAATTGATCTTGAGACAACAGGAACAGTCTCTGTTGGAAGTACGATATTGAATCTTATCAGAGAACTTCCGGAAGAAGAGCAGACGGATGGTCCGTATGATTATACCTGGCCCGGAATGGCAACAGAAGGACCGGCGGTTCTCGAAGAAGGAAATCAGGAATACACAGCTGATTTTTCAGACATGGAATTTGACAATGATGCAAATTGGATGGTTGCCGGTATTTCCGTGGAATTTACGACTACAGACGTAAACACAACTTTCGGATTAAGAAGTGTTAACTGGACAAAGCCTGTGTATGTGGATTTTACCGGAGAAGATTGCTATGAACTGATTCAGGATGAATGGTACAGCAACCTTATCGAATTCAGCGATGATTGGGCGGACGAGAACGGTTACTATGCTAATTTTGGCAACTGGTCTGTAGCAGAAAAGAATATGAATCTTGCTGATTTTGCGGCACAGTATGGTCATATTTTGATAGAAACAAAGATTCCCAAACTGGCTGAGGACAGCGATGTTCACTTAATAAATGTGGCAGTTGAATATAAGGCAGACCTTTCGGATGAAGAAGGGGAAGTTAAACGCGTTGAGAAGCAGCTGTCAGATTGCGCTTTTGGAGAAGGAAGTAATTCCTTTGATATTGACTTCACAGATGTGGCATATGATGAAAAATATGCTGAGTGGTATGTTTGTTCAATTGTTGTTGATATCGTGTCATCTACGGACAAATCCTTAAAACTTTTGTATAAGGATGCAGAAATTCCTGAGACAAATAAGCTTTATTTTTCTAAAGACTGGAATTACGACGAACACGCACTTCCCGAATGGTCCGGTGCAACTTCGAATTTGTATATAACTTACGGCAATGGTGAGAACATTGCTCTTATGTACTATGCAGAAGATGAAGAGGGAAATTTAATTGCGAAGCCCGTAAGCCTGGCGGGGGACAGCGCTCTTGTTTTAAACAATGACTTAAAGATTTACTATCAGATAGACGAGGACGCCGATAAGGAACTTTGTGATACTGTCATTAACCCACAGAACGGTGATGCCAGACTGGGCGATCCTTTGATTAATTCCGAGGAAGACGACGGGTATTACTTGGGTTGGACTACATTTGGAAAAATCGGTATTTATACAATCGAGTCAACAAACGAAGATTATATCGGAAGTGTAAAGGTTTATGTTAATCCTTCTGACTGGTCTTTCTACAACGAAAATAATGAGCTTATGACTTCTGAGTCAACCTTTACCAGAAAGTCAGGAGAAACAATAACCTTAATCCCGGCAAATCAGGACAAGGAATATTCAATTATTGTTCTTGCATATATGGGTTACGGTTCCGACGGAGTGGCAGGAAGAGAATTTGTTACAGCTAAGGATGCGGAAGAAAATGATGTAACCGATAAGCTTTTTGTTACAAACGCGCAAACAATCGAACAGGATGAACTTGCCGGATGGGCCGACCTTGAAAATGTTAAGAGATTAGGCGAATTGCCCATACTTAAGGGAGATACATCCCTTACACTTACAGATTTTGCTCATGAGTATGTGACATTTGTTGTCAGATATGAAGGTGAGGAAGGATACGAATATTCCTCATATGACTGGAATGAATCAGAAGAGTCAAAAAATGAATTTGCAGAACGTCCTGACGAAATCGCGGTCGAAGACCAGATTTCAGGATTTGGCGGATATATTGTAAATGAGGCGGAATATCGTACCGGTGACATAGACTGGTCCAGCGGTGAACCACTTGCCAGAGCTTATGGTTCTTCCATGAAGGAAGTAATTGATAAGCTTTCAGCGGCAATGAGGGAAGGAAAAGCAACAAACTACGGCTATATCTGGATTGAGTCCGGATTTGTGGTAAATGATCCTGTAAGTTACGAGAACTCACGTAAGGAACAGTACATTTCCTCAGATATCGGCGGAGCAGCTGATATTGAAGGCGTTATTATTATTGCGACAGCTAATGAGTATGACTATAACTTAGCATTTAGTGGCGACTTTATCAGAGAAATGGCAGCAGAAATGGGCGACGCTGAAGGTGTTGATGGTCACGAATTTTCCTTTGGATGGCTTAGAGACGACGCTGAAAATGCAGAGGACAGCGTACATACAGTTGCAGTTCAGTGGGCTCAGAATGTGGAAAATCCCGATGATATTGTTTATTTGATTCCCGCAACTGCAGATAATGACTATGCTTTCTATTTCTTAAACGGAAATCCGGATGAGGGCTTTACAATTTCAGATCCTGTTTGGGAAATTCAGACTGTACATGAGGAAGGTCCTGTTTCTTTTGCAACAATTTCCAACCATGGCGGTGGAAAATATTATGTGGTAAAGGGCTGGTTAGGAATTCAAAATGAATTCCCCAAGCTTCATGTGGATGCAACAAACGAAGTATTCCTTTTAGGAAACTTTGCAGAAGTGCCTGAAGGTGAAGCAAATATCTTTATGAAACTTGCCGAGGGCTCAAAAACAATTATTAACGGTGATATTTACACTCTCACAGAGGACGGTAAGGTTAATGTTGATCCCAGATCAGGTGATCCTTCATTCACTCTTGAAAATGGTGAAATTACTTCAAATGCAGGTTCCTACGAGCACTGGCAGTTAGGGGAGGTTAATTATAACTATACTGTTCTGGTAGATAAACTTGAAACAAAGGTTTCCGCAGGTTTTTCCGACAACAGCAACATCGGAGACGCAAATGCGGATATGGATATTGATTCAATCTACGACCAGATTTCGGGAGATTTGACCGACGAGGAAAAGAAAAAGGTTGACGGCGGTAATAACATTACCGTAGAAACAGGTATTACCGATGTTACAGGAAATGACATTCCTGAGGACATGGCAGATGAAATTAAAGATATTAATCCGGGTTCCGTTGAGTATATTGATATAAGCCTCAAATACTTTGTAGGCTACGGAATGGACGAAGGTTCAAAGATTACAGAAACTGCAGATGATGTTTATTTAACAATCACTTTAATGGGTGACGATTATGATACAGATCCCGAGAAGTACATCATCGGAAGATATCATGAGGGTGAGTATGAAGAACTTGTTCCTGAAAGTGTTAAGTTGATTGAAGGTGGTGTCGAAGTTACCTTCAAATCCAATAAATTTTCGGTATATGCAATCGTTTACGGTGCAAACAGAAAAGCAACAGCCATTACAGGCACAGCCACAAATACAGTATACAACTACGAGGAAGAGCCTTCTCCGGAAGGATTGACTGTAACAGTCACCTATGAAGAAGGCGAACCTGACGTATATGCATACAACGAAATTGAAGAAATTGGCCTTACATGGGTTCTTCTCGACAAGGCTGGAAAGGCCGCGTCAAAGGATAAGAACGGAAATTATCCTGTAGGTACTTATACATGGTCTATCGTGGATGAAAAGGGTAAGACCGTCGCAACTGATGCAACAGTTATTACAATCCGAATGGGCTACACTATCACATATATGCTTGCAGGCGGAACCAAGAAAAATGAATCAGCATTTATTACAAAGTATTACTCTGATGCAGAAAGTGTTGTTCTTCCTACAGAGGCAGACTTTGAAGATAACACAGATTACACCTTTGCAGGCTGGTACACATCTGCTTCCTACAAGGATTCGGAACTTGTAACAGTAATCGAACCTGTTAAATATAAAGATTATGTTCTTTATGCTAAATGGGTTGCAGGTACACTTACCGTTAACTTTAACGCTAGCGGTGGAAATAATGGCGGAAGTACAGCCAAGGTGGTTCTTTACAATCAGAAGAAGGGAACACTTACCGCAAACGGATTTAAGGATTCAACAAGAGCTTTCATGGGCTGGGCACTTACATCCGATGCAACAGACGTTGTTTTTGCAAACAAGGAAAGCGTAATCGTTACAACCGCTTCCGATGTTTCCGGTGGCGACAAGATTGTCATTACAAAGATTAACGGTGTTGATGTTACGGATTATGTGGCAAACGGCGCAATTACCCTTTACGCAGTATGGGAAAACAGTTTTGCAATCAAATATATCAGCGATGACCTAACATATCTTGAAGACAGCTACACCTACGGAAAGAAGAAGACACTTGATACAACAATAAAAACAACAAAGCCCGGTTACACCTTCGGTGGCTGGTACAATGCAGCAGGCAAGAAGCTGACGGAAATTTCCAAGACAAGCACAGGCGATGTTGTTCTTACTGCAAAGTGGACAGCAAATACTTACAAGATTAAGTACAACAAGAACGTTTCAACCGGTGTTACCGGTAAGGTGGCCGATGGTAAGTTTACTTACGATGCAGCCAAGGTATTAGCTACAAACGCATACAAGCGTCCCGGCTACAAGTTCCTGGGATGGAACACCGACAAGACGGCAGAGACCGCTTTATACGCTGACGGCGAAGCAGTTACAAATCTTGCAACAAGCGGAACAGTAATTCTTTACGCAATTTGGACACCTACCACCTACACAATGAGTTTTGATCCTCTTTGTGCTGCAGAAGATATTTCCGGTGGCGAAATTGCCGACATTACATACAGCTATTCAAAGACATCAGGTGAAACACTTTCCAAGCCTGAAAGAGAAGGTTACACCTTTGTTGGCTGGTACAAGGAAATCAACTACAAGACTCAGGTGAAGTCCACAAAGGGCTTAAGCGCTGACTTAACAGTATATGCTAAGTGGAACACCAAGTATGATATTCATTTTGATGCTAACGGTGGAACAGGTTCCATGAATAACATAGCAAATGTCGAATATGCTAAGGCTAAGGAACTGACTGCAAACAAATTCAAGTACAAGGATGTTTCAGGCAACGAAATTGCGGCATTTATGGGTTGGGATACAGATTCTGCCGGTACAACCGTTGTTTATACAAATAAGCAGAAGATTTCATATCCTTCAGCAATGGAAAAGGCTGACGGTAAGTTTGTTCTTAACCTTTACGCAGTATGGGAAAATGAATGGGCTGTAAACTACGAGACAAACGGTGGTGTGCTTCCTGCGGACACAGCACTTACATATGTTTACAAGACCGGTATTACGAAGCTTCCTACACCTACAAAAGACGGCTACACCTTCAGTGGCTGGTACAAGGACAAAAATTTCAAAACAAAGGTTACATCAATTTCAAAGACTTCGACAAAGGATGTAACACTTTATGCTAAGTGGACCGCTAAGTCATACACAGTAACCTTCAATGTAAACGCACCTGAAGGCAGTAAGGCAACAGGAAAAACAAACAAGCAGTCCCTTAAGTACGGTACTTCAAAGGCACTTACAAAGAACGGCTTCAAGGTAACCGGCTACACATTCTTAGGCTGGGCAACATCAGCGGATGCCACGGAACCTGAATTTACAAATGCTCAGAAGGTTTCGGATTTCGGTGCATATGAGAGCAAGATTACTCTTTACGCGGTTTGGGAACTTACCGAGTACAAGGTAACATACAAGATGGCAGGCGTTATGGATGATGTGGTAGAAACCTACACCATCAAGACCGGCTACACACTTATGGAAGCACCTACAAAGCTGGGCTACACCTTACAGGGCTTCTTCACAGATAACAAATTCAAGAAGAAGGCAGAAAACCTTAAGGTCGGAACAACCGGCGACAAGGTAATCTATGTTAAGTGGACACAAAATAAATAATTGGGGATTTAAATAAAACAAGGCCCACCGCAGGAAACTGCGGTGGGTTTTGTGCGTTGACAAGTTACATTGGGGGCGATTTTATGTCGGGCATCCCCCTTAAATATAGTTTTAAAAACCATGTTATGCTATAATTTGACTGATATTAACAACAATTCCAAGGGGTATGGAAAATGGTTTCAGGGCTGGAATCGGCTAAGCATACGCAGATTGTTAAACAGACAATATTGCGTTCTTTTGCCGTCAATGAAGAAAATTTCAGTAAGTTTTATTGCAGAGAAGAAGGAAAGGCACTGCTGGAGAAAATTAAGAAATCTGAAGGAACTTCGGCATACATTTTCCGAAAGAGAGAGCTGGTAAATAATCTCAATGATTCAGGGGTGGTCTGCAGCATGGCGGACAATTTTAATGAATTAACTGAAAAGGTCAATATGCTTCCCGCCGGAGAAGAGATGGACCGACCTCTCTTTGACATTCTTTATAAGGTTTATTCTCTGGCCATGAGCCCCGCCAGCCAGATTGAAAAACTTGTTCGTAACCTTGGAGAACCGAAGTTTCAGTCAGGGTCCGTGCGCCTGGCGATTTTAAAGCAGTTTATTAAGAATACCACTTATCATACAAGTGCCGTGATTGATCTTATCCTGGAACATGAAAAACAATTCGGCACATATGTTCAAAATAACTTGTCAGCAGAAGAATATGCTCTTCTTGCGGATGAGTATCTTTTTGATGTCATTTCCGACAAATTATCCAAAACCGACAAAAGGAAATATCATCTTCTCAGGGTTTGTGATGATCTTGCCACAGGAAGATTTAAATCCAATGGTAATACAAAAATTGCATTATATATGTTTGCGTTTGCTTTTGACATGACTGTTTTCGTGGATCCGGAAAAAGATGTTTACGACGAGGAAAAAGACCTGGAAAAGAATCTTTTTATGGACTATTACAGCAACAGCCTGCTTCGTTTTATATCGGAAGACTATAAGAGTCATTTTAGGGACTATGAGGCAGAGCCTCTGGGGGACGGTATAAATTATAAGAATTTCGTCGAAGTCATTTATCTTTATTATCTTTCGAGAAAAGATATTCCTGTTGCCACAAGAATGAATCTGGCAGAGAAGAAAATTGCAGAATGTGTGGAATATGTTTCAAAAGGAAAATCGATTACTGAACAAAACGATATTAAACTTTTGGGAACTGAAAACCGTTACACCTACATTTATAAAGAACTTTTTATATACATTTTAAGTAATCTTTCGGAAGATGAACTGGTGCCGTTCGTCTGCAATAATTATATGATTGATGTCGACAACAACTCAAAGGCACGAATTGTGGATGCCTCTGAAACTAACACCGCGGCTTTTTATTATTTCCGCGGTATCGATCTTTCCGAGCAGAAGTATGTGGATGTAAAGGGTGAAAAACAATATGCAGACAAAGTTTGCGGCCATGAGGATGATTTCCTTGCTTTGGTAAAGAAAATGATGGATATTTTGTTTTTACCTGCCGAAAAGACAGAAAAGCGGATTACCCGCACCGATATTTTGAGAATGTATTATTACAGAGCACTCACGGACGAAAGTCTTGAGAGTGCCAGTCTAATGGACATTTTTGATAATATGAGAATCCGTTGTAACGAGATATTGAGAACATCCAGATATCAGGAAATTTCCGAGAAAAATATCTTTGATGTTTTCGTACTTATAATGCTTTATCGAAACATCAATCTGGTGTGACCCCTTAAAAAATCGTGGGAAGTACGGTGTATTATTTTAATTGTAAATATATTTATGAGGTAGCTTATGGACAGCAAACGGGTTTATCTGAATAAAGGTGAAAAAATAAAACTCGTTCGCGATGGCGTCCTTGGTGAGCCCGGTGAGTGGATTATCGGTGATCTTGTTGGGGATGGCGCATCGTCTGTTTGCTATGCCGCAATTTCAGGAAACAAGCACGGAAGATTAAAGCAGTTCAATCCAATTGGCAAGACAATCACAGCGAGGGCTATAGAGGAATTCCTTGCAGCTTACAGAACCCTGGATTCGGTGAAAAACAAGGATGAACATTTTGCAGTTTTAAATAATTATATTCCTTATTACGAAATTCTTTTTGAAAGAGACGAGACAGGTACCAACATCGGTGCCTTCATTTGGACACCGGATGATAAGAGCGGTAAAAACTTTGAGGAATATCTTCTGGAAGTAAGAAACAATCCAAAAGTGAATTCCGAACAGAAACTTAGAGACATTATAGGTGTACTTATTACCTTGTCGGATTGTATCTGCCTTATGCATATGGCAGGTCTTCTTCATCTGGATATTAAATCTTCCAATCTTCTTGTTACTTATAACAGCCGAATGGAACTTAATACCGGTAATATTTCGCTTTTTGACCTTAATACACTGTATTCTGTTGAAAATGATGAAACTGTATTGGCAGGAACTGAAGGTTTTACTGCCCCTGAGGTGGAATACGGAAAGGCGGACAATCGTTCTGATATATATTCTTTAGGTGCAATTTTATTTAATGCAATTGCCATATCCAATGCTTCTGAAGATGTATATTATAATAACGAATACTATGATAGAATCGACGAACTGGTTGTCGGGTCTGCACTTATTGTGGGCTCGAAAATTAATTCTCAATTCGAAATAAGGATGGCTCTCTGCAATATTTTGCGTAAATGTCTCAATGCAAATCCTGCCGAAAGATATGATTACTGCGAACAGCTTGTCAGTGATTTGGAAGCAGTTAAGATACTTCTTGAGGCAGAAAAAACAAAGGGTGCGGGAGTAAGCACATTCTTAGGCGGTAACGATAGGATTTCAAATTCAGCAAATGACGAAAGTGCAGGACGCGATACAAACAATGCTGATGTAAACAGTTATAACGGAACCACTTGTGGCAGAAAGAACATGTACTGGTTACTTGGTGCTGTGACAATAGTGGCATTAATTGTTATAGCTTTTCTTGCCGGAGGAAATGCAAACAAAAACAAGGTGACTAATTCAGTTAACAATACAGACGCAACCATAGTCACGGTTGTTGAGGATTTCGAAACATCAAATAACACTTCGGAATCTGCTGCTCAGAAAAATCCCGATGAAACCGACCTTCCGGAAAAAACTGAAATAATCACCCGTACCCCGGAAGAAGCAGGTCAATATCTGGTAAAGGAACTGAAGAGGGCAAGCGGTGAGCGAAATCCTGAGGACAGAATTGTTGTTGCTGATGCGGATTTTCTTGGCTGTGATGAATTCTGTTATGAAGGTTATTTTGAGATTCCCATAGGTGTTACTCTTGTCATTCCTGAAGGCGTTTATTATTTTGATCAGAATAAAGACACAGCGTATGAAAACTATATCATTGTATGGGGCACCATAGACTGCCATCCTTACAATCTTTTTGTTGAGGCTGAAAATATATGGCGAAACTGTATTTGGCTTGAAAATGGTTCCAAGGGCATTTTTAACGGAATTGAAATTACCATGGGTGAAAATGATTATTATACTGCGGGGTTTCTGACAAATGCCATAAGTGATGGTGTGGGTTACAATGATTTTGAGTTAATAATGGAAGCTGATGCATATATTTCTTCTTCTGCGGAAGAATTTAAAGAGGCCGGGCTGGATTATTCTTTCGGACATTCACAGGAAGTTATTAACATATACTTTGAGGGAAAAGACGAGCCCTACGAAACTTATTATCAGTCGACTTTGGACAAGCTGCAGCTTCAGATTGAACGGTATGACGGGAATCCTATTATTCTTGACCAACCCATAGTGGTGAAATTCGGACAGGAACTTTGGATTCATTCCGGGGTTACACTCATAATCAAGGAAGGCGGTTCAATTTCGGTAGAACAAGGCGGGCATCTTTACATCATGGGAACTCTTGTTGAAGAGGGCGGTACTTATGAGTGCGATGGCGATGTCCTGATTGAAGGCGAAGTAATACAAAGATAAATAATAATTTCACACAATATGTAATTCAAAAGCGAAGGCGTGTGTACTTCGCTTTTGTTTTTGTTGCAAATCCTGTGGGAGGGCAAAACTTAATTATGGATAACTCTCATATAATCTCATAAAATAAAACAGATGACGCTTAGGGGGCTTCTAATGATGAGTTTGTGGCAAAGAATGACGAGGATACAAGTATTCTTATTCTTTCCGATGATATGGCAACCAGTGACAACATTGATGCAAATGCTCTTGCAAACCTTGTTTATGTGCAGGATATGATTAACAGGAAAAAGAAAGAAAATCCCGATTTCAATGAGGAAAGCATTGATGTAATTGTTGAAATCATCGATCCCAAGCATCATGACATTGTTAACAGTTATTGCGTGAACAATGTGGTTATCAGTAACCGATACATCAGTAAGATGATTACACAAATTGGTGAGAAGGAAGCAATTTACGAATTTTATACGGATATCGAGAAGGCAGAACTTATGAGGACTATGAGGCAGAAATGAAAAGTATGGTTATGGGGTTCAAATAGCAAAGACATGGTATTGGTATGATACTTGGTTACAAGAGGTTATTAAATATTGCGAGAATCATAAAAAAGAATTTGTTTGAGTTTTAGTAATCCATTATTACAGGTATTTTTTGAATGTTAAGTTAACAGACAAATAATACTCCACAGTAGTAATACACTTGCATTTTGACTACGACTCGACTACAAATGAAAAATACATCCGCATTTTGCGTCTAATTACTGTAATTTACGGAGAAAGGAATAGCCGGATATTTTGTCAGAATTGATTAAAAATAAGGCTTTTATATGGAGAAAAATATGAAAAAAGAACCTATTCGTGTGCTAATGGTATGCCACGGCACTACTTACCATAAGTTGTAAAAATGCAGTATTTATGCGGGCTTGCGGGTGTGGAAGGAATGAAAATATACCAAAAATATACCAGCCCGTGGTAAAACTGAATTAGTAAGAATAGAAAATGGGGATATGACAAAGATTATTAAGGAGCCTCCGGTAATTGCAGGAATGTGATGCCGGAGGCTTTTTTGAAAAAAGAAAATGTTTGACATATTATCGGCAGACCGATAATATAAAATAAAGATGCAAAGCATCTTTATTTTATGAGCAAGTAGCGAAGCGGATTGCGAATATCCTTGAACTTTAAGAGGTGATTATGGATTTTGTTGTTGAATTAAAAAAACAAAATATGAATATAAGAATCTGTTCGCAGAAGAGCGGAATTCCTTATGCGACTCTTTATCCGATTATAAAGGGTCAGGTGGATATTGGGACCTGCACATACTATACAGTCGAAAAATTAGCTAAGGTTCTAGGCTATCGTCCGGATCAGATCGTTTATCACAAAGAGGATTTCCAGACTTTTAGAAATAATCTGCATCATGATATCAAGCGTAATGATCTTCAGACTGTGTTAGGGATCATCGAGCGTGAGGATGTGGAGTATTACCATATGCATCATGATTATATTAAGATGCTTTATCTTGTGGCAACAGTAGACTATATCAGTAAAAAATATAGTATTCCTCTTAGTAA
>JAZRYK010000029.1:0-19935 GCA_045600725.1 Lachnospiraceae bacterium
CCTTGACAGCGTCATCCAGACAGATAAAAAGCAAACAAGCGGTGTAAGGATAATAAAGATTTCTGCGTCAGCAGAAATTTCCTTTTTGAAAAAGAAAAGCCACAGCCCGTACTGAACTGTGACTTTGTCTACACTCTGAGAGCAGGCCGCGAAGCCTGCTCTGTTTTATTATTCAATATATTGTCTTATAATCTGCATGAATCGGATATTACTAGTCTATAGAAAACACATAATCTTCTTCAAGGCATTTTACAAATTCTGTTTCAGGAAGCGGCTTTGAGAAAAGATAGCCCTGAACCATATTGATTCCAACCTCTTTCAAATATTCAAGCTGAGCCTTCGTTTCAACGCCTTCGGCAATAGTCTTTTTCCCAAGCTGAGCAACCATTCCCACAATGTTTCTGAACATTATCAAATCCTTTTCCTTCCCCGGATAATAGGATTCAAGCGGAATAAAGGATTTATCAATTTTTATGACCTGAAGGTCAACATTCTTAATCATATTAAGTGATGAATAGCCTGTACCGAAGTCATCAATCGAGGTGCATATTCCGTTGGCTCTTAATCCCTCAACCATAGCCGACATCACGCCATAGTTCTGGAAATTTTCACTCTCCGTAACTTCAATCTCGATAAGCGAATGATCGAGTTCATATTTATCAATTACTTCAACAATACGCTCAACAAGTCTATCTTCTTCAAGATGGCGCCTTGAAAAGTTAACGGATACACACACATTATTAAGCCCTGCGTCCTGTCTTTCCTTAAGCAATCTGCAAACCTCTTCCAATACATAGAAATCGAGTTTACAAACACTTCCTTCACGTTCCAATATAGGAATGAATTTCATAGGGGGAACCATTTCCCCTTTTCTGAACCATCTTACCAAAGCCTCCGCTCCGCAAAGTTTCTGGTCGAAAATGTTAACTTTAGGCTGATAATATACTACAAATTCCCTGTTTTCCATTGCAGTAGCAAAATTGGCGAGAACACTTTGTTCTTCCATTAAGTCCATAAGGCCTTCTGCTGAATAATAAACTACATTTCCGCCGCCCTGCCTTCTTGCAACCGAGTATGCAGTTGAAATACGAAGCATTAAAACACCGGGATTATCTATATCTTCAAGCGTCGATGCACCTATTGTCGCACCGAATCTGAATGTCTTTTCTCTGTATCCGTCACTGTGTGTTATGGAAATATCCATAACTTTCCTGATGAATTCCTCAACATTTTCGTTCTTTATAAGAAGAACAAAGTTATCACCGCCAAGACGTGCAACCATTTCGTCTTCATCAAGATATGAATCGATAATCTGCGCATATTTCTTGATTATCTTGTTACCTTCCATAAATGAAAAAACTCGGTTTACATACTTGAAATTATGAATGTTCATAAAAAGTGCGGTGTACTGCGCTATTCTTCCCATCGCAATAAGGCGGCCCGCATTTTTCATAAGTGAACCTTGATTGTATACTCCCGTCTGCAAATCTTTGTTGAGAGCATACATGAGTATATTGTCCATTGTTTTATGGCTGAATTCCAAATATATCTGATGATATATGAGTCTCTGAAATTCTTTTTCTTCTTCAGAAAAAGGCTCATCACCCTTAGGCCAAACAGAGTATGTAACCCGTCCCCCATCCGGAATAACCATTTCTATTGTATATTCCAGATCATCATTGCTTGTCCCGTCATCAATGAAAATAATCTTGTGTTCATCACCTTGAGGCCGTAAATCATTTGGTGCTGCCTTCAATGAAAGCGTAACTTTTGAAACACGAATATCGGGTGCAATGATTTTCATCGCATCCGTCGCACAATTTTCCACATCAAATAATGTATCGGCTTTTCTATGAAGTTTTGATAAGAAATCCAGTGCAAGATCTCCGCTTACATTGTAGACTGCCATTAATCAACCACCCAAACCAAGCTAGCACTAATATATTATCTGTTCTCTCGAGAATAATACACTGAACTGATTATACCTCAATTAACAATTAGCAACTATGATACAAATTTGTATAGTATATTTGCGCACAAAAAGACCACCGACTTTTCAATGTCGGTGGTCGATTTATTTAATCTTTATTTTGCTTCCTTCATATTAGCTTTTTTAGCTTCCATTTTTGCTTTTTTAGCTGCAAGAGCCTTTTCTGTAGGCTGAACAAGTACAAGACAAATAATCAATGAAACAATATACAATGCTAATGTTGCAATCAGAATTCTCTGATATCCTACAGGATATGCTGTATATTCATGTCCATTGTATGAGAATTTTTCTGTTACATCTTCACCAAACTTTGAAATAATGAAGGAAGCGAGCTGAGGTCCTGCAATACCTGCAAAGCCCCATGCCGAAAGTGTAATACCATGAATTGCAGAAATGCTTCCCATTCCGTAATGGTCCGATAAAAGTGTAGGAACATTTGAGAAGCCACCGCCGTATCCGGCATTAACAACAAAAATAAGTGCAACAACAAGAACTGCAAGAATTGTAGAAGCGCCCTTGTCAACAATACCGTTTGTAATAAGAACAATTGCTGTGAATACAATTGAAAGGATGAAAATCATCTTATAAATTGTATTTCTGTCTTTCATTGTATCAGCCCATGCAGAGAAGCCAAGACGTCCGCCTGCATTAAATACAGCAGAAATTGCCCCAAGAGTACCGGCCGCGCCAAGGAATCCTACAGTCATAAACAACTGCTTCTCATAAGAGATAATCGCAAGACCACATGAAATATTTAAGAAGAACATAAGCCAGATACCAATGTAATTCTTCAAAGGCTTTGTCTTTAAAACTTCCAAATAGAAGGCTTCTTTTCGCTTTCCTGAAGGTTCATGCCAACCTTCGGGCTTCTTAAGTAATAAATGTCCTGTGAACATCATTACAAAGTAAACTGCTGCAAGAATGTAGAAAAGCTTAACAACACCAATCTTGGGATTAGCCTGCATAGCTTCCATAATGGGAGCACCGATTGCCTTGGCTACACCGAAGCCTGCTACTGCAAGACCTGTTGCAAGACCTTTTCTGTCTTCAAACCAAAGCATAAGTGTCTTAACGGGTGAAAGATATCCTGTACCAAGACCGATACCCATGATTACACCGTAGCAAAGGAAAATACCGATTAAAGCAAGAATGCTTGCACTTCCTGCGCCACCGTTGTACTGCTTTCCACCGTACCAAACGAAGAATCCGGTACCTGCCATACCAAGAGAAAAGCAAATTGTAGCAATAAGAGAAGCCTTGTGAATATCCTTCTCTACGAAGTTTCCTAAGAAGGCTGCTGATAAGCCAAGGAATAAAATGGCAATACTGAATGCCCAGTTAACGGTCTTTACTTCGTAGCCAATGTAATCACCGATTGCAGTGCTTACGTATGACCAACAGTAAACGGTACCGATACTGCAGTGAAGCAGAAGTCCGGGAATTGCGGCTCTGAACCACTTGTTGGAGCGCCAGCCCCCTGTCTTTTTTGTTTCAGACATAATCTTTACCTCTTTTTGTTATTCGAATTTTATATATGCAATATATATTTTTGCATATACCCAACGAATTATACAATGAAAAAAGGCGTTCGTAAAGAAAAAATTAATGTTTTCGCATATACTTTCTTATATGACATTTTTTCAGAACAAAGTGTGTGCTTGCACACACTCAACCCCGAGCGGTATGCTTTAGCATTAGTTTCCTCTCCACAAGGTGCGCATCCTTGCGGAGCATTTTTATTCAATAGGAAAACAATTTCCTATTGAATAAAAGAGGACGCATAACGCGTCCCCTGATACTAAGTATATTCTTTGTGTTCGGATAAAGGCAATGTTTTTCCTCTTTTCACAAAAATCGGAACCTCATCAATGTCCACATGGATATAGGAATGGCCTTTCTCCAGCTCACATGTTGTGTACTCCGTATCCGATTTGCAAAGGTATAATATCATAGGTTCAGGAAGATATACATCTCTTCCGCTTGCATTTGCTTTGTAAACCGGTGCAATCATTAAATCTTCGCCAAGAAGAAGCTGATCCTCAATATATCGTGCTTCTGTATCTTCAGGATATGCAAGGCCAAGCGGAGTAAACATCAACTTGTTATTCTCAATACAGTTCTCGTATGTGCTGTAAAGATATGGAATCAAAGCGTATCGTAAATTCAAAAGTTTTCTGAAGCCGTCAACATCCTTAAATCTGTATACCTCCTGCTCTCTTGTGCCTAATGCGGAGTGGTTTCTGAAAAGAGGTGTAAATATTGATAATTGCATAAATCTCTTCATCAATGTTTCGCTTGTGTTAAAGGCAAAACCACCCGTATCGGCTCCCACATAGAGAAATCCGCACATATTAAGGTTCGGAAGCTGATGAAGAAGAAGCTCAATATGCGAATAAAACGAGCTGTTGTCTCCTGTCCATATTCCTGCATATCTGTGCATTCCTATATAGGACGATCTGGAGAATACAAGCACGTCCTTATCAGGCGCAATTTCTTTAAATGCTTCGGATGCAGCCCTCGTCATATTATAGCCGTAAAGGTTATGAACCCTGTCATGGCGTATCTTCTCACCGTTTATCTCATGGTAAAATCTTCTGTAATCTTCCGGGTTGTTTGCAAGCCCCGCGGCTACTCCGCTGTAATACCACAATTCATCCAGAGATAACGTATCAATTTTGTCTTTAAGTGTTCCCATAATATCAGCACACTCTTTAAGGCTTGTTGTTGAATAGAAAATAGCCGGTTCATTCATATCATTCCAAAAACCGTCAATTCCCTTATCGGTTAAAACCTTGTACTTTTTGCCAAACCATTCACGTACATCAGCTCTCAACACATCAGGCAGTAACGATTTTCCGGGCCACGCAGCCATAATAAAGTCATCGCCGTTCTCATCCTTACAGAAATAGTTGTTTTTCTTACCTTCTTCATATACTTCATAGCCGTCTTCCATTTTAACTGCTGCATCAATTATAGGAACAAGGTGAATATGCTGGTCCTTCATTTCTTTAACAAAATTTTCAAAGTCCGGGAACGCATTTTCGTCAACCGTAAAGTCTTCGTAACGCACCATATAATCAATGTCCATATAAACAGAATCAAGGGGTAAATGATTTTCACGATGCTTTTTTACTACTTCGCGAACATCTTCCGCATTTTTGTATCCCCAGCGGCTCTGTCCATATCCGAAGCCCCATAACGGAGCCTTATAACTCTTACCGATCAGTTGTCTGAATTCTTCAATTATTTCAAGGGGCGTTCCCTCTGTTAATACATAAAATTCATAATCAGGTTCTTCGACCGTGATTGTAAGAAGATCCTTGTCGGTAAAACCAATATCATATGTAACCTTGCCCGGATAGTCGGTAAAGATACCGATGGCATCATAATGTCCGCAATCAATAAGAATAAAATTATGCGAAGCATACAAAGAATACTGATCTTCGTTGTGCTTGGTCTGGTCTGTATTGTTGCTGACATATACAAAGCCTCTTTTGTTCATGCCGTGAAGACTTTCGCCAAGACCGTAAATCACATCATTCTTTTTAAGATGATATGACATACATCTGTTATTCTTAGACATTACAAGTCTGGGATTGAGCGTCAAATGAGCCGAAGGCTCAGGTTTTGTCAAAACCGCTTCTGTATCAATAGGATTTCCAACAACATATCTTTTAGCCATTCTTATTCTCCCATCAGGTTTATTTTTGCATTAATAATTTTCAAAACCGATTCATCTATCCTGTTTTCTGTAATTCTGTCATCTTCCACTGCCTTTTTAATGCCTTCAAAGGCCTGGTCTATGTCCGAAGGTTCAAGAATTAAATCTGCGCCTGCAAGTATAGCCATTACAGCAGCATCACCCTGAGAAAAATCATTCACGGCACTCATATTCAAAGCATCCGTCATTATTAAGCCCTTATATCCCAGTTTGTTCTTAAGAATTTCTGTAATAAGCTCATATGACAGGGATGCAGGCGTATTGTCACCGGTAACCATCGGAGCCGAAATATGTGCTACCATAATGCAATCTATATTTTTGTCATTTGCTTCATAAAAGGGAATCAGTTCCGAATCCAGCAGCTCTTCGAGGGTTTTATCGGTAGCGATAAATCCATTATGCGTATCACCGGTCACCCCGCCATGTCCGGGAAAATGTTTATAGCAGCTGAGTACTCCCGATTTGTGAAGACCGTCTGAAAAAGCGCCCGCAAAATCAGAAACTATTTGAGGATCACTGCTGAATGCTCTGTCCCCGATTGCTTCGTTTGCGGAATTTGTCAACACATCCGCATCAGGAGCAAGATCAAAATTAAAGCCAAGTTCAGACAAATACTCTCCTATAGTTTCGCCGGCAGCATATGCTTCCTCTCGGCTTTTAATTTTTGCCATCGCACCGATTCGCGGGACATTGTACTGCTCTCTGCAACCAATTCGCGCAACGCGTCCGCCTTCTTCGTCTATACAAAGAAAAAGCGGCAGTCCTTCGACCATCAGTCCAAAGTCCATTGCGTTTCCGGTCATTTGAAGAGTTTGCTCTCTGTCCACCAGATTTGCACCAAAGTACATTATTCCGCCGGCAGGTTTTTCCTTTAAGCAATCCAAGAAAACTTCAGTAGTATCGGTTATACATACATCCTTTGTAAGCTGCCCCGGCGTAACAATCATCATCTGCCATATTTTTTCATCAAGGGTCATGCTTTCAAGTTTCAATACAGCAGGGTCTGTTTCTTCCGGTTCTGTATTAATTTCGTTTTGTTCTTCACCTTCATCTCCGTCAGGTACTTCATTTGTTCTGTCCGATATTTCAGTCGTGCCTGCTGCAGTATCTTCCCGTTCGTAAACAGTTATTTCATCTGTAGAAGCTGCTAAAGGTCTGTCTTGGGTTCCATCGTTTCCACAGCCTGACAATACCATAGCAGAAACAACTGTCATCACAATAAAATATTGTGATAACAATTTATCTATTTTTTTCATTTTTACAGGTATCTCCACATCTTTTCATGCATATATAGAAAAATAAGCATACTCCACCACTGCCTGTCGCGTGGAAATCATCGATTTTCCGATGTTATTTATACTCTATGCAAAAATCGGTAAATACTGCGGGCTCTGTTGCATTTTCTTCTTCCTTTTGAGCATATAGACCAATCAGTACTCCGCAGAAACCGCCTGCAACCTCGGTAGAAACATAACGTGACTGGTTTTTCCCGAGGAAATATGTCTTCCCGTTTATTTCTGCATTAAACGTATAGAACAGCTTCTCAAGGTCGATTGTCACTTTGGCGGTATCAGAATCAACATCTATTACTTCGGGACAATAATTCACGTCACCTATAACCATCCTCTTAAGCAGTTTTGTTCCGTTTGCAGACTTAACAAGTGCCACATCCATATGATGCATATTATCCATATAAACAGAGATTCCGCCTTCGCCGTCGGTAACCTTAACTGTAACCGCTACTTTTCCGCACATTGACTGTTGACGAATACCCATAAATGTCGGATGACTCAAATTGCTTGATAATGTATCGGTTGTTCCCAGCAAGGATACTTTTTTTCCTGCTTCAAAAATGTATTTCCCATCCTCCGGGTATCTTATGTATATCCACTCTCTTCCGGGAACGGTATTTTCGAAATTACAAATACCCAGCGGCTTCTGTACAAGATTTTCCGGCAGTCTGTCCGTTACCATTTCAAGTCTCGTCGTTCCGTTATCACCGCATAATACATAATCTCCACTAAATGTTACAGGAACAAGATATGTTTCTCGTCCAATTGTGTGATACATCATGTACAAATCGAGCTGCCTGAATGCAAGATGAATCATCCACAAGTTGCCGTTGTTGTCTTCGACAAGATCTGCATGACCGCATCCCTGAATCTCGTATCCGCCAAGATTTCTGTTAGTGAGAATAGGATTATTCTTCATTGCGCTAAACGGGCCGTAAGGCGAAGGACCCTTTGCCATGACTACCATATGGCCATATTCTGTACCACCTTCGGCCGCCATAAGATAATATGTATTTCCAAACTTATAAAGGTGAGGGCTTTCCAAAAATCTTCCGCCCGTCCCCTGCCAAATAGCTCGCTTTGGTGATAATATTTCTCCTGTTTCCGGATTAATCTCACACTGTGTAACACCACCCACGCCGTTATCGTCGATTCCGTTACTCATAAAATAGCATTTATCATTTTCAAAATATAAAGAAGGATCGATTCCACCTTGCTTTATATAAACAGGCTCCGACCATTCCCCGTGAATATCATCTGTATATACGAGAAAGTTTCCTCCATCTGTAATATTTGTCGTAACCATATAAAATCGACCGTTATTCACACGTATGGTCGGTGCAAAAATACCGTCAGAGTTTCCTGCATGCTCAAGAGGAAGCTGCGAACGTCTTGTCAAAACATGGCCTATCTGAGTCCAGTTAATCAGGTCATCACTTTCAAAAAGCGGAACTCCCGGAAAAAACTGAAAGCTCGATGTTACAAGATAATATTTACCTTCCCATTTACAAACCGAAGGATCCGGATAAAATCCGGGCAATACAGGATTATTATACTTCATTCTATTTACCTCTCCTCGCGACTGTTTATTTTGATAATTATTTCGAGTTATTTCCAAAACGGTACAACATCTTAAATTACATTTTATTATATGTAAGCTTCCGCTTCAACCGATATTACTTTGCTTTTTAACAGATTGCAGATATAATATATCGAAAACAATTGTTAAGGTGATAAAAATGGCATTTGACGGTATTACTGTTGCCGCTGTTACAAAGGAACTGTCCGAACGTACACAGGGTACAAGAATTTATAAAATTGCACAGCCCGAGCCGGATGAAATTCTTCTTACAATTAAGGGAAACTCTACCCAGTTCAGAATTTTATTATCTGCTGATGCTTCTCTTCCTCTGGTTTATATAACCGAAGAAAATAAACCTTCTCCGCAGACTGCACCGGGATTTTGTATGTTGTTAAGAAAGCATCTTACAAATGCAAAAATCATTTCGGTCACGCAGCCCGGGTTAGAGCGCGCTATAATATTTGAACTCGAACATTTAAATGAAATGGGTGATATTTGCAGGAAGAAACTTATTATCGAAATTATGGGTAAATATTCCAATATCATTTTCACTGATGATAAGAATATGATTCTTGATTCAATCAAAAAAATCAGTTCAAATGTAAGTTCTGTCAGAGAAGTTTTACCCGGACGAACATGGTTTATTCCGGATACCTTGGAAAAAGTTAATCCCCTTGAAGCTACCGAAGCTGAATTCATTGAAAAGATGCATTCCGTAAGTAACTCTGTCAAGAAAGCAATATATACAAACTATACCGGTATTTCACCGCTGATGGCTTCCGAAATCTGCCATAGGGCATCAATTGACCCGGACTCGTCTCTTGCCTCTTTAAGCAGCAACGATTTTTCAGTTCTCGGCAGCTCTTTTTACAGTATTATTTCTGATGTGAAAAACAGTATTTTTTCATCAGAAATAATAGTAGATAAAAATCTCCCTGTTGAATACGGAGTTATGCCACTGTCCATATACGGAGAATGTGAAAAAAGAAAATATGATTCGATTTCTCTTCTTCTGCAGGATTTCTACAAAGAAAAAAGTCAGATAGTTCGTATACGCCAAAAGTCAGCCGACCTAAGAAAAATAGTTTCCACTGCATTGGAACGAAACATAAAGAAGCTTGATTTGCAAACAAAACAGTTAAAAGACACTGAGAAGCGCGAACAGTACAGAATATATGGCGAACTTCTGAACACATACGGTTACAGTGCCAAGGAAGGGGACAAAAGTATCGAGTGTCTTAACTACTATACAAATGAGAATATAGTTATTCCTTTGGACCCCATGCTTTCAGCCAAGGATAATGCAAAAAAGTATTTTGATAAATACGGTAAGTTAAAAAGAACCTCTGAATCTTTGAGTGAAATCATAAAAGATGTTTCAGCTGAGGTTGAGCATCTTGAGTCAATACAAACCGCCCTCGATATTGCTGTTCTGGAAGAGGATTTACAGGAAATAAAACAGGAGCTTACCGATTCGGGATATATTCGTTTTAAATCAGGCACAAAAAAGCAAAAGATCACATCAAAGCCCTTCTGTTATGAAAGTTCAGACGGATTTCTTATTTATGTCGGGAAAAACAACTATCAAAATGATTACTTGACTTTCGAATTTGCCAATGGCAATGACTGGTGGTTCCACGCGAAGAAACAGCCCGGTTCTCATGTCATTGTACGAACAAACGGAGAAGAACTTCCCGACAGGACCTTTGAAGAAGCAGCCAAGTTAGCCGCCTACTACTCAAAAGGCAGAGAATCCGGCAATGTTGAAATTGATTATACGATAAAGAAAAATGTTAAAAAGCCTGCCGGAGCTAAGCCCGGTTTTGTAGTCTACTATACAAATTATTCCATGGTTATGGACATCGACATTTCTAAACTAAAGCAAATACACTGACACAAAAAGGTGATTTCCCAATCTGCGGGAAATCACCTTTTTTACAGGTTTAAAACACCTTTGTTGTCCACTTTGTGCAGTCCCAAACCCTTGTTGCCAGTCCATCGTAAAACTCAGGTTCATGACAAACCATTAATATGCTTCCTTTATACGCCTTAAGTGCACGCTTTAATTCTTCTTTTGCATCCACATCAAGATGGTTTGTAGGCTCGTCCAAAAGAAGAATATTTGTAGGCTTGTTCAATAATTTACACAGACGAACCTTTGCCTGCTCACCGCCTGACAACACCTTAACCTTGCTTTCTATATGCTTTGTAGTAAGCCCGCACTTTGCAAGCGCAGAACGAACTTCATATTGTGTAAACGAAGGAAATACTTCCCATATTTCTTCTATGCAGGAGTTGTCTCCGCTACCGCTCATCTCCTGTTCAAAGTATCCTATTTCAAGATAATCGCCCTGCTCAACAGTACCTGAAATAGGTTTTATCAAGCCAAGAATACTCTTTAACAGAGTTGTTTTTCCGATTCCGTTTGCTCCTGTCAGAACAATCTTTTCATTTCGTTCCATCGAAATTGTCAAAGGTGTAGACAGGGGTTCATCATAACCGATGATAAGTTCTTTTGCTTCAAATATATATTTACCCGGTGTTCTTGCTTCTTTAAAAATAAATTCCGGCTTAGGTTTCTCCTGTACCTTCTCAATCATGTCCATATTATCCAGTTTCTTCTGTCTGGACATAGCCATATTACGTGTTGCGACACGAGCTTTATTTCGTGCAACAAAGTCTTTTAAATCCGCAATTTCCTTCTGTTGTTTGTTGTATGCAGCCTCCTGCTGGGATTTCTTCATCTCATATACTTCAAGGAACTTATCATAGTCTCCTACATATCTGTTTAGTTCCTGATTATCCATATGATAGATAATATTAATAACACTGTTAAGGAAAGGGATATCATGGCTTATAAGAATAAATGCATTCTCATAATCCTGTAAATATCTCTTAAGCCACTCAATATGCTCTTTATCAAGATAGTTTGTAGGCTCGTCCAAAAGCAGAATATCCGGTTTTTCAAGAAGAAGTTTTCCAAGTAAGACTTTTGTTCTTTGTCCCCCACTCAGTTCGGTTACATCTCTGTCCAGTCCGATATCCTCAAGACCAAGTGCACGTCCGACTTCCTCAACCTTCGAATCTATCATATAGAAATCATGTGTTGTGAGCAGGTCCTGGATTGTTCCGAATTCTTCCATCAATGCTTCAAGACCGGATTCGTCAGCCTCACTCATCAGATTACAAAGCTCATTGCTTCTTGCTTCCATTTCATACAGAAAGTCAAATGCCGAAGCCAGCACCTCTCTGATTGTCATGCCGGCTTTCAAAACAGTATGCTGGTCAAGATATCCTACCCTCACATTTTTAGCCCATTCAACCTTGCCTTCATCAGGCATAAGTTTATTGGTAATAATGTTCATGAAGGTTGATTTTCCTTCACCGTTTGCACCTACCAGTCCTATATGCTCACCTTTTAACAGTCTGAAAGATACATCATTGAAAATAGCTCTGTCTCCGAAACCGTGTGTCAGGTGTTCAACATTTAATATACTCATATAACTCTCCGATTAACCTATAAAATAAACAAATATTTATTGCCTTATATATCCTGTTCCACCGCATTTTTCACATGTAATATGGAATTCAAACGACGGACATATATGTGATAATGTTCCTTTGCACCAATCGCAGGGCGACCCGTCCGATTCTTTCCCCGTACGATTGCATGCTTTGCACTGAACAATCCCCACACCGTGACATCCTTCTGGGTCATCCGCTTCAACACTTCCGTTGCAAATTATGCCATACCCATTACATTCATCACACATTATCTCGGTGCCATCATTATCATCATGATTATCATTTTCATCATGATCATCATTTTCTTCTGTGTATTGTGGCGCGTATTCTTCATTAATCTCATTCTTGTCAGAATCCGTAATCTGTTCACCGTGAGGCAGCTCGGGCTCTGAATACGAGTCATACGGAATCTTTACCAATTCATCCTTCTTACCGTAATTGCTAAGCATGCCCCCCATATCCGGAGGAAGGATCCCTAATTCGGTAAGCTTGTTAATATAAATCACATCTTCATTTTCTTTGCCGCATAATCTGACACGCCCATCATTTATCCGCACATCCGAAATAAATACCCAACCGTATCCGTCACCGTTTCCGGCAGATATTCCAAGTTTTATATCGTTACTGTCTGTCTGAACAATTGACTGTGCAAACAAATCCTCATTAATATATGCTTTAACCGATGCTTCATTTTTATTAACAGACGCAATATCCACTCGAACATGATACCAGTTATGTCCCTGAAGTTTGAGATTTTCTGTTCCATCCAGGTGCTTCATATTTTTATCAATTACTGAAATGTGCTCGGCCCTATAGTCTTTTTGCTCGCGAATCTCATACAGAGGATTTTCAAAATAATCTATTTCAATGCCCCAATCACCGATGTAGCCAAGTTCTCCACCATTTTTTGCATTTTGAATATTTATATTTTCAGGTGAAGCAACGTTAACAGCAAGGCCATCGCCCGACCAAGCCAGCAAATCGTTTTCACCACCGCCGGCAGTCATATAATCAAATGTCAAAGATATACCGTCTTCCAATGAGAAGACTTCTTTGCTCCAAAATGCCCCGTTTGTTTGCAATGCTCCGGAAACCAGTACGCCAAGCTGTCTGTCATCCATCGTTTCAAAATAAGCAGAATTATAAGAATCAAAAATATATTTATAATCGTCGGTCAGCCCGGCTGCACGCCCCAAACCAAATATTCCGCCTCCCGCGGTGGTAACCATGGACACGCCAACAGCAGCTCCCGTAACATAGCTTATCAGCTTCTTACGCAAAGTTTTATTTTTTTCTTCTTCAATTTCTTTCTTTTTTTCAGCTCTCCCAATATTCCGCTTTAAAGCATAATCCTCATTATATTCTTTCTCATGAACATTTATTTCCTTAGGAATGTTGGAATATTCGGAAGTTCTGGTGTTGAATTCATCATTTTTCATTTGTTTTATTTTACACCACTGCCTTTAAAATTCAAAGCTCCACAGCAATCGACTGCGGAGCTTTATGCTTATTTCACAATGTTATTTTTAAGTTTCTGCTCGAACTCTGCTACCGGCATAGGTTTATCGAAGAAGTATCCCTGAATGCTGTCACAATCCACTTTCTTCAGAAAATCAACCTGATTTTCACTTTCAACTCCTTCTGCTGTGACATGAAGTCCCAAATCCTTAGCCAATGCAATAGTGTGCTTAATAAGGCTGTCGCCTCTGTATTCTCCCACAAAATCAATCAAAGATTTATCAAGTTTTAATGTATCAAATCTCATCATATTCAGTGTTGAAAGAGACGAGTAACCTGTACCAAAATCATCGATGTACAGTGGAAATCCCGCTTCGTAGAAATTATCCGCCAATGCCTTGATATCATTATTGGCAACAGCAACACTTTCCGTAATTTCAATAGGAAGAAGCTGCGGTAAAACGCCAACTTCATCGGCAATAGCTTTATATTCATTTACTGTTCCGGAATAATACATACTCGCTCTGGACAAGTTAATCGAAACAGGAATTGTGCTTCCGAAAGTCTCAATCCATTTCTTCTGCTGGCTGCAGACTTCATTAAAAACATATGCATCAAGCTGGCGAATCATACCGTTCTTTTCATATACGGGAATAAACTTACCGGGAGGAACAAGCGAACCGTCATCTTTTCTCCAACGTACAAGTGCTTCCGCTCCGATCATTTTACGATCTGCCGGACTGTACTTTGGCTGGTACCATATTTCAAACTGACGCTCGTTAATTGCTTCCTCAAATGAATCCTCTATTAGTTTTTCAATGAGAAGGGCTTTGTTGTCTTCATCTCTGTAAAAACCATAGCTGACATCTTTTCTGGTTTTAATCCTGTGTTTTGCGGCATTTGCCTCACTGAATACTACCTGAATTCTGCTTCCTGGATTCCATCTTGTAACTCCAAAGTAAGGACTGATGCTCGGAATTGCTTCCTCACGAACCAAAACTCTGAAGTCGCCGATTATGCCATCCAATACCTTCTTAACTTCTTCCTCATCGGTAGTTTTTAGATAGAATACAAAATGATCTGCATTTACATGACCGTAAAAGCCCAAATCATCAACATTTTTTTCAACTATTTTGCTGGCAGCACGTAATACAGAATCGCCTTTTTCAACTCCGCCGGTTTCGTTTACAAGTTTAAAAGAACGAATATCCATTGATACAACCGATCCGGACGTATTAACTTTTTTAATGCTGTCCGAATAGTAGTTAAAATTTGTTCCAAGAGTAATCTGGTCAAAGAAAACCAGGCGTTCCCAAGCCTCTGCTTTTTCACCGTTGACATTGGAGAATCCGATAATAACTTTATCAACATTCGTATCGGTATTCATTTTAACCGCTTTCATACGAATGTAGATAATATCGCCGCCTCTGAGAATTCTGAAATCATGAACAAATGCCTTTTTTACAGACAACTCACGAAT
Organism: Lachnospiraceae bacterium; assembly: GCA_045600725.1. Taxonomy (GTDB): domain Bacteria; phylum Bacillota; class Clostridia; order Lachnospirales; family Lachnospiraceae; genus UBA1258. The sequence continues at coordinate 15,049 of JAZRYK010000029.1, forward strand.
AATATTCTCTTTTGAAGTAACTGCGAACATTTCAGCACGTTCTTCTTCAACTACTTCAGAATTAATATATTTTGAAAACATTTCGGCATACTTGGGCTTATTTGCCAAATCATCACCGTAATTACTCTGAATAACATCCAAAAGTCTGTATGGGGTAACTTCGTCCTTAGTAAAATCAACACTGAGTACAGAATAGTAATTCTCTGCAAGTGCCGAAAGAACTCCTGACATCGTCATCTTTTCATCATAATTTTCAATAATTCCGGCAATAATCTCAGGTATACCCTCTTCATCACGTTCGAGAACCGCTAATGTAATCTTAAAATAAACATTTTCATCAACAGATCTCAGTCGCTCAGAAACTATATCCTCTGTTCCATGCGAAATCTGGGCATACAGATTCCATTCTTTCTCACGGTCTTTGGGACTTATTACAGCCGGACCAGATGTTTTATCGATAATCTTATAGAATTTGTTGATATGGAATTTTGCAACAGAAGTATCAGATCCCATCCAAACTCTGTCCTTTGGAAAGTATCTGAAAGTATGAATGTTCAATGCCTCAAGAACCTTTTGAGAATAAAGGTCGATATCGGCATATTTTTTACCCTCAAACAAAATTTCGCTCATAAAACTCCCTTGATTATAATATAATTATACAATCTGATTTTATCAGTCAACAGTAGAGTTTTCAAGCCTTTCAACTACTTATTAATAATTTATGCAATTTCAAATGAGGTTTCTAACATTTTTTCTTCAATCCGGCTTAAAAAAGGAAGAAGAGGGTCATTGCCCTCTTCTTTCTCACCACGAAGTATGTCGTCAACCGTAGTTTCAAACAATACGCTTAAAGCGTATAAATTATCCACCGTAGGAAGACTGTCACCACGCTGCCATTTGTAAACAGCCTGTTCGGACTCGAAGCCCATAAAAGTTGCTACATCTTCCACGCGTAAGTGTTTTGCTTTTCTGAGTTCTTTAATTCGAGCTCCTGTAGCACGCGCGTCTAAAACCGGATAACAATAAGTCATTTTTGCCTCCCAGTAAAAGTGAAAAGTTAACAGAAACAATTCTTTACATCATCCTCTGCATATTTGCATCGACACCGCTGTCTCCGGGGGATGTCAGGCTATGGTTTATTGGCGTATAGCAAATAATATTCTTTTCAATAAAAAAAGTCAATAGTCTTTTCATTCTTCTTTTATGATGCACGGAAGGCCATATTCTTCGAGTTGAATGTCAAGCTCAATAAGATCATAAATCTCATTTTCAATAAAATACGAAAAAATTATATCAGTCATATCACTGGGTGAAATAGCATATCCTGCCCTTGCAAGAAGATCCTTTGTTTCGTCCAGATTCAATTTTGCACCGACACATAATTTTAAAGCAGTTAATTTTTTCGGATGATATTCCGGATTATTCTTTATTTTTGAGAATACTTTTTTGGTAATAAGAGCACGTGAATATACTTCTATTGTGTCCATACACCACCGGACTCCATACCGGTAACAAGTCCTTTATCTCTATTTTTAATCTCTTCTCTTGATAAGAACTGCACCGGACATCCAAGCGCATCTCCAACTACAACTCCCATCATACCATCAAGCCATATGTTCTTTTTCATAATAGCAGCACCCCCATCTTTATTAAGCACGGTGTCTCTTATTATAATCTTCTACAATTGGAGCACAGCAAGCTTCAACAATCTCATCCATCGCATCTTCATCATCACAGTCACAGGCTCTAAATGCACTAACTGTTCTACTGAGAGCTTCATAATTAAGCTGTGTGCCTCTATGATCTGATTCATAATTAATTGCCCTGTTAGCTGCTATACCAAATTTGCCAGCAACTTCAATTGCATCAATATTGGCACCTAAGAATAAGAATTCCCATCCATATTTCTTTTTCTGCTTTTCAACCATCTTCTTTACTTTATCATAAGAATACTGGCGACTTGAATTCTCCATTCCATCTGTAGTAATGATAAATAAAGTCTTTTCCGGTCTATCCTCTTCTCTTGCATATTTATGGACATTTCCAATATGGTGAATAGCTCCACCTAATGCATCGAGAAGTGCTGTACATCCTCTAACGTAATACTGCCTGTCATTCATTGGCTCCACCTTGCTAACTGGAACTCTGTCATAAAGAACCTCTGTCTGATCATCAAATAATACAGTTGAGATATAAGCCTCTCCATCTTCTTCCTTCTGCTTGTTAATCATAGAATTGAAGCCTCCAATTGTATCAGCCTCAAGACCACTCATAGAACCACTTCTGTCTAAAATAAATACAACTTCTGTTAAACCCTTGCGCATAAAATTTGTCCTCCTTGGTATTTGTTTGTTGTTTATTAACTACCTTATGGACTCATTATATACAGCAAGAAAAAAAAACAGGTCGCAGCGAGTGCGACCTTCTGGCTTTAAGTAAACATGGGTGGCAAACCATGTTCCTCAAGTATAATATCAATATCTATTAAGTCATAATGTTTATGTTCAATAAAGAAGGAGAATATAATATCAGTCATGTCTGATGGCGATAATTCATATCCTGCTCTAGCTAGTAAATCCTTGGTTTCATCAAGATTCAGTTTTGCTCCAACACACAGACAAAGCGCCTTAATCTTCTCCGGATGAAAATCCTTATTGCTCTTAAGTTTCGCAAAATATCTTTTATCTACGATAGCCCTCTTATATACATCTACATTCTTCATGCCCTTGGATTCAATCAAATACAGAAGATATTCTGAAAATGTATCTGATCTATGTGCTAATCGCTCGTTTAACTTTTTATTAAGCTCATCTACAGCTTCATCGTCATCCCATATTGATTCTAATAAATCTTCATCACATTCATCTTCAAAGTCAATTGCTTCGCATACCGGCTCTTCTGCTATAGACATTGCCGGTGGCATCATAGGTGCAGCATCGGCAATTCGATTCTTAGCCAAACGCTCTTCTAGTTCAAATCGTCTTCTATCATATGCATCAAAGCCAGGATCATCCTCACGATATGAACCAAAGAACATGTCTCCATATTCTTCATCACGCTTCTCAAGTACATAATTGTGATCAATATAAGCCTGTAGTTCCGGATAAATATTCTCACCTAATTCAGTTGCCTTTGTATCAAATACAGCTAAGGTGATATCCATCTTATTTGTAAGAAGGAACGCATTAATCTCATCTACAGCAATACGCATACCTTCTTCTTTAGGATAACCCAATCCTCCAGTAGAAATCAATGGAAATGAGATTGATTTAATATTGTTTTCTTTAGCAATTGCAAGGCTCTTTCTATAGCAAGAACGGAGTAAGCTCTCTTCTCCATGCTCTCCATCAATATAAAGAGGACTTACCGCATGAATAATATACTTCGCCTGAAGATTAAATCCAGGAGTGATGAAGGCATCACCTTCCTGTACAAATCCAATCTTATCCTGTCTATATTTCAAAAGTTCATCAAAGCCGGCAGCTTTATATACTGCAGAGTCACATCCTGTTCCAACTGTAGGATGGTCATTGGCAGTATTAACAATTGCCTCAGTATTCATTTTTGTAATATCATTTCGAACTATTTTAAAAGACATATTATCGCCCTTTACCAAAACTTTGATTTTTTATTTAAGTTATATCCTAATCCGCCACCAATTACTCCACCAATAATATGTGAAATTTGAGATACATTGTCTCTAATAGTAATTCCTTCAAATACCGTAAGCGCTCATTTTCAGGGTGTTAAATGTTCCCGGACGCTGAATTCGCATCCGGAACGCTAACATTTTACTTTATTTTACAAAGTTCCTTTTCCTTTTCATCACCGATCCAGCGTTTTATGTGGATACGGAAACTCTCCAAGATAATCTCCATGAAAAACATATCTGTCTGAATTTTGCTCTTCTGCATCTATCATGCATTTTTTAAGTGCTATATAATCTCCATGAATATCAGATAATACGGCTATTTTCATCTAAGCAGAACTACTCCCTTCGATTTTTTATAGCATCTTGAATGACTTCAGCGCTTTCATAATGGTTTCTTCATTTTCCTTAGGACACTGTGGCTGTTTAGCATATAACAGATAGAAAAAAAGTTAGAAATAAATCTAACTTTTACTAATTAAATACGGATACACCTTTTTCATTTAAAGTTGGTTCACAACTAACGTAATAATCATATCTTGGTGTAGAATCATATTTACTAAGAGCAGTACCCTTTAAATGTTCTACAATATCCGGAAACTGTAACATAAATTTTAAATTATTAAATACATTAAAATCAGTTAATTGAAAAGGAGAAATATTATTTTTTTCATTTGATAATTGTTTTAAAACAACTTCATATAAATAGGGATAAAAATCGTAATCTATCGATGTAGAATATAAACCAGCTTCTAATAACTTATCAAAATGATAATTAGGAAACTTCTTATATAAACTATAAAAAGCATTAAGTAAAGCATCTATATTAGTAACATAAGCATCATCTGGCACATTTGGAATTAATATTTTTGATGATAAACTACCAGTCATTAAAATATTTAAAGATTTATCAGAACTACAACAATTAAGTACTCTAAACTCAACCAAATCAATTTTATCATCATCTAAAAACTTTTCTGTCTCATCTAAATCATAAATGTGTCCATCAATAATATTTAAAGGATTATATTTTGAATCAATATCTTCAATCATTTTCAAAGAATATTCATCTATCATTTCCATATTAATCATATTATCACGTATAATCCAATCATCTTAGATGGTGATTGGATTTATTCCTTTCTCCCAGTTATTACTGGGTATCTAAATCCATCTCTGATATATTTTGAAAAGGCACTGTGGATCTGTATCTATATAATTACAGCTTTGACTGGTAC
>JAZRYK010000030.1:0-189766 GCA_045600725.1 Lachnospiraceae bacterium
GAAGAGTTCTTACAATGAAAGGTAAGAATAAGGCTACATGGAAATATAACTCAGCTTATGATGTTGATACAAGAAAGAATTGTGCTAAAGACGGAGAGGGAATTTATTACTCTGGAATATGGCAGGAGTTGGTGCTTAATAATGCTGAAAGCTGGGCGGAAAGTTTGTTTTAGAATGCGCAAAATAATGTACATGGTACAGTAGAGGGTACTTTAAAAATTATAGAGAAACACTTTGGACAATAGAATGGAAAGGAATATAGGCATGGATTTAGATAATGTATATTTTTTTAACGGTAGTGCATATGCGGGCAAATCCACGATGGTAAAAAGACTGGCAGAAAAATATGACGGTATTGCTTGTGGGGAAAATTATCACGAATCTTTAATGGGTGGTCTTGATTGGAATGAGTTTCCGAATCTTGGATATACAGCTAATTTAAAGGATTGGGCGGACTTTATCAGAAGAACGCCGGATGAGTATGCAAGATGGATTGAAGATGTAGCCAAAGAGTGTGGAATATTGGAACTGCGAATATTGGAGGATCTTGTAAGAACTACAGATAAAAAGATATTTGTAGATACGAATATCTCTTTAGAAACTCTTAGGAAAATATCAGATAAAGACCATGTAATGATTATGTTGGCAGATCCGCAAATTTCGGTATCAAGATTTTTTGACAGACCTGATAGTGAAAAGCAGTTTCTTTATCAGCTATTATTAAAAGAAAAGAATCCCGATACGGCAATTGCTAATTTTCGATCTTGCTTAGAGAAAGTGAATTCTCAGGAAAACTATGATAAGTTCCTTTACGCTGGATTTAATGTTCTATTAAAGGATGAAAGCAGAAGTATTGATGAAACTATGCAGATGGTAGAGCTATATCTGAAATTATAAAAAATGATTGACAGTGTTATATTTAAGGAGTAATCTCAACACAATATTTTAAAGTGAGGAAGGAAAACAAGCGGCATTTGTTTTCACCCGAGCGCATATGAAATAAATATGAAAGTCACGAAGTGACGCCTCTGCGAAGCAGTGGGTATTTATGAATAAGAAAGGAGTTTTCTCATGAATAGATTTGAAGTCGAATATTCACATACTGAAATTTATGCTATGCACATTGTGAACGTGTATGGTCTTAATTGCGTATGTAAATATTTGAATTGCTAAGATGAGAAAATGGTTCAATAATTAGATTATAGTATATGCTGACCACTTATCTTTGCAGGTAGGTGGTCTTTTTTTATCCGGATAAAGAAAAAATAATATTTTGAGAGAAGGAATGAACGCTATTATGTTACAGAGTGATTTTTTTGACAATGAGACAGAGGCATTAATTGATTTAAATGTCATTTATGGTGCCGGAAAGCATATTACAGACAAATGTTTGATTATCTTTTCTAAAGAGATACATACATATTTATTGCATGATGCTAACCATAATGTTGGGAAAGCATTGATAGCTCTAGAGACTGCAACATATTTGTAGATTAGTTATTGTTTTGTACGGAGGAAGTGATAAAAAATGAATCTTATAGTGCTGATAGGAAGTGGTGCAGTTGGTAAGATGACCGTTGGCCAGGAGTTGATGAAAATAACAGATTACAGACTTTTTCATAATCATCACATGATCGAGCCGGTAATTGAGATATTTGGTAAATTTGATGGAGCAGTGGTCAGTAAGCTTCGGGAAGATATCTTTGATGCTTTTATGAAAACAGATTATACCGGATTGATTTTTACATATATGTGGGCTTTTGATATGCAATCGGATTGGGATTATATAAAGTTAGTTACAGATAAGTTTGAGGCTTCCGGTGGAAATGTATACTGTGTAGAGCTTGTTGCGGACAGGGCAGTTAGGATAGAACGAAACAAAACAGCAAACCGCTTAAAGAACAAGGCTTCTAAGCGGGATATTGTGGTATCAGAAGATCGTATGCTACGTGAGGAGACAAAATATCGACTTGTAAGTAATGATGGTGAGATTCCTTTCGAAAATTATATGAAGATTGATAATACGAATCTTGAGCCTTCAGAGGTTGCTCTTTTGATAAAGGAGAGATTCAACTTACAGGGAATTGGTGTAACTGAACTTATGAACAGGGTGAAGCTTGAAGAAGTCCGAGAAGATGAAATAGAGCAGCTGTATGATATGCAGATTCAGAGCTTTATGCCACTGTATGAAAAATATCACGATGATATGTCGCCGGCAATTGAACCGATAGAAAGAGTGAAGGCAAGAGCGATGCAGGAGAATAGAAAATATTATTTTATAGTTAGGGATGGAGCTCGAGTTGGTGCCATCAATGTTGGGAAAAGATTGTCGGACCCAGAAGAAGATTGTTTATATATTAGTCCTCTTTTTATTCTTCCTAAATACCAAAATCAGGGAACTGGGTATGTGGCAATTCAAAAAGCTTTTAAATTATATCCGGATGCTAAGGCATGGAAACTTGATACAATTCTTCAGGAGTCAGGAAATTGTCATCTATATGAAAAATGTGGTTTTATGCGAGGCGGCGAAGAACGAGTTATTAACGATAAGATGACCTTGATATATTACGAGAAAAGATCAAATTACGGAGGTGTGAAAAGTGAGACTGAGACCATATAAGAGCTGTGATGCTAAAAGGATTATTAGCTGGATAAGGGATGAAGAGGTCTTTCATAAGTGGGGCGGAGATCATTTTGGATTGTACCCTATTAGTGCAGAGACTGTTGATAACAAAAATTTAAAGGATAACGGCGATTGCAAAGAGGAAGATAACTTCTTTCCTTGGATTGCATTTACAGATGAAGATGGTGTTATCGGGCATTTTATCATGAGATATATTCATGGAGATAACAAAGTTCTTCGTTTTGGCTGGGTAATAGTTGACGACTCCACTAGAGGAAAAGGTTACGGAACAAGTATGTTGCGAACAGGATTGGATTACGCTTTTAACATCCTGGGAGTCCATACTGTAACAATTGGTGTATTTGAACATAATGATATAGCTCATAGCTGTTATAAAAAAGTTGGCTTTGTTGACAAAGAGATTGTTCCATATGAGAGAGACAATATTATTGAAATGGCCATTACTAAAGAAGAATTTGGTTAATCAACGAAAAGACCGTCGAGACGGTTGTTCTTTTGAGCAAGAAACATGTCAACCCAAAAACTTATGTAGAGATAGGTGTTGATGCTGAGGAGTATTACAAAATCAAAGGAGATAAGCATTAGACACTATAACATAAATGCCGTTTAACACAATAAATTTTGTAAAAATATTAAAATATACTGCGTTAAACTTGAAATAACGTTCTCTGCTTGCTGCTATATAGTAAGCGGAGGACGTTTTTTATGAAATTATACAGAAGACCATAATGTTTGCTATTATGCTTATTTGCACCAATATTTTTTAAGATGTCCGTAGATAAACTTTCTCTGAATTTTATATTGTCATTGACTTCTTTCAGTGCTTCTGCTAAGTTTTTCCTTGTAGTTAATCTATTGGCAACTGTTGTTGCCGAGGTGACCGGCTGAACCGGTTGATTGGCTACTTTTTTTGTTGCATTTAATCCATAAAGCACTAGATAATCTTCAAGATATTTTCCGTGATTCTGTACTTGTACAGTAAATCTTACATAATAAGGATTGCCGTACTTGTCTTCATCATAACTCTTGAAAGCCCCACCAAAAATGGTGTATCCTTCAACAAGGGGCAAATTATTTTTTTACAATTGGTTATAATACTTCTGGTGAGCCTAATGAATTAATGCTTAACCGTATAGATTTAAGTGATTTGGTTACAAATGGGAAGTCTTATTCCGGTGGAAGCGGTCGAGTTTATGGAAGAAATATGAGGTTATAAAATGAAAGAAAAATTAAGTGAGTATGTTGATACTCTTAGAGAATTGGCTGATACTAAATATAATGTTTCAAATATTATTGAAGGTCATATATATAATATTGATGAAGTTATACAATTTTATAGAGACGGAAAAATTAATGAAGTTGAAATGACTATTCTTCATGCATTAGGACTTCCGGGTGCTTTATCTTCTTTGATAATTGGTTCAGGTACTTTTAAATTATTTATTCCTAATGTACCGGAAGATGCTTATGATACAAATATTGATGCTTTATTAAATGGATTTTATAGTTTATATAATAAATTCCCTGATTATCATTTTGATAAGTTATTAGAAGCTGGATTATTTAAAACTTCTTTAAAGCTTGCTTATATATCTCATGTATATGAGATTGTTTTGAAACAATTAGATAATGAAAAGAATGAGATTTCTCCTTTTGAACTAAATGATTTTAATATGTTTAACAGAATTAGATTTTCTTTGCAAGTTCCGGAAATTGTTGAATTTTATAAGAGTATGCCTGTAAGTAAATATAATTCTACTTCAAATTATGATTATTTCGCTAGTTGTGAACCGGCTTTAAATGAAAAAGGTGTATCTGTATTTAATAAATAAAAGTTAGATTAATTTCTAACTTTTTTCTTTTTGGCAAAAAAAATAAGACTTTATTAAAAGACTTATTAATTTCTATCTGTTATAGAATTCAACGATTAATGATTCATTGATATCAGCGTTCTTAAAGGTGAATTAGCCACAAAGCAAAGTGTATTTATTATGCGTGCTTTTAAGGAAATGCGACATTTTATTGCAAATAATGCTATTATGTTTGAGAAGATTATAGGATAATTTTTTTTTACAAAAACTGTTGACTCTTCCCTTAGGGCACCCTTTATGGTGAATACATGAACGTTCAATGAAGTGTATTTACCATAAAGGAGGATTTGAAAAATGAATGATAAAATGACATCCGGAGAAATTGCTAAAAAAGCAGGTATCTCTCAAAAAGCAGTAAGACTCTACGACGAAAAAGGTTTACTTAAACCGTCGGATTACTCAGAAGGAAACTACAGGTTATATGATAATGAAGCACTTCTTGTGCTTGAAAAAATAATAGCTCTTAAGCAGGTGGGATTTTCTCTGGAAGAAATCAGAGAGAATCTGGTAGGCTCCAATGAAAAAAGCATAATGGAAACCCTGCAGGAACAAATTGACATGATGGAAGCTAAGCGCTACGAACTTGAAAAGGCGATTACGAGAATTAAAGCAGTCATATCAAGAAGTAACGGAAATCCCGATTGGGACGATGTTGCGGAAGTGCTTAAAAGCATGCAGCTGGATCAAAACAAGGATGAAGGTCATTTCTATGCCCTTGACCATACAAAAGGCGAGTTGGACTGGTTTGTAAAAATTTATAAATACCTTCAGATTCAGCAAGGAGAAAGAGTTTTAGATCTTGGTTGCGGTTACTCAAAGGTATGGAGAAACAGTTGGGAGGAGATTCCCGAAAACGTATGTGTCGATGCCTATGATCTTCGCGGCAGCTGGGCTGATGACTTTAATAAATATATTGAGGAGAATAAGCAAAAACTTTCTGAAGGTACATCAATTAATCTTGAATTTTGTGATATAGAAGAAGAAACCATCTGGAAGAAGATTGAGAAAGAGGAAAAGTATTCGATTATTCTTCTTCACTATGTGGCTGATGCTTTGAAAAATCCCGAAGCAGTTATTGAAAAGATGTCAAAAGTACTTGCAAAAGACGGCTTCGCTTCTGTTTCAACCTTCGGAAATGTTCCGAGAGCTCACTATGAATTCTGGTTTGATGTTTTTGACAAGCTGGGTATTAATTGTTCTTTACTCACTAAAGGCCTGGCGGTTTATGAGAAAGAAGAGGCGGCGTGTAAGGCAGTGCTCTGCAAATATTTTACTTCAATAGAAGAGATTGTTTTGCCAAGCCCATTCACATTTGAGAGTATCGATGATATTATGCAGGATTTGCTCCGCTGTATTCCGGGTCAAGAGATGTTTGTAAATGCAAACCTTGACAAATTCGCAGCTTATTTTGAGGAACAACTCAAATTGGGAGATGTTCTTATTCCTCACGACGGAGGCTTTTGGAAATTAAAAAAATAAAACTGCACTTGATAGGGAACTTTTTCTTTCGTCAAGCAATAAGACCATTTGACTATTATTAGGCAGATGGTCTTTTTTTGCACGCATTTTTATGATTTAATATATAAGGAAAAAAAGCAGGTTGCGGTTTGATTACTGATTTTCGAACTGTATTTATGAAATTAATTTTGTAAGCAGTATGAATTTTTTTGGAGTGACAAACTATGAACAAAATAAGCAAAATTATTAAACGAGAACTTTCAGGATGGAAAACCTGGCATATAGTATGGATGATTGTTGCAAATCTGGTTATTTTAGGAGTTTCAATATATCAGGGCGATACGGTTTTGAGTATTGCCGCAGCAATAACAGGTGTTATCTGTGTAATCCTGTGTGGTCTCGGTAAGGTTTCTAATTATTTTTTCGGAACAATAAATATTATTTTATATGCAATAGTGGCGTTCAAAGCAAAATATTACGGGGATGTAATGCTTAACGTTTTGTTTTATCTTCCCACGAATATAGTCGGATGGATATTGTGGGAGAAGAACGTCAATGAAGAAAGTAATACAGTATACAAGAAACGCATGTCCATTCCACAAAGTATCATTGTACTGGGGCTGAGCGTGGCAGCAGTTTTCGGATACAGTTATTTTCTTAAACTATTGGGTGGCAACCTTCCGCTTGTCGACAGTATGAGCACCGTTTTTTCAATTGTTGCACAGATATTGATGATACGTCGTTTTGCCGAACAATGGGTAATCTGGATTTTAGTAGATGTGGTTTCCGTTATCATGTGGTTTGTTGCTCTTTTTAATGAAGGGGCGAGTATTGCAATGCTCTTGATGTGGTCAATTTATCTTGGTAATGCGGTTATTATGTTTGTGAAATGGTATAAGGATACGAAGAAATTGGATGTGAGGGCAGCAAAGTGATAAACGGGAAAAAATACAAAGTCGGCATGTACGGAGGTTCTTTTAATCCACTCCATTTAGGCCATTTGGAGTGCATTATTAAAGCTGCCGGAATGTGCGAAACACTTTATATAGTTATATCTTATCGTGATGACGGAAAAGATGTTGACCTGAAGGTGAAAATAAGATGGATTTATCAGCTCACAAAGCACATAGGAAACGTGAAAGTTATTCCTCTTAAAGATAATACTTCGAAAAAAAGCGATTATAGTGAGAAGGAATGGTCTTCTGACTCAGAATATGTAAAAAAACAAATCGGACATCCGATAGATGTTGTTTTTTGCGGCTCAGACTATGACGAAAAAAGCTTTTGGAACGTTTGCTACCCTGAAAGTGAACTGTTTATTTTTCAGAGAAATGAATACAATTCCACAGACATCAGGAATGATGTTTATGCGCACTGGGAATGTATGCCGCAGATTGTACGAAGCCATTATGTAAAAAAGGTTCTTATTATAGGTGGGGAAAGTGCCGGTAAATCAACTTTGACCATCAATCTGGCAAACTACTACAATACGCAGTATCTTGAAGAAGTCGGACGCGAATTATCTGAACTTTCAGGAACAGATATATATATGCTTCCGGAGGATTTTACGAGAATTTTGCTTGAACATAAGGCAAAGGAAATGAGACTGCTTCCTATGTGCAACAAAGTTCTTTTTGAAGATACAGACTGTTTAATAACCCGTTTTTATTTGGATTTTCTTGAAAGCGGGGAAAAAGAAAAAAACATTAATCTGGCTGAAGCAATTGCTGACATAAATTCATATGATTTGATTTTATTTTTAGAGCCTGATGTGGAGTGGATTCAGGACGGTGACAGAAGTGAAGTCATTGCTTCAGACAGAACAAAGTACAGTAATATGATTAAAGATATTTTTACAAAGAAAGGGTTTGAATATCATATTATTTCAGGTGATTATTCGGCCAGATTTGACAAGGCCCGTGAACTGGTTAATGCCTTGTTTTTTAAGTAAATTATTAGAATCTATATTCGGAGAATAGAGTCAAATGTCACTTAAAATTAAAATCGGACTAACTTTTTTGGGAATTGGCTTATTACTTTTGATATTCGGTGCAGCAATAAGGCTTCCTTATGATAAAACGATTTATGACTATTCGGCAGACGTTAAAAACAATAAATATGTGCGATTTAATGCTGTGTCGGCAGAACTTTACAGTACTGACTTTTCGATAGAGAATCATCGAAGCAAAGCCGGTGGGACAACATATAACTTTAAAACATATGTTTATAAAGCATATGTTTTATGCGAGGATAATGCCGGAAATAAAATTGTCACTGATTTTTTGACGAAGACAAGCACTATTCGTATGAGCATAAAAGATGATCCGTATATTGAGTACCCTGAAGCGATGTCTTTTATAGACAATATAAATGAATCGCAAAGCGGTACAGAATTTATCGGCAGAATTACAAAAGAAAGAAAAGGTATATACAAATGTGTTAAAACAGTAAACTCTATTGATAATGATATTTCCGATAGAAGCATATCTTCGCTGGTGCCGGTTATTGCTTTCTTTGTAATTTTGGGTGGCATTATTTTATATTTTCCTTTGTTCAATGTGTTTGATTCTTTTGCCATGAAAAGCAAAGAACAATTTGTTGAGTCACTTGAGAGACTGGATGACAGAATTGAAGCCAAGCGTGAGGGATATGCTGCCAACAAATCGTCGAACAGGAACTCGGCTGCGTCAAAATATCCGGCCGGAAATACCACGGGTACATCTAATTTCCCGGTTAACAATACCCCGGTGAACAGGACCACTGTTATATCCCCTTCTCCGACTAACAGCAGACCGGTTACATCGCACACACCGAACAATAATTCTTCGAGATCTGCAGCTATAGCCGAACGGGACAGAAAGCTTGAAAGACTGCATATGCTTAGTGAGCGAGAAAAAATGCTGAAAGAAAAGAAAAAAGCGTCGCTTACAGCTTCGTCAGATATAAATGAACGAAGAAATCAGCTTATTCTTAAGGCAGAGGAGTATTGGTCAAGCGAAAACAGTATAAGAAGTAACAGAGGACAACTAGCCCTTTTAGAAGCACTGATTAGGTGCATTCCTGATCTGGAGTGCACAATACTTCAGGGACATTCCGGTGAAAAACTGCTTTTAGATAATGCAAACGAAAATATTTCGGAAATAACATTAAAACTTATTATTAATGAAGTTAATTTGATTTTGGAAGAAGTGGATTTTGTGTGTGACAGTAACGCTATTGCAATAAAGAACGAAGCAGACTTTATTTTTGCATTAAAGGCTCTGGATTTTTACTCACAATATGCACCGGAATATAATAATATAATGAATGCAAAAAAATACCTGCTTGACGCATACATAGAAAATGAAGAAGCACCGAGGTAGTTTATGGCTCAAATGACGAGAGAGGAACTGATGCGTTTTATAAATGTTATTTATAAACGTAACAATTGTAACAATGGACCGCTATATGACCTGAAGAATATTTTGGAAGAAGAATGTCCTAAGAGTGACGCGCTGAGATTGCTTGATGAATGCGTGAAAATGCATCCTGATCTTTGTGCTGCCTTCACTGACAGCGAGTGGTCATTAAACGATGCTACACTGAAGGATGTTCGTGAAAAACATAATCAGCGATTAAGATGGGAAGAAGAAAACAGACGAAATGGGCGATGCTAATACATTATATACCTATATAGATTCAAAATATGTTGTGGTGAAAGACACTCTCCTGCAAATTAGGGATGAAGAAGAACTGGCTGTTCCTGATACAATAGCGGATGGAAAATCTATTACGAAAATTGCTACCTACGCATGTACTTCATCAAGATGTCGAAGCGTAAAAATTGCGCCGGGAATAAAAGCTATCGGCGATCATGCTTTTAGGTTTTCAACACTTAAAGAGGTTACATTGGCTACTACAGACATTTCTTTAGGGTACTATGCCTTTGGAGTTGCGTCAGTAACAAAAATCAATATTCATTTGTCAGAGGATGAATATACAACACTTTTGACGTTTGCCAAAGGAGTCGGGAATAATCACTTCATCATTCCGGCAACTGCTTTTTCTCCCTCTTTTAAAGACAATTTGCACAGTGGTTTAGGGTACAAATTTGCGTCAGGAATAGATTCTTTTGACAGAATATATATGATGGACAGTTTGGAAGAGGATAATGTTCCGGATTTGTTCAAACCGATTCCCTGCTACGATTTTTTACATGATATAAAAATGCGCAAATCAGAAGATGAAGGAGTAATTGATCTTATAGCGAAAAAACAGATAAAGCCGGTCGATATTGAAGATGAAAATCTGGACGATGCACGAATTAAATCAGGAAAAAAGCCTACACAATCGCAGAGTGTTTTGTTTGAGTATATTGCTCCTTCACAGATAACGCAGGATGGTGTGAATATTACATTTATGATATCAAATCACATTTTCTTTGGGCAAAGAATCCGGAGGATAATGTACAAAGGAAAGGCATATTATCTGTATCAAAGAGTGTTTATAAATAATTCGCACCGAAGCAACTCCGGTTGCGATAATATGGCGATTTATTCAGAAGATGGTTTGGTGACAGATTATGAATTATCGGAGGCAGTTTATGAAAAATACCTGTTTTCAGTCTTACTGTGAAAATCATCAAATCATCAGAAAAGTCAGTATTCTTGGCAAAGAGATAGATGCCCGAGGATATGTATGCTCACAAGACGGCATAAACTATCCGGAGAAACCACCAAAAACAAAATTGCAGCTTACAATTTTGCCTACTTCTTTTTGTGCGGGCAAATGTCCGTTTTGCATTGCAACGAATACCTCTGAAAGAAATAGTCTCGATATCGATAAACTGGAAAAGGCTTTGGAAGCTCTTCACAAAGAGGACTGTGTAAGGGGAATATCCGTATCGGGCGGGGAACCCTTTACGGATATTGAAATGTTAAATGCAATAATAGACCTTGTTTACGGAATATGGGGAACAGGTCTTGAATTCAGCATCAATACAAACGGCTATAGATTAAGTGAGCTGCATAAAATACACAGTCTACAGTATTTTGACTGTCTGCATATCAGCAGACATCATTATGACGATAAGATAAACGAGAGTCTTTTCGGAATAAAGGTTCCGGGAGCGGAAGAGATAAGAGAAATATTTGCATCTGTTCCGTATAAGGATGTTTTTGTTTTTAACTGTATGCTTATGAAGGACTATATCGGTACTGAAGAAGAAGTTCACCGATACCTCGACTTTGCGATAGAAGAAGGTGCATGGAAGGCTTCCTTTATTACCGGTACACCGATAAATGATTTTGTCAAAAATCAGGCTGTTGATTACAATAAGGTATTTAGGCGTGACGATCCTTCAATGCTGTATACCCGTGGCTACACGGATTTTGATTTTTGCAGCTGCCAAGACGGAGTATATGCTTCAAAGGACGGCAGACTGATGCGCTTTTACGGAAGAAGTACAAACCCCGGCGGCTGTGAGTATGCAAGAATCTTAAGCTTTGGACCTGATAACCATTTAAGATGTAATTACAACGGAGAAATTATCATATAATTTTTGAACGTATATTATATTACGTGGAAGGAAACAAATGACTGTTGAAGAGAATTTGATGCAATTTAAAATGATGCTTCGTTGGAATATGCCTTTTTATGGTGATGTACTGACAAAATTGGTGTTCCTTGAGGATAATCATGTCCCGACCGCGGCAACGGACGGACTTCATGTTTTCTACAACAAAGAATTTATGGGGAGGCTGCCAAACGGAGAACAAAACTTCATATGGATGCACGAGGTGTTTCACGTAATACTGCTACATGCGTTTCGAGAAGGAAAACGTGATCATGAAATGTGGAATATAGCCACCGATTTGGTGATAAACAATATGCTTACCCAAATGACCAGGCAGATGCGGTCAGCAGATATACCGTTTGATGTTGCCCGAGGCGGCGTTTTTTCCGATTCTGTCGCAAACCAAACAGCAGAAGATATATATGAAAATCTGATGGCAAACAATTCTTCGGGAAAAGCGCACAAAAAGGTGGTTTTCCTCCAAAAGGATTACCGAGGTAACGAGACTGCAAGACAAATTGAATTGCCCAACAATTACGGAGATATCATTGTCGGAAATGAAACGATTCCTACAGAAATGGAGGAAGCATATGCCGAACAGATAAAGCAGTTTGTCCGCGATGCTATGAAGGGAGAGCAAAAGTCACGCAGCTCCTTTGGGTCGTATGCAGGTAAATCGTTTCTTCCTCCTGAAATATATGAACTTTCAAAGCCGCCTACAATTAACTGGAAGGTTCTTCTGAAGAACTATCTTACTGAGACTCAAAGCGAAGAAACTTCTTATGCGACGCCGGAAAGAAAATATCTTCATATGGACCTTATTCTTCCAGGACATGGGGAAAGTGAACAGGAGCTTGAAAGTGTGTGGGCTTTTGTGGATTGCTCAGGCTCTATAGGTGGACCGGAAATGCAAAATTTTATAAAGCAGCTGTATCATATTACCAAGGACTTCGGATGCATTATGAATATTGTTTACTGGGACACACAGGTCCACGATATTTATAAAGACATTTCAAAACCGGAGGACGTTATTAAAGCGTTGCCAAAGCACTCCGGCGGAACAGATATTAATTGCGTTTACAGATGGATAAGGGATAACAAATTAAAGCCTGATGTGATGCTGATTCTTACGGACGGCTACTTTGGAATGCTAAATCAGTCGGATTTCGTCCCTACACTGAAGAAGAATACGATTCTTGTTCTTTCTTCGGCATATAGAACGAGTGACATGGATATGATAGGACGTATAGCCGAATTATAATAAATGGGAGGATAATCGAAATGACACTTAAGGAATTTGGCGAATGCCTGGAATATAATATCGAACATAATTTGAAGCATGCTGTGCTTGGTCTGGGTGCTCCGGGCGTAGGTAAGTCACAGATTATCAGACAGATAGGTAAGAAATACGGATACAAAGTTATCGACATTCGTCTTGCCCAAATGTCTGAAGTGGAAATAGGAGGACTGATTTATCCTAATGAGAGCAGAACAAAGACAGTATGGCTTTCACCTGAAATACTGCCCGACGAAGAACGTGACGGAAAAAATACGATTCTTCTTCTTGATGAAATTACTTCATGTACAAAGCGTGTGCAGGTAGCAGCTTATCAGCTGATTTTGGACAGAAGAATCGGACAGTATAAGCTGCCGGAGGGAACATTTGTCGTTGCACTTGGAAACAGAGAGGATGATGACGGTGTATATATTCAGCTTGCGGGACCGCTTGCAGACCGTTTTGAAATTCATTATATTGAGCCTGATTTTAACAGCTGGAAATATGATTTTGCATTAAAATACGGAATAAATCCTATGGTAATAGATTTTCTTTCTTCAAAACCGTCAGCACTGCACAATCAGGTTTCAGGGGACGGAAATATGGTTTTCGCAACTCCGAGATCCTGGGAGCGTGTAAGCGATATTCTTAATATTGACAGTGATATTACGAAACCTGTTATTCAGCACAAGATTATAGGTAATGTCGGTAATAATGTGGGAATACAGTTTATTCAGTTCTGTAAGCAAAACAGAAAAGTGGTTTCGACTGCTGATTTTATTGCGGGAAAGGCTGCTGCACCAAGTGATCCAGAGACGTTAACACTTCTTATAGAATCTTTAAAAGACGAAGTGAAAAACATTGATAAAAATCTGGACTTGTACGATTTACCCGAGGAAGAACAAAAGCGTATTTTGGATGTTGTTAAGTCGACTTTCCGTCTGCCCAAAGCTGAATTTACGATAGCCGGACTTGCCGGGCTTATGGAGGTCAATCGTGTAGCGATTAAAACGGCAATATGTGAAAATGATGATGAAAATATAATACGTTTTATTAAAGAAAACAGAGCAGCATTAGGCTTGAGGGAAGAAGATTTTCAGAGAATGTCGAAAGCAAGGTTTTTAAAACTTTGGCAATAATCCGAAATATGATATTATAAACAAATGAGTAAACGGGAAAGGAGGCATTATGAAAAACAGAATAGTTAAAATACTGGCATTTTCGTGCCTTCTTTGCATTGTAATATGTTCGGTCTATAAAGTTCTTTCGTGGAAAGATACGAGTGGAGATTACATATCTGTTATCGAGCAGATGAACAACACAAATGACAACCTCATTGATGTGGTTTTTGTGGGATCGAGTCATGTATACAGGGGCATATATCCTTCGGTAATCTGGAAGGAAAAAGGATATTCCGCTTTTGACTTATCTGTGTCCGAACAGAATAAATACAATGCCTACTACAATCTTATTGAGCTTCTTAAAAAGCAATCGCCAAAAATCGTTTTTGTTGAGGCCTACGGACTGATGTTTGACAAAAATGAAATGCCGGGAAATCTGTACAGAAATCTTCTGGCGGTAAATCCCGGAATCAATTCAGTAAAAATGATTAATGAAACGATTACGGACAATGAAGAAGACAGGATGATGTTTCTCACCGGCTGGCCGCTCATGCATACCAGATACCGCGAGCTTCAGAAGTACGATTTTATTCCCAATCCCGCAAACGAGTATTTGCGCGGCGCGGTTATAATGAACGGTGTCGAGAGTGCTTCGATTGATGAGGAGATGATAAAGAATAAAGAAAAAACGCAGATAAGCGATTCAAACAGACTTTGGATTGACAGACTGTCGGAACTGGCAAAAAAAGAAAATTTTGAGCTTGTATTCTTTATGACTCCTTATGAGGAATCGCATGCAGAGCGGAAAATTGAAAACGGTGCCGTCGAATATATCGAAAGTCTCGGATATACATATATTGATTTAAAAGATCATATGAATGAAATGGATTTTGTTCCCGAGCGTGACATGGGTGACGTGTGGCACTGCAATTTAGAAGGTGCCAGAAAGGTTTCTTCTTATCTTGCAAACTATATAGATGATAATTATGCCGTTGAGGACCACAGAGGCAACAAGGATTATTATCAATGGGATTTGGATCTTAAGCATTACGAACATGTTCTTCTTGAAAGAAGAATAAACCTTGCTGCATCAACAGAAGAGCTGATTGAGCTGGTTGACTCCAATCCGGATTTGACAATTGTTCTTTCCTTAGACGGAGAATATTACTATGCGCTTCCCTATATGGAAATGTTCGGAATAAATCCTGAGGATTGTGCAAATGGCGGAAAATGGATTATTTCAGGCGGAAGCGCCTCAAAGATAATGGATAACACTCCGGGAGAAACGCATTATTTTGAATTGAACACATACGAAACAATTACAATACGATATAGGGGTACTGCCGATTGCACCGGTGATGTTCTTATCGGAAAAGATGAAGTAAATCAATATTCGGATGGGTTGAATATAATAATTTATGATAATTTTGAAGAAAAATATCTTGGCACCTATACCGTATTTTGAGTATGAGTATGTCTTTATTGCAACACAGATAAGGAGTTTTTTGAATCATTATGAACAAAAAGGATATGCTGGGAACAGAGCCTATAGGTAAGCTGCTTCCGAAATTTGCAATACCCTCCATCATAGCGATGCTTGTATCAGCCTTATATAACATGGTGGATCAGATTTTTATAGGTAATTATGTCGGTGAACTTGGTAATGCAGCTACAAACATAGCGTTCCCACTTTCCACAATGTGTATTGCGACCAGCCTTCTTTTCGGAATCGGAGGAGCAGCGTCGTTTAATCTGAACATGGGCGCCGGAAAAAAAGAAGAAGCCGGTTATTACATCGGTAATTCTTTTTCCTGCATGCTTATCGGAGGCGTGATACTGGCTGCTATAACAGAGCTTTTCATGTCTCCGCTTTTGATGTTTTTCGGTTCACCCGAAGATGTGCTTCCTTTCGCAATTTCATATACAAAGATTACTGCACTCGGATTTCCGCTTCTGATTTCCTCGACCGGAGGTGCCCATTTGATAAGATCGGACGGTAAACCCACCGTGGCCATGGCGTGCAATCTGGTAGGTGCCGTTACCAATACCGTTCTCGATACACTTTTTGTTGTTGTTTTCAAATGGGGGATGGAAGGTGCTGCATTAGCGACCGTTATCGGACAGGGATTTGCTGCGATTCTTGTAATATGGCATATATCTCACTTTAAAACGGTAAAACTTGGAATTAATCATTTTATCCCAAAGGCAAAATACTTTCTGCATGCTGCCAATCTTGGTATGAGCCAGGGATGCAATCAGATTGCAATGATGGTAGTACAGATTGTTCTTAACAATTCGCTGAAATATTATGGCGCAAGGTCGGTTTACGGGGAAAGTATCCCGATTGCCGTCGTTGGAGTTGTTTCGAAGGTTAATATGTTATATTTCAGCGGCTGCATAGGTATTTCACAGGGGCTTCAGCCTATAGCAAGCTTCAATTACGGAGCAAAGAATTACAAAAGAACGAGGGAAGCTTATCTGAAGGCAATATCGGCAGGTACGATTATAAGCGTCGTATTCTTCCTTTTGTTCCAATTGTTCCCGAAACAGATTATCTCGATTTTCGGAAAAGGCAGTGAGGAGTACGTTGATTTTGCGGTAAGATATTTCAGAGTTTATCTTTTCTGCACCTTTATCAATAACGTTCAGCCGTTTACTTCAAGCTTTTTCTCTGCAATAGGTAAACCGGTGTTGGGAATGTTCATGTCACTTACCAGACAGATTATATTTCTTCTTCCGTTGGTGGTTATTTTCCCGCTATTTTGGGGTATTGACGGAATAATGTATGCCGGCCCCATTGCCGATGCACTTGCGTTTTCTGTGGCAATGGCCGTTATAATAAGAGAATTTGCAAGACGGGAATATAAAACGGAACAATCCGGACTATGAGATTTATGATAGAAAGTGAGAATGCAAAATGAGATATCCCGACTTTTTGAAAAAAAACGGAACAATAGGATTGGTAGCGCCTTCCTTTGGATGTGCAACACAACCGTATTTGTCGTGTTTTAACGAAGCGGAAAAATATTTTGAAGAAAGAGGGTATTCCATAGAAGAAGGACCAAACTGTTTGGCCTCGTCAGGTGTCGGAAAAAGCAACACGCCCGAAGCCTGCGGAGCTGAGATAAATGATTTCTTCATAAACAGAAAATGTGATGTTATCATTTCCTGCGGCGGAGGAGAGACTATGTGTGAGGATTTACCTTACATTGATTTCGAAGGAATAAAGAGTGCTGCCGCAAAATGGTATCTGGGTTATTCGGACAATACAAATCTTACCTTTACTTTACCTACAATTTGCGATACGGCAGCAGTATACGGACCGTGCTTCAGCGAATTTGGTATGAAACCACATCATCCCGCTGTTGACGATGCATTTAAGGTTCTTACCGGTGAAAAACTTTGTGAACACAATTATGACGGCTGGGAGTCAGAACAGTTAAAAAGCGATGAGTGCCCCTTTGAACCATACAATATAAATGAACCTTATAAGCAAATAATAAAGGGAGACGTTAAGGGAGCGGAAAACTTCGAGGGAAGGCTTATTGGCGGTTGTGTTGACTGCCTTGTTACACTTGTCGGAACGCCCTTCGACAAGGTTGCCGAATTCAACGAAAGATACAAAGATGACGGTGTTATCTGGTTCCTCGAGGCTTGCGATTTTTTGACGATGAATTATAAGAGAGCTTTGTGGCAGCTCGAGCAGGCCGGCTGGTTTAAGAATGCAAAAGGCTTCATCATAGGAAGAAGTGTTCACTATGATTCGGAATTTGACGGATTTACAATGCATGATGCGGTGGAAAGTATACTTGGTAAATATAATGTTCCTCTTATAATGGATGTGGATTTGGGACATATGTCTCCGCAGATGCCTTTTATTTCGGGCGGATATGCAAAAATATCGGCTAAAGACAATGAAATCAGTATAAATTACGAACTTAAATAAAAAGCTCCGCTATGGATAAGCATGCTTTTGCATAGGAATTATGTCGCTTACAGCGCTAGGAAGCGGCGCCGACATGTCGTAAACGATATACTTTGTTCTAAAATATATATAAAATGAGAGAATCGGAATGGGTGTTCAAATAGACAAATCGAGTATTCTCAAGTGCCCTCATGGCTTTTCAACCAGAATTGGGGGCGTCAGTACGGGAATATATGAATCATTGAATTTGGGAATGAACAGGGGAGACAATCCGGAACTTGTAAAAAGCAATTGGGAATTGTTTCTTCGTGCATGTGGGATAACCGAAACCGAATTTGTGTGCGGAAATCAAATTCATTCAAATATAGTTCATGTCGCAACAAAAGATGATTTGAGACCGGCTTACGGTCCGGGTGAACTCATAAACGCAGATGGTTATGTTACAAATATTCCGGGCGTTGCGTTGGCTGTTTTTACAGCGGACTGTGTGCCTGTACTGCTGGAAGACAGTAAGAATAAAGTGATTGGCTGTATTCATGCCGGCTGGCGCGGCGCAGTTGCGGATATTGAAGGCGAAGGCATCAGGAAAATGCTTAAGTTAGGGGCTAAAGAAGAAAATATTTGTATTGCAATCGGACCTGCGATTGATAAGTGCTGCTTTGAAGTGGGCGAAGAGGTAGCGGAAGGAATCGTGAATCTGCTTGGAGAAAGTGGTGAAAGATTTCTTCTTCGGAAAGAAAACGGTAAGTATATGGCCGATTTGCGTGGCGCGGTCCGGGAGCGATTTCTTCAGCTGGGTATAAAAGAAGAAAATATCGAGACTGTCGGAGCATGTACGATGTGTCATCCCGAAAAATACTGGTCACACAGATACACCAAAGGAATAAGAGGAAGCCTTGCCAGTGTTATAACCCTGGGATAAATAGTCGACGTTGCTTATTGGGGAACTGTGATATATAATTAGTATACAAAGTGTTTACTAAATAAATGAAATGCAAATATTGCATAATAAGGAGGAATAAATGGATAAGCAAGCTACAGCAATAGTAAGTTATATCGGAATAGTAGGTTTGATTGTTGCCATATGTGCCGGAGACAGACAGGGGGCAAAACAGCATTTGAATCAAAATATCGTATTGCAGATTATTAATGCCGTATATGGAGTATTTGCTACTATTGTATCTGCTATATTGGGATTTACAATTGTTGGCCTGATATTTCTTCCGATTGTTCTTTTGCCTTTCCTGGTTATCATGGTATTTATGGTTTGGGGATTTATTAATGCAATTCGTGGCGATGATACTCCGTTACCTATTATCGGTGGTATACAGATTATTAAATAAATTTGCAGCCGGACCGGAATCTTCGGATTCCGGTTTTTTTTAAAATTATTCCATGATGTGGTATAGTGTGAAAAAGAAAAAGGTGAAATGTGGAGAAAAAATGAAGAACAAACCGATTATATTAATGATGCTTATTGCTTCAACTGTTTTATCGGCCTGTACGCCTAATCCGTCTGTCGAAACCATTTCTGAGGAAATTGTTCCGGAAGATAATACGGCTCCACAGGTTGAAACGGTAACGATCACCGTGGAAGAGGCGATGATGGCATATACCGATTATCTTAAAAAAATATTTGAAGGTGACGAAGAGAAAGCGGAAGGAGTCAGATATACTCTTGCTTATATCAATAACGATGATATTCCGGAACTTGTCTTCATGGATGAGGCATCACGCTCTGCCGGCGGGCATGTACTTATTTGCGACAACAACCTTACCGTTTCGGATATCGGTGAATTCGGAGAGTACGGAAGCTTGGCGTATAAAGAGAGACAGGGGATGATTCTTTCATATTATACCGGGCAGGGAATTGCATATGCCGATTTTTATAGACTCGAAGGTCTTTCTTTGATTGACGATACATATTTTGAGATTGATTCACCTATCCTTGAAGGAGAACAGACAAGATATTATGTGGACGGAGATGAAACAGGTGAAATAAGCTACTATGAAGCTTATTCCGCGAAGGAAACATCGAAGTATACATACCTTTATTATGAGGATGCACTGCCGTATGCCGATACGGATGATGTATTAAGAGTACTTGAGGAATATGCAAAAACGGGAAAGAAACCGTCGATTATAAATGTTGAATCGGAATATCCTGATCTTGTGGGAGAATGGATTTTAAGTCAGGCGAGTATCGGCAGCAGTTCGGAATATTTACCCGCGTCCGAGGCCGGTGCTTCTTCTTATCTGAAAATTACTTCCAACGGAATTAAGTTTAAAATGACATATGAAGACATTACCGTGGAAGATGAGAATATGTCCGTAACTTATGTCAATAGGGATGCGGTAGATAAACGATTCTCATGCATAGGCTTTAAAAACGAAGATGGGACAAGAGAATTTCTTGTTTTTACAGGTGAAAACAATACCGTTATGGTAAATATGACAGAGATGTCGGGACAGTTTTCAACCCATTCATTTGTGTTCGTATATATTAAAACGGAAGATGAACTGTAAAATCAGAAAACATGCGGAGGAGGACAATGGTTGAGAGGGAACTGTTATTTTTTAATCCCGGGCAGATAAAGGACAGCGGCCAATGTTTCAGATGGAATAAGATTGACGAAAAAACTTTTTCGGTAATTGCATTCGGAAAGTATCTTGAAATATCCGGTTCTGACGGAAAATATACTTTTTCATGTTCCGAAGAAGAATGGGAAGATATATGGAAAAGCTATTTTGACATTGAAACGGATTATGAATATCTTGCAAAGCAAATTGATGAGCATGCGGATATGCATCTGAAAGAATGTTTTGCAAACGGAAGCGGAATAAGAATATTAAAGCAGGATCTTTGGGAAACGATTGTAAGCTTTATGATTTCCCAAAATAACAATATTCCCAGAATCCGAGGCAGCATTGAAAAATTATGCAATGCCTGTGCGCTTCCGGCAGAGGGGGGCGGATACCGATTCCCGAGACCCGGAGAAGTGCCGGAGTGGGTTTTTGAGGACAAAAACATGGGGTTTGGATATCGTGACGAGTATCTTGCAAATATTTACGAATTTGCAAAAAACAATCCTGACTGGCTTGACGAACTGACTAAAAAGGATTACAGTAGCGCATTGAGTGCGTTGCTTGAAATTAAGGGTATAGGAAAGAAAGTTGCCAACTGCATTTGTCTGTTTGGACTTCATCATATAGAGGCATTTCCGATTGATACTCACATAAAGCAACTCATGGATAAATACTATCCGAACGGCCTGGATTTATCACATTATCCCGGCTACGGAGGTGTTATTCAGCAATATCTGTTTTATGCAGAGATAAAATAATGTGAGGAAAACCAAATGAGTTCTTTAAAGCCAAAACTTTTTTCGGTAATGAAAACGTATACAAAGGAACAGTTTGCAAAGGATATTGTATCCGGTATTATCGTTGCTATTATTGCATTACCGCTTTCAATTGCACTTGCAATTGCTTCCGGAGTTGAACCGGTTCAGGGTATTTATACCGCAATCGTAGCGGGATTTATTGTTTCATTTCTTGGAGGAAGCCGCGTACAGATCAGCGGTCCCACGGCTGCTTTTGCTACCATAGTTGCAGGTATTGCATTAAGCGGCGAAGACGGGATGACAAAGCTTGTTATCGCTACTGTGATGGCAGGTATTATTCTTATTCTTATGGGTGTTTTCAAACTCGGAACACTTATTAAATTTATTCCGTTTACAATTACAACCGGCTTTACGGCAGGTATTGCGGTAACGCTTTTGGTCGGTCAGCTTAAGGACTTCTTCGGACTCAGATTTGAGACTGTTAAGCCTGACGGTGCATTAATCGAAACTCTGGATAAGCTTAAATATTTTATTCTTAATATAACTGAATTTTCATGGCAGTCATTTGTTGTCGGTGCGGTGAGTCTTTTAATACTTATTCTCTGGCCGATGATAAAAAGACCTAAGTTCATTACAAAGATTCCCGCATCACTTATTGCGGTTATTGTTGGAATCGTTCTTGTTAAGGCTTGCGGATGGAACTATGACGTGGTTAGAACAATCGCTAATCCGGACAATCCGATTTCAAGCTCTCTTCCTCCGTTTGTTATTCCGGATATTCTTCCCGCACTTAATGTTTCAACAATTGTAGGACTTGTTCCCACTGCATTTACAATAGCAATTCTTGCAGCAATCGAATCGCTTTTGTCGTGCGTTGTATCCGATTCAATGGTTAATTCAAGACATAATTCGAATATGGAACTTGTAGCTCTCGGAACCGGCAACATCTTCAGTGCGATGTTTGGTGGTATTCCGGCTACCGGTGCAATTGCTAGAACAGCAGCGAATGTCAAGAACGGCGGTCGTACACCTGTTGCGGGTATGGTTCATGCAATTACACTTTTGATTGTGCTTGTTGTTCTTATGCCTCTTGCGGGCCTTATTCCTATGCCTACAATTGCAGCTATTCTCTTTATGGTTGCATATAACATGAGTGGCTGGAGAACCTTCGTAAGACTTTGCAAAACCGCTCCCAAGTCAGATATTATTGTGCTTTTTGCAACATTTCTTCTTACAGTAATTTTTGACCTTGTTGTTGCAATTGAAGTGGGAATGGTTCTTACATGTATTCTTTTCATTAAGAGAATGAGTGAAGTTACTCTTGTACAGGGCTGGAAACTTGTGGACGATGAAAATGATCCCGATTCGATTACACTTCGTCAGGTTCCCAAACACACAATGGTTTATGAGATTTCAGGTCCCATGTTCTTTGGAGCTGCGGATAAGATTCTCGGTATTACGGTATCGGAGGATATGACAAATCTTGTTCTTCGAATGAGAAGTGTTAATGCCATCGATTCAACAGCTACAAACGCACTTCTTTCACTTCATGAGAACTGCAAGAAGAATAACGTTCGACTGATTCTTTCACATGTTAACGAGCAACCTATGAACATTATGGAAAAGGCGGGTTTGGTAGAAAAAATCGGTCGTGAAAACTTCTGCAGTCATATTGATGAAGCTCTTAAGAGAGCAGAAGAGAATTAAATATGGTTTCTTGACTAAAATCGCGAAATTTCTTATAATACAGAAAGATATGCAATAAATTCCAGGGGAAATATTGCATATCAAAATGTATTTTGAGGGATTAGCAAATGATAAAAAGTATGACAGGCTTTGGACGCGCCGAATATGCGGATTCAAAGCGTAAATTTACGGTGGAAATCAAGTCCGTAAATCACAGATATCTTGATATGGCAATTAAGATGCCCAAGAAGCTTAATTTCTTTGAGGCGGCCATCAGAAATGAATTAAAGAATTTCATCCAGCGCGGTAAAGTTGATGTTTATATCACGATGGAAGACTACACGGAAAGCAATGTCGGAATTAAGTACAATAAAGAACTTGCTGCGGAATACTTAAAATATTTAAAACAGATGTCCGAAGAGTTCGATCTTGATTGTGACGTGAGGGTGTCAACACTGTCCAAGTTCCCTGAGGTTTTTTCACAGGAAGAAATTGATGTGGACGAAGAAGAAATCTGGGCAGGGCTTAAAGAAGCACTTACCGAAGCGGCGCAGAAATTTGTGGACGCGCGAATTCGCGAAGGTGAAAATTTGACAAAGGACCTTATCGAGAAGCTTGATGATATGCTCACTCATGTGGCATATGTTAAGGACAGAGCGCCCGGTGTTATTGAAGAATATAAGGCAGGACTGATGGAGAAGGTTAAAGATCTCCTTCAGGATTCGAAGGTTGACGAGTCAAGGCTCGTTATGGAAGTTACTTTGTTTGCCGATAAGGTATGTATTGATGAAGAAATTGTCAGACTTACCAGTCATATCGAGACAACAAAGAAAATACTTACAGAGGGCGGAAGCGTAGGACGTAAGCTTGATTTCATTGCTCAGGAGATGAACAGAGAAGCCAATACCATGCTTTCAAAGTCTAACGATCTTGCAACAAGCGATCATGCAATCGAGTTGAAGACTGAAATTGAAAAAGTCAGAGAGCAGATTCAGAATATAGAATAATCATTCTTAAGGAAGACAATATGAAGGGTTTACTGATAGTTATGTCCGGATTTTCCGGAGCAGGCAAGGGAACAATCCTAAAGAGACTTCTGGCCGATTATGAGGATTTTACATTTTCGGTTTCGATGACAACCAGAAAACCACGCGAAGGTGAAGTTGACGGAAAGGATTATTTCTTTGTTACGAAGGAACGCTTTGAAGAAGAAATAGCAAATGACGGTCTGGTTGAGCATGCATCATACTGTGATAATTATTACGGCACACCACGAGCATATGTTGACGAACAACTTGAAAAAGGTAAAAGTGTTGTTCTTGATATAGAGGTTCAGGGCGCATTGCAGGTAATGGAGAAATTTCCGGATGCTCTTACGGTGTTTATTGTTCCTCCCGATACTAAGGTGTGGCTCGAAAGGCTCAGAGGACGTGGTACAGAGACCGAAGAAGTGATTCAGAAACGCGTATCGCAGGCTAAACGTGAAGTCGATTTCATTGACAAATATCAGTATCTTATTGTTAATGACGATCTCGATGAAGCGGTTCGCCAGATGCATGATCTTGTGAACGCTCAGAAACTTGCAACAAAGAACAGACAAGATGCTGTTTTAAAAATAAGTGAAGAACTTAAGAACAGTTAATATATACAAAGAGGAGAATTAATTATGTTACATCCGTCTTACACAGACCTTATGGAAGTAGTAAACAGTGGAGTTGAACCCGGTGAAGCAAAGATCGTTAACAGCCGTTATTCAATCGTTATGGCTACAAGCCGCCGTGCTCGTCAGATTGTTGACGGTGATGAACCTGAAATTGATGACGTTGTAGGAAAGAAGCCCTTGAGCATTGCTGTTGATGAACTTTACAAGAGCAAAATTCAGATTGTTGGTGACGACGAAGAATAATCAGCCTGAGAGAGGGAGGGAACCTGTTGCGTTGTGGCGCAATGTGTGTTCCCTTTTGTTTTTATATGAAGATTTTTTTTGTTTCGCTTGGCTGCGACAAAAACCTGGTAGACACCGAGATGATGTTGGGCCAGCTTGTATCGGCCGGGCACGAAATTACAAATAACGAAGAGGAAGCCGAAGTAGCTGTTGTCAATACTTGTTCATTTATAAGTGATGCGAAAGAAGAAAGTATTAATACGCTTTTGAGAATGGGCGAACTGAAGGAAGAAGGAACTTTGAAGGGAATAGTTGCGGCAGGATGCCTTGCAGAGCGATATTGCAAGGAAATTCGCGAGGATATTCCGGAAGTTGACGAGATAGTCGGTACTATGGCTATTGATGAAATTATTACCGCAGTGGATAAGATTGCATCGGGCGAGAGAACAGAGTTTATCAAGGATATTAACGGACCGATTGTGTACGGAAAGCCGCGAATTGTTTCAACAGGCGGACATTTTGCGTATCTTAAAATTGCGGAGGGCTGCAACAAGCGATGTACCTATTGCGCAATTCCGGGATTCAGGGGTAATTACCGAAGTGTTCCAATGGAGGCTTTGATTAATGAAGCGAAGCAACTGGTGGAAGGCGGTGTAAAAGAACTGATTCTTGTTGCCCAGGAAACCACGGTTTATGGTGTGGATCTTTACAAAAAGAAGATGCTTCCGGAACTTTTAAGGGAACTGGCGAAAATCGAAGAGCTTGTTTTTATCAGACTGCTCTACTGTTATCCGGAGGAAATAACTGACGAACTTATTGAAGAAATCAAAACAAACAAAAAAGTTTGTCATTATGTGGATATGCCGATACAGCACGCCTCGGATAATGTTTTAAGACGGATGGGCCGAAAAACAACCGAAGCCGATCTTCGAAGGATTATATCTAAGCTTCGTTCCGAGATTCCCGATATGTGTATACGAACAACGCTTATTACGGGATTTCCGGGAGAGACAAGCGAAGACTTTAAGATCATGAAGTCTTTTGTTGAAGAAATGCGTTTTGACAGACTGGGCGTATTTACCTACTCGCAGGAAGAAGGAACAAAAGCGGCTGAAATGCCGGACCAGATTCAGGAGTCCGTAAAAGTTCGAAGAAGAAATTCTATTATGAAACTTCAGCAGGAAATAGCTTTTGAAAAAGCCGAAGAGGATATCGGAAAAAGTATGCTTGTGATGGTTGAAGGAAGGATGCCGGAAGAAAGCGATTCTTTTAATGCGGTATATGCCTGCAGAACATACAAGGATGCACCTGAAGTTGACGGATTTTTGTTCCTGGAAGTTGACAGAGAATTAATGACCGGGGATATAATTCCGGTAAAAGTAACTGCATCAAACAAATATGATTTAATGGGGGTACCTGATTATGAATTTACCGAATAAACTTACAATGGCTCGTATTATTTTGATTCCGGTATTTGTTTTATTTATGTTTGCTGAGTTTATTCCCTGGCATAACTTTGTCGCACTTGCGATTTTTATCATTGCCAGCCTTACTGACATGCTTGACGGAATGTTGGCAAGAAAGATGAAGCTTGTAACAAATTTTGGCAAGTTTATGGATCCGCTTGCGGACAAACTCCTTGTTATTACTGCATTACTTTGTCTTCTTTCCATTAAAGAAGGCAAGTATCTTTGCTATATCGGAGATAAAGCACTTCCTTTTACGCAGAAGATTGCGGCACTTGGTATTATTATCATAGTTGCCAGGGAATTTGTTATTAGCGGTTTCAGACTTGTTGCAAGTGATGCGGGTATTGTTATAGCAGCTTCGATTTGGGGAAAGATTAAGACAGCTACAACAATGGTTGCAATCTGTGTAATCATCGCTTCAATGGAAGAGGCACTTGCTGTTCTTACTATTCCTGCGCAGGTTCTTTTCTGGATTTCGGTTGTTCTTACAGTGGTATCACTTGTGGATTATATTGTAAAAAATATAGCGGTCATCGGTGATGCTTCTGGCGGAACTGCAGCAAAAAAAGAAGAAGGCGAAGCAAAAGAAGAAAACGAAAAGAAAAAAGATAAGTCATCCGAAAAAATCAAAAATGACGAAATAAGACTTCCCGGAAAGAATACAGAGGAAGAATAAAATTTGCACGGGGACGGCTATGAGTAAAAAGACTATAGTGGAAATAATCTGTGTGGGAACAGAGATTCTTCTTGGAAATATTGTAAATACAAATGCGGCTTATCTTGCCGATAAATGTGCCGGGCTCGGGCTTACCAATTATTACCAGGTTACGGTTGGCGATAATCGGGAAAGACTTTACGAGACCATCAAAACCGCACTTGGAAGATCGGATGTTGTAATTATCTCGGGCGGCCTTGGTCCCACGGAAGATGATTTGACAAAGGAAACGGCTGCGGAAGTTTGCAAAAAACGGCTTTTTCTTCATGAAGAAAGCAAAAAAGCCATAGAGGAAATATTTGCAAAAAAGGGAATCACACCTACTGAAAATAATTTTAAGCAGGCATATATTCCCGAAGGGGCAATTGTTTTGAAAAATGACAATGGGACTGCCCCCGGGGTTATTATTCCTTATGAAAATAAGCATATTATTCTTCTTCCGGGGCCTCCGCTTGAACTGATTCCGATGTTTGAAAGCGGTGTTGTTCCGTTTATTAATTCGCTTGTTCCCGGAGCAATAGTGTCTCAAACGGTAAAGATATGCTCGGTGGGAGAGAGTGCCGTAGAAACAAGAATTATTGATCTGATCGATGCTCAGAGCAATCCTACGATAGCAACTTATGCAAAAACCGGAGAGGTTCATGTGCGTGTGACAGCACAGGCCGATACCGTAGAAGAAGCAAATCGTCTTATCAAACCTGTGGTTAAGGAACTGAAGGTTCGTTTCGGGAATAATATTTATACCACGGACGAGAATGTCAGCCTTGAAAAATCCATTG
Source organism: Lachnospiraceae bacterium (assembly GCA_045600725.1). Taxonomy (GTDB): domain Bacteria; phylum Bacillota; class Clostridia; order Lachnospirales; family Lachnospiraceae; genus UBA1258. The sequence continues at coordinate 27,728 of JAZRYK010000030.1, forward strand.
TGGATTTACTACATGCTTCGGATTTGAAAATATCTACGGTTGAATCCTGCACGGGTGGTATGGTTGCAGCAAGAATCATTAATGTTTTCGGAGCATCGGAAGTTTTCAAGTGTGGATTTATAACATATTCCAACAAAGCAAAAAGAAAGCTTGCCGGGGTAAAAAAGAGTACCATTGAAAAATACTCCTCAGTCAGCGAGCAGACTGCGAAAGAAATGGCCAAGGTGCCGGAAATCGGTCCCAAAGCAGACGTTATCGTTTCGGTTACAGGTCATATCGGGCAGAGTGAAAATGCGGATATGCCGATGGGACTTGTATATATTGCTTGTAATGTCTGCGGAGCTATTAAAGTTAAAGAATATCATTTTAGCGGTAACAGACAGAAGATTCGTGAAAGTGCCACTACGGAAGCGCTTGTTCTTGCCAGAGAATGTATCATGGATTATTTTAGCGAAAAAACTTTCAGATAATTGATTTAGGAGAAAAATTATGCCGGTTTATGATTTATGCCCCAAGTGCGGTGCGGTTTCAAAAGATGGACTTTGTTCCAGTTGCGGATACAAAATTCCGGGGATTTACGGACATACAGAAGAAAAAAAGGAAGCAGTTGACGAGGCCGTAACGGATTCGAACAGCACCGATAATATGGACGGTGTTGAAAAGGTTGCGATGCCCAAATATTACAGTCCTGCGAAGGAAGGAAATGAGCCTGCTGCGGGAAAGAAGAACAATGCGGGACTTATTATTCTCGCAGTGGTGGCCGGATTGGTCGCTATACTTGTTTTGGGTATTCTCGGAATAACATATTTTGCCGCTCGAACAGTTATCGGAGGTATTAAAGAAGAAATTCAGAGCGAAAACCATACCGATGATATATTTGATTTTAATTTTCCCGGAAATTCAGCCGGTGATGATGATTATATTTACCGTTACGGTTCGTTTAGCGGTACGCTTTCGGATTATCTTGCCGAAGATGAAAAAATGTTTTCGACAGATTCGTGGGTAAAAATGGAAGAAAGTTCGTATTCGGGTACGGTAGCGGATGAGTACGAATTCGATGATTATATTGACGGAAATGTTTCATATTCCGTAGAAAAGGGTGTGTGGGCTTATTCAAACGAAGATGGATATTATGATACCGGTTCGCAGATTTTTCCGCACTATCTTTACATGACCGGCACATATGTAAGACTTCGCAACACGGGGCTTAAGAATGAAGATGCCGTTAATTCGATGATTTATAAAAAAGCTGTGGAGGCTGCTGAGGTCGGTGAACATGCGGTTTACTATCTGGCGGCGGACGGAAGCGAAGTGGCATATATATACACGGATGCATATGTAACATATATGGATGAAGAAGTTATCAGCATTCTTTTTAATACAAACGGTTATATAGTTTCGGGAGCAGGAACCGAAAACGAGGAAGCTACCGATATAATGTCACATCTTTGCAGCATCAATATTGACCTGAACACGGGAAAAGAAATAAAAGCCAGTGAAACTTTTGCCTTCGGAGGTGATTTTTACAAAACTTTTAAAGCCAGATGTCTTGAACAAAACGGTGCAGCGGTGGATTACTATGATGACGAGACGCTTGTTCAGATTTTGACGGATGACAATCAGGTTATTTGGGCATATACCCCTCTTGGATTGGAGGTCGGAGTAAACAGGCAATATCATTCGGGATGGTCTACGGGAACATTTGTGAATTATAAGCAATTTTATAAAATATATTGACACGGAATATTTATTACAATAAACTTGGAGCGTGGATTCATTCCACGCTCTTATTATTTCAATCCGCAAAATTCATTTGTATCGGATTTTTCCCAGGAATTCACAGATGATAAAATAAAAAAAGAACACAAAAGAGTGTTAAATGGGACAGTTTATGACTTATAGTAACAGTGATAAGTCAAAGGACTTAAATATTTGATGAAACACTTGACAGAATCGAACAAATGTTTTATTCTTCTGGATGTAGAACATTTGTTCGCAACATATTTGTGTTCGACACACATATGGTTAATGAATGGAGGAAATTAATGGAACAGGATGAAAAGAGAAGAGCTCTCGAAGCGGCTCTCGGACAGATTGAGAAGCAGTACGGAAAAGGCGCAGTAATGAGACTGGGTGATCCGGCGGCACAGATGAATGTAGAAACTATTCCGACAGGTTCATTAAGCCTTGACCTTGCACTTGGTCTTGGCGGTATTCCCAAGGGACGAATTATAGAAATATACGGACCTGAATCTTCAGGTAAAACTACGGTTACCCTTCACATGATAGCCGAAGTGCAGAAACGAGGCGGTATTGCCGGCTTTATTGATGCGGAACATGCACTGGATCCCGTGTATGCACGCAATATCGGTGTTGATATAAACAATCTCTATATATCTCAGCCGGATAACGGCGAACAGGCTCTTGAAATTGCTGAGACTATGGTTCGCTCCGGTGCGGTTGATATTGTTGTAGTCGATTCTGTTGCGGCACTCGTTCCCAAGGCTGAAATTGACGGCGATATGGGAGATTCACATATGGGTGTTCAGGCAAGACTTATGTCTCAGGCACTCAGAAAACTTACGGCAGTTATTTCAAAATCGAACTGTACTGTTGTTTTCATCAACCAGCTTCGTGAAAAAATCGGTGTTATGTTCGGCAATCCGGAAACCACTACAGGCGGACGTGCACTTAAATTCTATGCCTCTGTACGTCTCGATGTCAGAAGAATTGAATCTCTTAAACAAAACGGTGAAGTAATCGGAAACAGAACAAGAGTAAAAATTGTAAAGAATAAGGTTGCTCCTCCTTTTAAGGAAGCGGAATTTGATATTATGTTCGGAGAAGGCATCTCATATGCGGGTGATGTGCTGGATTTGGCTGTGAGCTGCGATATTATTAACAAGAGTGGCGCATGGTTTGCTTATGAGGGTAACAAGATTGGCCAGGGACGTGAAAATGCCCGTATTTATCTTAAAGAAAATCCTGATATTCTTGCCGAGATTGACAGAAAAGTTCGTGATCATTACGGATTACATGATGTGGTGAATACCGAAGAATAAGCAACAAATAACAGAGGTTATTTTAATGAAAATTGTTTCAATTACTGAAATAACAAAAACAAGATTAAGGATTTCTCTGGAAACAGAGGAATCCTTTGTATTATACAAGGGAGACGTCAGAATCCTTAAATTAAAAGAAAATACCGAACTAAGTGACGAGCAGTATGCGACTATCATGAACGGCATTTTACCGAAAAGATGTAAAATGCGTGCCATGAATCTTCTTAAAGACAGAAATTATACTTCCTACGGACTCAAAAAGAAGCTACTGGATGGCGGATACCCTGAACGAATTTGCGATGATACGCTTTCGTATGTTATTTCATACGGATATATTAATGATCTGCAATATGCGATTGACTATATCAAATCCAGAGAAAATTCTCACAGTGTAAGAGAGATTAAGCAGAAACTTCAAATGAGGGGGATAACTCAAAATGATATTTCCCGGGCCTTCCTTCAATTAGGTACGGAAAGGGAGGAATTCGGTGAATCCTCTTCCGGTGAACTTGAGGAAATGCTTATTAGAAAAACACTCGAAAAAAGACATTTTTCAAGTGATACCGACTATGAGGAGAAGCAAAAACTGCTGGCATATTTTTACCGCAGAGGCTTTGGAGTTGATCGTGTCAGAAGAGTAATGGATACTTATTGTGAGAGATAGTTGTTAACATAATTAATCCTTGACATACTTGTTCAATTTCTTTAAAATGATAATGTTGTAAAAATGTATATTATGATGTGTCAGCATCATTAATAATATTTATGCAATAAATTGAATACGGAGGTATACCTGTATGGAACTTTATGTTGCCATAGCAGCTGTAGTCCTCTTGATTGTTGCGATTCCCGTTACTGCAATCGTTACCAAGAACAAAATGGTTAACGAAGCAAACGGAAAAATCGGTAATGCTGAAGCTCAGGCGAGAAATATCATTGATGAAGCCTTAAAGGAAGCTGAAGCCAAAAAGCGTGAAAGTTTACTTGAAATCAAAGAAGAGTCTATTCGTTCAAAGAATGAACTTGATAGGGAAATCAAGGACCGTCGTGCAGAGATGCAGCGTAATGAACGTCGCATCCAGCAGAAGGAAGAAAACATTGATCGCAAGACCGAGGCAATTGAGAGAAAAGAGCAGAGTCTCGCTGCGAAGGAAGAAAACCTGGCAAAGCAGAAAGAAGAAGTTGCCAAGTTGAACGAAGAAAGAATACAGGAACTTGAAAGAATTTCAGGATTAACCTCTGAACAGGCAAAAGAGCACCTTTTAAAGATCGTTGAAGATGATGTAAAGTTGGAAGAGGCGAAGCTCATTAAAGATATGGAGCTTAGAGCCAAGGAAGAATCTGATAAAAAGGCTAAAGAGTATGTTGTTAGTGCTATTCAGAAGTGCGCTGCAGACCATGTATCCGAAGCTACAATATCAGTTGTGCAACTTCCTAATGATGAGATGAAGGGACGAATCATTGGACGTGAAGGTCGTAACATCAGAACCTTAGAAACAATGACCGGCGTAGATCTTATCATTGACGATACTCCCGAAGCGGTAATCCTTTCCGGATTTGATCCGATTCGACGTGAAATCGCCAGAATTGCACTTGAAAAACTCATTGTTGACGGAAGAATTCATCCCGCCCGCATTGAAGAAATGGTTGAAAAGGCTCAAAAAGAAGTTGAGACAATGATAAAGGAAGAAGGCGAAGCAGCCCTCCTCGAGGTTGGCGTACATGGCATTCATCCTGAACTTGTCAGACTTTTGGGTAAGTTAAGATTCCGTACCAGTTTTGGTCAGAATGTATTAAAACATTCTATAGAAGTTGCCCAGTTATCAGGGTTACTTGCAGCTGAAATCGGTCTTGATGTCAGAGCGGCAAAGCGTGCCGGCTTACTTCATGATATAGGAAAAGCTGTAGACCATGAGATGGAAGGTTCACATGTTCAATTGGGAGCGGAACTTGTTAGAAAGTACAAGGAAAGTCCTTTAATTATTAATGCTGTAGAAGCTCATCACGGTGATGTTGAGCCTCAGTCATTGATTGCCGTTATTGTTCAGGCAGCAGATGCTATTTCAGCAGCACGTCCCGGTGCAAGACGTGATTCACTGGAAACTTATACAACAAGGCTTACACAGCTTGAGACTATTTCCAACAGTTTCAAGGGTGTTGATAAATCTTTTGCTATTCAGGCAGGTAGAGAAGTTCGAGTAATGGTAGTTCCTGAAGCCGTAACAGATGCCGATATGGTTATTTTAGCTCGTGATATCGCTAAGAAGATTGAAAACGAGATGGATTATCCCGGTATGGTTAAGGTAAGTGTTATTCGCGAGTCCAGAGTTACTGACTACGCTAAATAATGATTCTTAGAGCATATTCGTATGAATATGCTCTTTTTTTCGCTTAAACATTGCATTCGGCTATTACTTTTAATGACATTTTTTGCTATAATTAACAAAGTATGTAATTTGATATGCAATATAATAACAGTAGATATTTTTTGTATTGTTTGGGAGAACACCTATGATTGTTACCTTGTCATATGCAACCACAATTGTAATATCGGTTATCTTGCTGGTTCTTCTTCTGAAGATATCCAAACATCAGCGTAATACAAATTTTGTTTTGATGTTTACTATAGGTATTGTTGTCAGCATCGGATATTATTTTTTAAGTATGGCAACAACAAAAGAAGAGGTATATTTAGCGACAAAACTGGTATATTTGGACGGAACATTTTTGATATTCTTTTGGACATTGGGAATATGTCAGATTTGTAATATTAAAATGAACAAGTGGGCAGGTATTCTTTTGCTCCTTATAAATACTGAAATGATGGTATCTGTTTATACCGTAGGTAAAACAGGATGGCACTACAAAGATGTTGTTATTCATAATGAACTTGGATATACATATCTGACAAAGGAATATGGTCCTCATCATTCTATTTACCTTTTGTTTATGGTCATAGAGATGATTATTCCGTTTGTTATTGTTGTTTTTTCTGTTCTTCGTCGTAGAAAGAGTTCGTGGCTCTACACACTTTTGCTTGGAATTGGACAGGCAGCGACTATTTTGGCATATTTTATTGAACGGGCTGTAAATCTTAAATTTGAGCTGATGCCTTTCGGAGTGATTGTATGTCAGATTATGCTGCTGATAATTCTTAAAAGAATGGCTGATTTTGATGTTGCGGAAAACGGATTCTTTGCATTGTCTTCCATAAATGAGCAAGGGTATGTAATTCTCGATTATGGTAAACGTTTTGTAGGCTGCGATGATGTTGCAAGAAAGTTTTTCCCTGAACTTAATGAACTTTCGATTGACAGAGGTATTTATCATCCATTTCTTCGCAATGAGTTTGGTAAATGGATTGAAGATTCAAAAGAGAAAAGTGTAGAACCTAAGGTTTTCACACGAAATGGCAGAATAATCAATGTTACAATTCATCCGATTATGAATAAAAGCAAGAAGAAGCAAATTGGTTTTCTTATTGTCATTGTTGATGATACGAAGAATCAACAATATATTTCACAGCTTAAAGACCTTGCATTTGAGGCAGAATATGCAAATACTGCCAAGAGCGAATTCCTTTCAAATATGTCCCATGAAATCCGAACACCGATTAACGCGGTACTTGGAATGAATGAGATGATAAGAAGAGAATCAAAGGATGAACAAATTCAGGAGTATGCCGCAAAAATTGACAATTCCGGAAAAATGCTTCTTTCGCTTATTAATGATATACTGGATATTTCGAAAATTGAGTCCGGAACAATGAGTCTTTTGCCTTCTTCCTACAAACTTGGTGATGCGCTTAATGATATTCTTAACATAAACAGACCAAGGGCCGAAGAAAAAAATCTTGTTTTTTCACTTGTTGCGGATGAAAGTCTTCCGGAAACTCTTTTTGGGGATGTAATACGAATAAAGCAGATTGTAACAAATTTGATTTCCAACGCATTGGAATATACCGAAAGTGGTTCAATTAATGTTGAAGTTGTCCCTGAGAAGGTCGAGAACGATGAAATAATTCTTTATATAGGTGTGCGTGATACCGGACGAGGTATGAAAGTCGATGTAAAGAAAAAAGTTGCGGAAGCCTTTCAACATGCCGAATCAAGGAATAATAAGAGCATTGAAGGAACGAGCTTAAGGCTTGCGATTACAAAGAGATTTGTCACTATGATGAATGGTGAGATTGATTTCGAAAGCGAATATGGCAAAGGAACTCTTTTCTTTGTAAAGATTCCCCAGAAGATTGTAAGCTCTGCGCCACTTGGTGATTATCGAAAGAAGGCGGATGAAACAATTCGGGAGAAAACTCAGTTTGAGTATCATGAAAGTTTTACGGCACCTGATGCAAAGGTTCTTATTGTTGATGATACAAAGGTAAATATAATTGTATTTAAGGGGCTTCTTAAGAAAACCGGAGTACAAATCGAATCCGCAGAATCCGGAGAAATGGCAATTAAACTTTGTGAGAAGAATATATACGATATTATTTACCTGGATCATATGATGCCTGAACTTGATGGCGTGGAAACACTTGCTCTTATGAGAAAATCCGATAGGGATTTGAACCATAACACCCCTGTTATTGCGATGACTGCAAATGCGGTTATTGGGGCACGCGAGATGTATTTGGATGCCGGCTTTACAGATTATATTTCAAAACCTATAGATCCTCAGACTTTGGAAAAATCACTTGTGGATTATCTTCCAAAAGAAAAAGTTACACTTCAGTAATTACATAACGAGGGACAATAGGTGAGGAGAGAGAAATGAACGTTGAATTTGATAAAAAACTTGCTATTCCTATGGAAGTAAAGGAAATGTATCCGTCATCGGATGCGGTAAAGAAGACTGTAAAAGAGAGAGATGAAGCAATTAAAAAAATATTTGCGGGAGAAGATGACAGGCTGATATTAATTATCGGACCTTGTTCGGCAGACCGAGAGGACAGTGTGCTCGACTATATTGAAAGGCTTATTCCTGTTCAGGAAAAAGTTAAGGACAAGCTTTTTATTGTTCCGAGAATTTATACCAACAAACCAAGAACAACAGGCGGCGGATACAAGGGAATGCTTCATCAACCCAATCCAAATGAAAAGCCGGATCTGTTTAAAGGGATTATTGCAACACGTGAACTTCACATGAAGGCAGTTGAACAGACCGGATTTACATGTGCGGATGAGATGCTTTATCCTGAAAACTACAAGTATCTGGATGATATTCTCGGATATGTTGCGGTAGGCGCACGAAGCGTTGAAAATCAGCAGCACAGACTTACTGCCAGCGGCATTGAGGTTCCGGTTGGAATGAAAAATCCCACATCGGGGGATTACGCTGTAATGATGAACGCAATAGTTGCTGCACAGGGAGGTCATCACTTTATATACAGAGGATGGGCAGCTCACAGCACCGGCAACCCTTACACACATGCAATTTTGAGAGGATATACGGGACCTGACGGCAAGAGCTTTCCAAATTATCATTACGAAGATGTTGTTCGTTTATGTGAGACATACCTAAAGCATCCTGAACTTTCAAACCCCGGAGTTATTATTGATACAAACCATGCCAATTCGGGAAAAAATCCTTTTGAGCAGCCAAGGATTATTAATGAAGTGGTTAATTACTGCAAGTATAATTCGGACGTTAAAAAAATGATTAAAGGTTTTATGACCGAAAGTTATATAGAAGACGGAAATCAGCCTGTAGGCGGTGATGTATACGGCAAATCAATTACGGATGCATGCATTGGCTGGGAAAAGACAGAAAGAATGATTTACGATATTGCAGACAGAATATAAATGAATTTCCGGAAGGACAATTGATGCCTTATTTCAGAAGACATAAACACAAAAAGAATATTGTTCAGAGCACCGGTCCTGAGGTTTTGGCAGCTCGAAATACTTTTTTAACTATACTCGCGAAGCAAAGACGGAACATCGTAAAGGAAAATGCGAAGTATGTTGCCGAGTATGTTAAAAACTATGAATTTGACGAACTGGATTACAATGACGTAAAAGCGAAACTTCAGCGTTTTACGTTGGAAGATCAGTTTTATAAAGCCGTAAAGGGTAATCCAAACGCTAAAGGTATTAATTCGACATTGTGTTGCAAAGCATTTATCTGGAAAGAGAAGAAAAGTGCAATTGTTGCAACTGCGGAATTTATCGTAAATATGTCGCCGGAGGCAGCGGAATACAGGAGGTTGTCAAAAAACGGGTTTGACAAGGATCTTCATGATTTCTACGTTAGAATTCTTCCGGAAATAAGGGAAGAAGCAAAATACTGTTTTGATAATTCGATTTATCAAAACAGAGTATTTTTGGAAATGGAGCATGAAATTCTGGAAGAAGACAGAATGTTCCGGGGAATGATTACCGACAGAATTCCCGATCGAATTCCGGATTTATATCCATTGGCCCGGAAACTTAAGAGACATTTTATTCTGCATGTGGGTCCTACAAATTCCGGAAAAACATATGATGCGTTGGAGGCTTTGAAGGCAGCCAAAAAAGGAATTTATCTTGCACCGCTCAGACTGCTTGCGTATGAAATATATGACAGGCTGAATGATGCCGGAGTGCCCTGCAGCATGATAACCGGTGAAGAAGAAATAATTGTGGACGGAGCAGATCACTATTCAGCCACAATTGAAACCGCCAGTATTGTTGAAATCTATGATGTTGCTGTCATTGATGAAGGCCAGATGATTGGAGAAGAACAACGCGGAGGCGCATGGACCAGAGCTATTTTGGGCGTATGTGCGGATGAAATTCACGTATGCTCGGACGAATCTTGTATAGAACTTATTACTGCTATTATTGAAGACTGCGGTGATACCTGGGAAATTAAGAAGAATGAACGGGCTGTACCGCTTGTTTTTGATAAAGAACGTTTTGTTTTTCCTAAATCCGTTCAGGAAAAGGATGCCTTGATTGTTTTTTCGAAGCAGTCGGTCATAGCTGTTGCGGCAGAACTTCAAAGGGTTGGGATAAAGGCCAGCATGATTTACGGAAACCTGCCTTATGATGTTCGAATGAATGAAGTTCACAGATTTGTTTCGGGAGAAACACAGGTAGTAGTTGCAACTGATGCGATAGGAATGGGACTAAACCTTCCCATACGCAGAATTGTTTTTCTTGAAACAAGAAAATTTGACGGCCACAACAGACGACCGCTTAATGTAAGTGAAATTAAACAGATTGCAGGACGTGCCGGTAGAAGAGGTCTTTTTGAAACCGGATTTTATACATCCGAATATAGAGAAAAGGCCATAAAGCGTGCTGTGGAAGGATCTGTTGAAACGATATCATTCGCGAGAATGGGTATCCCGGAAAATATTATTTACCTCGATATGCCTTTATCGGAAATATTGAAAAGATGGGCTGACGTAGAGTTTACCAATCTTTACGAGAAGGCCGATCTGGAAGAAGATATTTCGCTTTGCAAAAAACTTGAAAAGGTTGTGAGCGATAAGAAACTGATTTACGACTTTATCATGATTGGTTTCAGAACCGGCAAAACATTTCTTACCGAACTGCTGCTTAGATTTGCGGTCGTTGAAGAAAAAGGCGGAAACGAAAAAGAAATTAATGATATTGTCGATGCCAATATTGTTCCGTTTGATGATGAACTGGACAAAATGAGTATGGAAGAACTGGAAGATTTGTATCTTGTATATGATCTGATTTACGCATATTTGCGAAAATTCGATCATAGAGAGCGGATGGAAGATATTATTCTTCTGAAAAGAGACTGCTCGGGTCGTATTATTGAATTCCTTCGTACACAGCAGCTTGAAGGGCGAAAGTGCAGATGCTGCGGAACAGATCTTGCATGGAACTATCCATATGCGAAGTGCGAAGATTGCTATATGATTGAATGAGTAAAAGGACATAGGATTCATGAGTGAATCCTATGTCCTTGTTTTATGCTTATCGGATGTGACTGCGATATAATGAAAATTATTCGTATCGTAAAGCTTCAATCGGATTCATTTTTGCTGCTTTATTGGCGGGATAATATCCAAAAAATACACCTATCGCCATAGAGAAAGCTATCGAACCGAGAATTGAATTGACCGAAGGAGATGCGGCAAAACCAAGAATGTTGGCACCGATAAAGCCCATTATCAGTCCTGTTATTATTCCCAGAGCACCTCCGATTACACAGATGACCACAGCTTCTATAATGAATTGCATTCTGATATAACCGTTTGTCGCACCCAAAGCTTTTCTTGTACCGATTTCTCTGGTTCTCTCCGTAATTGATACGAGCATAATGTTCATTACACCGATACCGCCTACCAAAAGCGCGATTCCGGCTACAACTGAAATGGCTGTCGTAACCTTGCCCATCATATTGCTGAGTGAGGAAACCATGTTTGCCATACAGTAGGTGGATACTTTAAGGAAATCATTGTTTCTGTAATATCCGTTCAAATAATCTTCGATATCATCGGAGAGCTTATTTGCATCGACGCCAATTCCGGCCACCACAGAAAAATTTGTATAGTTTCTTGAGTGGATGAGCTCTTCGGCAGTTGGAAGAGGAATGTATGCGGCTGAACCGGAAGCCATTCCGAACATCGACTGCTCGTATTGATAAACACCACCTATTATAAATTCTGCATCCTGATTTGAAAGGGTCATTGAAATCGGCTCACCGATTACCGCATTGTAATTTCCGTCATACAGCGCATCGACAACATCACTTCCGATGATAATTACATTTCTGCCGTTTTTGTATTCATCGGTGGTAAAAAGCTTTCCGGAAAGAAAAGTTACACTGTTGGCTTTAAAATATCCCATGCTGACTCCGGATACGCTTAAGTTTTTGGATGAAGTTCCTTTTTTGACCACAGTTGTTTGCACATCCTTACTTATTGAAATTGCCTCTATCGAGTCGGGAAATTCCTGAACAAGGTTATAAAGCATTTCATTTGTAAAAAAGTCGCCGGAAGAATAACTGGCTGTTTTTTCAATGGTGCCGAAAACGATTCCGTTGTCACGTTCATCTTTTTCAGCTTTTTTGGTATCCAGGTAAACAGTTATGTTGTTGGCACCGAGAGACTGCATTGAATCGGACAATGAAAGAGTAAGAGAGTTACCGACGGTTTCAATGGCTATAACAGCAGCTATACCTATAATAATTCCCAACATTGTAAGGAAGGTGCGTGATTTGTTTGTTTTTAAGCTTGTAAGAGCAAGTCGTACATTTTCCCAAAACATCATGATGACGATCCCTCCTCGTTGTTTTCTGGTTCAGTACCTTCTTCAGGAAGAGGACCATGCCCTGTACCCGGACGTTCACCGGTAATATATCCGTCCTTTATTGTAATAATACGGTCGGTTTCTTCTGCCAGTTCGTTTGAATGGGTAATAAGAACAATTGTTTTTCCCTGTTCTTTGTTCAGCTTATGAAACAAATCCATTACTGAACGACCGGTTTTGGAATCAAGAGCTCCGGTAGGTTCGTCAGCCAAAATGATGGCAGGATCATTTGCCATTGAACGGGCTATGGCTACACGTTGTTTCTGCCCGCCGGAAAGCTCTTCGGGAAGATGCTTCATTCTGTCGCCCATTCCCACAAGTTCGAGAAGTTCTTTGGCGCGTTTGTTTCGGTCCTTTCGATTCACTCCCGCATACAGCATGGGAAGCTCAACATTTTTGAGTGCATCTGTTTTTGCAACGAGGTTATATGTCTGGAACACAAAACCGATTTTTTGGTTTCGTATTGCGGATAATTCGTTATCTGAAGCAGTGGCGGTATCAACATCATCAATGATGTACGAACCTTCTGAAGGGCGGTCAAGAAGCCCGATTAGGTTCATAAGTGTTGTTTTTCCCGAACCGGACTGTCCTACGATGGAAACAAATTCACCTTCGTGGACTTCTAAACAGATTCCGTTAAGAATTTGTAATTCGTTGGGTTTTCCCTCATAAAATCGTTTTATTATATTTTCAAGACGGATGACAGTTTTAGACTCGTTATTCATCAGAATATAAAGTCCTCCTCGCTCATCGCCCCCCAGAAGTTAAATATGTCGTCCGAGGGAATAATCTGTAAAGTATCACCGTCTTTTATACGATCTGAGGATATTTCAGAGTAGTAATTGCTTTCCATTATTACATCAATATATACGGTTTCGAATGTTCCGTCGCCCTTTGAAAGAAGAACAAAACTGTTCCCGTTTTCATCTGTTGAAATTGTATTGTAAGGAACCGTAAGTACATTTTCATGTTCTTCGACAATTATGCTTAAGCTTGCGGACATATCAAGGCGAAGGCGATCGCTTGGATTGTCTATGGAAAGTCTTACAGTGTATGTAGCGGAAGGATTAACGGATACTGTGGCGGTAGGAGCGACAAATATTACTGTTCCGACCATTTCTTCGTCACCGGTTGCATCTGTTTTGATTAATACTTTCTGTCCCAGGGAAATATCAGCGATATTGTATTCGCTTATTTCCGATTCAATGCAGAAATCAGAGGTATCCTGGATTGTGATAACAGGACCGGCCTGATAAGTATCACCTACCTTGTAATTAATTGCAGTAACTGTTCCGGCTATGGGTGAATAAAGCTTTCCGTTTTCAATCTGCTGAGTATAAGTTTCAATCTGCTTTTCAAGGACTTTTGTAGAACCTTCGAGATTTAGTTCTGTTGATTTTGCACTGTCTTTAGCAGACTCCAAAGCACTTTCCTGAGCAGCCGAAATATTGTTGTACGATTTTACTGCAGAATCATAATTTCTTTTCAACTGGTCAACGGATTCTTCGAGTTTTTCAATTGTCAGATTAAGAGTTTCGAGTTTGGTCTGAAGGGAAACAAGGTTTGACTGGGATTTTGCGAGAGAAGAATTAAGCGAATTAAGTTTATTCTGAGCTTTGGCAGCTTTTTCTTCTGCCTGCTTGCAAGCTGTTTCGGCATCAGTCTTTGCTTCAAAAGCGGCTTTGATTGATTCTTCACCGATGTTATTCCAGCCTCGGGCTTCTCCTTCTTCAATTTCTGAAGTTGTTTTTCCTGCAACGACGGATTCATATAAAGCAACGGCACCGTCGCGGGATACCTTGGCAGTTTCGAATTCAAGGGTAGCTGTAGCTAAGACTTTTGTCTGAGCCTTAATATCTTTTGTAAGTGTTTCAATATTTTCACTTTCTTTGTTAGCCTGATTTTCGTAATTCGCAAACTGATTTCTGTATGAATCGAGGCTGGCAACCGTGTTGTCGTAGCTTTCCTTTGCGAAATCCACCGAGTCTTTGGCGTTGTCGATGGTATAATCGGCCTGGCGTTTTGTGTCATCTATAACTCGATTGGTGCCGTTCTGAGTTATCTGATTCAACTTATTTGTTTTATCAAGGGATGCCTGAGCATCGGAAAGTGATGATTCGATAGAAGATGTATCGAATGTGATAAGCAACTGATCTTTGGCAACCACATCGCCGACTTCAACATTGAGTTCGGAAAGTTTTACACCCATCAGGTCGACGGAAATATCTTTTTTGTCGACACTCTTTATTTTTCCGGTTGCGGCAACGCTTTTAATAAGTGTACGCGTTGTAGCGGTAGCTGTTTTTTCGGTTAAGACAGAAGAAATCTGATCGAGTGCCTGCTTTGTTTTGTAAACAAAGACACCGATAAGAATTGCAAGTATTACAACAATAGTAAGAATAATCCATTTTCCTTACCTTTTTTCTTTATGCCGTTTTTTGCCATAGTTGTTTCCTCTTTTCATAATAAATAAAAGCACCTACTGACTTTATGATATTTGAAAGGAAAAATAAAGTCATTAGATGCTTTTTACGAGATAATTTATAATATATTAATATTTCAAAAATGATAATAAACAGATGATACATATTTGTTGACAAGATATTTGCCTGCTTATTTTAGTGTTGCCAACCGTTCATAGAACTGGGGGTAAAACTCTTTTGACAAATCATACGGCTTTTCAAAGAAAAGGCGTATGAGCATCCAGTTTGCCGCCGAAGCGGCCTGTTCGTTTTCGCAGGATGAAACAAACGCGCCGACACTTTTTACAAGCGAATGCCAGTCGCGAATATATGCTTCGTATCTATTGATATCTTTAATTCCGAGCCAATCCGAAACTTTGATTTCACCTTTATTAGGATAAGGGCACTCGTGAATTTGAATAAAGTATTTGAAATCTCCTTGGTCATCGTAAATGCGTCCAAGAGGAAAAAGTCTGCAAAAACCGGGACGGGCATCATGAATAGAGCATCTTCCGGCCTTCAGCATGCCGCATGCGTCGGTTTCTTCCTGCATAAGCATATTGGGAAGAATGCAGCCATCAACAAGGCGAAGCTCTATGACCTTTTCCATCATATCAGCAAAACTCATTTTCAGAGTTTTTGTGAGGTTAAAAATATCATACGGATCCAGCAGAATTGTATCACCGACAACTTGGCAGCATTCGGAGCAGCCTTTGCAGTCATCACTTGTAACCTTTACATAGTCTGAGGAACAATAAAGTTTTCCGTCCGATATTTCATTTATATTTACATCACGAAGCATAAAAACCCCTTCTTTGATAACATTTTTAATAATATTATCACGTAAGTGTAATGTTTATCAAATTTTGATATACTACCATCGTGGGAAGTTTTTCACACCTTGCTGTTTGTTCCCGAGGGTGATAAGGAACAACAGCGTGCTCCGGAGGAAACATGAATAAAATAGTATGCGGAATTCTGGCACACGTTGATGCCGGAAAAACAACTTTATCGGAGGCACTTCTTTTTAAAGGGGGAGCAATCAGACAGGCCGGGCGTGTAGATAACAGGGATGCTTTTCTGGATACTGATGATACGGAAAAAGCGCGAGGAATAACAATATATACAAAAACTGCCAGACTGTCCGTGCAAGACAGGGAATTTGTTTTTATCGATACTCCGGGGCATGTGGATTTTTCCGCAGAAATGGAACGTGCACTTGCCGTACTTGATTACGCTATTCTTCTTATCAGTGCTACCGATGGGATTCAGGCTCATACAAAGACGGTGTGGAAGCTGTTAAAGGCTAATCGTGTGCCGACATTTATATTTGTAAATAAAACAGATCTTCCGGGTGTGGACAGGGATGGAATACTTACACAACTTAAATCGGAATTGTCGGCCGACGTTGTGGATTTTTCGGCAAATGATGACGAAATGTTTGAAAATGTTGCAATGGCATCGGAAGAACTGATGGAATATTTTCTTGAAAATCAAACCCTCAGGACAGAGGATATTTCCGAGCTTATTCTTAACAGAAAATGTTTCCCGGTTTATTTTGGCTCTGCATTGAAAATGGAAGGAATAGACTTATTTTTTAAGGGCCTTTCTTCTTACACAAAAACAAAGCAGTACCCTGATTGTTTTGGCGCTTTTGTGTACAAGATTACCAGAGACAAATCGGGAGTGCGTCTGACACACATTAAGGTTACGGGAAAAAGTCTGAAGGTTAAGGAAATGCTCGGAGAGGAGAAGGTAAATGAGATAAGGCTGTATTCCGGTGAGAAATACGAAGTTGTTCGAGAGGTTTTTGCCGGCGATGTGGCTGCACTCGCGGGGCTTAATGATACAAAACCGGGGATGAGTTTCGGAAATACCGGACTGAAGATGTCAAGAAGTCTTGAACCTGTTCTAATTTATTGCCTCAATTTTCCGCGAACTACCGATATAACGGCTATGTTTAATATTATGAAGGAACTTGAGGAAGAAGAACCCGGACTGAATGTGGAATATTCGGAGGATGTAAGAGAAATCCATGTTCGACTTATGGGAGAGGTCCAAACGGAAATTCTTACGGGCAAAATCAAGGAAAGATACGGAATAAATGTTTCCTTTGGTGAAGGTAAAATAGCATATAAAGAAACCATTACGGCAATTACCGAAGGAGTTGGCCATTTTGAGCCCCTGAGACATTATGCGGAGGTTCACTTGAAACTTGAACCCTTGGATGAGGGAAGCGGCCTGGTATTTGATACGGATGTGTCGGTTGACGATCTGGCACTTAATTGGCAGCGGCTGATAATGACGCATTTAAAGGAGAAAGAACACAGGGGTGTGCTGACGGGAAGCCCCATAACGGATATGAGAATAACCCTCGTTGCGGGCAAAGCACATCTTAAACATACTGAAGGAGGCGACTTCAGACAGGCTACGTACAGAGCGGTACGCCAGGGATTAATGTGTACGGAAAGCAGGCTGCTTGAGCCGTTTTACGACTTTACACTGGAGATTCCGGATAATATGGTAGGACGTGCAATGACTGACCTTGACAGAATGTTTTGTTCTTCCACTGTCACGGAGAGCATCGGCGGAATTACTGTACTTACGGGAACCGGGCCCGTTTCGACATTAAACGGATATGCAAAGGATGTATTGGCGTACACCAGAGGAACAGGCCATATCAGCCTTGTTTTCTCAGGCTATTCGATTTGTCACAATGAGGAAGAAATAATAGAAAAGAAAGCATATAATCCGGAATCGGATTTACGAAACACACCGGATTCGGTATTTTGCATGCAGGGTGCGGGTACGGTTATTCCGTGGTATGAAGTACAGAACTATATGCACCTGCCTTTCAGCATCTACGATAAGAATTCCGAGGATAAGCCTGCTGTATACAATCATGGAACCGAAAAAGAACGGGAATGGTTTGTTACTACCGAAGAAATTGATGCCATTATCAATAAAACTGCCCATGCAAACCAAAAGAAAACACAGGTGTCACATAAAGGACGTTCGGCTGCTATGCATGAAAGGCAGAGAATCGCTCACAAACGAGAGGATATCATAACGGAATACAAGGGAACGTCACATAAAGATAAATACCTTCTTATCGACGGATATAATGTTGTTCATGCCTGGCCTGAATTAAAGGAACTGGTTGCGGCAGATATAAATGCCGCGGCAGGCAGACTGATGGACATTGTTTCAAACTACCAGGGAATAGTGGGGGTAAATACAATCCTTGTTTTTGATGCATACAAGATTCCGGCACATCCCAGAGAAGAACTGGATTATAACAATATCAGAGTTGTTTATACAAAGACTGCAGAGACAGCCGATCATTATATAGAAAGGTACAGCCATGAAAACGGTCGAAAATATGATATTACCGTGGTTACCAGCGATGGCGTGGAACAGGTTATTATCAGAGGAAACGGCTGCAGTCTTATGAGTTCTCTGGATTTCAAACGAGAAGTTGAACGTGCTGAAGAGATTCTTAGGGAAATACATCCCTACGATACGGTAGAATAATAGTAGTATTGTATGCCGCCAGTATGGTATAATATTGCCTGTTATATTTAAGGAGAGTAAATTATGGTACTGAATATATATTTTCAAATTGCAGGACTTATTATAGCAGTCATATGCGCTTACTTCTGCTTTGCTCAAAAACGACTGAATTTCAGCGCCGAAAGGCAGTTCCTTCGCTTGGTCGCTGGGGTGATACTGAGTATCTTTCTGGATATAATGTCTGTTGTTGCCATAACGGACAGAACTTCCGTGGGAGATTTCTGGACCGAAATTATTTGCAGGGTATATCTGATTTCAATTGTTTTTGCCGTATATGCGGCATTTGGTTTTTCAACGGTTGATATTGTTATTGAACGTCGAAAACTGAAAGAAATTCTGATGATTTTGCCGCTTCTTTTTGAAGTTGTCTTTGCTTTTGTATTTCCTATCGAAATACACGACGAATCAGGAATATATACTGCTGGTGTGCCGGTTTTGATGACATATATTTTTGCAGTGTTTTACATGATATGCTCTGTAAGTATGATATTTGCATTCAAAAATCAGATTGCAAGAAGAAAGCGGATGGCGCTGTACGGATGGTACGTGGCGTGGATTACGGCAGGTCTGATTCAATTCTTTAACAATGAAATTCTTATCGCCTCCTTTACAATGGCGATGGGATGCATGTATATGTATGTCAAACTTCAAAATCCGGAATATCATCTCGACCTGACCTTCAATATTTTTAACAGACGAGCCTTTTTGGCTGCACTGGAAGAAGGAAAAAGATTTAACAAGCACAGAGCGGTAGTGGCTTTTCAAATATTCAACATGAATTCCGTTAATGAGATTTTTGGCAACAGGACGTTAAGAGCACTTATGTCGGAAATCTGTGACTACGCAAAGGAAATTCCTCAATCTACGGAATTTAAGATTGATGATAATATGTTTGCTTTGATTGTTTCGGATCGCGAGCGCGTGGAAGCAATTGCCGAGCAGCTTGAAAAACGTTTTACAACTCCCTGGGAAGTAAACGGCATTCCGATTAATGTTAAGGCAGGAGTTGTATATCTTTTAGACGTGCAGAACACAGATAACAATGAAGTGGAAGAGATTTTTCATTTCTTTTTGGAAAAACTCAAAAGAAGCAATCGGGTATACATGGAAATCAATGAGGAGGCACTTGCTTTAAGGCGCAGAAACTTCGAAATTCAGCACGCTTTGGACTGGGCTTTGTCAAATGATGGGGTTGAGGTGTTTTATCAGCCTATTTACGGAATCCGGGAGGGCAGATTTGTAGCCCTTGAAGCATTGGTTCGAATCAAAGATGAAAACGGAAATCTTATAATGCCCGGAGAGTTTATAGAATTTGCCGAAAAAAACGGGATGATTCTTAAACTTGGAGAAGAAATATTCCGTAAGGTTTGTATATTCATTAAATTAAACAAAATCGGAGATTACGGACTCGAATATATCGAAGTTAATCTGTCGGTCGTTCAGTGTATGCAGGAAGATCTTGCAAAGACTTTTACAAATATGATGGGTGAATATCAGATTCCACCGCATCAAATTAATTTTGAAATAACGGAAACGGCTGCCATAAATACAAGAGAATCGCTTGAAAACAATATGTCGGCATTCCTTAAATATGGAAACACATTTTCACTTGATGATTACGGTTCGGGTTATTCAAATCTTACATATATTGTGGAAATGCCGTTAAAGATAATAAAAATAGACAGAAGTCTTACAATTGCTTATGATACTTCCCAAAAAGCAAAGGTTGCTACGGAATATACGGTGGAAATGGTTCATAAGTTGGGTATGGAGATAGTGGTTGAAGGAATAGAGACAGAAGAACAATATATGAATTTCAAGAAACTGGGTGTGGAATTTATTCAGGGGTATTATTTTTCAAAACCGCTTCCCTCTGACAGGGTACTTAGCTATGTTCGGGAATGGTTATAAAAAAATTGTAAGAAAAACTAAAAAAAAACTAAAAAAAGAGCAATTCGTTGTTGACATTGAGGTCTCTTTCGACTAATATATCAGAGTGTGTGGCAAACGTCCGTGTCCGGATTGCCATTTTACCTGTAAAATTGTTTAAGAATTAAAATGGAGGTGTATAGTCTTGGCTAACATCAAATCTGCAAAGAAGCGTATTTTAGTAGCACAGACAAAGGCTGACAGAAATAAGTCAATCAAGTCCGGCGTTAAGACAGCTATTAAGAAGGTATATGCAGCAATCGATGCTAACGATAAGGCCGCTGCTACAGAAGCATTAGCAAATGCAGTTTCTGCAATGGCAAAGGCTGAAACTAAGGGTGTTTATCATAAGAACACAGTTAGCAGAAAAGTATCACGCATGACCGTAGCTGTTAATAAGCTTGCATAATCAGTAAGCGAAACTAATAAACATAAACAAATTTAAGCGAATCGTACCGTCATGCGATCCGCTTATTTTTTTAGTCAGAGAAGGAGTTCGAACTTGAACCAGGACCATATTAGAAATTTCTGTATAATAGCACATATCGATCATGGTAAATCAACTCTCGCAGATCGTATCATAGAGAAAACCGGTCTTCTTACTTTGCGTGAGATGCAGGACCAGATTCTTGATAACATGGATTTGGAAAGAGAACGTGGGATAACCATTAAAGCACAGGCTGTACGTACTGTATATAAAGCAAAAAACGGAGAGGAATATATTTTCAATCTTATAGACACTCCGGGCCATGTCGATTTTAATTATGAGGTATCAAGATCTTTGGCAGCTTGTGACGGGGCTATTCTTGTCGTTGATGCCGCTCAGGGTATTGAAGCTCAGACACTTGCAAATGTTTATCTTGCACTTGATCATGATCTGGATGTTTTTCCTGTTATCAATAAAATAGATCTTCCCAGTGCGGATCCTGATAAGGTAGTCAATGAAATTGAAGACGTTATCGGTATAGAAGCTTTGGATGCTCCAAGAATTTCCGCGAAAACAGGACTTAATGTCGAGGATGTTTTGGAAGCAATCGTTGAGAAGGTTCCCGCTCCCAAGGGGAATTCGGATGAGCCTCTGCAGGCACTTATTTTTGATTCGATTTATGATTCATATAAGGGTGTTATTATTTTTGTGCGGGTTAAAAACGGCCGAGTTAAAAAAGGTACAAAAATACGTATGATGGCTACAGGTGCCGTGGAAGATGTTGTGGAAGTCGGATATTTCGGCGCCGGACAGTTTATTCCCTGTGATGAGTTGTCTGCCGGTATGGTAGGATATATAACTGCTTCCATTAAGAATGTACGTGATACTGCGGTAGGTGATACGGTTACCGATTTTAACAACCCCTGCAGTGAACCTATTCCGGGATACAAAAAAGTTCAGTCCATGGTATATTGCGGAGTGTATCCTGCGGACGGCGCCAAGTATCCGGATCTGCGGGATGCACTTGAGAAACTTCAGCTAAACGATGCTTCTCTTTTCTATGAACCCGAAACGTCAATTGCGCTTGGCTTCGGTTTCAGGTGCGGTTTTCTTGGACTTCTTCATCTTGAAATCATTCAGGAACGTCTTGAGAGAGAATATAATCTTGATTTGGTAACAACAGCTCCGGGCGTAGTTTACAGAGTTCATAAGACAAACGGTGAAATGATTGAACTTACAAATCCTTCAAATCTTCCGGACCCTTCCGAAATAGATTATATGGAGGAACCTGTTGTTAACGCTGAAATAATGGTAACGAAGGAATTTGTCGGATCCATTATGGAACTTTGTCAGGAGCGTCGCGGCATCTACAAGAGTATGGAATATATAGAAGAAAGCAGAGCACTTATCAAGTATGAGCTTCCTCTTAACGAAATAATCTACGACTTCTTTGATGCTTTAAAGAGCAGATCCCGCGGTTATGCTTCTTTTGACTACGAGATTAAAGGATATGAGAAGTCAGAGCTTGTTAAACTTGATATATTAATAAACAGAGAAGAAGTTGATGCACTTTCGTTTATTGTTTTTAAAGGCAGCGCTTATGACAGAGGCCGTAAAATGTGCGAGAAATTAAAGGATGAAATACCCAGACATCTTTTTGAAATCCCCATTCAGGCTGCTGTAGGCGGGAAAATAATTGCAAGAGAGACCGTAAAAGCAATGCGCAAGGATGTACTTGCAAAGTGTTACGGCGGTGATATTTCACGAAAGAAGAAACTTCTTGAAAAACAAAAGGAAGGAAAAAAGCGCATGCGCCAGGTAGGAAATGTAGAAATTCCTCAGAAGGCCTTTATGAGCGTACTGAAACTTGATGAAGAATAAATCACAGGAAATTTACGTACATATACCTTTTTGTGAGAGAAAATGTGCATATTGTGATTTTGTGTCCTTTGTACGGGACGATTCGGTTAAGGAAGCTTATTTTAAGCGTTTAAAAGAACAAATTGAGCGTAAAGCGGAGTTTACGGGTGATTTACCCGTAGACTCTGTTTTTTTTGGAGGAGGAACGCCGAGCGCAGTGAATCCGAAGCTTGTTTTCGATGTTATGGAGACACTGAGAAAATGCTATTCTGTATCTCCGGAAGCCGAAATAACGATTGAAACAAATCCCAACTCGATTTCGGCCGAAAAATTGAACATTTATAAAGCTGCAGAAATTAATCGTATAAGCATAGGCTTGCAGTCTGCAAATAATAATGAATTGAAAACACTTTCCAGACTTCATACATATGAAGAGTTTCTCAAAGCATATGATATTGCGCATTCGACCGGATTTACCAATATTAATATTGATCTGATGAGCGCCCTGCCGGGACAGACACGGGAATCGTATGCCGAAACCTTGAAGAAAGTTGCAGCGCTTAAGCCTAAGCATATCAGTGCATACAGCCTGATTATAGAGGAGGGGACTCCTTTTTATGAAAAGTTTTCATCGGGGGAAGGCCTGCCTGACGAAGATACCGAAAGAGAAATGTATTATGATACAAAACGTATCTTAAATGAAGCAGGATACGAGCGATATGAGATATCGAATTATTCGATTCCGGGCTTTGAGTGCAGACATAATATAGGTTATTGGACAAGGAAACCATATGTCGGTTTTGGCATTGCGGCTGCTTCGCTTGTGGGAAATTCACGCTTTCAAATGAATAACAATCTTTCTTCTTTTTTAAACGGAGATTTTTCCGAGGAAGAAGAAAAGCTTGAGATTGATGATCGGATGGCAGAGTTTATGTTTCTGGGTCTCAGAATGGTTAATGGGGTGTCAAAAAAAGAATTTGAGGACATTTTTTTGATACCGCCGGAAAAGGTGTACGGAAAGGTACTAAAGAAGCTTACTTCGGAAAAACTTATAGTTTGCGATGAACGGATATATCTGACGGAAAAGGGGCTGGATCTGGCCAATGTATGTATGGCTGAGTTTTTGCTCTGATAATATGGAAAATTGTTTACATAATCTTTACAAGAAAAACAACCGTTAGTATAATTGGATGAGATGGGAATGAAATGAGGGGATTATATGAGGTTTGTAAAAACTGAAGAACTCAAAAACGGAATGAGAATTGCGCGCCCTATTTACAACAAATCGGGCGTTTTGTTGCATGAGAGAGATTCAAAACTCACAAGTGCCAGTATAAACAGTATAAAGAACTTCGGCCTTATCGGCATTTTTATTCTTGAACCTGCAGAACCGTGCCCTCCGATGAGTGAAGATGATATTGAATTTGAACGCTTCCAAACTGTTCAGGTATATGCTCTGGAAGAAGAAATTAAGAGCATTCTGTATTTGAAGCGTACAAAGAAACTCGATGTTATTGCAGCTGCTATTTCAAAAAATTACGGTCATCTGAATAAAAAGATTAATTTCAGTCAGAACCTTAGAAGCAAGGACGATTACGTATATAAGCATTCACTGAATGTTGCGATGCTTTCAGCCATGATAGGACACAGGATGAATATATCCGTTGAAGAAGCAAACGACGTGGTACTTGCGAGTCTTGTACATGATATCGGAAAGCTTATGATTCCGGACTCACTTACGAGGGGGATCACGGATGAGGAACTTGAACGTTTATATGAAACCAGCCAGGGGCAGGGATTTGAGTTTATCGGTCAGGTTTTATCCGCTAGTCCGAATATTAAGCGAATCTGTGTTCAGGCAAATAAACAATTGATGGAATTGAAAGCAGGATCGATACCTGAGAAGATGAAGCTGGTTACAGGCACGAAAATTCTTATGGTTGCCGAAACATATGATGCGATGACTGCGATGAGTATGTCGGGGGAACCTGCCAGCGAAGTTGAGGCATTAAGATATCTTACAAACAATTCGGAGGTATTTGATTCGAAGGTTGTTGATGCGCTGGTTAATTCAATAAATATCTTGAATGAAGGAACGTGCGTTGTTCTTTCAAACGGAGAAAAAGCTCTGGTGCTTTCGACAAATCCCAGGAATGTCCTGCAACCGATGGTTTTGGCATTTAATAAGAATGAAATGATGGACTTGTCGAACAGACAGTTATTTGACGACATCGAGATTGTGGATATTATGAAATCTATGGACGACAGATATGTAATGAATGCAGATGCCATAAATAATACAGAACAATAGAGATTTGTGCGGTATGATGAAAAAATTTTTTATCATACCGTGTTTTTTTGTGCGGAAAAGAAGAGTTGTTGATATAATTATCGGATTGCAAGGACATTACGCGGATATTTTCTTATTGACAAAACCAAAAGTGTCAATTATGATATTGACATATCAGATTTCGAATCCGAAATCTTTTCATACATTTTTCCTAAAAGAGCGAAAATTGCATATGGTTTATAAAGTTTTCTCCGGAAGAGTAGGGGGAATTCTTGGTGATCTTATTACAGTTGAAGTTGATATTTCTCCGGGCTTGCCGGTGCTTGATATGATTGGACTTTTGGGCAGCGAAGTTCGTGAGGCGAAAGAGCGTGTAAGAGTATCTTTGAAAAATAACGGAATCAGTCTGCCTGCCATGAGAATCACCGTTAATTTGTCTCCGGCAGATGAACATAAAAACGGTTCCCTGTATGATTTACCGATAGCGGTAGCTTTACTGGGGGTGCTGGGGAAAGCCGGAGAGTTTGATCCTTCCGGCACACTTATTATCGGAGAACTGTCTTTGGACGGAGATATTATGCCTGTACGCGGTGTTCTTCCTATCGTAAGAATGGCCAGGGAAAAGGGCTTCAAGCGCGTCCTTTTACCAAAGGAAAATGCAGATGAGGGTGCTATGATCAGAGGAATTGATATTATTCCGGTGAGTACACTTGGTGAGGCTATGGCATGGATTCTGTCATCGGTGAACTGCTCCGACGAGCAAATAAAACCTTATGAAGGAATTGGCTTTTGCGAGACAAAGGCGAAGAAACGATTACCCGATTTTTCGGATGTTGTTGGTCAGGAAGTTGCCAAAAGAGCCGCGGTTATCGCGGCAGCAGGATTTCATCATCTGCTTATGACAGGGCCGCCGGGAACGGGAAAATCGTTGATTGCAAAGAGAATTCCGGGGATAATGCCACAATTATCCTACGAAGAGAGTCTGGAGGTGACCACAATATATTCTGTGGCGGGAAAACTTACCAAGGAAGAACCGTTTATAACAGACAGACCATTTTACAGTCCGCATCACGATGCTTCCGCACAGGCACTTGTCGGAGGCGGAATAAATGCTTCGCCGGGGCTTATAAGTCTTTCGCATCGGGGAATATTGTTCCTGGACGAAATGCCTGAATTTAAGAAACGAACACTGGATTATTTGCGACAGCCTATGGAAGAAGGAGAGATAACTGTTTCACGAGCGAAGGGCAGCGTTAAATATCCTGCTGATTTTATGCTGGTCGGAGCTATGAATCCCTGCCCTTGCGGTTTTTTTCCGGACCGAAACAGATGTACCTGCTCAGACGCCCAAATAAGCAGATATTTATCCTGCATTTCGGGACCGATTCTCGACAGAATCGATTTGTGTGTTGAAGTATCGAGAATGGAACCTGAGGAACTGGAAAATACGGGAAAGACAGGAGTAACAAGCAGCGAGATGAGGGAAATGGTTGCAAAAGCGGTGACTGTGCAAAAAAAGCGATACAAAAACGAGGAATTTTCATTTAATTCGCAGATTCCGTCTTCAAAAACAACGGAATATATTCCGTTATCGAAGGAAGCCGGGAAATTTATGCATGATATTTATAAGAAATTGAAACTGAGTATGAGAGCGTATTACAAGATTATTCGCGTAGCCCGTACAATTGCGGACATTGACGGTGATGATACAGTGATGGTTAAGCATCTTGCCGAGGCGTCATGTTATCGCTTTCCGGACTACATCGGAGGATAAAATGGGAAATTTCAGAGAAGTATTATTGTTAGACAGAGACGAGCAGCTGCCTTATTTTGTTATGCTGTCAATGGTGGGAAATATAGGAGAAAAAACATATAAAAAAATAGAAGAAATTTTTGATACTCCCATGGAAATGTTTGCGGTGAATACCGATAAGCTTTCGTCATTGAATATTTTTACAAAAAGCCAGTTGTGTCTGATAAACAGAACGAAGCATGATATTGATCCGAATGCTTTTGTCGAAAAAATGATAAAAAAAGGAATTAATTATGTTTCCTGTGAGGATAATGAGTATCCCGGCAGATTGAAAAATATATACGATAAGCCTATAGGGCTTTTTTATGCAGGGAAACTCCCACCTGAAAATATACCCTGTGTTGGTGTGATTGGAGCGAGAGAATGCTCTTTTTACGGTGAGGAAGTTGCTGAACTTTTGGGAGAAAATCTTGGAAATTACGGAATTCCGGTAATCAGTGGAATGGCGAGGGGAATTGATTCGGTGAGTCAGCTCGGAGCATTGGAAGGAGGCGGCACTTCGTATGCAATTCTCGGGGGAGGCGTAGATGTTGTTTATCCCCGAGAATCAAGGGCTCTTTATGAAAGGCTGAAAACGTCCGGGGGTATTATCAGCGAGTATCCTATCGGCAGTGAACCTCAGAAATTAAATTTCGTAAGAAGAAATCGTCTCATATCCGGACTTTCCGACACGTTGGTCGTTGTGGAGGCCAAGAGTAAAAGCGGTACACTTACTACAGTGGATTTTGCACTGGAACAGGGAAAGGATGTTGTTGCAGTGCCCGGACGAATAACAGACAGAACCAGCGTGGGCTGCAATGAACTTATCAGGCAGGGCGCGGAAATAGTGAATGACCCCAGGCAGTTTGCCAAAGGAATTTTAAAAAAATGGGGGTTTGGAGACGAAAACGAAGAATTAACCGAAATTTCCCATAGCCGCAGACAGAAAAAACAGCTGGGTTTTCTTGAAAAAACCATTTTGCAAATCTGCGGAGACAATTCTTTTCTTCCTGAGGAATTGCTTGATTTTGAAGCACTTAAGCAATATGCGAATACATATGAAGTACTGACGGCATGTATGGTTTTGTCGTTTGAAAATCTTCTTATTAATATGGGCGGCGGAAGGTTCAGAATTTCGCACGAAGGAATACATTATCGCAGTAATGCATAAAAAATCCTGTTTTTACGCCAAAGTTCAAGCTGTTTTAAGATTTTTTTTACTTGCGTCCTGAAAAGATATAGTGTATATTACAATCCGTTGAAAAATGGGGAATTGAAAAGGAGGCACATATGGCAAAGAATCTTGTTATAGTTGAGTCGCCCGCAAAAGTAAAAACTATCAAAAAATTTCTTGGAAGTAACTTTCAGGTTGTGGCCAGTTACGGTCATGTCAGAGATCTTCCCAAAAGTTCACTCGGTATTGATGTGGAAAATGATTATGAACCGAAGTATATTACAATTCGCGGAAAAGGTGATGTCCTTTCTACATTGAGAAAAGAAGTAAAAAAAGCAGAGAAGATTTATCTCGCAACCGACCCGGACCGTGAAGGTGAGGCTATTTCATGGCATCTCAGAGAAGCCCTGAAACTTGATGGGAAGAAAACATACAGAATTACATTTAATGAAATAACAAAAAATGCTGTTAAGGAATCGATAAAGAATGCCAGAGATCTTGATATGAATCTTGTTGACGCGCAGCAGACACGTCGTATTCTTGACAGAATGGTTGGCTACAGAATTTCACCCATACTGTGGGCAAAGATTAAAAGAGGTTTGAGCGCAGGACGAGTTCAGAGTGTTGCACTGCGCATTATATGCGACAGAGAAGCGGAGATTGAAGCTTTTGTTCCGGATGAATATTGGACGATTGAAGCAACACTTGCCGCGAAGGGCATTTCAAAACCTTTGAATTGCAAATATTACGGAACAAACGGAAAAAAGTGTGAACTTCATTCCAAAGAAGAAGCAGATGCCGTTATTGACGATATAAAGAATAAGGATTTTACGGTAAGTGAAATCACTACATCCGAGCGTGTACGAAAAGCTCCTCTTCCGTTTACAACATCCACACTTCAGCAGGAAGCCAGCAAAGCGTTGAATTTCTCAACGCAGAAAACCATGAGGCTTGCACAGCATTTATATGAAGGTGTGGAAATGGGAAGCGAAACACTCGGTGTTATTACATATCTTCGTACCGATTCGACACGTATTTCAAAGGAGGCTGAGGGACCGGCTGTAGAATACATTGAAGAGGCATACGGTAAAAATTATTTGCGTGAAATAGTTCCTGACAAGAAAGACGGTCAGAAAATACAGGATGCGCACGAAGCAATTCGTCCTACGGATGTACGAAGAACACCTCAAATTATGAAGCAGTATCTTTCCAGAGATGAACTTCGCTTATACACATTGATCTGGAAACGTTTTGTTGCCAGCAGAATGGCTGACGCTGTATATGAAACAACGAATGTAAAGCTTTTGTGCTCAAAACAGCTTTTTGTTATGACGGCATCAAAGCTTGCATTTGACGGATTTATGAATGTTTATATGGAAACCGAGGAAGAAGATAACGGAAAAGATGCCTCTGAAGAAAATGTCTTTTCGGGTGCTCTTGACAAATCGACAAAGCTTACTGTTGAGAGTGAAGAAGCAAAACAGCATTTCACACAACCGCCGGCTCATTATACCGAGGCTTCTCTTGTACGGACATTGGAAGATTTGGGAATAGGACGTCCAAGTACTTATTCACCTACAATATCGACTATTCTTGCGCGTCATTATGTTACAAAGGAAGGAAGAAACATATTTGTAACAGATTTGGGTGAAGTGGTTAACAATATGATGATTGATGCCTTTCCGACAATTGTCGATGTTAACTTCACGGCTAATATGGAAACACTTCTTGACGGAATCGGAGAAGGAGATATTAACTGGAAAACGGTGGTTAGTAACTTCTATCCGGACTTGGACGAGGCGGTAAATATTGCTGAGGCTCAGCTTTCCGAAGTCAAAGTTCAGGATGAGGCTACGGACGAGCCCTGCCCCGAATGCGGAAAAAATCTTGTTATAAAATACGGACCTCACGGTAAGTTCCTGGCTTGTCCCGGATTTCCTGAGTGCAGATTTACGAAACCGTTTTTTGAGAAAATCGGTGTTTCGTGTCCTAAATGCGGTAAAGACATCGTAATCAGAAGAACGAGAAAAGGCCGCCGCTATTATGGTTGTATAGATAATCCGGAATGCGATTATATGGTATGGCAGCGTCCGAAGGTTGAACAGGAATAGTTTCACAAGGAGCCGAAAAACAATAAATTGTGTGAAAAATGTCGCAAAATATTGAGTATATTGAAAAATCGTGATAGAATTTATGCTAACTGAAGGCACAATGAGCGGAGGTCACGATAATGAGCAGTGTACAGCTACTTGATAAGACCAGAAAAATCGGTAATTTGCTTCATAATAACAATTCCAGTAAAGTGGTTTTTAATGATATTTGCAAGGTGATGAAGGATATTTTGAATTCCAACATACTTGTAATCAGCAAACGAGGAAAAGTGCTGGGAATCGGAAATGCAAATGAAATAGAGGTTATCGATGAACTTATTAAAAATGAGGTTGGAGATTTTATCGATCCGCTGCTGAATGAAAGACTTCTTGGAGTTCTTTCCACGAAAGAAAATGTAAATTTAATGACACTGGGCTTTGAAAAAGAAGATATTTCAAAGTTTCAGGCAATTATTACTCCGATAGGGATAGCCGGTGAGCGCCTCGGCACTCTTTTCGTCTATAAGAGCAATTCACAGTATGATATTGATGATATTATTCTCTGCGAATACGGAACGACAGTTGTGGGCTTGGAAATGCTTCGAGCTGTCAATGAAGAAAATGCGGAAGAAGCAAGAAAACTTCAGGTAGTCAGCGCGGCAATCGGAACACTTTCTTTTTCCGAGATGGAAGCAATTACTCATGTGTTTGACGAACTGAATGGTACGGAAGGCATTCTTGTTGCTTCAAAAATTGCCGACAGAGTCGGAATTACACGAAGTGTTATCGTAAATGCGCTGAGAAAGTTTGAAAGTGCAGGAGTTATTGAATCGAGATCTTCAGGTATGAAGGGAACATATATCAAAGTTTTGAATGATTCAATCTTTGAGGAAATTGAAAAACTAAAGTCGGAAAATACTTAATTGATACATTATTTTGCCGATAAAGTATATACAGTAAAGGATTACGATCTGATAAAAGGACTTATTTTGTAAGTCCTTTTTTGTTTTTTCAAATACTACTTTTAACTGAAAACAGTACTTTGAGGTATGTGAGAGTAAACAATATAATAATTATGTCAACCTACATATAGTGTTGCTTGAAAAAAACGAGCACTACATTGTGTGCTTTTTAGAGGAATTCTATTGTATTTTTTAAACTTTACACTATAATAAAATAAGGTGGGGAGACTCTGTGCATTTTACACTTGTTTAAAGAAAGGCAGTGTAGAAAATATGCAAGTCGTTTTTAAGCGACACTTTTTGCCGTATCCGTGGTATTTCATTTGAAGCAGATACCAAATCCAACCGGATGCGAAATACAGGATTGAAATGATTAATTCAAACGCATTTGATTATATTAATTTGCTTGATAAAGCAGCGGATGCATCCTGGCTCAGAAATGAAGCAATTGCAAACAATATTGCCAATCAGGATACCCCCGGATACAAAAGACAGGATATCAATTTCCAGGCTGTTTTGGCTCAGGAACTTGGTTACAGCAAATATGAAACTATGGATGCAAAAGTAAGGCATCTTACCACGGATTCACTTGATACAAGTGTTTATACCGATTATTCCGATTACTCGTACAGACTTGACGGCAATAATGTTGATGTAGACACAGAACAGGTTATGCTCGCAAAGAACCAGCTTGTTTATCAGGGGCTTTTGAGCAGCATGTCTGCAGAATTCAGAAACCTTCAGGCTGCAATGAAATCTTCATAATTACGGAGGTATATGTTATGGGAATGTTCACTTCTTTTGATATAAATGCATCAGGGCTTACGGCTCAACGATACAGAATGGATATAATTGCCGAAAATGTTGCGAATGCAAATACAACACGTACTGCGGACGGCAGTCCATACGTGCGTAAGGTTGTAACATTTGCTGAGAAGCAGGGCGGTACTTCTTTTTCACATGTTCTGGACAATCAGATGAACAGTTATTCAGGCGATATGTCCGGACAGGGTGTTAAAGTATCCGGTGTTTATGAAGATACGGTTACGGAAATGAATATGGTTTATGATCCTTCTCATCCCGACGCAGATGAAAACGGATATGTGTTATATCCGAATGTTAATATAATCACGGAAATGACAAACCTTATTGACGCAACCCGCTCATATGAAGCAAATGCTACTGCATTCGATGCTTCAAAGAGTATGGCACTCAAAGGACTTGAGTTGGGACAGTCATAAGTACAAGGCAGATGATTTATAATTTGAGAGTATAGTGCGAAAAATGCGACACTTTGTGTCACATAACTGCATTTCACCACAATCTTGATTTGTAAAAATGAAAATATGTGAAAAGCGAGAATAATATGGACATTACATCATTATTGGGCGTTTCGTCAATTGTTAATGCCGAGACGACAAATCCCGGCCAGATAGGAACAACTAAGAAAAGTGATATGTTTGATGTGCTTTTGAACAGTGCAATCAACAATATCAATACAACAAACAGCTACCTCTCGGATGCAGAAAATGCAGAAGTCAGCTTTGCTTTGGGAGAAACGGAAAGCACTCATGATTTAATGATTGCACTTCAGAAGGCTTCAACTGCTCTTCAATATACTGTTGCTGTCAGAAATAAATTTATGGATGCGTACAAGGAAATAATGCAGATGCAGATTTAATCTGTGATTTGGGAGAGAACCGGAAATGGAAAAGATTCTTGCAAAGCTTAAAGAACTTTGGGAAAAAATTAAAGAATGGTGGGCTAAATTTACTACAAGGCAAAAAACAGCGATTGTTGTGATTTCGTGTCTTGTTGTTTTGGCGTTTGCCGGACTCGTGGCTTTGCTGACAAGTCCCAACTATACTTTGCTTAAAAACTGTGAAACGACTTCTGAAGCATCACAGGTTATATCTATTTTGGACGAAAACAATATTAAGTACAAAGTAAGTGATGACGGTCTGATGATTCGTGTTCCGAAAGACAGTCTTTCTTCTGCCAATATTGCTTTGGGAGCGAGCGGTATCATATCAAACGACTATACGCTGGAAACTGCTCTTTCCGGTGGCTTTACCGTTACTGAGGCGGACAAGCAGAAGAAATATACCACATATATGGAACAGCATTTGGAAAAAGATTTTCTTATGCAGTTTAAATCAATCGGTTATGCAAAGGTTATTCTTCACCTTGCCGAAAACGATGGAACGCTTCTTTCAAAAAATGAGGAATCGACCGTTGCCGTTACATTGGATATTGATGGGGATTTCGATAATGAAAATGCGTCATATATGGCAAAAGCCATAGCCGGTGCGTTGGGACTTAAGAATACAGACAATATTGTTATTATGGATATGGATGCGAACCTTCTTTTTTCGGGTTCAGATGATGAAACGATTGTCGGAAATGCAAGTTCACAGTTGGGCGTTAAGGCAGAAGCCGAATCCCTTATGAACAGCAAGGTTAAAAGTGTTCTTTCCGGAACCGGTCAGTTCGGTGATGTGAAGGTGTCGACAAATCTTGATATGGATTTTTCAAATACCGAAAAAACAACTCACAATTATACTCCTGCTGACGGACAGTCTCAGGGACTTCTCGGAACGGATAAAAATTATACTTCAGAGTCGACCGGCAATTCAGGCGGAACTCCCGGAACGGATTCGAACTCAGAGACAACATATCCGTATCAGGACCACAATTATTCCAGCTCGACAATAGAAGAATACTACAGAACGTATCTCCCTAATGAGTATATCGAATACCAGACAATTCCTGCGGGAACAATCAACTACGGAAAATCCTCGGTTGCTGTTTCTTCTGTGGACTATATAGTTATCAAAGAAGAAGAAGCTAAGTCACAGGGACTGCTTGACGGTATTACGTGGGATGAATATAAGGCTTCGAACTCGGCAAAACGAGCGGTTACGGTATCGGATGAAATGATTACTCTTGTTGCCAATGCTACAGGTATTTCTCCGGAATCCATTAACATTGTTGCATACGAAGAGAATGTTTTTGTTGACAAAGAAGGTATTCCCGTCGATGTGACAGACATAGTTCAGATTCTGCTTATCCTTTTAATACTTGGACTTCTGGCAGCGGTTATTTTGAAGAGTATGAAGAAAGAACAGCCGGAAGAAGAACCCGAACAGCTTTCTGTTGAAAGCCTTCTTCAGTCAAATCCCGAACCGAGTCTTGACAATATCGAGGTCGAGGAAAGTTCGGAAACAAAGAAAATGATAGAGAAATTCGTTGACGAGAATCCGGAAGCGGTTGCAACCCTTTTACGAAACTGGTTAAACGAGGAATGGGGCTAATCAATGCCGAGACAAACAGAAGAGACAATAAACGGATTACAGAAAGCAGCGATTCTTCTTATTGTTTTGGGTCCTGAGCGTTCTGCCATGATCTTTAAACATCTTAAGGAAGAAGAAATCGAAGAGCTTACTTTGGAAATTGCAAATACACGAAGCGTAACGCCTCAGGTGAAAGAAGAAGTGTTATCGGAATTCTATGAAATCTGTCTTGCACAGCAGTATATTGCCGAAGGTGGTATTGGATACGCGAAAGAACTTTTGGAAAAAGCGCTTGGAACCGACAAGGCGTTGGATGTTATCGGAAAACTTACATCATCCCTTCAGGTTAAGCCGTTCGAATTTATTCGGAAAACAGATGCGTCGCAGCTTCTTAACTTTATTCAGGATGAGCATCCTCAGACGATTGCACTTATTTTGTCATATCTTTCAGCTCCTCAGGCTGCAATGATTATTTCGGCACTTCCGCCTGACAGACAGTCGGATGTTGCAAGACGTATTGCAGTAATGGACAGAACAAGTCCGGATGTTATCAAGGAAGTTGAAAAGGTTCTTGAATCGAAACTCGCATCGCTTATTAACCAGGATTATACAATCATCGGTGGTGTTGATGCAGTTGTAGATATTTTGAATACTGTTGACCGTGGTACTGAGAAACATATCATGGAGACTTTGGAAATCGAAGAGCCGGAACTTGCAGACGAAATCAGAAAGAAGATGTTTGTGTTCGAAGACATTCTTCTTCTGGAGGACCGGGCTATTCAGAGAGTGCTGCGTGAGGTTGAAAACAATGATCTTGCCGTTGCACTTAAGTCGGCAAATGAACAGGTGCAGACTGCAATCTTTAACAACCTTTCAAAGCGTCTTGCCGTAATGATAAAAGAGGACATGGACTTTATGGGTCCTGTTCGAATGAAGGATGTAGAAGAAGCTCAGCAGAAGATTGTAAATATCATCCGAAAGCTGGAGGATGCGGGCGAAATCGTTATTTCCAGAGGCGGAGGAGACGAGATAGTTGTCTAATAATATTTATAAGGCAAATTTCATACAGTTTACACCTGACAATACGAAGGTCATAGACACAAACAGCCTTGTAGCCAAGCGGCTAGAAGGCTTTTCGACTGTTCTCAGGGAGGAAACGGTTGATGAAGGCTACTTGGATGAATACGAGACTGATGAATTTCAAGGCGTAGACGCTTTAACAGCCGATAGGGATGAGTTCGTTTCTTTTTCCGAAGCGCATGAAGAAAGTGTGGAAGAAGCAATGGCTTCCATCACTGAGATGAAAGCAGCCGCCGTGGCTGAGATTGAAGAAATGAAAGCTGCTGCAACTGCAGAAATAGAAAGCATGCAACAGGAAGTACTGGAAATTGCCAGACGTCAGGGGTATGAAGAAGGCAGCGAAAAAGCAAATGCCGAATATGCAGCACGGGTAAAAGCACTGGAGGAAAAAAGTGCGGAACTCGAAACAGAATATGCCAATCTGGCATTGGCTTTGGAACCAAGAATAGTTGAAGCCATCACGGATATATATACAAAGGTTTTCGGTAACAGTCTTTACAACAAGAAAGACGTTCTTGTTTCGCTGATTTCAAAGGCTCTTTTCGGAATGGGAAATGATGAAGAAATTGTTATTCATATAAGTTCTGAAGATTTTGCGGAATTTGGAAGCAATGAGGACGAATTGATGGGCAGTGCACGATTTGCGGTGCCACCCGAAATCAGAGTCGAGGATGCTTTTGAATCGGGAAAAGTCAAGATTGAAACAAAATACGGAATTGTAGACTGCAGTATAGAAACAGAACTTAAGGAACTTGCCAAAACCCTTAAAGTTCTTTCTTATGAAGGTGGCGGCAGATGATAACCGTAGATGATTTTAATATATACAAGTATAAAGAACTTGAAAAAAGAGTATTTTACAAGTCGCAGGGAAAGATTGCAAATGCCGTAGGACTTACAATTGAAAGTTATGGACCGGATGCAAAAATGGGAGATATGTGTACCATTTATTCAAAGGATGGCGAGACTGCCATCGCGTCTGCCGAGGTTGTAGGCTTTAAAGACGGAAAAACGCTTTTGATGCCTTATGGAGATGTAAGCGGTATAGGAATAGGATGCATTGTAGAAAACGAAAATCATCCTTTGGAGGTTTTTGTAAGCGACGATTTGCTTGGACAATGTCTTGATGGTCTCGGAAGAACGACGGACGGAACGGAAAATATAGGAACTCCTTATAAAATCGAAGCGGCTCCGCCCGATCCGATGTCGAGAGAGATAATTGATACTGTTCTTCCGTTGGGCGTAAAAGCCGTTGATGGCCTTCTGACCATAGGGAAGGGTCAGCGTATCGGTATATTTGCCGGATCCGGTGTGGGAAAATCGACATTGCTTGGCATGTTTGCCAGAAATACAAAGGCTGATATAAATGTTATTGCTCTTATCGGAGAACGAGGCAGAGAGGTTCGGGAATT
Source organism: Lachnospiraceae bacterium (assembly GCA_045600725.1). Classification (GTDB taxonomy): domain Bacteria; phylum Bacillota; class Clostridia; order Lachnospirales; family Lachnospiraceae; genus UBA1258. The sequence goes on from JAZRYK010000030.1 coordinate 64,406, forward strand.
CGTCGAACGGGATATGGGCGAAGAGGGAATGAAAAGATCTGTTCTTGTTATCGCAACCAGTGACCGACCTGCACTGGAAAGAACAAAGGCTGCAAAAACAGCTACGGCAATTGCGGAGTATTTCAGAGATCAGGGCAAAGACGTTCTTCTTATGATGGATTCGCTTACTCGATTTTCGATGGCTCAGCGAGAAATCGGTCTTGCCAGTGGTGAACCCCCTGTTTCGAGAGGCTATCCGCCGAGTGTATATGCGGAAATGCCCAAATTGCTGGAAAGAGCAGGTCGAAGTGACAGCGGATCTATTACCGGACTGTATACGGTTCTTGTTGACGGTGACGATTTTAACGAACCGATTACCGACACTGCACGAAGTATTTTGGACGGTCATATTGTTCTTAACAGAAAACTTGCACAGAAGAATCATTACCCGGCTATAGATGTTATGGCCAGCATTTCCAGATGCATGTCACAGATTGTGACAAAGGATCATAAAAAAACAGCAGGAAAAATCAAGAATATTATGGCAACATATGCTGATGCCGAGGACCTGATTAATATCGGAGCATACAAGGCCGGTTCAAATCCCGATATCGACGAGGCGGTTGCGAAAATAAAGTTTGTGAATGAATTTCTGTTGCAGGATACCGACGAAAAAATAAGCTTTGAAGAGACGGTAGCCGGCATGCAGAAAATTATTGGATAAGGAATCGACAGATGGCGCGTTTTGTTTTTAGAATGCAGAGCGTTTTGGATATTAAAGCCAGGTTGGAAGAGCAGCAGCGGATGAATTTGGCAGCTGCACAAAAAACGCTCAATGAGGAAGAGGAAAAACTGAATGCGCTGTATATAAGATTGGATTATTACGAAGAAGAAGGACGCAGTCTTCGCGATAACAGTCTTGTGGTCAGAGATATCATTGATAACGAAACATCCATTGCGCGAATCAGGGAATATATTGATGAGCAAAAAAAATGTGTATTGCGTGCGCAAAAGGCTGTGGATGATGAACGCATGAAATTGGTTGATGCCATGAGAGAACGAAAAACTTACGAGAAACTTCGTGAAAAGGCTTTTGAGGCATTCGTGGCAGAAGAAAATCATAAAGAAGGCGTAGAAAACGACGAGCATAACAGCTTTGTCTACGGAAAACGCCAACTTGACGGAGAAAAAGATGGCTAAAAATGAATCTCCCGCAGATGTGGAAAAAAGAAAAGTTAAAGAAGATCGGAAAAAACTAAAGCAGGAAGAAAAGAACCAAAAGAAGGAAATAAAAAAGAGAGCCAAAGAACTGTCTAAGCGAGAAGCGGCAATTGAAGATGAGGACGAGTCGGGCGGAGGTATTTCTTCTTTCCTTGTTACTACCGTTATTGTTGTGGTTTGGCTGCTTATTATTTGTCTCCTCATCAAAATGGACGTGGGGCATTTCGGATCTGATGTGTTGACGCCTTTGCTTAAAGACGTGCCCGTAGTTAATATGATACTCCCGACCAGCACTGATACCGAGGTTTCGGATTCAGGCGCTTACGGAGGTTACTCAAGTCTTAGAGAAGCAGTTGACTACATAAAGGTTCTTGAACTGGAACTTGAACATGCCCAGCAGGTTAACAACAGTGATGCGGATGATATAAGTGAACTTAAGGCTGAGAATGAACGACTTAAGGAATTCGAAAATATGCAGGTGGAATTCCAGCGCATCAAAGAACAGTTTTATGAAGAAGTAGTATATGCCGACAAGGGGCCCGGGGCGGATGAGTATAAAAAGTATTACGAAAGTATGGATCCTGAAACGGCAGCAGCACTTTACAAACAGGTTGTAAGACAACTCGAGGAAGATGCGGAGGTTCAGGATTATGCTGCGGCATATTCTGCAATGAAGCCAAAGCAGGCTGCGGCGATTTTTGAATCCATGACGGACGATCTTGAACTTGCAGCACGCATTTTACAGGTTATGGATGCAGATACACGAGGAAAAATCCTTGGTGCAATGGATTCTGTGATTGCTGCAAAACTTACAAAAATTATGGACCCTGAGGGTTAAGTTTTTTTTATATCGTACCGATAAATATTTCAGGTGGGGAGATTAATGTCTTCGCCTGAATATTTTTTAGAACATTGACAACTGAAGAGAGGAGGAACCAAATGACCAGTAACCAGGTAAAGAACCTGTTCGGTACGCAGAATGCGAACTGGATGAGTTCAGTACAACCTGCCGGAAAGACGGAATCTGTTGATTTCAAAAGCTTTATGAAAAACTCGGAAGAAAATCTGAAGGCTGTTGAGGTTAAAACCGCATCGGCTAAGAAAGAAAAAACGGTTGACAAACAAGCAGAAGATACAACCAAAGATGAAATCAAAACGGTAGGAAGCAATAATGTTCATAAGAATGACAGAGCTGACGTGGACAGAGTTCCCGCAGAAGATGAGATCGAGGCTGTAAAAGAAACGGTTGAGGCAATCAAAGATGCGGTTAAAGAAGCTCTTAATATTTCTGATGAACAACTTGAAGAAGCACTTAAAAATCTTGGTTTGAATGTAATGGCATTGCTTATTCCGGAGAATATTATGGCGGTGGCGGTTGAAGCAACCGGAGAAGAAAATGTAATAAGTCTCGTAACCAATGAAGGTCTTTACGATAAGGTGAAGAATCTTACGGCTGAGGCGGAAACGATAACTGCAGAACTTGCAGAAAAACTCAATATCGATCCGGAGGAATTTAATAAAGCAATTGTTGAAAGCCAATCGATACAGAATGAAGAAACTGTTGAGAATGTATTGGCACAGCCGACAGAAACCGGGAAAAACATTCCTGTTAAGGGAAAAGATGATTCAGAGGGAAAGACAGAGACAAAGATAACCTTTGAAAATGAAACTCTCGAGACGAGAGAACTTAAAAACTTTTCGGTGCAGACGAAAAATGAAACCTCGGAAGAAAATCTTTCTTCTGAAACCGAAAGAAGCAATGGTGCGCAGGAAAGTGATGAGAGAATTACAGAAACACCGAATTCATTTGTTCAGAATCTTGTCGAAAAAACGCAGCAAACATTAAATTCCGTTGAAGAAACCGCAAATTATTCAGCGGAGGAAACTAAACAGATAATGGATCAGATGACTGAAAGTATTAAAGTTCAGGTTAAGCTTGATACGACTGAAATCAGCATCAGACTTCATCCTGAAAGTTTAGGTAATGTTAATGTTAAGGTTTCGGCAAACAGCGAAGGAACAATGACGGCACAGTTCACAGCGGAGAACGAAAGCGTTAAAGCGGTTCTTGAAACACAGGCAGTTGTGTTAAGAGAAACACTTGAGGCAAAAGGAATCACTGTTGAGGCTGTTGAAGTAATGGTCGCAAGCCATGAGTTCAACGAAGATCTTTCCGAACGACAGAACAGAGACGAGAGTGGAGAGAGCAAAAAATCGTCAACCAGACGAATCAGTCTTGAGGACTTAAACGAACAGGAAGAATTAACTGAAGAAGAAAATCTTCAAAAAGAAATGATGCAACAGAACGGTAACACAATTGACTATACGGCGTAGGAGGAAAAGAAATGGCAGATAATTTGACAGCATTTATAAAGGATGGACAGGTTGTATCCGGAACTGCTTCTTCAAATTCATTATCATCAGCCAAGGCAAAGTCGGGAAGTGAACTTGACAAAGATGCTTTTCTCCAGCTTTTAGTAGCGCAAATGAAGTATCAGGATCCCTTGGAGCCTACAGACAATACGGAGTACATATCACAGTTGGCAAACTTCTCTGAACTTGAAGAGATGCAGAACCTTTCATCGACGATGAGTCTCCAGAGAGCCAGCGGTCTTGTTGGACAGGAGGTTGTCTGCAAGGTTACAAATTCAACAACCGGAAATTCGGAAATGGTTTCGGGTGTGGTTGATTATGTAGTATATGAAAACAATAAAGCCTATGTATCAATCGATGATGCGCTTTATTCTGTAGACGATGTATATCAGGTTATTGATTCGGGTTATTCGGAAGCATACGGACTTGCAAAGAGATTTGTCAGTGCGCTGGCAGACTTCCCGGCAACCAAGGATCTTACACTTGATTACGAAGAAGCTCTTACAACTCTTCGTACAACATACGATGAAATGAATTCATATCAGAAGGGCTTCATTGGAGAGGATGCAGTAAAACTGCTTGAATCACTTGAAGCAAAGATGAAAGAACTGAAACTTGCCGAAGAAAGCAAAAACGCTTAGGTTACTCGATTTGACGGAGGGGATTGAATATGGATATTCAAAAAAACAGCTTCCTTTCGATTGAGCAGATGAAGGACACGTACCTGACAGGTACAAAGTCAAAACAAAACATTCCGGCGGAAACACCTTTCAGTGAAATTCTTAAAGGTAAGAGCCAGATAGTAATCCCGAAAGAGGATGTGAAATTTTCAAAACATGCACAGATGAGACTGACAGACAGAAACATTTCTCTTTCAGACGAACAGATCAGCCGCTTGAATGATGCGACACAAAAGGCTTCTCAGAAAGGAATCAAGGAGTCACTTGTTATTGTTGATTCGTTGGCATTTATAGTCAACATACCAAACAATACGGTGGTAACGGCATTGGACCAGACGGAGTCGACGGACAATGTATTCACAAATATCGATGGAGCAGTAATTGTATAAAGCCGGACCTTATGGAGGCTTTAGTTTCTGACTGACAGAGGAAACTGACATAAACTGCAAAATAAACCAGGAGGTCACTCATTATGATGAGATCAATGTATGCTGGTGTAGCAGGACTTAAGACACACCAGACTAAAATGGATGTTATTGGTAACAACGTAGCTAACGTAAACACAGTAGCTTATAAGTCTAGTTCCATTACCTTCAGTGAATTAATGTATCAGACAACACAGAAATCCAGCGGACCTAACGCTACAACAGGTACCGGTGGTACAAATGCAAGACAGATTGGTCTTGGCGTAAAATCAGCAGCTATTTCCACCTCAATTTCAACTCAGGGTGCTACACAGACAACGGGAAATCCGTTTGATATCTGTATAACAGGAGATTCATTCTTTGTAGTATCCGATGGTTCGGATAACATGTTTACCAGAGCAGGCGCTTTTAACGTAGATGCAAACGGTAACCTTGTAATGTCTTCAAACGGTTACAATGTAATGGGATGGGGCGTTGATCCCGATACGAACTCAATTAAGGAAGATACAGTTGAGCCCTTGAGAATTATGAGCCCTGAAAATATGACATTTGAGCCGGAAGCTACATCCCAGGCTTATGTATCGGGAATTATGGATAAGAATGATGAAGATGCCGCAACAGATGCAGGACGTACACTTTCATTATCCTTCTATGATAATCTCGGTTATTCATATACAGCAAAGTTTAGTGTTCACTCTACCACAGAAGGTGGCTCATATTATGTGAAACTTGACGATATTCTTTCAAAGGGAACAGATGGAAAGATGCATTCCATTCTTGAAAACTATCCCACAGGAACAGTACTTACAGATATCGTTAATCTTAAAACTGCAGATTCGACAACGGCATTTACGGTTAATGTTGCCGTACCCAAGAGCAAAAAGTCGGATGCAAACATGGCAAGCGACGGTGATGGTATAACATGGACCGATACAGAGGCTAATAAAACATATAAGGTTAATTTCCCTGCATATGATGAGGCAAATCCTTCAAAAAATCCTGTTATCGCATTAAAGGGTGATGTGGTTTCTTCCTACTCATATGACCTTGATGATACCACAAATCCCATTTCCGATGAGCAGAAAGAAGCCATTAAGAAGATTTACGGATTTACCGATGAAGAATTTGATATGATTCATACTTTCGAGATAGATAAGGCTACAGGTCAGATGACAATCACAAGAAAAGATGTTTCTGACGCAGCATTACTTGAATATGATACAAATAACGGTTATTTTTCAACAATCGGTGGCGGAAAGGCTATTACACTTGATTTTAATCCCAGCTTTGAAAAAGCCGGCACAACATATACACTTGAACAGTTCAAGGATATTAACTTCGACTGGTCAACAACGAATATGTACAATAACTCAGGTACCTCAACTATTTCGGCTGTCAACGGTGATACAAACGGAAACTTTACCGGTAGAAAACTTGGTAATATGAGCGGTGTTACTATTCAGACAAACGGTATGATATATGCTTCATATGATAATGGTATGACAAGACTTCTCGGTCAGATTGCCGTAGCTCAGTTCTCCAACTCAGCAGGTCTTGAAAAAGTAGGAGACAACCTTTACTCAGCCAGCCTTAACTCGGGAGCCTTTGACGGAGTAGGTGTTGATATTACTACTACAGGCGGATATATGACTACCGGTGTTTTGGAAATGAGTAACGTAGATCTTTCTTCCGAGTTTACGGAAATGATTACTACTCAGCGTGGATTCCAGGCTAACAGCCGTATCATTACAGTATCAGATACAATGCTTGAGGAACTTGTAAACCTTAAGAGATAATGATATAGTTAACATAATAACGGATTTTTAAGGGAACCCGTAATTGGGTTCCCTTATTGGCTATTATAACGGAGGGAATAATCATGATAGAAGTTACAAAACTTAATGGGATAAAACTATCTGTTAATGAAGATATGATAGAGATAATAGAAGAAACTCCCGACACGGTTATTACCCTGTCCACGGGGCGAAAAATAATTGTAAAAGAAAGTAGACAAGAGATAGGAAATCTTGTAAAATCGTATAGAAAGGAATTTTTTGCGAAATGAGCAAAAAACCAAGGTGAGTATAGGTGGATATAGCAACAATACTGGGCATGGTGCTTTGCTTTGGCCTGGTTGTTTTCGGTATTGTATTTGGTGACAATGGCGTTGACTTCAGCGTTATTCCGAACTTCATTGACGTACCCTCCATAGTAATCACTATCGGCGGTAGCTTTATGTGTATCCTTTCTGCATATGAAGTAAAGGACTACCTTAAATATTTGAAGAGCTTTGTGCTGATATTTAAGTCACCAAAGTCAAATACTCAGGAAATGATAAAAAAAATAATTGATCTTTCGAACGTGGCACGTAAGGAAGGTCTTCTTTCTTTGGAAGAAGCAGCGGGAGATATCGGGGATGACTTTTTGAAAAAGGGCATCCTTCTTGTTGTTGACGGAACAGATCCCGAGCTTGTTCGTGCGATTATGGAAACGGAGCTCTCAAGTATTGAAGCAAGACATTCCAAAACCATTACTTTCTATGAACGTTTGGCATCAATGGGTCCTGCCTGGGGTATGATTGGTACCCTGGTCGGACTTGTTAACATGCTTTATAACATGCAGGATTCATCCAAAATCGGTCCTGCCATGGCGGTTGCCCTTCTTACAACATTGTACGGTTCCCTGATTGCAAACTGGGTGGCAACGCCTGCATCATATAAAATGAGAAACTTTAACGCAGACGAAGTTATGACAAAGGAAATAATGATTGAGGGTCTCCTTTCGATTCAGGCCGGTGAAAACCCAAGAGTTATAGAAGAAAAGCTTAAATCCTTCCTTGCTCCAAGCGACAGAGCCGGAGCAAGTTCAGACGAAAACGGAGGTGAGGGCTGATGGCAAGAAAGAAGGCTCAGGACGAGGGCGGCGCCGGCGGCGGCTGGATAAGTACCTTCGCGGATTTAATGAACCTCCTTTTGTGCTTCTTCGTATTGTTGTTTGCATCATCCAGTGTTGACCAGGCTAAATTTGATGAGATTGCCGCATCCTTTCAAAGTACATTCAGCATTTTTTCGGCCGGAAGCACGGCGATAGGAGACGGTGTTCTTATCAGCAATGGCGTAAGCCAGTTAAATGAGCTTGACAAATATATAAATTCTACGGGCGCAATGGCAGAGAATGAAGACGACGCCGAAAAGTTTGACAGCGCTCAGACGAAACTTGAAAGTGAACTTGAAGATGTTGAAGCAGCTCAGCTTGCTGCATCCGAATCACTGGCAGAGAAGATTGAAGAAGCATTAAACGAGAATAATATAGCGGATAAAGTTGATGTAGACTTCAACAGCCAGTATGTTCAACTTACACTTAAAGGAGCCATTTTGTTTAATTCCGGCTCGTCAGATATTTCGGCATCGATTATTCCGACACTGAACAAAGTCGGAATGATCCTTGAAAAGTATGCGCAGTACGAGATTGAGATTGAAGGGCATACCGACAATGTTCCGGAAAAATCAAAGAAATTTGAAGACAATGATGATCTTTCAAGTGCGAGAGCACTTTCGGTTTTCCATTTCTTTGTTGATAATACAAACCTTAATCCCGCAAACATTAAACATACGGGACGCGGTGAGTATTTGCCGATTGCAGACAATTCAACCAGTGAAGGCCGAGACCTTAACAGACGAGTTGAAATAAAGATTTATCATGAATTGAGTACATATTAAACAGGAGCGGATATTTAGATGAAAAAAAATCTGATTTCCATATTGATTCTTGCTCTTCTTGTTGTGAATCTTGTTCTTACATCGATTATGATGTTCTCAACAATGAGCACTATGAAGAAAACAAGCACACTGGTTTCCAATATTGCAACCGTGCTTAATATTGAACTTAACGGTCCGGGTGAAGAGAACGGCGAAGAGAATACAACAGTATCAATGGCAGATACGGATATATATAATATCGATGATGAAATTATGATTGCATTGAAAAAGGGTGATGATGAAAAAAATCACTACTGTCAGGTTAAAGTTTCTCTTTTGATGAACAAAAACCATGAAGATTATGCAACCGGCAGCGCTTCGCTTGCGACATCATCAAGCGTAATTCAGGGTATTGTCAATGATGTTATTGCATCATATACATATGAAGAAGTTCAGAATAATCGTGATGTGATTACAGAAGAAATTCTCAGTCAGATTCAGCAAATGTACGGATCGACATTCATTTACGGAATTACCTTCAGTAAGTTCTTCCCCTCATAATCAGGGAAACGAATACGATTACACATAGTGTTTTTCGTTAAATCCTTCTGCACGGCAGGGACATATCCGAGAAGATAACCGGATGTGCGGTGAGGATATAATTCTGAAATAAAGGAGGTGAGCTTCGTTGGGAGAGGTATTATCTCAAAATGAGATAGACAGTTTGCTGGCAGCCCTTAGTACCGGTGAACTGGATGTGGACGAAATGCAGGACAAAGGCGATCGTCAGGTTAAAAACTATGACTTTAAACGACCGGCGAAGTTCTCCAAAGAGCATTTAAGGACATTGGAAATTATTTACGAACATTACGGAAGACTTCTTGCTACAAATCTTCCTGTTATGTTACGTAAGAATATACAGGTAACGGTGGCAAGTTCGGAAACGGTTACATTCTCGGAATTTACGAATGCCCTATCAAACCCGGTAATTCTCGGAATTATTAATTTTCAGCCTTTGGGCGGAAATGTTATTCTGGATTTGGCGGCGAATCTTGGATTTGCCATGATTGACAGAATGCTGGGCGGCAAAGGTGTTCCGCTTGAAAAAAACAGAGAGTTCTCAGATATCGAAATGACAATTATAGAGAAGGTTATGGTCAGGGCCATTCAACTGATGCGAGAACCATGGAAAAATGTTTTGGAGATATCGCCGTTGCTTGATCGTATAGAAACAAATCCGCAGTTTGCGCAGGTCATAGCGCCAAATGAAATGATTGCGATTGTTACTCTCAATATGAAAATAGGCGATGTCGAAGGCTTTATGAATGTATGTCTGCCGTATTTCACACTTGAGAGTGTAATGGACAGATTGAATACAAAGTACTGGTTCTCAACGATGCAGGAAGACAACGACGAGAATTACGGTATGTATATCGAATCTCTTATCAAGAGAGTTGATGTTCCGATTAAAGTTATTATGGGTAAGAGCCTTGTTTCGGTTAATGATTTTGTTAACCTTCAGGCGGGCGATATTATCAGACTTGATTCAAACATCGACAGTGAACTTGATGTATATGTAGGTAATATACAGAAGTTCAAGGCTGTGCCGGGTACGAACAAAGAAAAATATGCGGCACGTGTTACACAAGTAATTAAGGAGGAGGAAGAAGAGTAAATGGATGGAATGTTATCCCAGGACGAGATTAATGCCTTACTAAGTGGCATGGATCCTTCGGAGCTTACAGCTCAGCCGTCTTCCCCGGCACCAACTCCTGCACCTGCCTTTTCTTCGGGCTCGTCAGCATCTTCTGACGATTCGTTGGATGATGTGGAAAAAGACGCGGTGGGTGAAGTGGCAAATATCAGTATGGGTTCTTCTGCTACAACACTTTACTCGCTTGTAAATCGCAAGGTTAATATTACAACTCCTGTAGTTTCAATGGTTTCATGGGAGAGTGTCATTGAAGATTATGAGAAGCCCTGCGTATTTATTCAGATTCACTATACGGCAGGTCTTGACGGAACCAATATTTTGGTTTTGAAAGAAAAGGACGTAAAAATTATTACCGACCTTATGATGGGCGGTGATGGTACAAATACAGAGGGCGAACTTGGAGAGTTACATCTCAGTGCGATATCGGAAGCAATGAACCAGATGATGGGTGCTTCCGCAACGAGTCTTTCAACAATGCTCGGCACTATGATTGATATAAGCCCCCCGGATGCAAGTCTTATCGATTTGACAGAATTCCAAAACGGTGAAGATATTTCACCTTTCCTCGGAGGAACTTTTGTTAAAGTAGCATTTGCAATGCAGATTGGTGATCTTGTAGATTCAACAATCATGCAGTTATATCCCATAGAATTTGCAAAACGACTGGTTAAGACATTTATAGAGACTTCAATGGGAGGGGTGGAAGAAGCTCCGGCTGCTCCTGCTCCGACTCAGGCGACAAGTGCTCCCGCTCCTGCGCCGGAATCTCAGCCACAAACACAACCTCAGATGAATTCAGGCTATGACATGTCCGGTCAGATGGGCATGAATCCCCAGATGATGGGAATGCCACAGCAAATGATGGGAATGCCGCAGATGGGTATGGGCATGGGAATGCCACAGATGAACATGGGCATGGGAATGCCACAGATGGGTATGCCCCAGATGATGATGAATCCGCAGGTAAATGTTCAGCCTGCAAGTTTTCAGAGTTTTGCCGGTGATTACGGTGCAGCCCAGTCGCATGAAAATATCGGAATAATTATGGATGTTCCGTTAGAGGTAACGGTAGAACTTGGACGAACAAGTAAATCCATATCCGAAATACTTGATTTCTCACCCGGAACAATTATCGAACTGGATAAAATAGCCGGTGAACCTATAGATGTTCTTGTAAACGGCAAATTTGTTGCCAAAGGTGAGGTTGTTGTACTGGAAGAAAGCTTTGCGGTACGTGTTACTGAAATAATAAAATAATAACCCCGAGAAAATGGAGGAGTTTTAGAAATGGCAAAAAATATTTTAATTTGTGATGATGCAGCATTTATGAGAATGATGATTAAGGACATTCTTACAAAGAACGGTTATGTTATCGCAGGAGAAGCTGAAAACGGATTAAAGGCTGTTGAAAAGTATAATGAGACAAAGCCTGATCTTGTACTTATGGATATCACAATGCCTGAAATGGATGGTATCCAGGCACTTAAGAAGATTAAGGAAAATGATCCCAGCGCAATCGTTATCATGTGTTCTGCAATGGGTCAGCAGGCGATGGTTATCGAGTCAATTCAGTCCGGTGCAAAGGACTTTATCGTTAAGCCTTTCCAGGCAGACCGTGTACTGGAGGCTGTAAAGAAGGTAGTTGGTTAAATGACTGCAATCATTTTAACGGCAGAATCGATGGGGCAGTTTATAGCAGTTTTTCTGATTTTTATATTTGTTCTGGCTGTTACTTTTTTTACAACCCGGTTTATCGGTAATTATCAAAAAGAGAAACTTAACGGTTCGAATATTAAAGTTGTTGAGACTCAAAATATAGCTTTGAATAAGTATATACAATTGGTAAAAATCGGAGACCGCTATTTTGCACTTGCCGTAAGCAAAGACAGTGTTACCACGATAGCGGAAATACCTGCCGAATCTCTATCCTTTACGGATAATGGGAATACATCAAAGTTTTCCTTTAAGGAATTTCTTGCAAAGGCCAAAGAGGAAAGCAGTGATGAGACTAAAATAGATACTAAAGAGATTGATAAAGACTGATATGAAGAAGAAATTCATATGCTCATTATGCCTGCTGTTATTGGCGGGCATATTGTTTATGGGCGGAAAGTCGCCGGTGTACGCTTCTGACACAAATTTCATTGAAGACATTAATTCAAATCTCACCGGGGAAACCGAGAAAAGAACAAATATCGAGGAACCCGGTGCTTCAGAAACGCCGGACGACCTGAAAGAATTGAATATATCGAATGATTTGACCATTACATACAATAATGGTAACGGTGAGTTGTCCGGTGCATTACGTATTTTGCTGACTCTCACCTTGATAGGTCTTGCACCGCTTATGCTTCTGATGCTGACCTGTTACACCCGTATCATTATTGTTTTGCACTTTACGAGAGCTGCGCTGAATACCCAAACTGCTCCCCCGAACCAGGTGCTTATCGGTCTTGCTTTATTTTTGACATTATTCATTATGAATCCTACACTGACGCAGGTTTATAATGAAGCAATCGTTCCGCTTGACAAAGGCGAAATAACTCAGGAAGAAGCCTTTGAAAAAGGAATAGAGCCATTCAGAGAGTTTATGTACGGCCAGACGCAGATTAAGGATGTTAATCTGTTTATGGAGATTTCCGAAACAACATGGGACGGAAGTCTTGAGTCGATTCCGACCTATATTCTTGTTCCGAGCTTTGTGATAAGCGAACTTAGGTCTGCTTTTCTGATAGGATTTGTTATTTATGTTCCGTTTATTGTTATTGATATGATTGTGGCATCTGTTCTGATGAGTATGGGTATGATGATGCTTCCCCCTACCACCATTTCAATGCCGTTTAAGATATTATTATTTGTTCTGGCAGACGGCTGGAATCTGATAATAGGTTCGCTTGTCAAATCCTTTTACTGACGAAGCAGAACAGAGAGGAGAATACGCATATGACAATTGATGATGTTGTAACCATAATGCGAAATGCATTATTTACAATTATTGAATTGGGAGCACCGGTATTGCTTATATCTCTGGTTGTGGGCCTGATAGTCAGCATATTTCAGACTGTTACATCAATTCAGGAACAAACACTTACTTTTGTTCCAAAGATTGTATGTGTATTTTTAGGATTAATGCTTATGGGGCACTGGATGCTTACGACGATACGTGAATATATCATTGCACTATGGAGCAATTTTGCAGTGTATATTCATTAAGAGAAAGGCCGTGATGCTATGATAGATTTGAGCTTTTCTCTTAGGGACTTGGAATATTATTTGCTTATACTGATGAGGGTTGCAACATTTATGTATGTTGCCCCTTTCTTTTCCACCAACAATACACCACAAAGAGTCAAAATTGGCTTTAGTGTGTTTGTTGCTTTTTTGCTTTACAGGCTTGTACCGGTTCAAAGCGTTGATTATGACAGCGTTATCGGATATGCGCTGATTGTTCTGCGGGAAGCTTTCGCCGGTTTGATTATTGGATACGGTGCGCAGATATGTACAACAATACTTAATCTGGCAGGCCATATAGCCGATATGGAAACAGGTTTGTCTATGGTAACGGTTTATGATCCGACGACACGAGAGAGCGTAACAATTACCGGCGCTTATTACCAGTACGGAGTTACATTACTTTTAATGATAACGGGACTGTACCAGTATATGCTCGCGGCATTGGCTGAAACATATAAACTTATTCCGATAAACGGAGCTGTTTTTTCTTCTGAGAATGTAGTGCGTTCATTGGGAGAATTTTTGATTGATTATACAGCTATCGGTTTCAGAATATGTCTTCCGATATTCGGCGTTGTTCTTATACTTAATGCTATTCTCGGAATACTTGCGAAGGTGTCGCCTCAGATGAACATGTTTGCCGTGGGTATGCAGCTTAAGGTACTTACCGGACTGGGTGTAATGTTTCTGACTGTAGGACTTCTTCCGAGTGTATCTTCAATGATCTTTACAGAAGCAAAAAAGATGATAACCATACTAACGGAGTCGATGCTGTGAAATTAGAATTGAATCTTCAGTTTTTCGCCGACGGACCAAACGGAGACAAAACAGAACCCGCTACCGAGAAGAAGAAAGACGATGCCCGTAAAGAAGGCCAGGTAGCAAAAAGCAAAGAAGTATATAACGCGGTTTCACTGATGGCGGCCTTTCTTATTTTGAGATTTTATATCCAGATGATGGGCACACGCCTGAAGAATTTTTTTCCGTTGGTGTTGGACGATTTGCCGGAATATTTGAAGAACTATGACGGACGCGTAAATGAAGCAAGTATTTTTGCTTTGCTCTTTGAGGTAATGCTGCAGATGATGATTATTCTTCTGCCGGTGTTGGCCATAAGCGCTATTATTGCATTTGTTTGTGATGTGGCGCAGGTTAAATGGAAACCTACCGCAAAAACTTTGCAGCCTAAGGGATCGAAGATTAATCCGGTTAATGGTTTTAAACGAATTTTTTCAAAAAATTCAATAATTGAACTTATTAAAGCGATTTTAAAGATATTTATAATCTCATATGTTGCGTACAGTTATCTTAAGAATAACGCTGACGGCTTTTTCCTATTGTACGGAATGAGTCTGAATGCCGGAATTGCTGCGATAGGTACTCTGCTTGTTAATTTGGGAATCAGAATTTCTGTGGCTTATCTTATTATAGCCGCAGCCGATTATGCATATCAGCTGTGGAAATATAATGATGATTTAAAAATGACCAAGCAGGAAGTTAAAGATGAATATAAACAGGCTGAAGGAGATCCGCAGGTTAAGGGAAAAATCAAACAGAGAATGCAGGAAGCTTCAAGACGAAGAATGATGCAGGATGTTCCGAAAGCCGATGTCGTTATTACAAACCCTACACATTATGCGGTTGCAATTTTGTATGATGCGGAAAAATATGATGCTCCTGTTGTTCTTGCCAAGGGTGCTGATTATATGGCGCAGCGTATAAAGGATGTGGCAAGGGAAAGCAATGTTGAAATTGTTGAAAACAAACCTTTGGCCCGTATGCTTTATGCAAACGTGGAAATAGGAGAAATGGTTCCGCAGGAATTGTATCAAGCTGTTGCGGAAGTACTTGCCTTTGTATACAGAGTGAAAGGTAAGGCCTGAATTTTTGATGAAAGGAGTTGTCGGGTATGGGAAATAATTTGAAAAGAACCGATCTTGGTGTTGCAGCATATATTTTAGCTGCGTTCATTATGCTTATTGTTCCCATTACATCGGGAATTCTTGATATCTTTCTTGCAGTAAATATTTCAATTGCATTTCTGATTATGTTCGTATGTATGTTTTCAAAGGAAGTTCTTGATATGTCGTATTTCCCGACAATCCTTCTTTTTACGACAATATTCAGAATTTCGCTTAACGTGTCTTCTACACGACTTATTCTTACAACAGGAAAACCCGGTAACGTAGTTGAAACCTTTGGCTCGTTCGTAGGCGGAGATAATCTTGTAGTAGGTGTTATCGTATTCCTTGTTCTTCTGATTATCCAGTTCATGGTTATCAATAAAGGTTCCGAACGAGTTGCTGAAGTAACCGCAAGATTTACTCTGGATGCTATGCCCGGTAAGCAGATGGCTATCGATGCCGATTTAAATACAGGGGCTATAACTGATCAGGAGGCAAAGGAGAGACGAGAAAAGATTCAAAAAGAAGCCTCCTTCTTCGGCTCCATGGACGGTGCTGTTAAGTATGTTAAGGGAGATGCGACAGCAGGCCTTATCATTACTGCAATCAACATTGTCGGCGGAATTGTTATGGGTGTTCTTATGAGAGGAGAAGATATTTCCACCGCTCTTTCCGTATATACAAAGCTTACAATCGGTGATGGTCTGGTTTCACAGATTCCTTCGTTGCTTATTTCTTTATCAACAGGTATTCTCGTAACAAAAGGCTCCGGAGCAGCTGACTTTGGCGGCACCATGATAAAACAGCTTTTTGGACTTCCGAAGGCGCTTTACATCGTCGGCGCGGTTGTTGCCGGACTGGGAATTGTAACACCGTTAAATGACGTTCTTTTTATTCTTATGGGTGTTATTTTCATAATAGCGGGACGTACAATGCAGGGAACGCTGGAAACAGCCGGAATAGAGCAAGAGACTGAGACGGAAGAAAAAGAGGCGCAGGAAATACGAACGCCGGAAAATGTCAATTCGCTTTTGTCTGTCGATCCGATTGAACTTGAATTTGGTTACGGAATTATTCCGCTTGCGAATGTCGCACAGGGCGGGGACCTTCTTGACCGAGTAGTAATGATCAGACGCCAGATTGCGCTGGAATTGGGAACTGTGGTTCCGATTATTCGTTTGCGTGATAATATTCAGCTCAATCCGAATCAGTATATTATAAAAATAAAAGGTATCCAGGTGAGCGAAGGAGAGATTCTTTTTGACCATTATATGGCCATGAATCCCGGATACGTTGAGGATGAGATTACCGGTATTCCAACCTTTGAGCCTTCTTTCCATCTGCCCGCGGTATGGATTACAGAGGGACAGAGAGAGAGAGCAGAAAGCCTTGGCTATACGGTTGTTGATCCTCCTTCCATAATTGCAACACATCTGACAGAGGTAATCAGGCAGCATTTGGCAGAACTGCTTACCAGACAGGATGTCCAAAGTCTTATTACAAATCTGAAGGAATCAAATCCTTCTGTTGTGGATGAATTATATCCCAAGGTTCTTTCGCTTGGTGAGATACAGAAGATTCTGCAGAATCTTCTTAAAGAGGGAATTTCAATCCGAGATTTGCTTACCGTTTTTGAAACGTTGGCAGATTACGGTGCAACAACCAGGGATACGGATATTCTTACGGAATATGTTAGACAGGCTTTGAAACGTTCGATTTCCGGAAAATTCTTTCCGAGAAATGAAACTACAAGCGTGGTAACACTTGATCCGAAGATAGAGCAGGAAATTATGGGAAGTGTCAAACAGACCGAGCAGGGTGCATACCTTACCCTTGACCCGGAAAGAACAAAAGCAATAATCGGTTCTACCGGTAAAGAATTGAAAAAATTGGAAGAACTGGGTAAAAATCAGATTATCATCACGTCACCTATTGTCAGAATGTATTTCAAGCGTCTGACGGAAGATTATTATAAGGATTTGGTGGTGGTTAGTTACAATGAGATTGAATCAAATGTTGAACTTCAATCAGTGGGGATGGTGACAGCTTAAATGATCATTAAAAAATTTCAGGCAAAAACAGAAAGTGAAGCTGTGGAAAACGCCAGGAAAGAACTCGGAAACAATGTTGTGGTAATGAATGTCCGCAACACGAAGAAAAAGGGTATTTTCGGTTTTTTCAGTCCACAGATGGTGGAAGTGACGGTTGCGCTTGAAGATGAAACAGACAGGGCGATTCAGGAGAAGGTTAAATCAAAGAATATAACCGAAGCGCTTGGCAAAGTAGGGTCAATTGTTGAGAAGGCCGAGAAGGAAGAAAAAAATGATAAGCCTTCAGTAAATGTAACTGTTTCCAAGGATAATGATGCGCTGGTCGAAACAACCAGAAAGGTTACTTACGATCGTCCCAGAAATTCGGGAAAAGCAATTGAGGAAAAACTTGATTCTATTCAGACACTCATAGAAGAGAAGATGATTCCCGAGCAGGAAAAAGACACTCCGAAGCAGAATTCTGTCGAGAAAATGATAGAGACAGTCATAACAGAAAATGAAAAGCCGGATGAACTTACCACTTTTTTTGATTTATTGAAAACAACGCTTACCGATAATGAGGTTAATTCGAACTATGCTTCTCAGATTGTTGATGATACGGCAAAAACAACTAAGAGAGGTACTCCTTTCGATGTTGCACTTGCCTCAATTTATCAAAAGATGATTTTGAAGTTTGGCAAGCCAAATGTCATCACTCCGGCTCAGAGAGGCCCGAAAGTAGTTTTCTTTGTTGGACCTACAGGTGTCGGAAAAACAACAACAATTGCTAAAATCGCTTCTAAATTTTCCGTCGAACAGAAAAAGAAGATTGCATTGCTGACTGCCGATACATACAGAATTGCTGCCGCCGAGCAGCTTAGAACTTATGCAAACATCTTAGAAGTTCCTTTCAGAATTATATATACTTTTGACGAGATGCAAAATGCGCTTAACGATTTTACGGATTTTGACTATGTCTTTGTCGATACGGCCGGACATTCTCATCAAAACAGTGAGCAGAAAGGAATAATGGGAGAGTTTATCCATTCCGTGGATGCGACTTATGAAAAAGAAGTCTTTCTTGTGGTAAGTGCAACAACAAAGTACAGAGATTTAAAAAGTATTGCCGACGCTTATACGGAAATTACTGATTATAAGCTTATATTTACAAAACTTGACGAGACTACGGCACTTGGAAATCTGCTGAATCTGAAACTTTATACGGAGGCTCCGTTGTCCTATGTAACCTGTGGGCAGAACGTTCCCGACGACATTGAGGAATTCAATGCACAGGCAACGGTCAAGAACCTTCTGGGAGGTAAACGGTAATGGACCAGGCAGAACAGTTACGTAATATAATCAAAGCAAACAATGTGTCCCGACCGGTTGCCAGAGTTATCACCGTTACAAGCGGTAAAGGCGGAGTTGGAAAGTCAAATACCTCAATTAATCTTGCAATCCAATTCAGAAGAATGGGGCAGAGGGTTATTATTCTTGATGCGGATTTCGGCTTGGCTAATATTGAGGTAATGTTCGGTGCTGTTCCAAAGCATAATCTTGCGGATCTGATTTATCAGGGCATGAATATCCGAGATATCATTACCTGGGGGCCTGAAGAGGTTGGATTTATTTCGGGCGGTTCCGGTATTGCGGGAATGGGAAATCTGAATAGAGACAATCTTACATATATTGTTCAGAATCTTGCGCAACTCGACGCAATAACTGATATAATAATTGTTGATACGGGTGCGGGTATATCCGACGCTGTTTTGGAATTTCTGGTTGCGAGCGGTGAAATCCTTCTTGTTACAACACCGGAACCTACTTCTATAACAGACTCATATTCACTTTTAAAAGCCCTTTCGAGACATAGCAGATTTTCACCTGAAAATTCTCAGGTTAAGGTTATTGCCAACAAAGTGGAAAATGCGGAAGAAGGACAGGCTCTGTTTAATAAACTTAATGCGGTTGTTGCCAGATATCTGAAACTTCCACTGAACTATCTGGGGGCTGTTCCGGAGGATTCCATGCTGAGCAAGGCAGTCAGACAGCAGATGCCTGTATCAATTCAGACGCCTGCGGCAAAGTCCGCTTTGGCATATGAACACATTGCTCAAACACTTATGAACAGGGAAATGACACAAAACGTTAAGAGAAGAGGTATGGCGGCATTCTTCTCGCATATTATTGCAGGAAAAAAATTTGCGGCCAATAACAACCAATAAAAGGAGAATGGTATGTTAACCAAGTATGTATTTTCGGGGGATAAAGTTGAACTTCAGGCCGTGGGTAGGGTTTCTGATGATACGGCGGAAGGAAAAAAGGTTTACTCTACAAAGGTTTATGACGTGCTTACGGATGACCGTCTGGAGATAATAATGCCTATGGAGAAGACTAAGCTGATTCTTCTTCCCATAGACGGCGAGTACGACCTTTGTTTTTACACTTCAATGGGGCTTTATCAGTGCTTTGCGCGCATTATTGACAGATATAAAAGCAATAATGTATATGTCCTTGTTTTTGAACTTTCAAGTAATTTAAGAAAGCATCAGAGAAGAAATTATTATCGTTTCAGCTGTGTTCTTGATATGAAAACACGAGAACTTAAATCTGAAGAAGTAAAAGCGGTTGAAGCGAATCAGGTTATGCTGGTTCCGGGACTTCCGTTACGAAGAAGTCTTATCGTTGATATTAGCGGTGGCGGAATCAGATTCATATCCGACCATCCTTATGAAGAGGACAGCATGATTTATTGTACATATCAGCTTGCAAACGACGGTATGCCCAAGGATTATGAAGTTGTGGGTAAGGTTCTCAGCGTAAGAGAAGTACCCAATCGCCCCGGCGAATATGAACATCGCGTAAAATATATGAATCTCGATAACGATGCGCGTGAAGAGATAATTAAGTTTATCTTTGAAGAAGAAAGACGAATCAGAAGAAATAAATCCAAGTAATTTGTAAATTATTAACAATAATTAACTAAAAATTAACTTAAAAAAGAGGCATTATAATGAAAAAGATACTCGTGGTTGATGACTCTGCACTTATGAGAAGGGTGCTGTGTGATATAATCAATTCCGATGAAAGATTCCATGTGGAGGATCGTGCGACCAACGGTCTTGAGGCTTTGGATCTTCTTTCCAGAAAACAATATGATGCAGTCGTTCTTGATGTAAATATGCCTAAGATGAACGGCCTTGAACTTTTAGAGCAGCTCCGACGCCTGAAAATCAAAGCCAGAGTGGTAATGGCAAGTACCGACACCAAAGAAGGCGCAAAAACAACTCTCGATGCATTAAGCCTTGGTGCTATCGATTTCGTTCACAAACCAAACAATGCTATGGATTGCAAGAACGGAGTCTTTGACACAAAGCTTATGAACATTCTTGAGGTTGTCTGCAACAGTAAGGCATCGGCTTTCGACGAGAAACCTGTTGACAGAGAGGCAAGGAAAGAATCGGTACAAAAGCTTGCGGAACTTGCAAGAAAGTCATCAAGATCCATTTCAAGTGCTCAGATTGTCGCGATAGCAAGTTCTACAGGAGGCCCCAAAGCATTGCAGGAAGTTGTTTCGGCAATTCCCTCAAATTTGAAAACTCCGGTTGTTATTGTGCAACATATGCCTGCCGGATTTACCGCTTCGTTGGCAGAACGCCTTGATTCGTTAAGTCAGGCTAAGGTTACGGAAGCTAAGGACGGTGAAGTACTTGAGGCAGGACATGTATATATCGCTATGGGCGGTAAGCATTTGAACGTTGATACCGTTAACGGAAAATATAAAATCCGTTACAGCGATGAACCTTCCAGAGAAGGTGTAAAACCTTCGGCAAATTATATGTTCGAATCGCTTGCAAACAGTGTAGCGGACAGAATAGTATGCGTTGTTATGACCGGAATGGGAGCAGACGGCACAAAGGGAATCGAGAACCTAAAAAAGAGTAAAAAAACATTTGTAATCACACAGGACGAAGACTCCTGCACTGTTTACGGAATGCCAAAGGCGGCATTTAATGCAGGCCTTTCCGATCAGGTAGTTCCTTTAAAACAGATAGCTCAGGAGATCATAATGAACGTGGGGGTAAATTAAAATGGATGTAAGCCAGTATCTCGAGATTTTCCTTGACGAAAGCAAGGAGCATTTACAGAACCTTAATACCAGAATCCTTGAACTCGAGCAGGACTCGGAAAATATGGATACCATAAATGAAATATTCCGTGCCGCACATTCCTTAAAAGGTATGGCAGGTACAATGGGATACAAGAGAATGCAGAATCTTACACATGATATGGAAGATGTATTTTCTGAAGTTCGCAACGGTGCGCTTAAAGTTAAGCCCGAAATGATTGACATTCTTTTCCAGTGTCTTGATGCTTTGGAAGAATATGTTAATAATATTCAGGAATCTGCAGATGAGGGAACAAATGACAATGAGCCTATTATTAAAGCTCTTGCGGATATAAAGAACGGCGTTTCTTCTTCCGAACCTGCAGAAACTCCCGCAAACGTTGCGGCCGCAGAGACTGCACCTGCAGCAGCAGAAGGCACAGCTACGGAAAAATGGCGCGCAATCAAACTTTCCGATACGGAAAAGTCTCTTTACGATGCTGCAAAAGCAGACGGAAAGTCATTTTACGGAATCGACGTTAAAGTTCAGGAATCATGTATTCTTAAGGCAGCGAGAGCATTTCTTGTATTTAAAGCAGTTGAAGAACATGGAGAAATTATCGCCTCACAGCCTTCATCGCAGGATATTGAAGATGAAAAATTCGAAAATTATTTCAGTATAATTGTTGTTACTTCAAGCTCACTTGATGATGTTATCAAATCAATTAAGAATGTATCTGAAATTGAGGAAGCAGTCGGAGCAGTGGTCGATGACGGTTGCTTTACACAGACAGCGGAAAATACTGAAGTAAAAGCTGCTGAACCTGTGAAGGAAGAAGCACCCAAGGCTGCGGCAACTCCCGCAGTGGTTGAAAAGAAAGAAGAAAAAGCCGCTCCTCAGAAGAATGATAATAAAAAGGCTGTTTCCAAGCCTGTTGTTAACAGAACGGTTCGTGTTGATATAGAAAAACTTGATTCACTTATGAACCTTGTGAGTGAGCTTATTATCGCAAAGAACTCACTTGTTTCTACCAGCAGCGTAGAGGGAAGTACCAAGAGTATCAACTTCTCCGAACAGATTGAATATCTTGAAAGTGTAACCACAAGCCTTCACGAGTCTGTTATGAAGGTTCGAATGGTTCCGATTGAAAGTGTAGTAAGTAAGTTCCCTCGAATGATAAGAGATCTTCAGAAGACTCTTGGTAAGAAGATGGAATTGTATATGACAGGTGAAGAGACAGAACTTGACCGTACCGTTGTGGATGAAATCGGCGATCCTCTTATGCACCTGTTAAGAAATGCTGCCGATCACGGTATTGAATCGGATCCTCAGCTTCGTATCGAAAGAGGAAAGCCCGAAACAGGATCGATTTATTTGGATGCTTACCAGGACGGTAACAACGTTGTCATTGAAGTAAGGGATGACGGTGGCGGAATCGATGTGGCACGTGTTCGCGATAAGGCTATCGAAAGAGGAACAATTACAGCAGAACAGGCTGAGAATATGACCGACAAGGAAATCACGGATTTGTTGTTCTTACCCAGCTTTTCGACAGCAAAGCAGATTTCGGAAGTTTCCGGACGTGGCGTAGGTCTCGATGTTGTTAAGTCCAAGATTGAAGCATTAAGCGGCGAAGTAGAAGTTAAGAGTAAACTTGGAGAAGGCAGCACATGGATTGTAAGACTTCCTCTTACACTTGCTATTATTCAGGCACTTATGGTTGTTGTCGGCGGCGAAAAGTATGCTATTTCTTTAGGATCGATTCAGACAATCGAAGATATTCCCGCAAAGGATATTCAGCTTGTTCAGTCAAAAGAAGTTATTACATTAAGAGGAAATGTTATTCCCATTATTCGCTTAAGCGATGTTCTTGATGTTCCTTCAACAAAGGCACCCGATGAAAACCTTATGGTTATTATTGCAAAGAAGGGTGATCGTCTCGCAGGCCTTGTTGTGGATGAACTTATCGGACAGCAGGAAATCGTAATTAAGTCCATGGGTAAATATATTAGCAAGAGCAAAATCATCAGCGGCGCAACCATTCTTGGTGATGGTGAGGTTGCACTGATTCTCGATGCCAATGCATTGATCTAAGGAGGGGCGAAAAATGGACGAATTAAAAATCGGAACAGGTGTTGATACATTAACACAGTATATTGTTATCAAAGTGGGAACAGAATCTTACGGAATCAATATTTCTTATGTTGAGACGATTTCGAGAATGGTTCATATAACAAGAGTTCCCAAGGTTGCACCTTATATAAAGGGTGTAATCAATTTACGTGGTGAAGTTATTCCCGTACTCAGCCTCAGACTTAAAATGGGACTTGAAGATGATGTGATTACAAAAGCATCACGTATTATTATTCTTAAACTTGAACAGACCGGAATGATCGGTATTATAGTTGATGAAGTAAAAGAGGTTGTTACTCTTCATGAGGATCAGGTTGAGAAGGTTGCTACCGATAATTCAGCAGATCATACTGCTTTCGTTTCGTCGGTAGGTAAATGTGAGCAGGGACTTGTTTCATTGCTTGATCTTAATGCAGTTGTAGCGGAGAAAGAATAAACTCTTTCTTTACGGGAGGGGCAAATGAGCGATATTACATTAGAGAGCATGTCGGAGCAATACTTCGACGTGCTCAAAGAAATAGGAAATATTGGTGCGGGAAATGCCACCACGGCACTTGCACAACTTCTTCAGTGCAAAGTGGATATGAAAGTTCCGCAGGTTAAATTGCTGGGATTTGATGAACTCGGCGAACTGATGGGTGGCGAAGAGCAGATAATGGCAGGTATCTACCTTTGCGTTGAGGGTGATATTACAGGAAGCATTATGTTCCTTTTGGAGAAAGGCGCTGCAAGACATCTCGTATCAAAACTGATGGGGATGGAGATGCCCGAAGAAGAATTTAACGAAATTGAAACTTCTGCGTTGAAGGAAATCGGAAATATTATTACAGGGGCATATCTGAATTCGCTTTCAAGTCTTACCAACCTTGTAATCTATCCTTCAGTTCCGGATCTTACAATTGATATGGCCGGAGCTATACTGAGTGTTCCGGCAATCGAATTCGGTACTCTGGGTGACAAGATTCTTCTTATTCAGACTCAGTTTACAGATGATTGTGAATTGGACGGATACTTTGTTCTTGTACCGGATCTTGAGTCCTATGCTAAAATTTTAAATGCATTGGGACTTGGCTGATAATTCTTTATGAATTGTTATGTCGCAGGAAAGTTTGTAAGAGTGGAGATATTATGAGCGAAATTATAAAAGTTGGCATGGCTGACTTGAAGACCTGCAAAAGTCCGGATGGAATAACAACTCTCGGACTTGGGTCATGTGTAGGCATTGCAGTGAGAGATCCGGCTACAAAAATCGGTGGTCTTGCACATGTAATGTTGCCGGATTCAACGGCCATTAAACAGAATGCAAATATATATAAGTTTGCCGATACGGGTATTACCGAACTCATCAGACTTATGGAAGCGGAAGGTGCCAAACGAAGCAGAATGGTTGCAAAGATTGCAGGGGGCGCCCAGATGTTTGCATTCCAAAACAAAAGTGATTTGGTTCGTGTCGGAGAAAGAAATGTTGAAGCCAGCAAGAAGAAACTGAAGGAATTGGGAATTCCCATTCTTGCTGAGGACACAGGTGATTCTTACGGACGAACAGTTATATTTTATCCTGAGACAGGCGATTTTGTTATTCGTGCAGTCGGAAAGGATGAGAGGACAATATAATCTATGACCAGACGGGAAATGCCTTTGGTACTGATGCTGACCGCAGGAGCGGTAACGGCACTTTTTTCGTATTATAAGGGCTTTGAATTGATTCCGATGCTGATTGCTTTGCTGGCAACACTTTTGTTCTTCTATTTCATTGGAACGGTTATTAAGATGATTCTTGATTCCTTTGATAAGAAGAATGCGGAAAAGGTAGCTCCGGAGGGTGAGGTTATTGAAAAAGAACCTGAACCGGAGGGAAAGCAAGAAAGCGGAAAGGGAACTGAAAATCCTTAAAGGATGGAAGTAGTTAATGGACGAACAGGGTAAGAAAAAACTTTGGGAAGAATATTCGGTAAAGAAGACACCGGAGCTTAGAGAGCAGCTGATACTTGAGTATGCACCACTTGTAAAGCTTGTTGCAGGGCGCTTGAGTATGTATCTTGGCTATAATGTCGAGTACGATGATCTCGTAAGCTACGGTATTTTCGGTTTGATTGATGCTATCGATAAGTTTGAACTTACTAAAGATGTTAAGTTTGAAACATATGCCAGTCTCAGAATCAGAGGTTCAATGCTGGACCAGATTCGTAAAATGGACTGGATTCCCAGAACTGTCAGACAACGTCAGAGACAGATAGATGCAGCAATGAAAGAAATAGAGGCGGAAACCGGTAAGCCGGCAACAGATGATGAAATTGCGATTAAGTTGGGTATAACCGCTGATGAGTTCCTCGACTGGCAATCACAAAT
This sequence comes from Lachnospiraceae bacterium, assembly GCA_045600725.1. Classification (GTDB taxonomy): domain Bacteria; phylum Bacillota; class Clostridia; order Lachnospirales; family Lachnospiraceae; genus UBA1258. Next base: position 90,255 of record JAZRYK010000030.1, read on the forward strand.
GAAGGTTACCAATGTTGTTTCCCTAAATGAGTTTATGGAGGCAGGCAACGAGATTCCGAACGAAAAGAATCTTGCTTCGCATTTTGAAGGCCCGGAGGAAGCGTTTGAGAAGAGTGAGTTGAAAGAACAACTTGCAAAATCTCTTGATCTGCTTACCGAAAAAGAGAGGAAAGTTATTCTTCTGTATTATTATGAAGAACTGACACTTAAAGAAATAAGTTATGTTCTGGAAGTATCCGAATCGCGCGTATCGCAGTTACATACCAGAGCATTGGAAAAAATGAAAGAAAAACTCGGAAAATATATGGGGATATTTTCATAGTTTTTGACGAGATACATGGGGGTGTATATGAACGCTTATTTTCAGGTCTTTTCCAAGGGTGGAAAATGTGCGGTACGATTTTATCCTGCTACGAATGGCGGGGAAGGTATTCGCCGTGAAGAAATCCTTGAGTATCTTTCTTTGAAAAACATTTTGTATGATCCAAAGGAATTACTTATGATTCTTGAAGGTTTTTCAGAGATTACAGAAATGTCTACGTTAACCGATTATTCGTATACGGATTCAGAATTCGTAAAAGTATCAATTGCACCGGACAATATGTCTGCGACAGTCAGAGTGATTGCGCCTTATGAGGGCGGAGAAAGAATGCCTAAGAATGAGTTCTTGAGAGAACTTACATCGCGAGGCGTTATTTTTGGCATTAAAGAGGCCAACGTAGATGCTTTTCTTGAGAATATTCAGTATTGTACCGATTTTATTGCTGCAGTGGGCTTACCGGCAAAACAGGGATCGGACGCAAAGATTGAGTATTTTTTCAATACAAATCCCAAAATTCGTCCGACGCTGAATGAGGACGGAAGTGTTGACTTTTTCAATTTAAATACAATTAATCACTGTAAGAAGGGTGATTTGCTTGCCAGACTCACTCCTATGGTTTTAGGAACCCCCGGAATGAATGTTAAAGGCGAGCGTATTCGTCCGAGGGACGTTAAGAATGCGTTATTAAAGTATGGTCATAATATTTCGATTAATGAGACTAAGACCGAGATTTATTCGGATGTAAACGGTCATGTTTCGTATGTTGAGGGTAAGGTATTTGTATCGAATGTTCTTGAGGTCGAGAATGTTGACAACTCTATAGGAAATATTGACTACGAGGGTGATGTCCGTGTAAACGGAAATGTATGTGAGAACTTTTCCGTAAAGGCAGGGGGAACAATTGAAGTACGCGGTGTTGTCGAAGGGGCTAAGCTTGAGGCCGGTGCAAATATAATTATTGCAAGAGGCATGAACGGAATGCATAAGGGCGTTCTGAATGCAGGTGGAAATATTATTTCAAAGTTTATTGAAAATGCTGTTGCAACTGCCGGGGGGTATGTTGAAACCGAATCAATCATTCACAGTAACGTGGTTGCGGGAACCGAGGTTCATGTTAACGGAAAACGTGGTTTTATCACAGGCGGACATGTTGTTGCTTCTACACTTATTCAAGTTAAAAATCTGGGTTCGGGAATGGGTTCCGATACAATAGTAGAGGTTGGAATTGATGCTTCGGTAAAACAGAAGGTTGCAGCTCTTCAAAAAGAAATTGCAGAGATTAATAAGCAGCAGGCTACAATTGTTCCGGTTCTTGAGGGAGCAAAACAGAAACTTGCTCAGGGAATAAAACTGTTGCCGGATCAGGTACAAAGAATACAGCAACTGGCTCTTTTGAGTAAAAAGAACGCAGATCGTCTTGCGGTATGTATTGAAGAACTCGGTGAATATCAGGATGTTATGGACTGCGATACACAGGGACAGGTTATTGTTACAGGCGATGTATATCCCGGTACAAAAATTTGCATCGGCGATGTATCTATGATCGTAAAATCCGGAATGAAATACTGCCGTTTCATTAAAGAAGCGGGAGATGTAAAAATGGCTGCAATATATTAAGCAGAGGTATAAAAATAATGGCTATCGGTCCGTTGGAAATTCAGGGGGCAATTCCCAGAGTTCAGGATTATGCTTCTCTTAAACACAGTGAGGATTCAAAAGGTGTTGTGGACCAGACGAATGCCTCATTTGTTGTTTCGAGGGAAACGGATAATAAAGCAAATTCTGTAAGCAGAGGGGAAGAAACCTCAAATAATCATAATAACTTCGACGCCAGAGAGAAAGGCTCAAACGAGTACTCCGGTGACGGAGGAAAGAAACGAAAAAACACGGAAGAATCCGTAAAGGAAGGAAAAGTGATTGTCAAAGGACGCCCGGCGTCTTTTGATATTCGCATTTAGGAAACAATGAGTATAGCTTCTATTGTACTGCTGGTTTTGGGTTTCGTTTTTTTTGTGGCAAGTTTCTTTATGCCTGAAGGTAAAAAGAAAGAGTCAACCCCGGGACCGGATGAAAAAGCAGTAAAGGATTTGGTGACAAAAGAACTGGAATCACACAAGAGCCAAATTGATGAGATGATTGATGAAACAGTTTCATATTCAGTGGAGAAAGCTGAACGCCAGCTTGAAAAAATTTCCAATGAGAAGATTATGGCTGTGGATGAGTATTCGGAAACTGTACTGAAAAAGATTGATACAAATCACCAGGAAGCAGTTTTTCTTTATGATATGCTGAACAAAAAAGGTGATGAATTAAAGAATACGGATGCAGTGCTTAAAGAAAAGACGGATATGCTTAACGAAAAGGACAGAAAACTTGAAGTTAAGGAAGAAATTTTGAAAGCCCGCACCGAGGATTTGATTCAGACAAAGGAACTTCTCGGCGATAGTATTCCCTTGGAGAATGTGCCGGAAATTGAATCCGATACAAGTATCGAGAAGGAAACTTCGCAGGAACTTTTTATTCCTTTTGTGCCTGAACGTGTGGAAATTCCTGTCAAAAAAGCGGAAAGAAAGCAGCGTGCGGTAAAAAAACCCGTAACAGGACAGAAAAATAAGGTTATTATGCCGATAGTGGCTAAAACTTTGGCGGCCGAGGAAACAGAAAATTCTCAGGAAGTTGAGCTTCATTTTGACAGAGACAATGAGAGTAAAAAGAACAGCAACGAACAAATAAGAAAAATGCATGAAGAAGGAAAGTCCAATATGACCATTGCCAAGGAACTTGGGTTGGGAGTCGGCGAGGTAAAGCTTGTAATCGATCTTTATGCAAACAAAAAATAATCTAATGGTAGGATTGTTATGAATTTGAAATCATATACCCGGGGAATCGGTGCGGGACTGATTGTTGCGGCACTTGTACTCGGAATCGGTGGTAAAACTGAAAAAATGACGGATTCACAGGTTATTTCCAGGGCAAAAGAACTTGGACTTATTGAAGCACAGACACTTACTCAGATAAGTACTGAGGCTTCAGCCGAAAGCTCTGCTTCCGAAGAAACGTCTGCTTCTGAAGAAACAACTTCTTCAGAGGAACCGGTGCCTGAATTTAAGGAAAAAGATGAGATTACGGTAGAACCGATAATCAGCAATTCTACAGAAACTTCGGAACCGGTGGAAGAGCCGGAGGTGTCAACAGAAAGTTCTTCGGAGCTTCCAACGGAAAGTTCTTCGGAGGTTTCGACAGAGACATCAGTATCAAATGAGCCGGAGATAGAAGATTATCCGGCTGTTGAAGGTGAAACAGTCACGCTTACAATAAATAAAGGTGATAGTTCAGTGGTTGTTGCCAGACGTTGTTATGAACTTGGGATTGTTGAATCTGCCCCTGAACTTGATAAGTATCTTTGTCAAAATGACTATGACAGACGAATATCGGTAGGAACATATACAATACCTGTCGGAGCTTCATTTGAAGATATTGCAAAAATAATCACAAGACAATAGAGGAAAAAATATGGAATATAAAAACTGGTTTTCTGAAATCGGAATTAGCGAAGAAGAAACAAAAAAACGTCTTGAGGAAATCAGACAGGAATATTTTTTTGGTGATGATAAGGTATATTTTAATTCCGGTGAAGATATGGGGTACATTATGGATACCGGCAATTATGATGCCCGCACAGAAGGCATGAGTTATGGAATGATGCTGTGTGTTCAGCTCGATATGCAAGAGGAATTCAACCGAATTTGGAAATGGTCAAAAACATTTATGTATATGTCCGAAGGATACGGTGAAGGATATTTTGCCTGGTCTTGTGCAACTGACGGTACAAAGAATGCAAACGGTCCAGCCCCTGACGGCGAGGAATATTATGCGATGGCGCTGTTTTTTGCTTCAAAACGCTGGGGAGACGGTGAGGGTATTTTTGAATACTCAAAAGAGGCAAAAGAGATTCTCTCTGCAATGGTGCATAAGGGTTCTGAACGCATAGGTGCTCCTATGTTTAACAATGATAATCATCAGATTTTATTTGTTCCCGGCAGTGATTATACGGATCCTTCATATCATCTTCCCCACTTTTATGAGTTCTTTGCGGAATGGGCATATGAAGAGGACAGAGATTTCTTTAAGGAAGCAGCAAGAGTGAGCCGAGAGTATCTTGTAAAAGCCTGCCATCCCCAAACCGGTTTTTCCGCCGAATATGCGGAATTTGACGGATCCCCCATGAGTCGTCCGCTTCCCTGGACAAAGGATCGTCATGACTGGTTCTATTCTGATTCATACAGAACAGTAGCAAACATTGCACTTGACTATCTGTGGTTCGGCAAAGATGAAGGACAGTTGAAGGCTTGTGAAAATATACAGCAGTTTCTTCTTGAAGATTATTTAAAAAATGATTTTCACATTTATGAAATTGACGGTACTGTAGCGGCTCCGTCAGCTCTTCATCCGGTGGGACTTCTTGCAACTGTGGCCGAAACGACGATTGTTACGGGAGTAAATGATATTTCAAAACAGTGGCTTGAAGGCTTCTATAAAACTCCGCTCAGAAAGGGCGAAAGAAGATATTACGACAACTGCCTTTACTTCTTTGCTTTTCTTGCACTTAGCGGCAATTACAGAGTTTACAGATAAATAAAGATAATTTGAAAGAGCGGAAGTGATTCCGCTCTTTTTTAAGCATAAATTGACTAAAACGAGGCAATATTTAGAAAGAGCAAAATCGTGGTTGTTTATAGAATAACAGTAGATGAGTCTAATTTTAGGAGGATTATCTTATGGAAGAGAAAATCATCACAGGCCCCAAAGCACCGAAGGACCCAATAAAGAAAGCTAAAGCATTTTATATTATGCGTGGCAAGGATGTTGCGGGTGCGCCTCAGCCTGATGGCCGCGGAGTACAGTTTATTTACGAAAGCGACGGACGTCTTGAAAGCAGCGCAAGGCTTGTTGGCGGAATCTCGGATGAAGAAGAAATAAAGCTTTTAAAAACTGTTGAAGGATTTAAAAAACTTGTTTCACAGATTGGTGTATGTGTTGAAATGGATGATTTTGACACGGTTGTTGATTTTTGCTTCCAGATGTACGGAAAGACAGATCCTTATGTCAGCGGAACTACTATCAGACAATCGGTTCGTGCAGATGGCGCGGAAGCATTAATAAATCTTGACGAAGTTGAATGGTCGGAAGATGATAACATTCCCGGACAGATTCGCTTTGAGTTTCCGAAGGCAGGGATGTTTGGAAAGGTAGCAGTGAAGTTTTACCTTCATGAAGGTTTTGATGCTCCTGAAATTATAGAAGAAGAACCTGTTGATTTTAATTCTGATGCATATGCAGAGATTATATCGAAGGCTGTTACCAATAAGGGAAACAATGCAAGAATAAAGAAAGCTATTGCCAAGGCTAAAGCAGGGGAAGATGTCACGGTGGCGTTCATCGGTGGCTCAATTACTCAGGGAGCAGGAGCAATTCCCATTAATACGAATTGTTATGCACGAAAAACATTTGAAGGCTTTTGCGATATCTGCGGTAAAGGGTATGACGAGAATATTCATTACGTGAAAGCAGGAGTGGGTGGAACGCCTTCCGAACTCGGAATGGTACGTTATGAATGTGATGTTCTGGATGACGGTAAGGTGATTCCGGATGTTGTTGTGGTTGAATTTGCCGTAAATGATGCAGGAGATGAGACTAACGGACGTTGTTACGATTCTCTTGTTCGTAAAATATATGAAGGACCGGGAAAGCCTGCGGTTATTCTTCTCTTTGCTGTATTTCAGGATGACTTTAACTTAGAAGAACGTCTCAGCCCTGTGGGAAGAGCATATGACATTCCAATGGTAAGTACAAAAGCTTCGGTTACCGAGCAGTTTTACAAAAAACCAGGTGAAGGAAGAGTAGTATCAAAGAATCAATATTTCTATGATTGCTTCCATCCTACAAATACCGGACACAGAATAATGGCTGACGGTATTTTGGAACTGTTAAAAATAGCAGATATGTCAGACGCTGATGAAGAAATTCTGACATTAAAAGATATGAAGGCTCCGATCGGCGGAGAATTTGAAACAGTTCGTCTTGTTGACAGAAGACGTGATCCTGTTGGAGTTGCAGTCGACTGCGGAGATTTTACAGGATACGATAAAGAGGTTCAGGCGGTCGAAAGGAATATGGATCTTGGCTGCACGCCGGAATTCCCTGACAATTGGTTTTATGACGGAAATGGCGGCAGACCCTTTGTTCTTGATTTGGAGTGCAAGAGTCTTGTTGTAGTGTATAAAGATTCGGCATCTCCTTCTGTAGGAATTGCAGAAGTATATGATAACGGTGAACTTGCAATTACAATAGATCCTCATATTGTAGGATGGACTCACTGCAATCCACTGATTGCTTTTGAGGGCACAGATGTAAAAAAACATCACGTCGAGATTAAGATGAAGGAAGGATATGAGGACAAAGCCTTTACTATTTTAGGATTTGGTGTTGTATAGATTAGGAGATAACTTATGAACGGTACAGATGTTAATCCGATATTGAAGTGTGATTATCCTGACCCTGATGTAATCAGAGTTGACGATACGTACTATATGGCAAGTACTACAATGTATTTTATGCCGGGCGGTGCACTTCTTAGGTCATACGATTTGCTTAATTGGGAAATTGCGTCATACATTTTTGATACTCTTGACAACACACCGGAAGAACGACTGGATCAAGAACGTTCAAACTACGGATGCGGAATGTGGGCTCCCTCATTAAGATATAAAGACGGTATGTTTTATGTTGTTTTTACAAGTTTTCAGACAAAGAAAACATATTGTTTTACAACAACAAACCCGGAAGGAAAATGGGAAAAACGCGAGATAGAGGGGTATTTTCATGACAGTTCCCTTCTTTTTGATGATGACGGAAAGATTTACCTGGTTTATGGAAACAGAGAGATTCATCTCGTTGAGTTGAACAAGGATTTAACTGCGCCGATGCCGGGAGGGATTGATAAGGTTATTCTTAAAGAGCCAAAAGATTATGAAGGACTTGGATTTGAAGGTTCGCATTTTTATAAAATCAATGGTAAATATTATCTTTTCAACATTCATTGGCCTGCAGGTGAACGGAGAATTCAAACCTGTTACATGTCAGAAAAAGTTGATGGCGAATATACCGGTGGTGAGGTACTTGACTGCGACAGAGGATACTTTAATCAGGGAGTTGCACAGGGCGGTATAGTGGATACTCCGTACGGAAAGTGGTTTGCTGTGCTGTTTCAGGATTCCGGTGCGGTTGGACGCATTCCGGTTCTTGTACCTGTCAGTTGGAATGATGATCGTCCGGTGTTTGGAACAAACGGATCGATTCCCAAAAGAATTGAAGTAGCAAGTTCCAGACCGTATTACAGATATGAACCTCTTTATACCTCTGATGATTTTGTATACGAAGAAGGGGTTCGAAATCCTAAGCTTAAAAGTCAATGGCAATGGAATCATGCACCCAACAATGACTTGTGGGCTATTGTTCCGGGCGGCGGATTATATTTGAAGACCGGAAAGATATGCACGAATATTACGTATTCGGTAAATACTCTTACACAAAGAATGATGTTTCCTAAATGTGAAGCAGAAGTAACAATTGATGCATCAGGGATTAAAGAAGGGGATGTTGCCGGGTTATGTGCTTTGCAAGGCTGCTATGGTTATCTTGGCATAACCAAGAACGCCGGTAATTACTATTTGATTCGGGTGGAAAAAAAATCTGAAAACACGATGAAAATTGGTGCTTCGGATTATATGCCCGGTGATCTTGTTGAAAAAATCAAATTACCGGATTCAAAGGTTTCCATATGTCTCAAAGCTAACTTTGAAAATATGCAGGATAAACTTGATTTCTTCTATCTTAGAGAAGACGGAAAATGGGCGAAGGTCGGAAATTCGCATAAACTGTATTTTCGACTGGATCATTTTACCGGTTGCAGATTTGGTCTTTTTGCATTTTCCACACGTGAAATTGGCGGAAATGCTGTTTTTAAGGACTTTATTTACAGGAATGAATAATAGAAAACGAGAAAATAAGTTATGAGACTAAAACAAAAAGGAAACCATTTATATGGTTTCCCTTTGTTTGGTCAATTGATAGTTTGAACGATATTCGCTGGGGGTACATCCCTTTTGCTGTTTGAACAGACGGTTAAAAGTAGAGATACTTGAGAAACCGGCCTGCATGGCAACATCGGTAATCGAAAAATCCGGAACTGCCAAAAAGTCCTCGGCTGCTTTGATTCGACGATAGCAAAGATAGTCGCAGAAAGTATAATCCGTATATTGTTTAAATAAACGGGAAAAATGGAATTTACTGAAACCGGCCTGAGCAGCTATGCTCTCCAAGTTGATGTCTTCCATATAATGTGCATCGATATATTCAAGCGTCTGGTTGAATTTTTGCACATATTCTTTTTGCTTATAGGGACGAATGTCACCGAATATTTCGTTTGCATTAATGTGGTTTTCACCAATTTTTATAAATATTTCAAGCATCTTTGCTTGGATGATAAGCTCGGCATACTCGCTGTTTTGGAAATATTCGTTTCGTATCTGCACAAGCATCTGATATATATCATCATATATTTGAGGATAGTTGTCGCGGGTAATCAGCAAAGGATGTGTAAGCATCGATTGAATGCCGACGAAACCTTTGAGACGACTTATCAGAGAGATGTTCATTACAAAAATGAAACGCTTTCCCGAAGGGGGAGCAGTGAGTTCGTGAAGCTCTCCGGGCGGAATGATAATAATGTCCCCGGGGTTTAAAATGTATTTTGTATTGCCGGCATTTACCGTATATATGTTTTCAACCGGAAGAATGATTTCCATCGCAGAGTGCCAATGCATATCATAATTGACCGGAAGATCGTTTAGCCATACACGGTGTGATGTGTTTGCACGATACTGAACTACTTCCTGATTATCCTGAATGTTTCGGGTACCTGTGTAGTCGTCATTAACCTGATTATAATTGTCATAATTTCTGGATTCGTTGATATCTGTCATATAATTCCTCCAAACAAATTATATGATAGCAAAAAATGAGAATTATAGCAATATTTGATATATTAATTGTATTTTTTAGCGATAAGATACACATATGCGATAATGGTAACGAATTTGATACATATTTCGACATTGCCGCTTTAGTATATTAAAGGAGAAGAAAGAGAATGAAGAATAAAAGAGTGGCCGCTTTATTTGTGGCAGCCTTGATAACAATTGCGGGATGCGGCGGTGAAGCCCCTGTTTCACCTTCGGATAATTCCGATTTGAGCGTACCTTCGGTTGAAACTTCCATAGAGTCTTCGGTTGAGGATATTGAAGTGTTCGTATCTGAAACAACAGAGGAAGAAGAAATGCCGATTGTACCGTTAAGAGATGCGGTAGGTGAGAATACAGGTTTTTTTGTGGGGTGCGCAGCAACGCAGAGCGAACTTAATGACGAAAAAGTATGGGAAATCGTAACAACTCATTTTAATAGGATTACTTTTGGAAATGAGCTAAAACCCGATGCCTTGGTAAATTACAGTGTTGCGGTTTGCCCCGGGACCGAAACTGTTTCTTTTAACGGTGAGGAGATGGTTGTTCCGAAACTGGATTACAGCAGAGCGGAGAGCATGTTAAATAAAGTGCTTGCGTGGAATACGGAAAATCCCGACAGAACGATAAAGGTGAGAGGCCATGTCCTTGTATGGCATTCGCAGACTCCCGAGTGGTTCTTTCACGAAAATTATGACAAGACACAACCGTATGTTTCAAAAGAAGAAATGAATAAGCGACTCGAATGGTACATAATGACCGTTCTTACTCATTTTACCGGAGAAGAGAGTAAATACAAGGGAATGTTTTACGGCTGGGACGTTGTTAATGAAGCAATCAGCGACGGAGAAGGCGGTAATGACGGCTTACGTACCGATGCCGAAAACAGCGAATTGCTAAATGAAGACAGGCACGGAAGCAATTCGAGCTGGTACCATATTTATCAGTCAAACGAATTCATTATTAATGCATTTAAATATGCGAACAAATATGCTCCGGCGGATCTTGAATTATATTACAACGACTATAATGAAACCGGAATTCAGAAGAGAAACAGAATTATTGCACTTTTGGAAGCGATAAAAGAAAACGAAGGCGAACCGGGTGTCGGCACCAGAATAAGCGCAATGGGAATGCAGGGGCATTACGGAATGGATACTCCGGCTTCCAATGATGTGGAAGCATCCATAAAAGCTTACGGAAAAGTAGTGGGAAAGGTTCAGATTACCGAACTGGATATCTCCGCAAGCGCCGACTACGATGGAAGTGAATCTGCGGTGGAAGAAGAAAACGAAAAGCTTCGAAAAAGATATAAGATGCTTTATTTTGCAATGCAGACTGCGTCGAAGGTTGACGGAGTGGAATTTGCAGGCTTTACCTTTTGGGGAACGACGGATCAATATTCATGGCTTCAGTCACGCTCCGATATAGGGGGCGGAAATAAAACGGGGCTTCCGCAGATGCCGCTTCTTTTTGATGGGGATTATAAGCCCAAGCCTTGCTTTTATGTTTTTTCGCCTACGGAGAATTGACACAAATTGCTATGACAAGGCATAATATTAAAGGCACTTTGTATACATGTTTGAGCATTACGAAAACGATTAATTGTGCAAAAGGCACAAAACAAAGCTTAAATATTATACAAATAATACAAAATGCATATTTTACGATAGCAATTATTGCTATTCAAATAGCACTATTTAGCAAGAACTGTAAGGCTAAAATTTATATTATAGTAAAGTAAAAGAAATATGATATTCAGGAGTGCGCTATTTTGTCGCACTTTCGGAGGAAAGTATGAACAAAACCTTAAAGAAAGTACTTATATCATTAGGAGTTCTGGCAGCATTTGTTGTTATTTGCGTTTTGCTGTCCATGCGTAAAGTGGATGACTTCCACGATAAGTATGCAGGAGACAATCTCTCCGAAAAAGTTGAAGGACTTGAACGTGAGGGTACATATAACGGATACCTTAATTTATATGCTGATGCAAAAAATGCCACTCAGGATATAGACGTGGATCTTTCTAAGTTCAGTGCAGAAGGAGAAGCTGAAATTCTTTCTGATTATTTAGGCGAGCAAAATGTTCTCTACACAGGAGAAGATGCAGTAGTTTCTTGGGATATCAATGCTCCCGAAACCGGATTCTATAACCTTTATATTGAATATCTTATTCCTGAATCAAGAGGAGTTCCTGCCGAGAGAACCGTTCTTATTAATGATGCTGTTCCTTATAATACTGCAAGTAACGTTGTATTCACCAGAATTTGGAAAGACGGCGGAGATGTTAAAGTAGATAACCAGGGCAACCAGATCAGACCCACACAGGTTGAGGAATACGATTGGCAGACAAGTTTCTTCAGAGATGAGCAGGGCTATCAAATCGAGCCCCTTAAGTTCTATCTTGAAAAAGGAAAGAACACAATTTCTTTACGTTCGGAAAATGAACCTCTTATATTAAAGAAGTTTGTTGTAAGCGGTGTGCATCCTATGGAGACATACAGTGATTACATTGCAAAACAGCCTTCGGTGAATTCATCTGATTCAGCAAAGACTTACAACCAGATCATTCAGGGTGAAACATCAACAAGACGTTCGGAATCTTCACTTTATGCAAAATACGACAGATCTTCACCCACAACACAGCCTAACTCAGTTACACAGACAGTTCTCAACTATGTAGGTGGTGAGACTTGGAGAAGCACAGGCCAGTGGATTGAGTGGGAATTTGAAGTTCCCGAAGACGGCTATTACAACATAACCGTTAAGGGCCGTCAGAACTATCAAAGAGGTTCGGTATCATCAAGATGGTTAAAGATTGATGGCGAAACTCCCTTCGCGGAAGCAAGAGAAGTTTCATTTGACTATGAAAACGATTGGAAGCTTCTTACAATATCCGACGAGAATGGAAATCCTTACAATTTCTACCTTACCAAGGGAACTCATACAGTATCGCTTGAAGCTACTCTCGGCGGAATGGGCATAATTCTTGAGGATCTTGAAAACTCAACATACAGACTTAATCAGATTTACAGAAAAGTACTTGTTTACACAGGCGCAACACCTGACCAGTACAGAGATTACAAAATTGATTCCACTTATCCTGAAATTATGGAGGCAATGGAACTTGAGTATAAGCGTCTTTACAAAATTGTAGATGACATGGTTGCTTTCTCGGGACAGAAAGCCGATCAGATTGCAACTGCACAGACGGTTGCGCAACAGCTTGAAAGATTCTGCAACAAACCGCAGAAAATCACGACAGAATTTACAACATTCAAGGACAATATCACTTCACTCGGTACGGCGCAGCTTAATATGAGTGAGACAAAGCTTGATATTGACTATATTGTTGTAAGCGGTGTGGATGCACAGATTAAAAAAGATAAGGCTAATTTCTTTACAAAGCTTTGGCATGAATGCAAATCTTTCGTAGCATCATTCTTTGTTGACTATAACAATGTCGGTGACGTTTACGAAGACGGCGAGCAGGTTGTTAAAGTTTGGGTTCTTACAGGACGTGACCAGGGTGTTATTCTTAAGTCTCTTGTAGATAATGAATTTACTCCTCAGAGCGGTGTTAAAGTAAATGTTGAAATTGTTGATCCGGGTGCTCTTCTTAATGCGGTACTTGCAGGTCGCGGACCTAACGTAGTTCTTTCGGTTGGTGCGAACCTTCCGGTTGACTACGCTCTTCGTAAAGCGTCCGAAGATCTTACTCAGTTTGAAGGATGGGAAGAGGTATTTGAAAATTATTCACCCAGTTCATACGAGCAGTACAAACTGGATGGAGGTATTTACGGATTACCCGAAACACAGACATTCAATGTAATGTTCTACCGTACCGACGTACTTGAAGAACTTGGACTTGAAAAGCCTCAGACTTGGAAGGAACTCATCGAAATGCTTCCTACAATTCAGGGACATAACCTTTCGGTTGGTATTCCTTCTGCAGGTGGTTCATCAAGCTCGGCAGCTGCTTCTACAACAGTGCTTTCAAATGCATCCGACCTTTCAATGTACTTCACACTTCTGTATCAGTACGGTGGTGATATGTACAATGAGTCAGGAACAAAGACTACTGTAGACGATGAAGCGGGAATTAACGCATTTGATGATTACATCAGATACTTTAATGATTATGGTATTCCGGTTTATTACGACTTTGTTAGCCGATTCCGTTCAGGTGAGATGCCGATAGGTATTGCTTCATATTCCACATATAATACTTTGATGGTATCCGCACCGGAAATCAGAGGTCTTTGGGAGTTCGATGTTATTCCCGGAACAGAGAAGACGGATGATAACGGAAATACATATATTGACAGATCCGACTTCATTACAGGAAATGCAACAATGATGATCAGCTCAGATGATGAAGCAATAAAGCAGGCATCCTGGGAATTCATGAAGTGGTGGGCACAGCCTCAGACACAGGTTAGCTACGGTAGAGAAATCGAAGCATTGCTTGGTTCCTCAGCACGATATAACACAGCAAACAGAGAAGCGTTCAGAAGTCTTTCATGGAGCGCAAGAAATATTGAAGTTTTGGATGCTCAGTGGGATTCGACAGTAGGTATCCGAGAAGTGCCCGGTGGATATTATACCGGCCGTCATATTACAAACGCTATCAGAAAGGTTATTAATGACAAGGATGATACGCGTGAAACCATCATAGATTATTCCATTAAGATTGACGAAGAAATTACCAAGAAGCGTAAGGAATTCGGAATGGAATATTATCACGATGATGAGGAATAAGCAGGAGACCATTTATGAAAGAGTATATCAGTAAGTATTTCACCCTTCGTAAGCACGAAGTGACAGTTGCTTGGAAAAAAGCAAAGAGAAGCAAAATGTGCTACGCCTTCTTAGCTCCGTACGCAATACTTTTTGCAATGTTCTTTGTTTTTCCTGTAGTAGCTTCTATTTACTTTAGTTTTACCTACTACAATATTTTGGAAGCTCCCAGATTTATGGGATTATCAAACTATATCAGTTTGATACTTGAAGATGATGTTTTCCTAACCGGTATTAAAAATACATTGATGATAGCTATTATTACCGGTCCTTTGGGATATATAATGAGTTTCCTTTTTGCATGGCTCATAAATGAACTTCCCAGATGGGTTAGATCCGTAGCGGTTGTAGTTTTCTACGCACCTTCAATTGCAGGTAACTGTTACGTAATTTTCTCGGTATTCTTCCGAGGCGATGCTTATGGCTATGTAAATGCGGCACTTATTAATATGGGTATTATCGATGCTCCTATTCTTTGGCTCACAAATCCCACATATATGTTACCAATCTGTATGCTGGTTATTTTGTGGATGAGCTTAGGTACCGGATTCCTCTCATTCGTTGCAGGTCTTCAGGGTATTGATAAATCTCAGTATGAAGCCGGATATATGGATGGTGTTAAGAACCGTTGGCAGGAACTTTGGTTCATTACACTTCCTAACATGAAGCCCATGCTTTTGTTTGGTGCCGTAATGGCAATCACACAGGCATTCGGTGTCTGCGACGTTACGATGGCCCTTTGTGGTTATCCCAGTACCGACTATGCAGCAAGAACGGTCGTAACTCACCTTTTCGACTACGGTTATTCCAGATTTGAGATGGGTTATGCGTGTGCAATAGCAACAATCTTGTTCTTGATGATGATTTTATGTAATAAAGCAATTCAGAGTCTGTTAAGAAGAGTAGGAACCTGACATGAGTAAAAAAGAAAAAGTAGTTAAGGAAAAAGCATACAAAAAACCTTTGGTTAAGAGAAGAAAACCGAACAGATCAATTTGGGGTGACATTTTCTTATACCTTTTCCTCATTTTCGTTGCGTTGGTAATGGTATTCCCCATTGTATACGCAGTAAATGCGGCATTAAAACCTTTGGACGAGCTTTTTAAGTTCCCTCCCAGAATCTTCGCACAAAATCCGACACTCGATAACTTCTCGGATTTGTTCGTGACAATGGGTAAGTCCTGGGTAACATTTTCAAGATATTTGTTCAATACAGTGTTTATTACATTTGTAGGAACATTCGGCCATCTGATAATTGCATCAATGGGTGCTTTCGTTCTTGCAAAGTATGAATTCCCCGGCAATGCATTATTCTTCAAAGTTGTAACAGTTTCGATGATGTTTACAGGATATGCGACAGCAATTCCGAACTACATCATTTTAAACAAGCTCGGCTGGATTGATACATATTGGGCCATTATTATCCCGGCATTTGCTTCCCCCATGGGTCTGTTCCTTATGAAGCAGTTTATGGAAGGCTTACCGACCTCGCTTATTGAGGCTGCTAAGATTGACGGTGCAAATGAGTGGCGTGTTTTCTACGGTATCGTAATGCCTAACGTAAAACCTGCATGGATGACATTGATCATCTTCTCGGTACAGGGTCTTTGGAACAATAAAGCTTCAACATATATTTATTCAGAAGAAAAGAAAACTCTTGTATATGCACTTCAGCAGATTCAGAGCGGTGGTATCGCAAGAACAGGACAGGGTGCTGCGGTTCTTGTAGTAGTTATGATTGTTCCCATTCTGATATTTGTATTCTCAGAGAGCCAGATTCTCGAGACAATGGCAAGCTCAGGTTTAAAGGATTAATTTGTTACGAGGTAACCTATGAAAAAGACAATTACAAGGATTTGCGCAATTGTATTAAGTATGATTGTTGTGGCAGGATCCTCAATATCGGCTTTTGCTGAACGCGGAAGTTACACTTACAACTATGATTTCTGGGGTGATGTACAGGATGGACCCGATTTTTACTCGGTCAGTGCGGTACTTGCTTACGGAGATATGGGTCTTGATAAAAACTTAAGCAACCCATCCGGTTTATACATTCATGATAATTATATATACATATGTGATACCGGCAACAACCGAATCGTTGTTCTTGAAAGATTATCAAACGAAAAAATCAGGGTTGTTGATTACATCGATAAGATTAAAGGAACTGATGTAAAAGAACTTTTAGGTCCTACAGATATTGCAATTTCAGAAGAAGGTAATATATTTATTGCCGACCAGGGAAATTCACGTATCGTGAAGGTGGATGAAAATCTTAACTTTATCTGTCAGTTCTTAAAACCTGATGACAATACTCTTGATAAGGATCTTGTTTTTAAACCCAACAAGATTGTTGTTGATTCCGCTGAAAGAGTTTATTGTATTGCGACTGGTATTAACAAGGGTCTTGTTAAGTATGAAGCAGATACAACATTTTCGGGGTTTGTTGGAGCGACTCCCGCAATCTATAATTTCTACGATTACATTTGGAAGAAATTTGCAAGCCAGGAGCAGAGAGCTCTTCTTGAAAACTTCGTACCTACCGAGTATGACAACATCTATATGGATAAAGAAGGCTTTATCTATACAGTAACAGCATCGGGGGATGACGCTGATTTCAAGAATGGATCAATCGATGCGGTAAGAAAGCTTAACTTGCTTGGTAGTGATATTCTTATCAGAAACGGTGATTACGATATCTATGGTGACCTTTATATGGGAACCGGTGGTGGTCATACAGGACATTCTGAATTTTCAGATATAACAGTTCTTGATAATGATATCTATATTGCCTGCGACAGAAACAGAGGACGTTTGTTTGCATACAACGATCAGGGTCACCTTGTTTTTGCAATGGGTGGTAACGGAAACATGGACGGTTACTTTAGAAGACTTGTAGGTATAGAACATATCGGACATGATCTTCTTGTACTCGATAACCTTGACTGTGCTATCACAATTTTCACACCAACCACATACGGTGAACTTGTTTATGATGCAATCGAGCAGTTTGATAACGGTAATTACACTGCTTCAGGAAAATCCTGGGAACAGGTAATGGAATTAAACGGCAACTATGATTTGGCTTACATCGGTATTGGACGAGCATTACTCAGAACAAAAAAATACCATGAAGCTATGGAATATTTCGAACTCAAGTA
This sequence comes from Lachnospiraceae bacterium, assembly GCA_045600725.1. Classification (GTDB taxonomy): domain Bacteria; phylum Bacillota; class Clostridia; order Lachnospirales; family Lachnospiraceae; genus UBA1258. Next base: position 107,618 of record JAZRYK010000030.1, read on the forward strand.
TGATGATGAGAACTACTCAAAGGCTTACAAACAGTATCGTAAGGAATGGGTAGAAGAGCACATATTTGTTATCGTAGTTGTTATTCTTGCATTATTCCTTATCCCGCTTTCAATCGGTAAAATCAGATCAATTAAGCGTGATATTGATACTGCAGATATATTTACACTCTAATGGAGGAACTGAGGTATGTTTGCTGCTTTAACGCAAAAAGAAACCTGGCAGAGATATTTTAAATCTTTAAAGTTTGCTCTGTATTGTATGACACATCCCCTTGACGGCTTTTGGGATCTTACGCATGAAAAAAGAGGAACAATGGCGGCTGCCAATACGATACTTATTGCAACAGTTGTTGTCAGAATTATGAAATTGAGATATACGAGCTTCGTTATCGATGCAGTATATTGGGAAGATATCAATATATTTCTATATATCGCAAGTATCGTATTTCCGCTGGCACTGTTTGTAGTAGGTAACTGGTCATTGACAACATTGTTTGACGGAAAGGGAAGACTTGGACAGGTTTATATGGCAACCTGCTACGGAATGGCAATTTATCCTCTTGTTCAGCTTCCTCTTATGATATTAAGTAATTTTGTTACCGTAGATGAACGAGGATTTTATGCCACATTGAGTGCTTTGACTCTTGTGTACGCAGGTATTCTTATTGTATCGGCCATGGGACAGATTCATGAATTCTCCGGTGCAAAGAATATTCTGTTTACAATAGCTTCATTGTTTGCAATGTTGGTAATTGTATTCATCCTTATGTTGTTCTTCAGTATGATTTCGCAGGGTATTTCTTACTTCGTTTCACTTGTTAAGGAATTCCTGTTCAGATTGTAGTGACAAACCATTTTCGAAAGGCATTATTTATAAATGAGAGCGAATAGAACCGGTAATAACGAAATAAGAACAGAAAGACAAATGGAAATAATCAAAACACTGAAGAGCATGATATTTCCTCTTATTATGTGTTTGTTGATTGGTGTGGGCATTTATGTAATCATCAATTTCCAGAATGTGGAAGAAGGTGTCGAGAACATTCCGCCCAGAGCATTTGCTACAGAAACCGATAAGGTTGTGATGGAGAATGATGCGCTGAAGTTTGAAATGGATACCGCGACTACTCAGTTTGAGGTTACAGTGAAGTCATCCGGAAAAGTATGGAAGTCAAATCCTGACGGTGGTGCAGACGATCCATTGGCGCAGGCTGCTGAAAAAGGACGCTTACAGTCTCCTATATATATGACCTACGCACTGGTCACAGGTAATACTCAGACATATGATTCCTTCAATTTCAGTACAAAGAATGGTATTTATGAGATTGAGGAAGGCGACGGATACATCAAAGTCCTTTATTCTTTTGGTAAAGTGCAGAAAGAATTTATTCTTCCTCCTGTAATTACAAAAACAAACTATGATGCATGGACATCCAAGATGGATGATAAGAGTGCAAAGCTTTGCGGTGAGTACTACAAAAAGTACGATATCAATAAGCTTAGCAAAAAGGATGCGGATAAAGAAGAAGAACTCCGTACTAATTATCCTATTATCGAGACAGAAGTTATCTATGTTCTTCGTGATACGACAAAGGATGCTACAAAAAATACTATGGCAAATGCCTTTGAAGCAGCCGGATATACATATGATGATTATATTGCGGATAAAGAGCTTGACTTAAGCGAAGCAACAAATGATACTCCTATCTTTAATATTTCCATTGTTTATAAGTTAGACGGTAAGGATCTTGTAGTTGAGGTTCCTTTTAACGAATTGGAATACAACACAACGACTCCTTTATATACAATTAACGTTCTTCCTTATTTCGGAGCTGCCGGAAGAGAAGATGAAGGCTTCCTCCTTGTTCCCGAAGGCGGTGGAGCAACAATTAACTTCAACAATGACAAGGTTTCACAGAGCGCTTATTTCTCAAACGTATACGGATGGGATATGTGTCTTGGAAGAGATTCTTTGGTGCATGAGACAAGAGCTTACTACAACGTATTCGGTGTTTCAAATAAGAATGATTCATTTATTTGCGTGATAGAAGACGGACAGGCTTATGCCGGCATAAATGCAGACATAAGTGGTCTTCAGGGTAGCGCTAAGGTAAACAGTTATAACTATGTTAACGCAGTATACAGCATTAACCAGAGAGAAAAATACGATGTAGGTAACATCGCCAACTCGGATATTTATGAGTACTTCCCTGAAAACAGTGATGACAAGATATCTCAGAGGTATTCATTTGTGGATTCCGGAAGCTATGTTGATATGGCTAAGGATTACGGTAATTATCTTGAAAGCAAATATAGTGAGGACTTTGCGTTGCTTGACGATGCGGAAGCTCCTGTAGCAGTAGAGATTATCGGTGCTGTAGACAAGGTTAAACAGATCGTCGGTGTTCCTGTTTCAAGACCTCTTAAGCTCACAACATTCGATGAAGCTTCAGCAATGATTACGACACTTAAAGCGGACGGATTTAACAATATGTCTGTTAAGTATTCAGGATGGGCAAACGGCGGTGTACAGCAGAAACTTTTAAAAGATATTGATGTTATATCAAGTCTCGGTGGCAAGAAGGGTTTAACAAAATTAACTCAGACAGCCAACGATGCCGGTGTGGATCTCTATCTTAACGGTATTACTCAGTATGCTAAGGACAGTAATATATTCGATGGTTTCTTCTCATTCAGAGACGCTGCAAAGCTTATCAGTAAGGAACGAGTAGATATCTACCCTTACAGTCACATTACTTATGCTGAGCGTGAGGGTGCAGATCCCTACTATATGATTCATACAGAGCTTGCTGCCGACATGGTTGACAACTTGGTGGCTTACTCGGCTAAGATGAACGCGGGAGTTTCATTTGAAGATGTCGGACAGGATTTGTCATCAGACTTCTACAGAAAGAAGACTTATTACAGACAGGCAGTACTTAATCTCCAGGCTGACAGATTGAAAGAAATCTCTGACTCCGGTCAGAATATAATGATTAACATGGGTAATGATTATGCAGTACCTTATGTAGATATGATTACCAACATGGATCTTTCCGGTAGTGAATATACAATTCTTGATGAAGGAGTTCCTTTCTATCAGATAGCTATTCACGGACATGTTAATTATACAGGTGAACCTCTTAACATTTGTGGTGATGAGGAAGATGAGATTCTTGACAGTGTTAAATATGGTGCAGGTCTCCAGTTTACATTTATGGATGAATCGGCATTCACACTTCAGAAAACACTTTACACAGAGTATTATGGTGCAGACTATAATGCATGGCATGAAAAGGCTGTTGCGTTGTACACAAGATATAACAATGAGCTTGGTCATACCTTCAATCAGGAAATAGTTGATTTTGCAAATATTACCGATGCCGTTTCAGTAACAGTCTACGAAGATGGTACAAAGGCATATGTAAATTACAGCTATGAAGATTTCACTGCAGAAGACGGAACTCTTGTTCCGGCAAGAGACTACGCAGTGGTAAAGAAATAAACGAAAGGGATATTGGTCATGAAGAAACAAAAAAATAAATTAGCCGGACTTCAGAAACGTAAAGCCATATCAGGGTATTTGTTTATTTCACCTTTTATCCTCGGTTTGTTTCTGTTTATGTTAAAACCCCTTGCAACATCATTGTACATGAGCTTTTGTGATGTTGAACTTGCATCTGGTAACATTACATATCATTTCTTAGGAAAGGGAAATATAGCGGGTGCCATTGATAACTTTATTTATGCAGTCCGTATTGATCCCGAGTACACAAGACTGCTAACAGAAGAAGTAACCAGAATGATGATTTATTCATTGGCTATTATGGTATTCAGCTTCTTCGTAGCATTGATTTTGAATCAGGAATTTAAAGGACGCGCTCTTGTCAGAGCAGTATTCTTCCTCCCTGTTATTCTTTCATCAGGTGTTATTATCGGCCTTGAAACGAACAACCAGCTGATGGCAAATCTTGCACAGACAATTGAAGATACAACCAGTGGAGTTAGTATTACCGGTGCATTGGAAACTATCCTTAGAACATCCGGTGTCGGTGTAAGAGCATTTGAAACATTGTTTGAAATTATTGATAACATTTACGATGTTGCCATTGCTTCAGGTATTCAGATTATTATTTTCCTTTCAGGCCTTCAGACTATCTCATCGAGTATGTATGAGGCTGCTGATATCGAAGGATGTACAAAGTGGGAGAGCCTTTGGAAAATTACTTTCCCTATGGTAAGTTCCCTGTTCCTTGTTAACTGGATTTACACAGTTATTGATTTCTGTATGAGATCTGATAACGCTGTTATTGAAAAAATTCAGAAAGTAATGATTGACGAGTTAAGATATGGAAGAGCATCTGCAATGTCATGGATTTATTTCCTGTTTGTTATTGCATTTGTCGGAATCACATCGTTGATTATTTCGAAGAGGGTTTACTACTATGACTAAGACTAAAGTAAAAACATTTGATAATTTCTGGGAGAGAAATAAGAAATCAAATGGCTATCTTTTGCAGAAGAGATTAATGAGCGTCGGAATCAGTATTTGCAGATTTTTCCTTCTGTTTGGTATGTGCTTCCTGATTATTCAGCCTATCTTAAATAAGATTTCCGTTAGCTTTATGACAGAATCGGATTTGTACAATCCTGTTGTAACATCTATTCCTATTCATTTTACAACGGAAAACTACAGACTCGCAGCTGAACTGATGAACTACTCAAAGTCCATTGTGAATTCATTTGTGATTTCTCTTTCGGTCGCTGTATTACAGATTGCTGTATGTACGTTGGTAGGTTATGGTTTTGCGAGATTCAAATTCCCTTTGAAGAACATATGGTTTGCATGCGTAATAGTTACAATTCTTGTTCCGCCTCAGACCATTTCAAACTCGTTGTTCCTGTCATTCCAGGCATATGATATTTTGGGTATCATCAAACTTATTACAGGTCATACACTTAATCTTAAGGGATCTATCCTTCCTTACTACTTGATGAGTGCCGGATGTATGGGACTTAAAAACGGATTATACATTTATATGATTCGTCAGTTCTTCAGAAACATTCCTATCGACCTTGAAGAAGCAGCATATGTAGACGGTTGCGGTACACTGAAAACATTCTTCAGAATCATGCTTCCCGAAGCAAAGCCTATCCTTACATCATGTTTCCTGTTTTCTTTTGTTTGGCAGTGGACAGATGGCTTCTACTCAAAGATGTTCTTGGGAAATATCGATCTTGTCAGCATGAAGCTTGCCAGACTTGTTGACAGTTTAGGAGCTTACCTTCAGCGTATTTGGGGAACAAGCAATACAGTTTCTGTTGCATATTCAAACTGTATTCTTGCAACCGGTACACTTATGATTATTGTTCCACTTATTGTTATTTACCTCTTTGCACAGCGTGCTTTCGTAGAAAGTATTGCAAGTAGCGGTATTAAGATGTAAAATAGAAGAGTAATTGTGTTACTTTTTGCTGTGAAAATGTCAATCCCGGAAACGATTTTAGACAATGAATCAGCAATTTGTATATATTCCGGAATAATCCGGGTCATATTTTAAGGAGGATATTTAATATGAAAAAGCCTATGACAAAAAAGGTTTTAGCAGCTGTTACAGCATCAGCAATGATGATGAGCGTTGCAGCATGTGGCGGTGAGAAGGCTCCTGAAGTTTCCACATCCACAGAAACTTCAACTTCTACAGAAACTTCTACAGAAGTATCTACTGAAGTTGAAGAAGAAGTTAGCCCTTACACTATTATTACAGATGAAAACGGAAATCCCGTTGATTTAGGCGGAATGGAAATTATCGTTCGTGACTGGTGGTCAGATCCTGATGCTGAGCCTACAAACGAATACCAGGAAGCTCAGGCTGAATGGAGAGATTGGATTCAGGAAACATACAACTTCAAGATTGTACAGAAGGCTATTTCTGACTGGGGTTCAGCACCTGCAGATTTCGTAGACTTCGCTACAACAGGTGGTGATGAGAACTACGTATTCATCGTTCGTGATGATCCGGCTATCACATCAGCTATGAATTCAGGATTAATGTATGATCTTGCTACATTAGATTGCCTTGATTTCTCACAGCCTAAGTTTACAAGAAATAAGTTACATGAGCAGTATGCAAAGGGTAATTCAATCTACGCTATGTATGCTGGATATTCAGAAGGTCGTACAGGTGTTTACTTCAACAAGAGAGTTCTTGAAGAAGCTGGTATCGATCCTGAATCTATTTATGATATGCAGGCTGATGGAACTTGGACATGGGACAAGTTCGATGAATTAATGGGTATCTGCCACCGTGATACAGACAACGATGGTGTTGATGATATCTATGGCTTAACACTTAACGAAGGTGTTATGACAACAATGGCTGTATTCTCAAATGGTGGATCATACGTTGGTAGAGATGCTAACGGATACTTCTACAATCTTGAATCAGCTGAAACTCTTGAAGCTCTTGAATGGACAGTTGATATGTTCACAAAGTACGATCAGCACGATCCTGAAGGCGCTAACTGGGATTACTACCAGGAAGAGTTCAAGTCTGGTAAGGTTGCATTCTTAGTAGACGACGAATACATGGGTAACAACAATGGACCTCTTGCTGACATGGAAGACGAAATCGGCTTCGTAATGTTCCCTAAGGGACCTCAGATGAACGACTATATCAACGTATGGTCAAACAATCCTTTCGTTATCCCTGCTTGCTATGATGCAGACAGAGCATGGAAGATTGCATTCGCTTGGAACCTCTACACAGAGAACCCTGCTGGATACGAAGATTACATTGACCTTGCTCCTCAGCGTGCTGGTAAGTTCGATGAGAGATCATGTGATGAAACTCTTATGATGATGAGAGAAAAAGGAACAGTTGCATTCCACGGCTTAATTCCTAACATGGATCTTGGACCCGATCTTACATGGGGTATCGGACCTAACGCTGTAGTTTCTGAAAACGTTGAAGGTATCAGAGACACATGGAAGGCTTACATCGACGAAGCTAACAAGTAAGATTCATACCGAATTATAAATTGTTTACAAGAAGGGCAGTGTTTCCGGGACACTGCTCTTTTTTGTGTGAATAAACCGTCAAGCATAAAGACACGCTGCAAGCTTGCTTGTAAGCGTGTCTTTATATTTGACGGTAAACATTCAACGAGCCGTAAGGCGAGTTGAATGTTTAGTGCCGACGGCACTTATTCACGCAAAAAGGAAGTCTGAGTAAGGCGAGTTGAATGTTTAGTGCCGACGGCACTAATTCACGCAAAAAGGAAGTCTGAGTAAGGCGAGTTGAGTGTTTAGTGCCGACGGCACTAATTCACGCAAAAAGGAAGTCTGAGTAAGGCGAGTTGAGTGTTTAGTGCCGACGGCACTAATTCACGCAAAAAGGAAGTCTGCGTAAGGCGAGATGAATGTTTAGTGCCGACGGCACTAATTCACACAAAAAGGAAGTCTGCGTAAGGCGAGATGAATGTTTAGTGCCGACGGCACTAATTCATTGGTTATCAACGCAAGGGTTGATTATAAATCGACAACATTTAATAGGAGGTTAATTTACAGCAGATGTATGATGTAGCGTGTATGATAAGAGGTGGTATGTCTATGAAAAAAACAAAGCATATATATACAATTATACTTTTAATATTGGTTGCATCGATTTTTTCTTCTTGTAAAGAGCAGACAGAGGAAGAACAGCTGGTTGTTGTTGAAAGCAAGGATGAAACGATAAGCTATAAGTTTGCGACTGTCTTAAAGGGCGATGTTCAAAAGACACAGAAGATTAAATGCACCTATAAACAGACTGATGCCGAGGAAGTTATTATTCCTGTCAGCGGCAAGTTAATTGATAAGGTTTATGTAAAGGAAGGCGACGTAGTTAATAAAGGCGATCTTCTTTGCGAACTTTCTGCAGGCTCACTTGAGGAACAAATTGCGACGCTTGAGTATTCAATTGCCAGAAATGAACTGCTTCTTGGTTACCTGGATATTAATGAAGACTATGATATTTCTGAAAAATGGCTTTACGGTTTTGGCACGGAAGCTATTATGAACTCCGTAGATTCCCTTAAGAAAAATAACAGGTATAAAAGAGAAGATTATAATGATGCACTGGAGTTTGACAGAAAAGAACTTGCACAGCTGAAAGCAGATTTTAGAAACAGTAAGATATATGCAAAATCTTCCGGCACCGTTTATAAGCTTAAAGAGAATTTACAAGGTTCCACTTCGTTAAAAGATACTGTTATTATGACGATTGTTGACAGTTCAGAATGTCTGTTTCTTGCAGAAGATATTTCATATGCAAATTATTTTGAAGAAGGTAAGCTTTACATTATGAATATTTCTACCGGAAGTGCGGCAGGTGAGTATGAGCTTGCTCCTTTTGATATTGCAAATTGGGGCGATATGATGCTGTTTTCAATAGAATCAGGCCCGGATGGGTATTCACTCGATGTTGGTGCTTACGGAACTGTTAAGATTGTTCTTGAGGAAAAAAAGGACTGCTTATATCTTCCAATCACATCAGTTCATACGGCTGATGATGAAAGCTATGTTTATGTTCTTGACGAAAATAATATGCGGCAGGTTCGCTTTATTGAAACAGGTCTTTACGGAGATGACAATGTTGAAATAGTAAGTGGTCTTGCAGAAGGGGACAAGGTGGTAAGACGATGAAAATGAATAGACTTATTGCCATTGGATTGGTTTTGTGTCTGGGACTGGCTGCTTTGTCCGGCTGCGGAAATGAAAATGATACAGACGCAGAAGTGGAACTTCTTGATCCTGTTGGAACCGGCGAGTCTTATGCTGTAGCTTCATACAGAAATTTATATTCGGCTGATATATATTCGGCTACTGTTTCACCCGTTGTTACGGAGTATTCATTTGGCGATGATCAACTTTTTTCTTCATATGAGTTTCTGCCCGGAAACGAAGTAAAAGCGGGAGATACACTTTTGCTTGCGGGCACCGAATCGGTAGACAAACTTATAAAAGCTCAAAAAGAAACTCTTTCCGATATGGTTGAAAACCATGAAGAAATCCTTAAGGATCTTAGTGCACAGTATGCTGAGGATAAGGCTGATGAGCAGTATTGGGCGCAGGTGGTTCAGAATTCTCTTGGGCAGAATCCCGGAGAAAAAGCGGCAAACTACAGTTCCTGGGTAGAAAAGCATAATCAGTACGAGGCTCTCTACAACAAGGCCTGGCTTGCATATGCAAGAAGTGAAGAAAACATAAAAGAAGAAAACGAATTATTTACACTTGACTACAACTATCAAAAAGGTAACCTTGCAAGATTACAGAAAACAAGAAATCAGGCGACTATCAAATCTACTGTTGATGGTGTTGTTGTTGCACTAAACTATTACGAAAAGGGCAACCGAATTCAAAAAGGCACTTCTACACTTGCAATCGGTGATCTGACAAAAAAGGAACTTAAGTGTACGTACATCAACAGCGGAGTGATTAATAAGGCTGTTGAGTATTATGCAATAGTAAACGGAAAAAAATATGCTGTTGAATATATTGAGATTGACTCTGAGGAATACAGACGTCTTGAGAAAGTCAATGGTACTGTTTACACAACATTTAAAATTGACGATCCCAACAATGAAATAACAGTCGGATCGTATGCGGCAATTGTAGTTGTAAATTCAATTAAAGAGAATGTTCTGTGTGTACCGAAAGAAACAATTAACAGAGATGAATCCGGGGATTACGTATTTGTATTAAACGGATCTTCCGTTGAACATGTCGGTATCAAAAAAGGAAGCTCAGACGGTGCATATACGGAAGTTCTTTCGGGTTTAAACGAGGGCGACAAAATTCAGACTGAGTTTGTGGTGCCGGAAGCAGCAAATACAGTGGTTCTCGAAAGAGGAAATATAAGTTCTTCATTCAATGCAAACGGTTACCTGTACTATCCCGTAAGCGAGTGGATTCAGAATCCTATTGAATACGGAACGGTCTATCTTGAGGAAATCTGCGTTGCAAAGTATCAGCAGGTTGAAAAGGGAACGGTTCTCGCAAAAATTCGTGTTGTTCCTGATTCAATTTCAATTGCACGTAAAGAAAGAACAATACAGAGATTAAATGAACGAATAAACGACCTCAAAAAAGAAGATGCTACCGTAAATGAAAAGCAGATAAAAGCCAAACAGGAGCAGATTGAATCAATTCGGGAAATTGTCAATGACATGAAACGTGATGCGGCAACAACTGAGATTAAGGCACCGTATGATTGCATCGTTACTGATGTAAGAAATATCACAGAGCAGAGCCTCCTTGGTACAAGCGCAAATCTGGTTCAGATATCTGAAAGCTCATCAAGCTATATTATTGTCGAAGAAGAACAAAACAGACTTTCTTACGGAAATGTTGCAACAATAACTTTCGACGGTGCAGACGGAAAGAAAAAGTCAGTGACCGGAACGGTGGCAACAGTTAATAAATTAAGTGTGTCGTCGGACCTTAAGGCAGACTATTCACTTATTCTTATTTCTCCGGAGGATATTTCGGAAATGGCAGGCTCATCAATGGGATATGAGGGCTGGTGGAACAGAAGCAGATTTTCCGTGAGCATTCCCATTAGAGAAATGAAAGATGTTGTTCTTGTACCGAAAAAGGCGGTAAAAGAAATCGGCGGAACAACGTATGTACGTGTCAGAACAGAAGGCGGGACAATAGACTACAGGAGCTTTATTGCCGGCGGATCTGACTCCAATTACTACTGGGTAGTAGAGGGATTAACGGAAGGAACAGAAATATGTTTAGAGTAATGTTACTAAAAATGTGGCACAAGAAATGGATGAATCTTTGCTTGTTTCTTGGCTGTATATTGCTGGTTGCGACCGTTGTAAGCTTTCCTCTTTACCAGAATGCTGCTTACGACAGGATGCTGCATGAGGAATTTACAAATTCTTTTTCGGAGACAGGTGTATGGCCGGGTCTAATTTCCATGACGGTAACCTCAAAGAAGGACAAGGAAGGCAAAACCATCCGTCGTATGGAAGAATTGATGGGTACCATATACAATACACTCGGTGTTGATGAAAAAGAGTCTGTATTCTATTACTATTTGTGGAGAGCCGAAGTTCTTTCTACAATGAACAGAAGCGACATGGGTGACATCAGCGTCAGCATCGGTACCATGGCAAACCTTGATAAGCATGCCAAAATGCTTTCCGGTGAGATGTATTCGGAAACCGGAATAAATGAAGACGGCGCAATAGAAGTAGTCATAAGTTCTTCATGTATGGTGGATCAAGGCTTTTTGGTCGGTGAAACAATCTATTTTAAGGACGTTAAAGCCTTTGACGGAAGCACCATAAAAATGTATATCAAAGGTGTTTTTGACGAAGAAGATTATTCGGATGTTTATTGGCAGCATACTCCCGATGAAATGGGAACTGTGCTTCTGATGAACAACGATTTGTTTAAAAGTATGTTTACCGGTGAAAATGCCGGCAAATATAATCTTGTTTGTTATTATGATGCGATGTTTGAATATGCAGGAATGTCTGCAAAAGATGCGGAATATCTTTCGAAGCAGACAGACTATCTTGCTCATGAAAGCGCATATAAGAGCGTTATAGCAGATCCTGATTATATTAATGTTTTGGACAGTTTCACACGTAAGAAGGACAGAATCTCGCAAACTCTTGTTATTTTACAGATTCCTGTACTTGTTATGCTGGCAGCCTTTCTTTTGATGATTTCCGGACAAATGTATGAGATGGAAAGAAATGAAATATCTGTTATCAAATCGCGAGGAAGCTCAGGGGCTCAGATTTTCAGAATATATCTTTACCAAGGGCTGTCTCTTACTGTTGCAGGCGCCGCCATCGGTATACCGCTGGGACGATTTTTTGCGGGTATTCTCGGTGCTACGCGTAATTTCCTTGAATTTGATTCAAAAGAAAAACTGCCTATATCATACACGACAGAAAGTATGATTTATGCAGGCGCCGCAATGTTTGTAACTCTTATGTGTATGACATTGCCGGCAATCAAACATAGTCGCGTAACGATTGTTAAGTTAAAGCAGGCAAAGGCTCTTAAAAAGAAGAGCTGGTGGGAAAAATTCTTTTTGGATATTGTTCTTCTTGCCGCATCAATTTACGGTTTTTACAATTTCCACAGAAACATCGAATCACTAAAGAAGACGGTGCTTGAGGGAAAGAGTCTCGACCCGCTTCTCTACATCAGCTCATCGCTGTTTATTTTGGGTGCAGGTCTTTTGTTCTTACGACTTCAGCCGTATATCGTTAAGCTGATTTACAATGTGGGTAAGAAATTCTGGGGACCGGCCAGTCATGTTTCATTTATGGAGAATATTAAGAACGGCCGCAAACAACAGTTAATCATGTTGTTCCTGATTATGACTATTTCGCTTGGTATGTTCCACGCGAACGTAGCAAGAACAATACTTTCGAACGCTATTGAAAATACAAACTACAAGGATGGCACAGACCTCATTATCAAAGAGGCATGGGTTGAAATGATTGATGAGAACGGCAATCCTACAGGTGAGTATGCGGAGCCGGAAGAAAGTAAGTATGCAGATGCTGCTATTTTAGACAGCTATACGAAGGTTTATTACGACGAGAAGGGATTTTTTACTCCCAAAAGTTCCAGAGTTTATATAGATATTTTAGGAATTCATACAAAGAAGTTCGGTCAGATTACAAGTGTAGACAAAAAGCTTAACGGTACTAATTATTATGAGCTTTTGAATAAGCTTGCAGTTGTGGAAAACGGTGTTCTGTTGTCGGAAAACTTTAAAAATGTTTACGGACTGAAAGAAGGCGATAATATCAACTTCTCAAATTATCTTGGAAGAAGTGTCAACGGAAAGGTAGTAGGTTTCTTTAGCTACTTCCCGGGATATGCACCTACGGTTACATCGCTTAACCCCGATGGTACGGCAACAACAGAAGACAAATATCTTCTTGTCACCCATTACGATATTACGAAAAAAAAGTTCGGACTTCTTCCTTACGAAGTTTGGGGAAAACTATCGGAGGGAACAACAGAAGCTGATGTTATCTCATGGGTAAATGACAATAAGGTTAAGCTTAAGAAGTACGTAAACCGCCCTGCAGACATAGAAGCAACCATGAAGGACCCGCTTCTTTCCGGTACAAACGGTGTCCTTACTTTGGGATTTGTCGTTACAATTCTTCTTTGCGGCGTGGGTTATCTTATTTACTGGGTAATGTCCATCAGAGAAAGAGAGCTTGTATTTGGTGTACTCAGAGCATGTGGCTTTCATAAGGGTGAAGTTATTCATATGCTTCTGAATGAGCAGATTTTTTCAGGTATTTTTTCAATATTTGCCGGAATAGGAATAGGAAAACTGACATCAACAATGTTTGTTCCGATACTTGAGCAGGCATATGCTTCGACAGACCAGATTCTTCCTATGGAGATTATTACAAATAAAGCGGATATGCTGAGACTTTATGGCGTAATCGGCCTTGTAATGGTTATCTGTTTTGTTACTCTTTCAGTGATTCTCTTCAGAATGAATGTTACAAAGGCACTTAAACTTGGTGAAGAATAATGATAAAAAATGATGTTATAAGATGTGAAAACGTAAAAAGAGTTTTTTCCGTTCCGGGTGGCGAATTTGCTGCACTTAAAGGAATAAATGCATCTGTTCCGGAAGGAACATTCGCAATTCTTAAAGGCAGATCCGGTTCGGGAAAAACAACACTTATGAATATAATCGGAACACTTGACGATCCGACAGAGGGGGCGGTTTATCTTAACGAAACGCCTATAAAAAATCTGAGTGCCTCTGAAAGAGAAAACTTAAGACGAAAAGATTTGGGCTTCGTTTTTCAGGCTGTATCGTTGATTCCTTCATTGAATGCTTTTCAGAATGTGGAGTTTTCCATGAGACTGGCAGGCATTAAGGGAGGAAGGGAACGTGACAGACGAGTTGAAGAGTGTCTTAAACTTGTTGGTCTTGGAAACAGACTTAATCACATGCCTGCCGAAATGTCAGGTGGTGAACAGCAAAGGGTTGCCATCGCCAGAGCTTTGGCACATAGACCAAAACTAATTTTAGCCGATGAACCTACAGCTGAGCTTGACAGTGCAATGGCGGCAAAGGTTGTTGAAATCTTTAAGGAAATGACTAAAAAAGAGGGAATTACCATTCTCATGACAACACATGACGTGGGACTTATGGGCGCAGCAGATATGCTGATTGAACTTGAAAACGGGGAGAGAATCAATGCCTGAAGCACTTATCAGAGCCGACGGGCTCGTTAAAATCTATAAAACAAAAGAAACGGAAGTACTTGCTTTACAGGGCCTTGATCTTACTGTTGAAGAGGGAGAACTTACAGCGATAATAGGTAATTCCGGAAGCGGTAAATCCACATTCCTTAACATGATAGGTGGTCTTGACCGCCCAAGTGCAGGTTCGCTTTTTGTTGATGGGAAGAATCTGTTTTCGATGACTGAAAGAGAACTGATTAAATACAAAAGAGACACTGTCGGTTTTGTATGGCAGAACAATGGAAGAAATATGCTTCCCTTTATGACAGCACTTGAAAATATTATGCTTCCTATGGAAATATCTTCTCAAAAGAAGAAAAAAGAAAAAGCTTTAGAACTTCTTGAAATGGTCGGGATGAGCCATAAAAAGAACAGCCGTATGAATATGCTTTCGGGTGGTGAGCAGCAGAGGATTGCAATTGCAATTGCTCTGGCAAATTCTCCAAAGCTTCTTCTTGCGGATGAGCCTACGGGAAGCGTTGATCAAAAGACAGCAACTTTTATTTTTGATGTGTTTACGGAACTTAATAAGAACGGTCAGACAATTCTGATTGTTACGCATGATATGACTCTTTCAAAGAAAGTTAGAAGAGTAATAGCCATCAGAGACGGAAAAATAAGTTCGGAACGAGTTTTAAAGGAAGAATATTCCGACAGACTGAAAGAATCCAATATCGACTGGCGCGCAGAGGATACTCAGGATGAGTATGCTGTGCTTGACAGAGCGGGAAGAGTTCAGATTCCTGCGGATATCATAAGTGAACTTGGTATTACAGATAATAAAATAAAGATTTCTCAAAGAAACGGTGAGATTATACTTACTAAACCCGAATAGGAGGAGATTTAAATGGTTACAGCAAAAAACCCAATTCTTGAAGGCTTTTATCCGGATCCTTCAATATGCGCAGTAGGAGATGATTTCTATCTTGTAAACTCTTCATTTGCATATTTCCCGGGGCTGCCCATTATGCATTCAAAGGATCTTGCGCATTGGGAGCAGATCGGTAATGTTTTGGACAGAGAATCACAGTTACCCTTAGGAGATACAGGTCTTTCCCGCGGACTCTTTGCTCCTACAATAAGATATAACGAGAAGGATGGACTGTTTTACTGCATCTGCACAAATGTTTCCTTTGGAGGCAATTTTGTGGTTACGGCAGAAAAGCCTGAAGGTCCTTGGTCGGAGCCTCACTATATTGAGGGGGCTGATGGAATCGACCCCAGTTTGTTCTTTGATGATGACGGAAAATGTTACTATTGCGGAACACATCCCAATCCCGACGGATGCCGTTATGACGGTGACTGGTTTATTTATGTCAGAGAATTTGACTACGTTAATTTCAAACTTGTAGGTGAAGCGGTAAACGTTTGGAACGGTGCGATGAAGGGCGTACATTGGCCTGAAGGCCCGCATATTTATCACATCGGAGACTACTACTATATTCTTCATGCTGAAGGCGGTACAGGCCCTGAACATGCGGTAAGCGTTGCAAGAAGTAAGTCTGTTTTCGGACCTTATGAAAATAATTTCTGCAATCCTATTTTTACTCACAGACATCTTGGTGAAAAATATCCTGTAAAGTATGTGGGACACGCTGACCTTTTCCGGACAAGCGAAGGCGACTGGTATATGGTTATGCTTGCGGTTCGTCCTGTCAAAGGCTTTACAACAATGGGACGTGAAACATTCCTTGCCAGAGTTGTTTGGGAAAAAGACTGGCCTGTAGTTAATGCAGGACTTGGAATTCTTTCGGATGAACTTAACATTAACCTTCCCGAATATGAAAGATGCGTGCCGGAAACTTCATATCCGAATGTAAATAAAAAATATAGATTTGATGAAATGAAGGAGTTTGGCCCTGAGTGGTTGTTCCTTCGTAATCCTGCAAAGGATATTTGCAGATTTGAAGAAGGCAAAGGCCTTATGCTTAAGTGCAGCACAGATAATCTTGTAGAGGAAAAACCTGCTTCCTACATCAGTATCCGTCAGGATTCACTTGCATTTGAAGCAAGAACTTCTTTCTATACCGATAATCTTTTTATGGGTGCAAAGGCAGGCATTTGCCTTATGCAGAACGACAAGTATCATCTTAGATTTGAACTTACCGATTGCAGAGGAAGCGTAATCCTTTGTAAGGACGGAAAAGAAGAAAGAATATGCACATCTCTTCTTAACGATTCACCGCTTACAGTGCGTCTTCGTGTATTCGGAACAAAGGCTTCTTTCTATGCAGGAATAGGAGATAATGAACAGGTTCTTGCGCAGGGCATTGATATATCAGCTCTTTCTACAGAAGTTGCAGGAGGTTTTGTCGGATGTACAGTAGGTATTTTTGCAACAGATGGTGAAGACAGAGAAAAGCCTACCTACGCATGCTTTAAGTCATTTACCTATAATCGTGGACATTTTGAATAAAATTATGTAAAATAATAGTTCCGGCGGAGTACTTCGCCGGAACTATATAATTGTTTGATTGAGAGGATTTAATTATGACTCCAGTAAGATTTCACCTTCCGGGACTCAGATACAATTATCCCTTAAATATGTTTTGGGTAAGCATGATGGAAGTTCATCCGGAATACTTCAGAGAGGGCGTTGAAATTGGCTCATTTTTCGGCTCATTCCCTATTTCTCTTTGGAATGGAGGAAGACTTGTAAGGCACGATCAGTGCGATGCTTCTTATGTAAAAAATGTAATCAAAAGTATTAATGATAAGGGTATTCCTGTAAGATTTACATTCACAAATCCTCTTATTACCGAGGCTGATTTGGAGGATCCGTTCTGCAATTTCTGTATGAGAGTAGCAGATAACGGTAAGAATGAAGTTATTGTTATGTCTCCTATCTTAGAAGAGTACTTAAGAGAAAAATATCCTTCATTTGAATACAACAGCTCTACATGTAAGGAAATAAAGGACCTTGATGCATTAAATGCTGAAATTGACAGAAAAGAGAATCCTTACAAGTATGTTGTTCTTGATTACAATCTTAATAATGACTGGGAGTCTATCGGAAAGATTAATCATCCCGAAAAACTTGAAGTGCTTGTAAATACACTTTGTATACCTGCCTGCCCCAGACGAGGAGAGCATTACAGACAGATTTCCAGGGATCAGAGAACCGTCCTTAACAACAGAAATCTTCCGAAGGATCAGCAGATTCCCATCAAGGAATGGGTTTGCGATTACGGCGAGCACAACTGTATTTGGACAATTCAGGATTATCCTACGGTTATTAAGCCCGATCAGATATGGAATCAGTATGTTCCCGCAGGAATAAACAACTTTAAAATTGAAGGTCGTACAGCAAGCTTATTCTCACTTATAGATACATATACCTTCTATATGATTAAACCCGAATATCAGGGAATTTGCAGATTGCTTCTTCTTAAGAACCTGCAGGCTGCCAGAGTGGTTTCGGTAAATACACCAAAGCCTACTCCTTGGATTGAGGAATAAAAATGGCTGATACAAAAAAAGAAGTATATTGGCATTTGCCGGGATTTTGTTATTTCTTCTATCTAAATCAGATTGTTATAAATCTGATGAAGGAATATCCCGAAAAATTTAATGAAGGATTCAAAGTGGGAAGCGTATACGGAACATTTCCGGGTGCCATTTGGAACGGTGGAAGAGCAGTGTTCGGACTTAGTTCCAAGGGTGATATGGAAAAGATTATTTCCACCTATAACAAAATGGATGTTCCCGTCAGATTCACATGGACCAATTCTATTTTGGAAGAAAAACATGTGTATGATACGTATTGTAATCTTATAATGGATATTGCGGATAACGGTATGAATCAGGTGCTTGTTAACAGGGATGTACTTGAAAAATATCTTCGTGAAAAATATCCGAATTATAAATATATTTCGTCTACAACAAAGCGCATTAAGGATATAGAATCCTTTGTAGCGGAGCTTGAAAAGGATTATTTCATGTGCGTGCTTGATTATGATCTGAATCATGATGAGAATGCACTAAAAGCTGTGGAACCTTTTGCGGACAGAGTGGAGATTCTGGTGGATGAGGTTTGTTATTCAAACTGCCCGAAAAGAACAAACCATTATAAAGATGAGTCACTGATGCAACTTACCTTTGAGAAAGGTACCACATTTGACTGTCCAAACAAAAATACGAAGCCTTCCTTTGCCGAGAGCATGAAGCGACCTGCATTTATAAGTGCGGAAGAAATCGGAACATATATTGACAGGGGTTTTTGCAACTTTAAGCTTGTTGGAAGAGGACTTCCGATGCAAATGGTTAAGGATTCATATATGTATTATTTGGTAAAACCGGAGCACAGAGAGTTTATTTCTTCCAAGCTGATAAAAACACTTGAGGCAATTACGAAAAAACCTTCAGGACTTAAATAAATAACTATTGCGTGCAGCGTGAGTGTGTGTTATACTACTCACGCTGTTTGTAAAAATATGCACACGAATTACACCCCCGTCGGTGCCCGATTAACGCTCGGGTTGACGGATAATAAGGGGATTCGTGGAAGACTAAAAACCAAAATGGAGGTATTAAAATGAGCGTTATTTCAATGAAGCAGTTACTTGAAGCAGGTGTTCACTTCGGACACCAGACCAGAAGATGGAACCCTAAGATGGCTCCTTACATCTTCACAGAGAGAAATGGTATCCACATCATCGATCTTCAGAAGTCAGTAGGCAAGGTTGACGAAGCTTACAATGCAATTTCTGATATCGTTGCTCAGGGCGGTATCGTATTATTCGTTGGTACAAAGAAGCAGGCTCAGGAAGCAGTTAAGACAGAAGCTGAGAGATGCGGAATGTACTATGTTAATGAAAGATGGCTTGGCGGTATGCTTACAAACTTCCGCACAGTTCAGACAAGAATTGCAAGATTAAAGCAGATCGAGACAATGTCTCAGGACGGAACATTTGATGTTCTTCCCAAGAAGGAAGTTACAGAGCTTAAGAAGGAATGGGATAAGCTTGAAAAGAACATCGGCGGTATCAAGGATATGAAGAGAATCCCCGATGCTATCTTTGTAGTAGACCCTAAGAAGGAACACATCTGTGTTAAGGAAGCTCAGTCACTTGGAATTACTCTTCTTGGTATCGGTGATACAAACTGTGATCCTGAAGAACTTGACTATATCATTCCCGGTAACGATGATGCTATTCGTGCCGTAAAGCTTATTGTTTCTAAGATGGCAGATGCTGTTATTGAAGCAAATCAGGGCGAAGCAGCTATTACAGCTGAAGATGCTAATGCAGATGTTGATGCAACAGCAACAGATATCGAAGAAGTAGCACAGCAGTAAGAATCATTACCTATAGGAGGAAAATAAAATGGCAGCTATTACCGCTAGCATGGTAAAAGAGTTACGTGAAATGACAGGTGCCGGAATGATGGATTGTAAGAAGGCACTTGGCGAAACAGATGGAAATATGGAAGCAGCCGTTGAATTCTTAAAGAAGAGCGGCGCTGTTAAGGCTGAAAAGAAGGCAAGCAGAATCGCAGCAGAAGGTATTTGTCGTGTTGCTCTTAAGGACACAGTTGCTTGTGTTGTAGAAGTTAACTCAGAGACAGACTTCGTTGCTAAGAATGAAACATTCCAGGAATTTGTACAGGCTGTTGCAGATCAGGCACTTGCTTCTTCAGCAGCAGATGTTGATGCATTACTTGAAGAGAACGGATTAAAGGAAACATTAATCGAAAAGACCGCTACTATCGGAGAAAAGCTTTCTATCAGAAGATTTGCTAAGGTTGATGGTGAGTGTGTTGTTTCATACATTCACGGTGGCGGACGTATCGGTGTTCTTGTTGCTGCTAACGGCGCAGGTAACACAGATGCAGTTAAGGAAGCATTAACAAACGTTGCAATGCAGATTGCAGCTATGAATCCTACATACATCAACAGAAATGAAATTTCAGCTGATGAACTTGCTAAGATTAAAGAAATCACTATTGACAGCGCATTAAACGATCCTGCATCACTTCCCAAGCCTATTCTTAACAGCTTAATCGAGAAGGCTATTGCAGATAAGGTATGGAGTGATGAAGATATTGCTATTTACAATGAAAAGAAGAGCAATATGAATTACTTATTCAACTTCCTTTCAGATGCAGCTCCTGCAGGTCTTTCTTCACTTGCAATGGCTGATAAGGAAAACATCGTAGCTAACAAGATTTTTGCAGGTCTTGTTGATGGCCGTATTTCAAAGCAGCTTAAGGAAATCTGTCTTCTTGACCAGACATATGTTAAGGCTGAAGACGGAAAGCAGACTGTAGCAGCTTACCTTGGAACAGTTTCCAAGGATCTTACAATCACCAAGTATGTTCGTTATGAAGTTGGTGAAGGCATGGAAAAGAAGTCTGAAAACTTTGCAGAAGAAGTTGCAAAGCAGATGCAGGGCTAATTTTACAACAATCATAAGTGAAGGGCACTCTGTCTATGAGTGCCCTTTTTGTGTATTTTGGAACAAACATTTGCCGTTGCCCTTATTTTTTATTATAATATTGGTTGGAAATTGAATTTGGAATGACAATGGGGAAATTGATGTGATGAATAAGTTTATTGGATTGAAGAAAAAGCATTTGATTCTGATGCTGTGCATAGGTCTTATATGCACATTTGTGCTTTCGGGCTGTATTTTTGATGACGAGGACGAGGCAAGAGATGTGCAGTACGGAAATTCTGCAAGTACCTCAGCTTCGACTTCTGTAAATAATGGCGGAAGCAGTGCGACAACCGGCAATTTCGAAGGAGTAATTCGCAACCCGAGACAGAAGATTAAGGGAAATTCTCAGGATACAGTTACAATTCTTGTATACATGAACGGTTCCGATCTTGAGTCGGATGACGGCGAGGCTACGACAGATATTCAGGAAATGATTGCTGCCGGCGGAAGCGACAAGGTGAATATTCTTATTCAGACTATGGGAACAAAGAGTTGGAAAAAGACCCTGGGTATTGCTTCTGACAGAAGCCAAATATATTGTCTTAACAAAGATGGATTTAAACTGGTGAAGGACGATCTTGGTCAGCTTGACTGTACAGTAGAATCGACATTGAAGGACTTTATTGTATGGGGTGTGATAAACTATCCTGCTGACAGATACGTTTTGCAATTTTGGAATCACGGCGGTGGTCCTGTTTACGGATTTGGATATGATCAGTTTGCAGGTGAATATGATGCGCTTACAATCGATGAAATGAAGTCTGCATTATCAGGTGCGGGCGTGTATTTTGATTTTATCGGAATGGATTGCTGTATTATGTCGAGTCTTGAAGTATGTTGTGCACTTTACGACTTCTGCGACTATACAATTCTTTGCGAAGATTTTGAATCGGGACTGGGATGGTCATACACAGAATGGCTTTCCGAACTGTACAATAATACTTCAATTACCATTCCGGATTTGGGCAAGACAATTGTAGACAGTATGGTTGATGCCAACAAACGAGAAAACGAATCGGCAATTCTTTCGGTTATAGATGAAGGAGTTATGAAGGTTCTTTATTCTTCATGGGTGAATTTTGCGTACGCCAATGAAGATGCATTGCTTAACACAAACTACAGCCAAAAGACAACCAGAACAAACGGAGGAAGAATACATCCTGCGTTGATTTCAAGAGGTTTTTTCTCGGGCTGGATGAATGATGATTCAGAGGATAATGTTACATTGTCCGATTACTATATTACAGATATAATGGCCGTTGCTCAAAACGTTGATTCGGACGAATCAAGGGCTTTATCAACAGCTCTTGCGAAGGCTATTGTTTATATGCAGGCAACGGATGATGCTGCATATATGACCGGTATATCGGTAACGCTTCCGTACGGCGATTCGGATTTCTATTCGGAACTTAAGAATGTTTTTGCCAACAGTGGTTTTGATAGCGAGTATATTAACTGGCTTGGCAAGTTTGTTGACGCATCCGGCACAGAATCATTTTATGATTATGATGAGTGGGATGACGACTGGTCAGGATGGGACGATTACGACGACGATTACGACTGGTATGGCGATGACTGGTCATTGTTTGATTTCATTTTTGACGGTGAGTGGGATGACGATGACTGGTCTGACGATGACTGGTACGGCTGGGACGATTACGGCTGGAGTGATTGGGATTATGACGACAGTTGGAATGAGTGGTATGATGATAATTATTATGATTACGACTATGATGACTATGGCGATGATTATTATTATGATTACTACTACGAATATTATTACTGATAATATCAGCGATTTTGAAAGAGATTTCAAAAAGGAGACAGATATAAAATGTGGCAAAAAAATTGTTACAGAATTGTAGTTAAGGTCGGTACATCAACACTTACACATGACACCGGGGCTGTAAATATTCACAGCATGGAACGACTGGTCAGGGTGCTTGCGGATCTTAAAGGATACGGGCATGAAATTATTTTGGTAACTTCAGGTGCTATTGCTGTCGGGGCTGCAAAAATAACGCCCGGCTCACGTCCCAAAGAACTTAGAATGAAGCAGGCTTGTGCATCTGTCGGACAGTGTCAGCTTATGCATATGTACGATAAACTTTTTTCCGAATACAATCAGGCCGTGGGTCAGATTCTTCTTACAGATGAAGATGTGGATAATCCTATTAGGAAAGAACATCTTGCGGGAACCTTTTCGGCACTTCTCGAGACGGGTGTCATTCCTGTTGTAAACGAAAACGACTCGGTTTCATCTAAAGAAATTGAAACGGGAGCACATAAGGTTCTTGGTGATAATGATACACTTTCGGCAATAGTTGCAACTTTGTGTGAAGCGGACCTGCTTGTTCTTATGTCTGATATAGACGGTCTTTATGATTCAGATCCTCATACGAACGCAGAAGCAAAACTAATTCATACTGTTGATTGCATAGATGATGAAACACGAAGCATGGCAGGTGGCGCAGGAACAGCGAGAGGAACCGGCGGAATGGCGACTAAGATTTCTGCTGCGAAGGTTGCAATGGAAGCCGGCTGTGATATGGTAATTACAAACGGCTCCCGTCCTGAAGAATTGTATGACATTGTTGCGGGTAAGGAAGTAGGAACCCGCTTCAAGGGAAAGAGGTAGAGATGATTGAATTCGGATTTATCGGAACAGGAAATATGGGTGGTGCACTGGCCACTGCAGTATGTAAATCAGTGAAGCCGGAAAATGTTATTCTTGCAAACAAGACATTGTCAAAAGCCGAAAAACTTGCTAAAGAGCTTGGATGCAAAGTAGGAACAAATGAAGAAGCAGCATCGAAGGACTTTGTTTTTCTTGGTGTAAAGCCCGGCATGATGGAAGGAGTTCTTTCCGAGTTAAAAGGAACCATAACCGAAAAGACGGTGCTTATCAGTATGGCAGCTGCATTAACAATAGAAAAAATTGAAAACTTTGCGGGTATTAAGTGTCCGGTTGTCCGCATAATGCCCAATACACCGGTTTCGGTTGGCGCGGGTGTGATAACATATGCAAAGAATGAACTTGTTACGGACGAAGCTATTGAAACACTTATCAATGCTTTGTCTGAAGCGGGAAGATGCTATGAAATTGCCGAGAAACTTATAGATGCCGGATCGGCTGTTGCCGGCTGCGGACCGGCATTTTGCCAGATGTTTATTGAAGCTCTGGCAGATGGTGGTGTGGCCTGCGGTCTTTCGAGACAGCTGGCAACCGAGTTTGCAGCTATGATGGTAATGGGAAGCGCAAAACTGACTCTTGAATCAGGAAAGAATCCGGGACAATTAAAGGATGAAGTTTGTTCGCCGGGCGGCTCTACAATTCAGGGTGTAAGGGCGCTTGAACAGAACGGATTCAGATCGGCTGCGATTGAGGCAGTTGTTGCGGCATATGAAAAAACTTTACAGATGAAATGATGTAAAACCGGATGTATAATCATCCGGTTTGCTTATTATATGGGACATTTCTCTGAATTTCCTGCTAAATAAAGAACTCCGCTAGGGATGCACACCTCGTGGAGGTGAAATTTATGCTAAAGCATACCGCTTGGGTGCGAAGTGTGTGCAGGCACACACTTTGTCCCAAGTGTTGCATGCGAAAAAACATTGCGTCTTTGAAACACCTTTTGTTTAAATCGAGGTAGAGAAATGATATAATATATTATCTATGTTTTGAATATATTGTTTTTCAAGAGGATGAGGAATGGATAACAATGAATTTCGATTTTCGATAGATATAAAGGGTGAACTTGCTAAGATTGAGCAACGTGAACAGGAGCGAATCAAAGAAATCAAAAGAATACAGGAAGAACTCAGGGAAAAGGGTGAAAAATTAAGAAAACGGAACAGCAAGCATTTCAGAAATCATGCCATCTTAAATACTGCGTTGATGGCTGTGCCTACGATTGTTGTTCT
Source organism: Lachnospiraceae bacterium (assembly GCA_045600725.1). GTDB lineage: Bacteria > Bacillota > Clostridia > Lachnospirales > Lachnospiraceae > UBA1258. The sequence continues at coordinate 132,284 of JAZRYK010000030.1, forward strand.
TGTTGTATTCAATCTGATTATAAAAAATCGTCTTGGTGTGGACATACATGATTTAAGGCATGGACTTGCTGAATCGATTGGCATTGTTCATATTATACCGTTTATCGTGCTTTATTTCTTTTTTGTTTCGTGGCGTTCGGAAAAGCGGGGCAAGGAATTGTGTAAGGCTTTGGAAGAGGCATCAAAGGGAAATTTTGACTATCGACTTAAGCCTTTAAAAAGAGGACAATACAAGCAGGCATATCTGGATTACAATTCCATGTGCGCAGGGCTGAAGGTATTAACAGAAGACCTGCATACCGCTGTTGATATTGCCAACGAAGCAAATGAAGCAAAATCACACTTTTTGTCCAACATGTCACATGAAATCAGAACACCCATAAATGCGGTTTTGGGACTTGATGAAATGATTATTCGTGAATCCGAAGAAGAAGCTGTTGTATCGTACGCTCAGGATATTAAAAGTGCGGGAAAGAGTCTGCTCGGTCTGGTGAACGATATTCTTGATTTTTCTAAAATCGAATCAGGAAAGCTTGATTTGATTTGTGATAATTATGATTTGAGTTCGGTTATAAATGACCTGCTAAACATGAATCTTACAAAGACCCAGAACAAAGGTCTTTCTTTGATAACAAGGATTAATCCCGATCTTCCGCATCTTTTATACGGTGACGAATTACGACTTAAGCAGGTTATTCTTAATATTTTGTCAAATGCCGTAAAGTATACCGATAATGGGCATATTATTCTTGAAATGGATTATGAGAAGAAAAATGAGGACAGCATTCTTCTTATGGTCAGTGTTCAGGATACCGGAAAAGGAATAAAGGAAGAAGATTTACAAAAACTGTTTACTCCTTTTGAGCGAATTGAGGAAAAGCGTAACAAGTCAATTGAAGGAACCGGACTTGGAATGAGTATTACAAAACAGCTGCTTTCACTTATGGGTTCTCAATTGGAAGTTAATTCCGTTTACGGCAAGGGTTCCGATTTCCGGTTTACAGTGGAACAGACTGTTGTGGATTTTGAGGGGATCGGTAATTTTGAAGAGGCATACAAAAAGCTTAAGGAAAAAGAAAAAGAGTATCATGAGAGCTTTACCGCTCCGGAAGCGTGCATTCTTGTGGTAGACGATACTCCTATGAATATCACGGTATTTAAAGGGCTATTAAAGAAAACACTTCTTAAGATAGATTCCTGTGAGAGTGGAAAAGATTGCCTTCGGATGTGCAAAGATAAAAAATATGATTTGATTTTTGTGGATCATATGATGCCGGATATGGATGGAATCGAGACTCTTCATCATATTAGAAGAGATGAAGATATGTGCCGAAATGCATTGACACCGGTTGTTATTCTTACCGCAAATGCGGTGAGCGGTGCGAAGGAAGGATATTTGAAAGAGGGCTTTTCGGATTATCTCTCAAAACCTATAGACCCTGACAGTTTGGAGAAACTGATTGTTAAATTTCTTCCGGATAATCTTGTAACAAAATGTGTCCGGGAAGAAAATGAAACAACTGACGAAAGTGAACTTGTAAATAAACTTCGCAAAGTCGAAAGTATAAGTGTCGATGAAGGAATAAAAGCTTCGGGTGGAGCGGGGCTTTACGAGAAAGTGGTAAAATCCTTCACCGAAACCGGTGCTGCCCGTGCGGACATCATAAAGCAATGCTTTGAAAATGAAGATTACGGCAATTATACAATTCAGGTACATGCTTTAAAGTCGTCGGCCCGTCTGGTGGGTGCGCTCGGCCTTTCACAAAAAGCCGCAACGCTTGAAAATGCCGGCGAAAATGGGAATAAAGAATTAATAGGCGAGATGACCCCGACTCTTTTAGAGGACTATATTTCAACAATTACCGCTATAAAACAACTGTTTACGGCAAAGGATAGCCTTCCTGTGATTTCAAAAAAATATTTGTCTGATGCACTGGGATGTCTTTGCGAAGTGGTTACGGCATTCGATTTTGACACTGCACAGTCGATAATGGAGGAACTTTCCTCATACAAGCTGCCGGATGATTTTGCAAATACTTTTGAACAATTAAAAGTTTTGATTGCCGAAGTTGACAGAGACGAGATTATTAAATTGCTCGGAGAGGAAAAATAAATGAATTTTAAAGGTCTTAAAAGTGCGGAATATGCTGCAAACTGGGATGAAGCTTTTCCTGTCGGAAGCGGCACGGTGGGTGGCTTGATATTCGGAAATCCCCGAAATGAAAAAATAGTTACGAATCATGAGGAACTCTATATTCCCATGCCTGCTAATAATGATTTACGCCCATTTAAAGGGGCAAAACTTATCCCGGAAGTCAGAAAAATGATTTTCGAGGGAAGATATCTTGAGGCTACAAAGTTTTTTGAAGAAGGACTGCGGGAAGACGGATATCCGGTTGGGGAGATTATCTGGACAAACCCATACGAAACGGCAACTGATATTTATATGGATTTTGAAGGCGAAGGAGATATAGCAAATTATTCGAGACGTCTTGATTTTTCAAAAGGTGAGTGCATAGTTTCATATACTGATTCGTTGGGAAAATATGTAAGAAAAACCTTTGCTTCACGCACACGAAATATAATCGTAAGTCATATCACAGCGGAGGCCGGACTGTTAAATATTAATATCTATACAGATGTAAACAGTGACATTCATGATATGGAAAGCACGACTTCATATGTTGAAGGTGACTTTATTATTTCGGAGGGCATTCACGCCGAAATGCAGAGCGGATATGTATCGGCTCTGAAAGCGGTGGTAATCGGAGAAGGAACCAAAGAGCCGATGAACTGTGGTGAAGAAGATCACGAATCAAAAAACGGTTTTTGTATCAGAAGGGCAAAAGAAGTACTGATTATATATACCATCACTCCTTGGAAACAGCGTCTCGAGGCATCCAAAGTAAAAATTGTCAGGGGACTTAATGATACTCCCCTTAAGTATGGCGAATTGCTGCGGGAACATGAGGCAATACATAAGGAACTCTTTGAAAGAGTCAGTATTTCTTTTTCAGAGAGTGAAGAAGAATATACAACAGAAGAACTTCGCTCAATGTGTACTCCCGAAAAACTATGTCCGGAATTAATGGAGAGGATGGTTGACTTTGGCCGCTACCTTGAAATAGCAAGCTTTGGTAAAATGCCTCCGAACCTTCAGGGAATTTGGAACGGCAACGCAAACCCTCCCTGGTGTTCAGACTACACGCTTGATGAAAATATACAGATGATGATGTGGCAGGTTCTTCCCGGAAGTTTGCCTGAGTTTGCGCGTGTATATTTTGACTGGCTTGAATCATATTCGGAAGACTTTAAAAAGAATGCAAAGGCATATTACGACTGTAACGGTATTTTTGCGGCAGCACGTGTTTCAACAAACGGTATTCACAGACATTTCGGCATTCTGTGGCCGATGTTTTTCTGGACGGCCGGCGCCGGCTGGTTAAGTCAGGAATATCAGGATTATTACGAATACACGGGCGACAAAAATATACTGCTTCGAGGTGTAAAATACTGGAAGGACGTTGTTCTTTTTTACGAGGACTTTCTTGTTGAAGACGAAAAAGGAAAGTATGTTTTTGTTCCCTCATATTCACCGGAAAATACACCGCTTGGTAACGACTCACCCACCGCAATCAATGCGACGATGGATGTTGCGGTTGCGAAGGAGGTATATTCGAACCTGATAAATGCCTGTGAAATTTTGGACATCGAAAAGGAAAATCTCTCGAAATGGAAGGAAGAATTTGCTAAATTCCCCGATTATGCAATAAACGAAGATGGTGCAATTAAAGAATGGATTCCTCAGTTTTTGAAAGACGATTATCATCACAGACATTCTTCACACCTGTATCCCGTTTTTCCCGGGCATGAGGCACTGTCTGACGGAAATGAAGAACTTCTTGCAGCTTGCCACAGAGCAGCCGAACTCAGACTCCTTGACGGTGTCGATGCGATTTCCGGCTGGGGACTTGCGCATCTTGCAAACATTTCCGCAAGATTAAAGGATGCCAATTTATGGTATCTTGCGCTTAACAGACTTATTCAGAAATTTACTTTGAAAAATCTGTTCACGGGACATAATGAGCATTCGTTATTCCAGATGGATGCAAATCTTGGAATTACCGCTGCCGTTATTGAAGCATTTTCATATTCGGACATGAACAAGATAGAACTGTTTCCGATTCTCAGCGATAATTTTGACTATATGTGTGCAAAGGGTCTTCGCGCAAAGGGCTGTATGCATATTGCAAAGCTTGAGAAGCGGAGCGGAGTGATAAATGCAACTCTTGAAAATCAGGGAAAACAGACCATGAGGGTTATTTGTCCGGAAGGCTATTCTTTTGATAACGGAGACCTCGCATTAGATATTAATGCGGGTGAAAAATTGGAAATAACAGCAAGAAAGAGAAGCTAATAATTTATATTTTCTTCTTTTAAAGATAAGGAGTGTATGTTAAAATGGAATCTGATAGGCGTAAAGCAAGAGTTAAGCGCTTGAAGCGGGAAATTCTTGTTTTTATCGGGCTTATCATTGTAATTCCCTGGTTTTTGACAATATATCTTGCAGCCAGAAACACTAGTTATAAAAAAAATATTGCAGAGAAGGAACAACTGCTCGGAGATTATCTTGAACAGCTTGAAACACTTACTTCAATGAGTGAGGAGATTAGCGCTGAGCATTTGATTGAAGCAGATTCTTCGGATAGGGAATATCGATATGAGGATATGACGCCGGAAGAAATCGCAGCGCTTTCTCTTTCCGACGAGGAATTGTATGACGGCTATCGAAAGGTGTATCTGACCTTCGATGACGGTCCGAGTACATACACCGATGCAATTTTGGACATTTTAAAGCAATATGATGTTAAAGCCACCTTTTTTGTTATTTACAAAGAGGGCAGGGACAATGAAGCACTTTACAGACGAATAGTGGACGAGGGTCATACCTTGGGGATGCATTCCTGTACCCATGTTTATTCAAAGGTATATGCCGGTGAAGACGAGTTTAGAGAAGACACTCAGACGCTTCGCGATTATCTGTATATGGTTACCGGAGTAGAATCGGAATTCTACAGATTTCCGGGCGGAAGTTCGAACAAGGCTTCCGATATTGATATCAGAATATTTGGTAAGATTTTGGAAGATCAGGGTATTGAATATTTTGACTGGAATATGTCCTCGGGTGATGCTCATTCACCGATTCTTCCGGCCGACTCGATTTTTTATCAGTCTACAAATGACATAGAGAGTTTCTCGCAGGCAGTTATTCTTTTTCACGATACTGCTTCCAAAACAACCACAGTGGAAGCCCTGCCGGGAATTATCGAGTATATTCAGTCGCTCGATCATACGGTTATTCTTCCTATAACAAAAGAAACGAATCCGGTTCAGCATGTGCCGGTTAACAAAAAATGAGATAAATGCATTGGAGGATATAATAATGGGTTTTTTCAGCGAACTTAAAGAAGACCTTTCACAGGCAGTGAATGAAATGGTTGCGGAAGACGAAAAAGAAACCGAAGCAAAGCCTATGGGTGAAGTTGTGGAAATTGAAAAAGAAGAAGCAGACAAGCTTGACCTTAACGAACTTCTTGATTCAATTACTTCAAAAGAGGATAAGTCAGCTCCTAAGGCAGTTGCAAAAGCAGCTCCCGCGGTGAGTGATGAACCTAAGCGCGCAAAGGCAACTGATGAGACGGCGGTTATTACAGAGGGAATGTCAATTGTCGGTGATATTACTTCAACAGGTTCGCTTGAAGTTCTTGGCGAAGTTAAAGGTAACATTTCAGTTAACGGCAAACTTAATATTGTAGGTGCGGTTGGCGGTGACTCCGTTGCTGCGGAAATCTACGCAGAAGGTGCACGGATTACAGGAGAGGTTAACAGCCACGGTTCTGTTAAAATCGGACAGAGCACAGTAATCATCGGTAATATTTATGCAACCAGCGCAGTTATTGCCGGCGCCGTAAAGGGTGACATTGACGTTAAGGGTCCTGTTATTCTTGATACTTCTGCAATTGTTATGGGAAACATTAAATCCAAATCTGTACAGATTAATAATGGTGCGGTTATTGAAGGTGTATGCTCCCAGTGCTATGCCGATGTCAGCCCTTCAACATTCTTCGATAAGTTTAAATAAAGGAGCACGAAAATTATGCGTATCCTGTTAAAATTAAGCGGTGAGGCTCTTGCCGGAGATAAAAAAACAGGTTTTTCGGAGCCGGAAGTACGTAAGGTTGCGGCTCAGATTAAAGAAATTGCAAAAGAAAACGAAATTGCAATTGTCATAGGCGGGGGAAATTTCTGGAGAGGCAGAACTTGCGGTGAGATGGACCGTGTAAAGGCTGATCAAATCGGTATGCTTGCTACGGTAATGAATTGCCTCTATGTTGCGGAAATCTTCAGAACAGAAGGTATGCAGGCCGAAGTGTTTACACCTTTTGTATGTTCAACTTTTACAAAGCAGTTCACAAAGGATGATGCAATTAAATCCATGAAGGACGGAAAGATTACTTTCTTCGCCGGCGGAACGGGCCATCCTTATTTCTCGACGGACATGGGAACGGTTCTTCGTGCAATTGAGATTGAGGCAGACAGCGTTCTTCTTGCAAAATCAATTGACGGTGTGTATGACAGCGATCCCAAAACAAATCCCGATGCGAAGAAATTTGATGAAATTTCTTTGGCAAAGGTTGTAGAAATGGGGCTTAAGGTTGTTGATACTCCCGCAAGCGCGCTTGCACTTGAAAACGGACTTCCCTTCCTCGTATTTGATTTGAATGAGGAAAACAGCATTGTTAATGCTATGAGTGGTAAATTTAACGGAACAAAGGTTACTGTATAAAACGGAGGATAAATTGATGGATCAGAGAGTATCTCAGTATCAGGACAAAATGCAGAAAGCATATGATTTCATGATTTCTGATTTTGCTACTATTCGTGCGGGTCGAGCAAATCCCCACGTTCTTGACAAAGTTAAGGTAGATTACTACGGAACACCTACACCTGTTCAGCAGGTTGGTAATATTTCGGTTCCCGAGCCCAGAATTATTCAGATTGCTCCTTGGGAAAAGTCCCTTATTAAGGACATTGAAAAAGCTATAATGATGTCGGATGTAGGAATTACCCCTTCAAACGACGGCGCTGTTATCAGACTTGTTTTCCCTGAACTTACAGAGGAAAGACGTAAGGATCTTGTAAAGGAAGTTAAGAAGAAGAGTGAAGACTGCAAGGTTGCCATCCGTAATATCAGACGTGACGGAAACGATGCATTCAAAAAGCTTGCAAAGACAGAGATTTCAGAAGACGAAATCAAATCTCTTGAGGATGAACTTCAGAAGCTTACTGACAAGTTTGTTAAGGATATTGATAAGGCTTGTGAAGAAAAGTCGCAGGATATCTTAAAAGTATGACAAAAGAGGGCGGGATGAAATCTAAATCCTGCCCGTTATTTTTCGGAGGATATATGAATATACCTAATCATGTTGCAATCATTCTGGATGGAAACGGACGCTGGGCAAAGGCTCACGGTATGCCAAGAAATTACGGTCATCTTCAGGGAGCAAAAGCGGTTGAAGATATTTGCGAAGTAGCCTGGAATATGGGAATTAAATATCTTACGGTTTATGCGTTTTCAACCGAAAACTGGTCAAGACCGGAAAATGAAGTATCTGCTTTGATGAAGCTTCTCAGAAACTATATGAAGAACTGCATTCAGAGAGCTTCAAAAAACAATATGTGCGTCAGAATAATCGGCGAAAAATCAAGACTGGATGAGGATATCAGAGAAAGTATTGCCGAGCTTGAAGAAGCTACAAAAAATAATACCGGTCTTCATTTTACAATCGCAATCAATTACGGCTCAAGAGACGAAATTACCAGAGCGGTACGTAAACTTTCCACAAAAGTCAGGGACGGCGTTATCAATCCCGAGGATATAACCGAGAAGATGATTGAAGATGAACTGGATACGGCCGGTCTTCCCGATCCAGATCTTCTTATCAGAACCTGCAATGAGAAAAGAATATCCAATTTCCTTCTTTGGCAGATTTCATATTCCGAAATCTATGTCACTGATATAGCGTGGCCTGATTTTGATGAGAAGGCTTTGACCAAGGCATGTGAGGATTATTCTAATAGAACAAGAAAATTCGGAAATATTACGGAGGAATAGTTGATGTTCTGGAAACGATTATTAAGCGGAGCGGGACTTGTTGTTCTGTCATTCCTCTTCATATATTTGGGCGGGATTCCGCTGGCTTCGATTGTGCTTATTCTTTCATTGACGGCTTTCTTTGAGATGGGTCGGGCTTTAAAGCTTTTTGATAAGAAAATAAATTCACTTATGGTCACGGGATTTATTGCAATTACAGCCTATTATGTGGTTTTAGCCATCATCCGGCAGTTGAATGCCGATTATATTTTTCTTGTGATGACCGGAATTTTATCGATTATAGCTTTTTTGCTCGTGTATGTGTTTTCATACCCAAAGTATAATGTTCAGGATATAAGCGGCGCAATTTTTGCATTTGTTTATGCACCTGTAATGCTTTCGTTTATGGTACTTACAAGAGGACTGGAAAAAGGCGTATACCTGGTGTGGATGATATACATTGCTGCATGGGGCTCGGATACACTTGCTTACTGTGTCGGTATGATTACCGGAAAAACTATCGGCAATCATAAAATGACGCCGAAGCTAAGCCCCAAGAAATCTATTGAAGGTGCCGTCGGAGGCGTTTTGGGTGCGGCACTTCTTGCCTGGCTTTACGGCAAATTTGTTATGGGTAATATTGATATCGGAATTCAGAACATTGAATGGGTGCTTGCCGGTATAGGCGCTTGCGGAGGTTTTATGGCAATGCTTGGCGACCTTGCAGCATCCGCAGTGAAAAGAAATATGGATATTAAAGATTACGGTCACTGCATACCCGGACACGGCGGTATACTGGATCGCTTTGACAGTATGATTTTTACTGCACCACTTACATTTTTTCTTGCATCGCTGATGCTTAAATTCTTTTAGGAAGGCACATTATCAAAATGAATAAAAATCTTGTTATTCTCGGATCCACCGGATCTATCGGAACTCAGACACTTGAAATCGTTCGTAACAATGAAGGACTCAATGTTCTTGCGATTGCTGCTGCGAAAAATGTTGCTCTTATCGAAGAGCAGATTAGGGAATTTAATCCTTCTTATGTATGTATGTACGAAGAAAGTGCAGCGAAGGAATTGAAAGAGAAGGTTAAAGATACTTCGGTAAAAGTACTTTCCGGTATGGATGGTCTGATTGAACTTGTTTCTCTTGAGGCAGCTGATATAGTTGTTACGGCTCTTGTGGGAATGATTGGAGTTCGTCCTACCATTGAGGCTATTAAGGCCGGAAAAACCATTGCTTTGGCAAACAAGGAAACGCTTGTGACTGCAGGCCACATTATTATGCCCTTGGCAAAAGAAAAGAATGTTTCAATTTTACCCGTTGATTCCGAGCACAGCGCTATTTTCCAGTGCTTAAACGGTGAAAACAGGGGCGAGCTTGATAAGATTCTTCTTACTGCTTCAGGCGGTCCATTCAGAGGAAAAACATTTGCAGAACTTGAAAATATGACAGTTGAAGACGCCTTAAAGCATCCCAATTGGAGCATGGGAAAAAAGGTTACCATAGATTCGGCTACTCTTGTAAACAAGGGACTTGAAGTTATGGAAGCAAAATGGCTTTTCGGTGTGGAGGCGAATGATATTCAGGTAATTATTCAGCCGCAGAGTATCATCCATTCCATGGTACAATTCAGGGATGGTGCTGTTATTGCACAGCTCGGGGTACCCGATATGAAACTGCCTATTCAGTATGCTCTTTTCTATCCTGAAAGACGTCCTATGTACAACAACAGAGTGGACTTCTTTAAATTAAAGGATATTACGTTCTTTGAACCTGATACAGAGACGTTTAAAGGACTTGCTTTTGCTTATAATGCAGTTAACAAGGGCGGAAACCTTCCTACGGTATTCAATGCATCAAATGAGCTTGCCGTTAAACTTTTCTTAAATAAAGACATTAGATTCACACAGATTTACGAAGTTATTGAAACTGCTATGAATTCTGTTAAGTTTATAGAAAATCCCAGTCTTGAAGAGATTCTGTGGACTGAGCAGGAGACCTATGGCATGCTTGAAAAATTTGTACGATAGAGGTTAGTCGATGAATATTATCAGCATCGTCTGGTTTATCATAATCCTTTCCGTTATAGTTATATCTCACGAATTCGGACATTTTATTGTTGCCAGAAGTCACGGAATTCGCGTGAAGGAGTTTGATGTGGGTCTCGGACCTACGATTTGCTCTTTCAAAAAAGGAGAAACAAAATTCGCGCTGAAGCTTCTTCCCATAGGAGGCGCCTGCATTTTTGACGGCGAGGACACAATTAATCCGGATGAACAACAATTGGATGAGCACAGCTTCAGAAATGCTAATGTATGGGCTCGGATTTCAACTGTGTTTGCAGGTCCATTCTTTAATTTTATAGTAGCTGTTATTTTTGCAATGATTATTGTTGCCAACTGCGGCGCAGATCTTCCTGTGATAAAAGGAATAACAGAGGGAAGAGCAGCTGAAAACAGCGGTATAGTTGAAGGCGATACGATTATTAGCATAAACGGCGAGAAAATTCATGTTTGGCGAGATATTACTCTTATTAGTTATCTGAATGCCGGTGAAGGACTTGAGATAGTTTACAGTCATGACGGAGTCAAAAAAACCACAACAGTCTATCCGACTTACGATGAAGAAGAAGGTCGATATTATATAGGAATTGAAGGTGGAAGCGAAATACTTCACTGCCGTGGTATGAATTTGATTAAATACAGTTGGTACGAGCTTGTATTCAATTTCAGAAATACTCTAAAAAGCTTAAAACAGCTTGTTCTTGGCAGATTGTCCAGAGATGATGTGGCAGGACCGGTGGGAATTGCGAAGGCTGTTGACGACAGTTATGAAGTGGCAAAGGATTACGGAACATCCAGCATCATATTTACAATGATGAATATTGCAATGCTTTTGTCGGTAAACCTCGGGGTGATTAACCTGCTTCCGCTTCCGGCACTCGACGGCGGACGACTGGTATTTCTTTTTGTGGAAGTAATAAGAAGAAAGCCGGTGCCTGCTGAAAAGGAAGGGATTGTTCATCTTATAGGAATTATTTTATTCTTAATTTTGGCAGTACTTATTTTATTTAATGATATTTCAAAATTTTTCAAATAAACAGAAACAGGAGAGCGATTATGGCATATCGTGATAATACAAAAGAGATTCATATAGGAAACAGAGTTATAGGAGGCGGTAACCCCGTTCTTATTCAGTCAATGACAAATACAAAAACAGAGGATGTGAGAGCTACTCTTGAGCAGATTCACAGACTCGAAAAGGCCGGATGTGAAATTATCAGATCCACTGTTCCAACTTTGGAGGCTGCTAAAGCAATCGCAGAAATCAAAAAGGAAATCTCTATTCCCATTGTCGCTGATATCCATTTTGACTATAAAATGGCTGTTGCTGCTATTGAAAACGGCGCTGATAAGGTTAGAATCAATCCCGGTAATATCGGAACCGACGATAAAGTGCGTGAGGTTGTTAAGGCCGCAAAAGAAAGAAGTATTCCAATCAGAGTAGGTGTAAACTCCGGCTCGATGGAAAAGGATCTTATAGAAAAGTATGGTGGTGTTACGGCTGAAGGCCTTTGCGAAAGCGCAATGCGAAATGTTCGGCGAATTGAAGATATGGGATATGACAATCTTGTTGTCAGTCTTAAATCTACAAATGTTTTAATGTGTGTGGAAGCGCATAAACTCTTTGCAGGAAAGACACCGTATCCTCTTCATGTCGGAATTACCGAATCGGGAACTGTTTTCTCGGGAAACATCAAATCCGGAATCGGTCTTGGAATGATTCTTGGCGAAGGCATCGGAGACACAATCCGTGTAAGTCTCACCGACGATCCGGTTGAAGAAATCAGATCTGCACGTATTGTATTACGAACACTCGGCCTCAGGAAAGAAGGTATTGAGGTTATATCATGTCCTACCTGCGGCAGAACAAAAATCGATCTTATCGGTCTGGCCAAAAAGGCAGAAGCTATATGTGAACAGTATCCTTTAAATATTAAGGTTGCTGTTATGGGATGTGCCGTAAACGGCCCCGGAGAAGCCAGAGAGGCAGAACTCGGAATCGCCGGAGGTCAGGGCGAAGGCCTTATCTTCAAAAAGGGTGAGATAGTAAGGAAAGTTCCCGAAGATAAGCTTTTTGACGCTTTGCGTGACGAACTTGAAAATTGGGGGAAATAATAAATGGAAAGACCTTTTCTTGAGGTGTTTCAAAACTTAAAACTGCGCGACTCACAAATGGATACATTCGAGGATGTATCCGTTTTGCGATTGGCCATCTCCAAAAACAGAGACTGTCTAAAAATATATATCAAAAGTAATCATCTTATTTCACATCGGGATAAAGCACAAATGGAGAGGGCAATATCCGAACAACTTTTTAAAGAAGAAGGATATTCTGTCTATCTTATTGAAGAATATGATCTTCCGGGAACATATACCACAACTTCTCTTTTAAGTGAGTATTGGGACAGTATGATGAGCGAACTCGCTGAAAACGAGCGAGTAGTTGAAAACTGCCTGAAGAGTGCTAAGCTTGAGGAAATTGATGAACATACCGTAAAAATTATTATTGCCGATTCTGAAATTTTTAAAGAAAGAGAAGCGGCGGTTTTAAGTTATTTAAGTAAAGTTTGCTGTGACAGATGTAATCTGCAGTCTGCTTTTGTTATTGCTTATGAAAAGCAGGAGAAGGACAATCGGCATGAGATTTGGGACGAATACAGAATCGAACAGCTGGTAAGAAGTCGTATTGCGGAACGTGTTGAAACGGATGATAATTCAATAGAAGATGAGAAGTATGAGGACAGGGAAAATGCTTCCGTCGAAACTGCAAAAAAAGAAGACGAAAAGAAAAACGAGACAAAGAAAACTGTAACAGAGTCCACGAAGTATTCGGGTAATAAGGGTGATTTCAAGGGTGGAAAATACAAGAAAGAGCTTAAACCCAGAACATCGGCATACGAAAAATCGGATAATCCCGACGTCTATTACGGAAGGGAATTCGGTGTTGAAGAAGAAACCACAAAGATTATCGATCTTGTGGAAGACTTTACTCCGATTGTCATAAACGGAAGAATAATAAAAAGTGACAGAAGAGAGACACGAACCGGAAAGATTATTCTGTTCTTTAATATTACAGATAATACCGATACAATTCGGTTCAAAGTTTTTACCAATCCGGAAAATGAGAAAGAAATAACCGGAAAAATATCTGAGGGAAGCTGGGTCAGAGTAAAAGGTCTTGTTCAGATGGACACATATGAACATGAACTTCAGCTTGCTTCCATCTTTGGAATCATGAAGGGTGCGAATACCACGGTAAAAAGAATGGATTTGTGTCCTGAAAAGAGAGTTGAGCTTCACTGCCATACAAAAGCCAGTGATATGGACGGCGTAAGCAGCGCAAAAGATATAATTAAGACGGCCTATTCCTGGGGGCATAAAGCCATTGCAATTACAGATCACGGAGTTGTACAGGCATTCCCTGAGGCAAATCATGCATGGGAAGACCTTTGGAAAAAAGAAAAGCAAAAGAGAATTGATGCGGGCGAAGAAAAGCCCGATAAAAACGATTTCTTCAAAGTTATGTATGGCTTGGAGGGCTATCTTGTCGATGATCTTGCAAAAACCGTTGTGGATTCCAAAGGGCAGAGCCTAAACGGAAGATTTGTTGTTTTTGACATTGAGACTACAGGCTTTTCACCAAAGAAGAACAAAATAATTGAAATCGGAGCGGTGAAGGTTGAAAACGGTGCAATTGTAGGCAGATTCTCGGAATTTGTCAATCCCGAGTGCTCTATACCATACAGAATCACAGAACTTACATCAATTACAGACTATGATGTTAAGGACGCGGGCACAATTGAAAGCGTGTTGCCGGAATTTTATGAATTCTGCAGGGACAGTGTGCTTGTTGCGCATAATGCGAAATTCGACACTTCTTTTATCAAGGAATATTGTGAGCAAATTGGGCTGCCTTATGAATTTACTTCTGTAGATACAATGGGTATGGCCAGAACGCTTCTTCCCAAACTGTCACGATTCAATCTTGATGCCGTATCAAAGGAGCTTAAGATAGTAAATGCTCATCACCACAGAGCGGTAGATGATGCGGAGTGCACAGCTTTGATTTTTCAAAAGCTTCTTAAAATGTGTGAAAATGAAGGTGTAAACGATTTAGATACGCTGGCTGAGTTTACAAAGATATCCGCAGAAACTGTTAAAAAACTTCCGACATTCCATGTTATTCTTCTTGCTAAGAATGATATAGGACGTATTAATTTATATACACTTATATCCAAGTCGCATTTGGATTATTTTACAAAAGTTCCGAGAATTCCCAAGAGTGAAATTGAAACTCACAGGGAAGGAATTATTGTGGGAAGTGCCTGTGAAGCAGGTGAGTTGTACCAGGCTTTAATTGACGAGAGAAGTGACGAAGAAATCGAGAACATAGTAAATTTCTATGACTATCTTGAGATACAGCCTCGTGGAAACAATGCGTTCATGATTCGTGATACAAAACATGAGAAATTCGATCGCTTTAGGTCTGAACAGGATATTTTGGAACTTAATAAAGAAATCGTCAGACTTGGAAGTAAGTATAATAAACCGGTTTGTGCTACATGCGATGTACATTTCCTTAACCCTGAGGATGAAATATACAGACGAATCATAATGAAGGGACAGGGATTTGACGATGCAGACGAGCAGGCTCCGCTGTATCTTCATACTACGGATGAGATGCTTGAGGAATTCGGATATCTTGGCAGCGAGAAGGCACGAGAAGTAGTTATTACAAATCCGAATATGATTGCGGATCAATTCGAAACAATTTCGCCCGTAAGACCGGACAAATGTCCGCCGGTAATTCCGAACAGCGACGAGATGTTAACCAATATCTGCTACAACAAAGCGCATGAAATGTACGGACCTGATTTGCCGGAAATAGTTAAAGAACGCTTGGAAAGAGAACTACATTCCATTATTACAAACGGCTTTGCGGTTATGTATATTATTGCCCAGAAACTTGTTTGGAAATCGGTTGAAGACGGCTACCTGGTAGGTTCACGAGGCTCGGTAGGTTCGAGTTTCGTTGCCACGATGTCGGGAATTACAGAAGTAAATCCCCTTGTACCGCATTATTACTGCTCTGAATGCCATTATTATGATTTTGATTCCGAAGAGGTTAAGAAATTCAGAGGAATGGCAGGTGTTGATATGCCTGATGCCATATGCCCGAAATGCGGGGCAAAACTGAAAAAAGACGGCTTTGATATTCCTTTTGAAACATTCCTTGGATTTAAAGGAGACAAAGAGCCGGATATTGACCTTAATTTCTCAGGTGAATATCAGTCTAAAGCTCATAAATACACAGAAGTTATCTTTGGAGCAGGTCAGACTTTCCGAGCGGGGACAATTGCGTCACTTGCCGAAAAGACCGCATATGGCTATGTAAAGAAATATTACGAGGAAAAAGGTATTCATAAACGCGATTGCGAAATCGATCGTATAGTTCAGGGATGCGTTGGCGTCAGAAGAAGCACGGGTCAGCATCCGGGTGGTATTGTTGTTCTTCCTGTGGGTGAAGACATTAACTCATTTACTCCGATACAACATCCCGCAAATGATATGACTACGGATATTATCACAACTCATTTTGAATATCATTCCATCGATCATAACTTATTAAAACTTGATATTCTCGGGCACGATGATCCGACCATGATCAGAATGCTGCAGGATTTGACAGGTATTGATCCTATTCAGATTCCCCTTGACGATCCAAAGGTTATGACATTGTTTGAGTCAACGGAAGCACTTGGTGTAACACCTGCCGACATCGGAGGCTGTGAACTGGGATGCTTAGGCATTCCGGAATTTGGTACAGACTTTTCTATGAACATGGTTCAGGAAGCGAAGCCTAAATACTTCTCTGATCTTATAAGAATTGCCGGGCTCAGCCATGGAACGGATGTATGGCTTGGAAATGCGCAGGATCTTATAAGAGAAGGTATAGCGACTATTTCAACAGCTATTTGTACCCGAGATGATATTATGACATATCTTATCAGTAAGGGTGTTGAGTCGGAAGAGTCCTTTAAGATTATGGAAATGGTGCGAAAGGGAAAAGTTGCTTCAGGTAAGTGCGATAAGTGGCCTGCATGGAAGGAAGACATGAGAGCATGCAATGTTCCGGAGTGGTATATTTCATCCTGTGAAAAGATTCAGTATATGTTCCCGAGAGCCCACGCAGCGGCTTATGTAATGATGGCTTGGCGTATTGCATATTGTAAGGTTTACTATCCTTTGGCATATTATGCTGCATTTTTCAGTATCCGAGCAAAAGCATTTAACTACAGAACAATGTGTTTTGGCCGTGATAAGTTAGAGCAGGAGCTAAAAAGAGTAAAAGCGCTTGAACACCCTACGCCTAAAGATGAAGATACTATAAGAGACTTGCGAATCGTTCAGGAAATGTATGCGCGCGGTTTTGAATTTGAACCCATTGATTTGTTTACCGCGAAAGCAAGATTGTTCTCAATTGTTAACGGAAAAATTATGCCGTCTTTCTCGAGCATTGAAGGCTTGGGCGAAAATGCTGCGGATTCCATAGTTGAAGCCGCTAAAAAGGGTCCGTTTCTTTCAAGGGATGATTTCAAGACCAGAGCGAAAGTATCCCAAACGGTTACGGATGATATGGCGGATTTAGGCATACTCGGAGATTTGCCGGAATCAAATCAGATCAGTTTGTTCGATATTATTTGAAGCGCAAAATAAGTAAGAACAAACTGTACAGACACGTAAAAACAATCATTTACCTAATTGTGCATATGCACTATCATATCATTTTGGATTGAAAAATCTTGAGAACATCTCTTAAGTGATGTATCTTTATTCAATAGGAAATTACTTTCCTATTGAACAAAAATGCTCCGGCAAGGATGTGCACTCGCGCGAGTGGAAAACAGTTGCAAGCAACACGCGCTCAGCGCGTAGTATCCGCTTTCGGACACTTTTTTATATGTAATAGAGTTATTGAGGAGATTAATCAGATGAAAAAACCTTTTGTCACAAAAGAACAGGTTGAAGAAATTGTTAAATCATTCCCGACGCCTTTTCATTTATATGATGAGAAAGGAATCAGAGAGAATGCCAAGGCCGTGAAGGAAGCTTTTGCATGGAATCCGGGTTTTAGAGAATATTTTGCTGTTAAAGCTACCCCTAATCCTTATCTGCTTAAAATATTGCAGGAATATGATATGGGATGTGACTGTTCTTCATACACGGAACTTATGCTTTCAAAAAGCTGTGGTTTTGATGGTCAGCATATTATGTTTTCATCGAATGACACCCCCGCTGAAGAATTTGTTTATGCAGATAAGCTCGGGGCAATCATTAACCTTGATGATTTTACTCATGTTCAGTTTCTTGAGGATACTTTGGGCTATATTCCGGAAACAATCAGTTGCCGTTACAATCCGGGCGGAGTATTCAAATTAAGTAACGGAATAATGGACAATCCGGGTGATTCAAAATACGGAATGACAAAAGAGCAGCTTTTTGAAGCATTCAAGATTTTAAAGAGCAAGGGAGCAAAATATTTTGGTATTCATGCATTTCTTGCCAGCAACACAGTTACAAACGAATATTACCCGGAACTTGCCAGACAGTTGTTTGAACTTGTGGTTGAACTTCAGAAGGAAACCGGTTGTAAGATTAAGTTTGTAAATCTGTCGGGCGGTGTCGGTGTTGCTTACAAACCTGAGCAGACTTCAAATGATATACGTGTTATCGGTGAAGGAGTTCACAAGGTTTATGATGAAATCCTTGTTCCGGCAGGAATGGGGGATGTGGCAATTTATACTGAGATGGGCCGCTTTATGATGGCGCCTTACGGTTGCGTTGTAACAAGGGCAATTCATGAAAAGCATATTTATAAAGAGTATATCGGTGTAGATGCATGTGCCGCTAACCTGATGAGACCGGCAATATACGGTTCATATCATCATATTACCGTGCTGGGCAAGGAAGAAGCACCACTTGATCATACATACGATGTTGTCGGTTCCCTTTGTGAAAACTGTGATAAATTTGCGGTTGACAGACAACTTCCAAAGATTGATATGGGTGATTATCTTGTGATTCATGATTCGGGAGCCCACGGATATTCAATGGGATATAACTACAACGGTAAATTAAGATCGGCAGAACTTCTTCTTAAGGAAGACGGTACCGCTAAGATGATCAGACGGGCAGAAACTCCTGCAGATTATTTCGCAACCTTTGACTGCTTCGATGATATAAAAATTCAAGAATAATTTTTTACCCTCTTTGCCTCGGGCGGAGAGGGTGTTTTAATGCCAAGGCATACCGCTCGAGCGTGAATCGTGTGCAAGCACACACCTTGTTTTAATAATTGTGATATAATAAGCAATATACTATCATCCGGAAAGGAACTGTTATGATTTATATCGGAAATCATTTATCTTCTTCAAAAGGTTTTCTTGCTATGGGGCAAGAGGCCGTTAAACTTGGAGGAACAACGTTTGCATTTTTTACCAGAAATCCACGAGGCGGGCAGGCAAAGGAAATTGATCCTAAAGATGCCGAAGCATTAATGACATTTCTTAATGAAAATGGTTTTGGAAAACTTGTTGCACATGCGCCTTATACGATGAATCTTTGTTCTGACAAAGAGGACATAAGAGTTTTTGCCAAGAATATGCTTGTCGAAGATTTAAAGAGAATGGAATTTACTCCCGGGCAATATTACAATTTTCACTCGGGTTCACATGTTGGACAAGGGGTAGATACTGCAATTCCTATGATTGTAAGTGCACTTGATGAAGCAATGTTTCCCGAAATGACAACAACGGTTCTTCTTGAAACAATGGCCGGCAAAGGCAGTGAAGTCGGAAGCTCTTTTGAAGAACTTAAAACAATTATTGATTCTGTCAAAGATAATACTCATTTGGGAGTATGCCTTGACACGTGTCACATTTGGGACGGCGGATACGATATTGTTTCTGATTTTGACGGAGTTCTTGATGAGTTTGACAGGGTAATAGGACTTAACAGGCTCAAAGCTATTCATATAAATGACAGCATGAATGATATTGCTGCGCATAAAGACAGGCATGAGAAAATCGGTAAAGGCCATATAGGCTCGGAAACATTCCGGAAGATTGTCACAAATAAGAGAGTGCAGGGGCTTCCGTTCATTTTGGAAACGCCTAATGATGATGCGGGATATAAAGAAGAAATCGCATTGATTAAATCATGGATGGTTGAATAATTAATGATAAAAGTTGATTTGATTACCGGATTTTTGGGCGCAGGAAAAACAACCTTTTTACTGAAATATGCAAGATTCCTTATGAACAAAGGATTACGAATCGGAATCTTGGAATATGACTTCGGGGCTGTAAATGTGGATATGCTTCTTCTTAACAAGCTAAGAGGGCCTCTATGCGAACTTGAAATGCTGGCAGCAGCCTGCGATACTGACTGCCTCAAAAGACGATTTAAAACAAAGCTTATAGCGATGGCAATGAGCGGATATGACAGAGTCATTATAGAACCCTCGGGCGTATTCGACATGGATATGTTTTTTGATGATTTGCGTGAAGAACCCTTGGAAAATTGGTATGAAATCGGAAATGTGCTTACTGTTGTAAATGCAAACCTGGCTGATGACCTTACTACAGAGGAAGACTTTATTCTTGCTTCGCAGGCTGCAAGTGCCGGCATGGTGTTACTGAGCAGAACACAGTTTTCCACACCAAGCCGGATTGAGAATACAAAACAGCATCTTAGTAATGCCTTGGAAAACATTCATTGTAAAAGAAAACCGGACAGGTTTCTTGAAAAGGACTGGGACACATTAACAGACGAAGACTTTGACAGAATTGTCAATGCGGGATACAGAATAAGCGATTATGTGAAGCTTGGAATCAGCGATGATTTTGAATTTTCATCGGTGTGCTTTTTAAAGATTCCATACAGCCTGGAATCGTTGAAGAAAAAAATAAACGTACTGTTTTCCGAGAACAAATACGGCAATGTAATGAGAGTAAAAGGCTTTTTGGTGGATAATGGTATTTCGCATGAAATTAATGCAACACGTTACGAATTGACTGATGAACCTATTGCAATAGGCCAACAAGTTGTGATAGTTATTGGGGCCCAATTGAACGAAGCACTAATCAAAGAACTGATAGAAGCCGAGTAAGTTAGTCGCTCATTTTTCCTTTCGCAAAAGAAGAAAGCAGATTCCCAATAGCATTATTACGGGAAAAATAAGTGCTACCATGAAACCTGTGGAGAGGGAATCGTTGTTTGCAGACGAGACAAGACCGGTGAGAGTAGGACCGGACGAACAGCCAAGATCACCAAACAGCGCTAAAAATGCAAAGAGAAGAGTTCCACCTTTCTTCATATTGGATGAAGCTAAGGAAAAGGTTCCGGGCCAAAATATTCCTACGGAAAAACCGCTTACACCACAGGCAATGAGTGAAAGGACAGGGCTGGGCGAAAAGGCTAAAGTCAGGTATGAAAGGATGCAGAGAATTGCGGAACCGGCCATAAAAAGTTTTAGATTGATTTTATCGCCTATTTTACCGTAAATGGCTCTGGAGGCGCCCATCAGTATTGCAAAAAAGGCCGGACCGCACAGATCTCCGAGTGTTTTTGAAATGTGCAGCCCATTTTCCGCAAAGGTTGAGGCCCATTGACTTACAGCCTGCTCGGATGCCCCTGCGGCTAACATCAAAAGCATAAAAAGCCAAAAGAATCCGGATGTCAGAAGAACTTTCGGCGACATTCCCTGTTCTGAACTTTCAATTAATTTATTAACAGGTGCATTTGAGAACAATATGATATCAAATATGGGTACAAGCGCCCATAAAACCGCTAAAATTCTCCAGTTTTCTATTCCGAAAATAGCAAAAAAAGCTGATGAAATCAGAACCACAGCAACATGACCAAAACAGTAAAAACTGTGAAGAAGGCTCATAGTTTTTTCCTTGTTATTACTGGGCGTGGCTTCTACAATCGGACTGATTATTACTTCGAGCAAACCACCACCGAAGGCATATACTATTACTGAAATCATTATTCCGACGAATGGGTCTTTACATATTTCGGGGAGAATGGCAAGAAGAACAAGACCGGCGGCAGAGCATATATCTGCAAGGACAGCAGCCTTTTTATAGCCGATTTTGTCTACAAACAGGGTTGAAATAAGATCCGTAGCAATCTGGAAGCAGAAATTGAAAGTAATAAGAAGCGTTATTTTGGACAGAGGTATATTGTATTGCTTGTTGAATGTGAGAAAAAGCAGAGGAATAAAGTTGTTAACTACAGCCTGAACAACATATCCCATAAACGCAGCGTTGATTGTTCTTTTGTAATTAGGTTTCATTATAATGTTCCTTTGTAATCTTTTTTTGAAATAGGGCTTGCTTTTTTACCAAACTTCATATAGAATAACACAAGTCGGGATAAATACAAGACATTATGGCTGGTTGGTCAAGCGGTTAAGACGCCGCCCTCTCACGGCGGAATCAGGGGTTCGATTCCCCTACCAGCTGCGTTAAGGAATATGCGTTGCATATTCCTTATTTTTTTTATATCATATGTAAAAGCCTGCGATAAAGCGTAATGTGTTCGCAGCACTACACTAAAAACAATCGTTTTGCGGTTCGGAGAGTATATGAACAAACATATCAGCAACAAAATATCATTCATAAGTCTCATAATCGTTCTGGGCATAACAATCTATCACAGCAATCTGCTTTATGCGGTTCCGTTTTATATTATGCTGTCCATGGTTTATATGCCTTGGTTTTTTATGATTTCAGGGTATTTTGCAGCAAAGGGATTTGATAAGACAACCAGATGGAAACGATTGTACAAAAGAATCTTTACACTGATTATTCCGTATGTTCTTTGGAACTTAATTCATTTGCCTTTCGGATATATTATGTCAGGTTTTTCATATACAAGTT
Source organism: Lachnospiraceae bacterium (assembly GCA_045600725.1). Taxonomy (GTDB): domain Bacteria; phylum Bacillota; class Clostridia; order Lachnospirales; family Lachnospiraceae; genus UBA1258. The sequence goes on from JAZRYK010000030.1 coordinate 154,459, forward strand.
TTAACTTAAAAAAGTATCTGCTCGGTTTTTTCTTCAGTCCGGGATGTATTCCGACATGGTACCTTTTTGCTGTATTTGTTATGGTGGTTTTCTTCTTTCTTATTAAACCGCTTTTTATGGGAAAGAAGAAAATGGGTATTTTGCTCGGTTTGTCATTTGTTTTGACATTTGCTTTGTTTGCGTGGTTTCCGAATACGCTTGTCAGAATTAATTATGCCGGAGGTTTTCTTTATAAAACAGTACAATATCTTCCTTCATTTATGTTTGGGGCATTTGCGGCGGAGTTAAAAGATGAAGCGATACAAGTTAAATCAAAGAAATGGATTCTTTTTGCAATCCTGGCTGCCGCTGATTTGGCATTGATTTGTATTGTACCTCCCGAAACGGAAGGAATGAAATTTGCGGGGCTGATTCTGACAGGACTGGCATTTGGAGTTAATATTTTCAATCCGCTTCTCTGGCTGGCAATTCCCGAAGACATATTTAATGGCGGAAAAATAGCACAGATCATTACGGAACCGAGTTTGTTCCTCTGTATGAGTCATATAATGCTTATTGAGGTTTGGACAAAGATATTCGGTTTTCCGGACAGAATGCGATATCAGCTGATTATTGTACCGAGTGCGATTATCACGTCTGTTGCATTGTTCTACATTATGAAAAAATTTACTCCGCATGTCTTAAATCTGCTGACGGGCGGAAGAGCGGTGAAGAAAGAGAAGGAAAAATAAAACGGATTTGCGAATCATTACGATACGCAAATCCGTTATTTGTTACAGATAAGTATATTTTTTCGAACTATTCAAAGGACCACTCGGAAACGGTATATCCTTCTCCCTCAAAAACGAAATAGATATAATGAATTCCGGTAATATTTTCAGGTAAGGAGATTAACGTTTCTCCGTTGGCAATTTCCGAAGAACAAACATCCCCGCTTCCGGCAAAATCAAGGCGCAAATGAATTTTTGCCGATGCTCCTTCGGGAACGTTGGCATTAATCTTAAGTGTGCCGGCACCGTTGTCACCAAAATCCACACCGGTTATTTCAATGTAATCGCCGGTATTTATTTCACCCAAAAGCATTTCGCCGTAGCCGGGATCTTCAGATACGGGAACGGCATTTGTTCCGGCCATCTGCGACACACATACAGCACTGTTGCTTTCATAGGGATTAACAAATACAAGCTGATCGGGACCTTCTTTGGTTTGTTTGATTTTACCGATTGTTCCGTCTTGTGCAACAGAAAATGTATCAATGTGAGTTGCGCGATATCCGAGCTCAATTCCTGCAGTGAGTTCAAGCATTCTTGAATGATAGCAGATGTACCAGTTATCTTTGAATTTGAACACGGCATGATGGTTATTACCGTATGAACCGCAAAGCTTTCCGGGATTATCAAGAATAACTTCTTTAAAAGTGAAGGGGCCTAAAGGATTTTCACTTTCCATGCATGCAATCTGAGCATTGGTGAAACCGTATTTTTGCGTACCGGCTTCATCAACGGACCAGTTAACACAATAAGTGTAATAGTATTTTCCGTTTGCTTTATGGATTCCCGAATCCTCAAAAAGATAAGGAACATCAATGGCAACGGGGTCTGTTGCAAGACTTATCATATCAGCGCCAAGCTTTGCACATCTGGCCGTGCCGGGGGCACTTACTTTACCTTCGGGAACACCTCCGCCGAAATATATATAGCCTGTTCCGTCGTCATCAAGAAGAACGGCGGGATCGAAAAGCCATAAAACATCTGCGCAGTTGGGAGTCTGGCGGCTGATGAGAGCGTGGCCGAGAGGATCTTCAAAGGGCCCGATGGGAGAGTCTGCCGATAGAACGCCGATTCCACCGCCATTGTCTGCGAAATAGAGGAAGAACTTGTCCTTTCCGTCAATGTTCTTTACTGCTGCCGCAGGAGCCCACGAATTGTTAGCCCATTTTGCTGCACCGTTTTTTCCGGCTACTTTTATCTCACCGCAGTCGGTGAAGTTTTTCATGTCCTTCGTGGCAACTACGTGAATGGTGTTGATTTTTGAATAAGTATTTGTTTTTATTTCGCCGTTGCTTTCGTATTCGTATGCGTCCTGTGTCATATAAATATAAACAGTGTCACCGTATACAAGAGCAAAAGGATCGGCACCGTAACTTTGAGTCATAATGGGATTTGTATTCCCTTTTATTTTAAGATTTTTTGTAAGTTCCACTTTTGTTTCCTCCTTTGTTTCTGTGAGTGCATTGCTTGACTCAACGGACTCTGTTTTGAAAGCAGGCCCATGCGATTCTTCTGAGACTACAGGGGCTTGACTCGATGAGCAACCGTTCAGAGATAACAATGAAGCCATAAGAATCAGTATCAGTTTCTTTTTCACATTAATCCTCTCGTTTCGAATCGGTTTATTCTTTAATACTACATGCTGATCTGAATATTATCTCTGTTTATTTTGCTATGTATCTCTTGCTTATTGCGAACAATAAATCATTTTTGACTACACTTTTTTCATTGCGGTTGATATAATAAACAGCGCATTGAGAATTTATTGTGCCATTTGAACTTTCAAGGGAAAATACATACGGTGGGAAAGATTTGGCAGACGAAACGGAGCTGTATATATGCACAAATTTTATTATAAATGTCTTCAGGGATGCTATTGGATGATGTACAGTGCATCCTATGGATATCTGACATATTATTTGGAGGAACTTGGATTCAAAGCGGGCATAATCGGAATTATTACTGCAGCTTTCGGACTTGCGGGAATTATTTTGCAACCGATTGTAGGGCGCCTTGCTGATGATCCAAAAAGAGGCTGGAAAAGATATCTTATTCCCATGGTTTCGCTAATTACGGTTGCAGCGGTAATTCAGTTGCTTTGCCCCGTCAAAAATATTACGGGATTGGTAGCAGGTTTTGTAACGCTTATCGAAGGAATGATGATATCACTTGTAAATCAGGCCTGCTTTGCCTGCAGCACGAAGGAAGAAACTCCCGACTACGGTTCGGCAAGAGGTGTGGGATCGTTTACATATGCAATTGTGTCTGTTTCACTCGGACAGCTCACAAAACATTTGGGATGCACTGTTATACCGATTGTCCAGCTAATTATCAGCATGATAATGCTTGTTGTTCTTATAAAGCTTCCCTGCATAATGCATGAGGAAAAAGAAGAACAAAGAAGTCGCGCGTTCTTCTTCAAAAAATATCCAAAAACATTGATTGTTTTTATCGGACTGAATTTTTTAATGCTGTTTCATACAACAACCACCACATATATGGTTAAGATTACAGACAATGTGGGCGGAGATTCGTCTGCAATGGGAATAGCTTTGGCAATAGCGGCAATAGCGGAATTGCCTGTCATGTTTACATACGGTCTGATAGCAAAAAAGTTTAAGACAAACACACTTTTGGCTGTATCCGGTGTGTTTTTTATAGGAAAAGGATTGTTTTATGTGCTGGGAACAAATGTCTGGTGGATATATGCGGGGCAATTTTTTCAGCTTTTGAGCTTTGCGGTGTATGCCAACGCATATGTTTATTATGCGCGGGAAAACGTCAGTCCGGAGGACGCTACGCAGGGCCAGGCTTATATGGCAATCACAACGGGAATCGGAACGGTTGTGGGAAGCTTTTTCGGTGGCATGATTATCGAAAAAATATCTGTGGAAGCAATGAGTATCACCAGTCTTGCATGCGCGGTGATAGGTGCGATGATTATTATAGGATATGCAATATTTTTTTCGGAAAGAAGAATAAAGGGACCGGCAATACAACAATAATCGTGATGACCGAAGCATGGTGTTGATGCTTTGTTTTTTACATTCGTTTTACACTTTCTTTTCACTTTTTTTTCACATCCTTTTCACATTGTTGTCCGGGCGGTATGATAAATTTGTTTTGTTGAAAGGAAGGGCAACGCATACATATGGCGCAAACAATATTTAAACGAGTTGAGATTAAGTATCTTATTACTGAAGAGCAGTATAATGCGATGCTTAAAAGACTAGAACCGCATATGCAGATTGACGAATACGGTCTGTCGGATATTACCAATATTTATTACGATACCGATAATTACGACATTATCCGTGCTTCAATGGAAAAGCCTGTTTACAAGGAAAAATTAAGGCTGAGAGTTTACGGAAAGATTAATGAAAATTCCGATGCCTTTTTGGAACTGAAAAAGAAATATAAGGGAACGGTCTACAAGAGACGGATTAAGCTGAAACTCAGTGACGCCGAAGCCTATATGAACGGTGGAGTCATACCGAATATCGATTCACAGATTTTTAAAGAAATAGAGTATTTTGTAAATTATTATAAGCCCGAAAAGGGAAATCTTGTAAAATATGCCAGAATAGCAATGTTTGGCAAGGAAAACAAAGATATCAGACTTACATTTGATATAGACTTAAAGATTAAACTTGGTGAAAAAGATATCAGAAAAGACGATGGGGCAGAATACCTGCTGCCTCCGGGAGAGAGGCTTCTGGAAATAAAGGTTCCTGATGCAATGCCTTTGTGGCTGACCGACATTTTATCGGATTTAAAGATATATCCCGTAAGCTTCTCCAAGATTGGTGAGGGTTGCAAAAGATTTTTGAATATGAGCGAATAATTGTGTAAAAGGAGAAATGTTATGTTGGAGAGTATTTTAATCGAAGAGGGAACAGCAAATCTGTCTCTTAATATTACAGGAATGTTGATTTGTATGGCAGTTTCACTGGTTTTGGGAATTCTCATTGCCGTAACTTATATGCTGTGTTCGGAAAAGTATTCCAAAAGCTTTGTTATTACACTTGCAATTCTGCCGATTCTTGTGCAGATGGTAATAATGATGGTGAACGGCAATCTTGGTACGGGAGTGGCAATCCTAGGTGCATTCAGTCTGGTTCGCTTCAGATCACTGCCCGGTACCAGCAGGGAAATCGGAACTATTTTCTTTTCAATGGCGGTAGGACTTGCAACAGGAATGGGATACATAGGATATGCAGCAATATTTACCGTTGTGGTAGCAGTAGTGTTTGTTCTTCTTTCCAAAACAGGATTTGGTGACAAGAAGGAAGAAGCAAAGCAGTTAAAGGTTATTATCCCCGAAAATCTTAATTATTCGGGGCTTTTCGATGATATTTTTGATAAATATGCAAAGTCGGCTAAACTCGATCGTGCAAAGACTACCAATTTGGGAAGTATGTTCGAACTTGTTTACAGAATCGAACTTAAAAAGAATGCTGACGAAAAGGCGATGATTGACGAAATCAGAACCAGAAACGGAAATCTTACGGTATCCTGCGGAACTGTTGAAAAAGATATACTTGAACTGTAGGGTGGAAAGTGTGAAAAACAGAGCATTTTTCACACTGTACCTTTGTACCGCCTCTAAAGGGTGCCTATGCAAGTGCACTCCGGATTTTGGGGGCCGTAATGGAGATTTTTATGAAAAAAAGAATTTGGGCGACATTATTGATATGTGCACTTGCTGTTCTGGCTGCATGCGGCAGCAGTACAGGCAGCTCATCGGGGAATGAGAAAGATGAAGGTAAGGAAGACGCCGGCACATTATCGGTCGAATATAAAGAATCAGATGAATATTTCGAATATGCTGAAGACGCGGTGACGGTTACAATGTCCGGTGATTCCGCGACGGTTTCGGGAGAAGGGGTTACAGTCTGTGACAAAGAAATCACCATAACTGCTTCCGGCACATATGTGCTCCGAGGAGATTATACCGGTACCGTAATTGTTGAAGCGGACAAAAAGGATAAGGTTTTTGTTTTTCTTGACGGCGTAGAAATAAAAGCTGTTTCAGGACCTGCTTTCTACGAAAAGAGTGCGGACAAGGTTGTATTTCTTCTTCCCGAAGACAGCGAAAATCATCTCGAAGATGCAAAAGAGTATAAGATGAATGAAGAAAAAATGCCGACGGCAGCAGTCTTTTGCAAAGATTCACTAACTGTTACAGGTAATGGGAAATTGACTGTAAAGGGTAACCATAAGGATGCAATTACCTCAAAAGGCAAGATTAAGATCATGAGCGGTGAAATCGTTATCGATGCTGCGGATGACGGAATTGTTGCCAAAAAACTTGTTGCCATAAAGGGTGGCAATATATATATCGGTTCGCAGGGTGATGCCATAAAAACAACAAGCGATAAGTCTGATAAAGGTAATGTAATCTTTGACGGCGGCAAAACAGTTTTAGATGCAGGAAAAGACGGAATTCAGGCAGAAGGAACAATTGTTTTTTGTTCTGCTGAAGTTGGCATTACATGTGAGAAAAAAGCTGTGAAAGCGATCGGTTCCGTTTATGCTGAGGACGGTACCGTTAATGTTTTACGGTGCAAAGAAGGCTTTGAAGCAGGCGGTATTACAGTGAACGGCGGAACGATAAATATTCTTTCAACCGACGACGGATTTAATGCAACTGCGAAGAATGAAGCTGAAGGCGCAGAGAATGCAGATTCGTTTATTTGTATTAATGGCGGTTCGATTTCTATTAATGCCGGAGGAGACGGATTTGATTCAAACGGAAGTATTGTGATAAACGGCGGACATATTATTATCAGTTCATCCGAAAAAGGTGACAATAATGCGACCGACTTCCAAAAGGAGTTTTTGGTTAATGGAGGAATCATAGCTGCTGCAGGAACTTCTCAGATGTATCAGACTATCTCGGAAGGCTCGAAATGTTTATGCATTAATTTCATTTCGGATGCGATGATTGATGCCGATACAAAGGTAGTTCTTTCAGACAACAGTGGAGAGATTCTTTCATTTAATGTAATGAAGAAGGCAGACGCTGTTCTGATTGCCGGTGATAAGCTTGATGAGGGTACCGATTATGTTCTGACGGTTGGCGGCAAGACTTACAATGTGAAAGCGGAAGAAGGCTCGGAATATTCGGAGAACTTTGACAGACATGGATTTGGAGGAAGGGACTTCGGAGGCGCGAATCCTTTTGACAAGGATAAAAAGGATTTTGACGAAGACGATGGTGACAAGAAGTTTGACAGGCCCGAAGATGTTTCGCATGGTGAATTCCCGGGACGAGACGGCGATATGCCGCCGGAAAAACCTGATTTACCGTCGAATGAAAAAATCGACAACTAATTTATGTGAATTATGATTATTAATAAAAGACTTGCATTTGTTTAGCATACGTGGTAAATTACTATTGTTATATGGATATTTTGAGAGCGGCTTTCAGGAGCCGCTCTTATTCGTGTAATAGGAACTTCAATTATATCGGACTATAGGAGGCTAAATGTCGAAAAGAGAAACATACGAAGAAAAGGCGACAAAAATGCTTGAGCCCATCTGTGAACGTCACGGCGTGGAAATATATGATGTCGAGTATGTTGAAGAGGTTGGCGAATGGTATTTGAGAGCCTATATTGACAAGGAAGGCGGAGTTACCATTAACGATTGTGAAGCAGTCAGCAGGGAAATGTCCGATGCGCTCGACAATGATGATTTTATTGAAGATGCATACTATTTGGAGGTTTCCAGTCCGGGACTTGGCCGCCAGCTAAAAAAAGATCGTCATTTTGAAAAAAGCATCGGTTTGGAAGTTGAATTTAAAACATTTAAACCAATTGACAAACAAAAGGAATTTGCTGGTATACTTAAAAACTTTACAAGCGATGAGATTACCGTGGAAATCGATGGAAATGATGTTTCATTTTCCAGAAAAGATATAGCAGTCATTAGATTAGCATTAGATTTTTAAAATTTGGAGGAAACCAGAAAATGAATAAGGAATTACTTGAAGCACTTAACGCACTTGAAAAGGAGAAGCAGATCCCTAAAGATGTAATTTTCGACGCTATTGAAAATTCACTTCTTACAGCCTGCAAGAACCAGTATTCAAAGGCTGACAACATGAAGGTTGAACTTAACAGAGAAACTGCCGATTACTTCCTTTATGCAGAAAAAGAAGTTGTTGAGACTGTTGAAGATCCCGTTACTCAGATTACAGCGGAAGACGCAAGAAAGATTACTGCGGATGCAGGTCTTGGCGACATCGTTAAGGTTGAAATCAAGTCACAGGAATTCGGACGTATTGCTGCTCAGAACGCAAGAAATGTCATCACTCAGAAGATTCGTGAAGAAGAAAGAAGCGTTGTTTACAACATTTATTCCGAGAAGGAAAGAACAATCGTTACAGGCATTGTTCAGCGTTTTGTCGGTAACAACATTGCTATCGATCTTGGAAAGACAGATGCTCTTTTGATGGAGAACGAGCAGGTTAAGACAGAGAATTTCCATCCCACAGAGCGTATTAAGTTATATGTTCTTGAAGTTAAGAATACAAACAAGGGACCTAAGGTTCTTGTAAGCCGTACACACCCCGAACTTGTTAAGAAGCTTTTTGAAGAAGAAGTTACCGAAATCAAGGACGGTACAGTTGAAATTATGTCAATCGCAAGAGAAGCAGGTTCCAGAACAAAGATGGCTGTATGGTCAAACAATCCCAACGTAGATGCGGTAGGCGCATGCGTAGGTATCAACGGTGCGAGAGTTAACGCAATTGTTGATGAATTGAGAGGCGAGAAGATAGACATCGTTAACTGGGACGAAAACCCAGGTAACCTTATACAGAACGCTTTAAGTCCCGCAAAGATAGTTGCCGTATTCGCCGATCCCGACGAGAAGACAGCAAAGGTTGTTGTTCCCGATTATCAGCTCTCACTTGCTATCGGTAAGGAAGGCCAGAATGCAAGACTTGCAGCAAGACTTACAGGATATAAGATTGATATTAAGTCAGAAACTCAGGCTAAGGATGCAGTAGGATTCAGATATGAAGATTATCTTGATGATTACGAAGAATACGAGGACGACGCTGAGTACGCCGATGAAAATTATGAGGAGTCAGAGGGCTCTGAGGAAAACTAAATGGAAAAAAAGATTCCAATGAGAAAATGTGTCGGATGCGGTGACTCAAAGGATAAGCGTGAGCTTGTCAGAGTCGTAAAACCCCAGGACGGCAGCATCTTTACAGATATTACAGGAAAGGCAAACGGAAGAGGTGCTTATGTTTGCAAAAGCAGACAGTGCCTTGAGAAGGCGATTAAAAACAAAGGCCTTGAGCGTGCCTTTAAAACAAAGATTCCTCTTGAAGTAATCGACAGTTTAAATAAGGAGTTTGAAACATTTGAATAAAAGATTCTTATCCCTTTTAGGTCTGTGCCAAAAGGCAGGAAAACTTAAGAGCGGTGAATTCCAGACCGAGGCAGCGATAAAATCATTCGATGCATGGCTGGTGATAGTTGCAGAAGATGCAAGCGACAATACAAAGAAAAAATTCAAAGATGCCTGTGCTTTTTATGAAATACGGTACATTGAATACGGCACAAAAGATACACTTGCCGCGGCAATAGGCAAAGAGGAAAGATCGTCCCTTGCTGTTTGCGACGAGGGATTTGCAAAATCCTTTTTAAAGATGTCGAACATATCAGGGAATACAATGGAGGAGTAGGCAATATATGGCAAAAATGAAAGTACATGAGTTATCAAAAGAAATAGATATACCGTCAAAGGAAATTCTTACTTTTCTTCAGGAAAAGGGCATTGAAGCAAAGGCTGCTCAGTCTTCAATCGAAGACTCGGCGGTAGATATGGTCAAGAAACACTTTGGCAAAACTTCTGCACCTGCGGAACCGGAGAAAACACCTGCAGCTCCTAAGGCTGAAACAGTGGCTCCTCAGGATAATTCGCAGGCACCAAAGAAGAAAAAAATTATTATTGTCGGTGGCCCTCAGGGCCGCCCGCAGGGAAATTCTCAGGGTGGGCAGAATCGTCCTCAGAACAATGCAAATTCTCAGAGACCTCAGGGTAATGGTCAGAGACCCCAGAATAATGCAAATTCGGGCAGACCTCAGAACAGCGGTCAGAGAACAATCTCAGGGAATTCATATGCCCAGCCTCAGCTTATCAGAGTTCGCCCTGAAGCACTGAACAGAATTCACGATACACAAAAAGAGGTAAAAGAGGAACAGACAGAAGTAAAAACACCTGCTGTTACTCCTGCGGTAAATACAACTCCCGAAACAGTTGCAGCTCCCAAGGAAGAAACTGCACCCAAGAAGGAGTATTTGAAGGATATCCAGAATAACGGCCGTATGGAAAGAAGAGAACGTCCGAACGACGGAAATCAGGAAAGAAAAGACTCTCAGAGACCTTTCAATAAAGACGGTCAGAATCGTGATGGTCAGCGCTCCTTTAACAGAGACGGCCAGAATCGTGACGGTCAGAGACCCTTTAACAGAGACGGACAGAATCGTGACGGTCAGAGACCCTTTAACAGGGACGGTCAGAATCGTGACGGTCAGAGACCCTTCAACAAAGACGGTCAGAACCGTGATGGTCAGAGACCGTTTAACAAAGACGGTCAGCGCCCCGGACAGGGTGGTCAGCGTCAGGGACAGGGCGGTGGAAGCCGTATTTCATTTGCAGGTCCCGGAGCAGGTCCCGCAGGACTTACAAAGCCCGGTTCAGACAGATCTGACAGATTTAACAAGAATAAGAATTACGATAATAATAAAGACCAGGAAAAGAAACAGTCCGATAAGAGAAAGAACCAGGAAAGAGACAGCCGTAAGAACCGCGACTTCATGATGGATGACGAAGAAACTCTGGAAATGAAGCGCCGCAAGGGTAAGTTCATTAAGCCTGAGAAAAAGGAAGAGGTTGTTGAAGAAATCAAGGTTATTTCACTTGAGGAAACCGTTACAATCAAGGATCTTGCGGATAAGATGAAAATTCAGCCCGCACAGATTGTAAAGAAGCTTTTCCTTGAGGGTAAGATTGTAAACGTTAACACAGAACTTACTTTTGAAGAAGCTGAAAATATCGCTATCGAATATGACATCATGTGCGAAAAAGAAATTCCCGTTGATGTTATTGAAGAACTGCTTAAAGAGGATGAAGAATCCGAAGACAACATGGTTTCAAGACCTCCCGTTGTCTGCGTAATGGGTCACGTTGACCATGGTAAAACTTCACTTCTTGACGCAATAAGAAAAACAAACGTTACTGACCGTGAAGCCGGTGGTATTACACAGGCAATCGGTGCTTATACAGTTAACATTAAGGACAGAGACATCACATTCCTTGATACTCCCGGACATGAAGCATTCACAGAAATGCGTATGCGTGGTGCAAATTCAACTGATATCGCGGTACTGGTTGTTGCTGCAGATGACGGTGTAATGCCTCAGACAGTTGAAGCAATCAATCATGCGAAGGCTGCAGGTGTTGAAGTTATAGTTGCGGTAAATAAGTGTGATAAGCCTGAAGCCAATCCCGATAAAGTTAAGCAGGAACTTACCGAATACGAATTAATTCCTACAGACTGGGGCGGATCAACAGAATTTGTTAATATCTCAGCAAAGAAGGGAACAGGAATAGACGATCTTCTTGAAACCATTCTTCTTACAGCGGATATCATGGAACTTAAGGCAGATCCCGACCGTAAGGCAAGAGGTCTTGTAATTGAAGCTCAGCTTGATAAGGGACGAGGACCTGTTGCAACAGTACTTGTTCAGAAGGGTACATTAAAGGTTGGAGATTTCATCTCGGCCGGTGTTGCACACGGTAAGGTTCGAGCAATGATTAACGATAAGGGCAAGCAGGTTAAGGTCGCAGGTCCTTCAATTCCCGTTGAGATTCTTGGTCTTAACGCAGTTCCCCAGGCCGGTGATGTATTTATTGCTCATGTTGACGATAAGACAGCAAAGAGCTATGCAGATACATTTATTGCCCAGAATAAGGAAAAGAAGCTTGAAGAAATTAAGGCTAAGATGAGTCTTGATGATTTGTTCTCAAAGATTCAGGAAGGCAACTTAAAGGAGCTTAATGTTATTGTTAAGGCTGATGTTCAGGGTTCGGTTGAAGCTATTAAACAGTCTTTGGCAAAACTTACAAACGAAGAAGTGGTTGTAAAGTGTATTCATGGCGGCGTTGGTGCAATCAACGAGTCCGACGTTACTCTTGCAAGTGCATCAAATGCAATCATTATCGGATTTAATGTTAGACCTGATAATGTTGCGAAGGCTACTGCAGAGCGGGAAGGCGTGGATTTAAGACTTTACAGCGTAATCTACCAGATTATGGATGATGTTCAGGCTGCAATGAAGGGCATGCTTGATCCCGTATATGAAGAAAAGATTATCGGTCATGCTGAAATCAGACAGATATTTAAGGCTTCGCAGATCGGTAATATTGCAGGTTCATATGTCCTTGACGGTATTTTCCAGAGAGGCTGCAAGGTTCGTATCACAAGACAGGGCGAGCAGGTCTTCGAGGGTGATCTTTCATCTCTGAAGAGATTTAAGGACGATGTTAAGGAAGTTAAGGCAGGATTCGAATGCGGTCTTGTATTTGACAACTTCGGAAGCTTTGAGGAACTTGATATTGTTGAAGCCTACATTATGGTGGAGGTTCCCAGATAGTGAGAAAGAACAGTGTAAAAAATATCCGTGTAAATGAAGAGGTTTACAGAGAACTGGCAAATCTTATCAGAAGCGGTGAAATAAAGGATCCCAGAGTTAACCCGCTTATTACCAGCGTTATCAGTGTGGAAGTAGCTCCGGATCTTAAGACATGTAAGGCATACATCAGCGTCCTTGGTGACGCTGATGCAGTCAAGTCTACATGCCGGGGTCTGAGAAGTGCGGAAGGATTTATCAGAAATCGTCTTGCCAAGACAATCAACCTTCGTAATACACCTCAGATTACTTTCGTAATGGATCAGTCTATCGAATATGGTGTCAGAATGACAAAGCTCATTGAGGATGTAAACGCGAAAGATGATGAAAATAAGCAGTGAACTTAAAGGAATAACCAGTGTCGGAATAACCGGACATATCAAAGCAGACGGTGACTGTATAGGTTCTACGTTGGCAATGTATCTTTTTATAAAAAAGAATATGCCCGAAATAGATGTTCATGTTTTTCTTGAGGCAGCGCCAAAGGTGTTTAACTGCCTTAAAGGATTTGATTGCATTGAGGACGCTTCGGTCTGTAATCGCGAGTTTGACTGTTTTATATGCATTGACAGTGTGAAAGACAGAACCGGCGAAGCAGAGAAACTTTATGATAAAGCTAAAAAAACAATCAATATCGACCATCATGTGACTAATATGGGATGCGGTGACGTAAATTACATTGTTCCTGATGCTTCCAGCGCCAGCGAGCTTGTTTATGATGTGCTGGATATCGATAAAATCGATAAGGATATAGCGGCTGCACTTTACATCGGAATTGTTCATGATACGGGCATTTTTCATTATTCAAATGTGTCATCGAAGACTATGAGAATAGGTGCGTCTTTGCTGGAGTACGATTTTGATTTTTCAAAGCTGATTGATATAACTTTTTGTGAAAAAAGTTACACGCAGCAGAAGATTCTCGGCCGGGTTCTCTCTGAAAGTGGGCTTATGTCAAACGGTCGCATTAGTGTAGGCCATGTATCCCTTGAAACTATGAGTGAGTTTGGTGCCATCAGCGCAGACATGGACGGAATAGTAAACCAGCTTCTGTATATTAAGGGAGTTGGTGTTGCGATATTTATGTATGCTGTTGATGAAAACATATATAAGGTAAGTATGAGATCCAATACCGACGAACTTAATGTGGCTAAGGTAGCTTCACTTTTTGGCGGAGGGGGTCATGTTCGTGCTGCGGGAGTAACTATGCAGGGAAACTATAACGAAATAACCGAAAAACTTATAGTTGAGATTGAAAAACAGTATGTATAACGGACTTATTAATGTATATAAGGAACCGGGCTTTACATCCTTTGATGTGTGCGCGGTGATGAGAGGAATTACAGGGCAGAAAAAAATAGGTCACACGGGAACCCTTGACCCGATGGCTGAGGGTGTACTTCCGATTTGCCTTGGAAATGCCACAAAACTTTGCGATATGCTTGAAGGAAAGAAAGAGTATGTCGCAGTTTTTATGTTGGGAAAAAGAACAGATACTCTCGACATTACCGGTGAGGTTCTTGAAGAAAGAACACCGGTTTCTTCCGAAGAAGAAATCAGGGATGCCATAAACAGTTTTGTAGGCGGATACAATCAGGTGCCACCGATGTATTCAGCAAAATCCGTAAATGGGCAGAAACTGTATGATTTGGCAAGAAAAGGAAAAGTAATCGAAAGAAAAAGCAGTTTCGTTGAAATATACGAGATTGAGGTACTGTCCGTAAATTGGCCGGAGATAAAAATACGCGTTTTATGCGGAAAAGGTACATACATCAGAAGTCTTTGCGAGGATATTGCCGCAAAGTGCGGAGAATTGGCTGTAATGACAAGCCTGGTTCGTACCGAAACTACAGGATTCAGAATTGAAAAGGCTCTGAAACTGGCCGATTTGGAGCAGCTTAAAAATGAAGGTAAACTTTCGGAGGCAGTTATTCCTACAGAAACAGTTTTTGAGGAGCTTCCGCGACTGCATGTCAAGAAGGAATTCAGAAAGCTTATCGATAACGGAAATAAAATGAAGCCATGCGAACTTAATGAGACCTATGAGCCTCAGGACGGTGAAAAGGTGCGCATCTGTAATGATGAAGGTGTTTTTGTCGGTGTTTTTTCATACAACAAGGAAGAACAGGTATATAAACCCTATAAAATGTTTATGGAGAAAGTGTGAATATCAGCATGATTATAACAGACGGTAAAACTAACCTGCCGGAAGGCGTGTACACAAGGGCGGTTATCGGTAAATTTGACGGTGTTCATCGCGGACATACACATCTGTTGGAAAAAATGGTCAGTGCGGAAGGAAATCTGAAGTCGTTGGTCTTCACTTTTTCATTCGCATCTACCGTATCATTTAATGAAGCCTATATTTATTCTGAAGAAGAAAGAAGAAAAATATTTGAAAACCTTGGGGTGGATTATCTTGTTGAGTATTATCTCGATAAGGAAAGCGCTGCGGTAAGCCCGGAGGATTTTGTGAGAGATATTTTGGTTAAAAGACTTCACGTAAAAGAAGTATATTGCGGTCCGGATCTTTCCTTTGCAAGGAATGGCAAGGGAAATATTGAGACGATTTATTCCCTGTCGGATGAACTTGGAATAAAGGCGGTTGTGATTGAAAAAGAACAATTTGAAGGAGAGGACATTTCTTCTTCAAGAATCCGGGAAAAGATAAAAAGAGGCGATGTCAGTGCGGCAGAAGCCATGTTGGGAAGAAAGATTATGCAATCTGACCATATCGCGGAAGAATAAGTTTACAATTTAAGTAAAAGCCACTCTTGAAAGAGAGCGGTTTTTTTTGTTACTATAGAACACGAAACGTGCAATTTACAAATACTTTGGCAAATGCCAAGTTTTCGGAGGTGACTAAATGTCAGCCAGCGTTATTTTGGGAATTTGCGGAGGCCTTGGCCTGTTTCTTTTTGGTATGAATATCATGAGCAACAGTATCGAAGCCTTTGCCGGTGACAAATTGAGAGGAATTCTCGAGCGATTGACAACAAATCGTATTATGGGAATATTTGTCGGTTTGTTCTTTACCGCGGTTATTCAGTCCTCATCAACCTGTACTGTAATGGTTGTCAGCTTTGTAAACTCAGGGCTGATGAATCTTTATCAGGCTGCGGGTGTTATTTTCGGTTCCAATATCGGTACTACCGTCACTGCGTTGCTGGTATCTTTCAAGCTTGAAAAAATTGCACCGATTATTCTTCTTGGCGGCATTCTTGTAATGATGTTTTCCAAGAAACAGAAGGTAAAAATGTTTGCTGAAATTATTGTCGGTTTCGGCGTGCTTTTTACCGGATTAAGTACAATGTCCGGGGCAATGGGAACCCTTAAGGAATCTCAGGAAATGATGGATTTGTTTACATCCATTAAAAATCCGCTTTTCGGTGTTCTTCTGGGCACAGTTCTTACCGCACTGATTCAAAGTTCTTCCGTTACCGTTTCCATTATGGTACTAATGGCCAGTCAGGGTCTTATGAGCCTTGAAATGTGTATGTTTATTACACTTGGATGTAACATTGGAGCATGTACTTCGGCTATACTTGCTTCACTCACAGGTAAAAAAGATGCGAAGAGAGCAGCCCTTATTCATCTTTTGTTTAATGTAATAGGCTCCATCTTTATGTATATTTTCTTTACATTTGATGTAGAACTGTTCGTAAAAGTTATGGGGATGATGGCAGGAGATGACCCCGGTCGTATCGTTGCCTTCTCACATTTGTTTATAAAGGTTATTCAGGTAATCATTATGACACCCTTCATTACCCCTCTTGTTAATCTTACAAAGAAGATTATCCCGGGCGAGGATAAAAAGGTTGGTTACAGAGAATCATTCCAGCTTAAATATATCGGTGACCGTGTTGTATTTAACCCCGCGACTGCTGTGGTCGAAGTTATAAACGAAGTGGACAGAATGGCAAGCCTTGCGGGCGAAAATCTTAACAGAGCCATGAACGCACTTATTACTCTTGATACAGACGATATTGAAGAGGTATATAAGGTTGAGGAAAATATTAACTTTCTTAATCATGCGATAACAAATTATCTGGTTAAAATCAATCAGATGACACTTCCTATTGAAGACTTAAAGAGTATTGGTGGATTGTTCCATGTAGTTAATGACATTGAACGTATCGGTGATCATGCAGAGAATATCGCTGACGCTGCCAAGCAGAGAATTGAAACCGGAGTCGGCCTTTCAAAGGATGCTCAGAAAGAGCTTGGAATAATGCTTGATAAGGTTAACGATCTTTACAGATTTTCAATTGAAACCTTTACATCGGGAAAGACTGAAAAAATCGACACAATAGAGAAACTTGAGGAAGAAATCGACGAGCTTGAGAGACAGTATCAGGCAAATCATGTAAAACGACTTACAAAGAATGAGTGTACACCCGAAGCCGGCATGATATTCTCAGATATAGTTTCAGGGCTTGAAAGAGTCGGAGACCATGCTACAAATATTGCGTATTCGATTCTTTCTGAAGAAGAAAGCGGTTTAAAGAAGGATATCAAGGATTGATTATAAATTTTTGATATGAATATAGATAATTGAGATATATCTCCGTTTACGAAAGTGGACGGAGATATTTTGTTTTATATAAAAAATGCGTTATAATAAAAATACTGTTTATGGTTCGCTTTGTATATGAAGGTGAAAATGGAGATTATTATGAGAAAACAATTGTTAATGCTTATCGGATTTGCTTTGCTGCTTTTGGATATCAGGTTTGGAATCATTTCTTTTCCCGCATTTCAGGAATTCAGAACTGAAGCACCGCTCACTGTTGATATGGTTATAAATCATGTGGTGGGAAGCAAATTGCAGATAGACATTCTGTCAAATGCAGCGGGGTTTGTTCTTTTGATTCTGGGTGCCGGGATGTATCTTAAATCAGGAAAATATGAGAAGACTTCTAAAGCATATAATCATTTTGATAAAATAATTCCCTCATCTGTGGTGGGACTTCTTTTGTATTTGACCGAAAAGTTTATGCCCTTTGCACTAAACGGTAATTTAAGATTCAGATGTGAATATGCCCTGTACTTCTTTTGCCTTGCCTTTACGGTAATTCCTATGGGTCATGCATTGTTTGGTGTGGCAGAGAGTATGGAAAGTACTTCTTATCACATAAGAAACAATCTTAATATTATTTTCACAATGTTGGCTTTAGGATGTTTTGTCGTTTCAAGAGTATCGTATTTTTATGAACTTGTTATTCTTGCATGGATTTATTACGGGATCAGTATTGTATTTGCAATTGCATCCATTTTGAGAACATATTTTGATATAAGAAAGAAAGAGGGCGCGCTAAATGAGCAGGAAGGTTAAAGTTCTGGGCCATAGAGGGGCAAGCGGATACGCACCTGAGAATACGATTCCGGCATTTAGGAAGGCCATAGAAATGGGCGCGGACGGTGTTGAACTTGATATTCAGCTTACAAAAGACGGAGAGATTGTTGTAATTCATGATGAAACAATTGACAGAACTTCTAACGGCTCCGGAAACGTGAGAGATTATACGCTGGAAGAACTGAGGCAGTTTGACTACAATTATCAGAATGTTATCAATCCTAAAACAAAGAAAAAGATACAGGGTGAAAAAATGTATCCGGAGTACGATAAGATTGATATACCAACAATGCGTGAAGTCTTCGAATTATTTAAGCCCACAGATAAAATCATAAACATAGAGTTAAAGACAGGTGTTTTCTTCTATGATATAGAAGAAAAAATACTTGCGCTGGCGAAGGAAACGGATATGGAAGACAGGGTTATTTATTCGTCCTTCAATCATTATTCCGTTAAGAAGATAAAAGCGTTAAAACCTGATGCGGTATGCGGATTTTTGTATGCGGATGGCCCTGTTGAAATGCCTGAATATGCAAAAAAACATGGTGCGGAGGCATTGCATCCTGCTTTCTACAATCTTCAATATCCGGGATTTTGCGACGAATGTAAGCGCTTGGGAATTGACATCAATGTTTGGACGGTTAATTCAGAGGAACAAATTCGTTTTTGTATAAAAGCCGGAGTTACGTCAATAATCGGAAATTATCCTGATTTAGCGATTAAAATTGCAGAAGAATAGAGGCGTTGCAATGATACAGAACTGGAAAGAAAATAATTTTTTTCTTGGTGAAGATGATTTCAGGGAACAAATCAAAAAGATAGAAAAAGAGTGGATATCTACACTTGAAGAAGGATATGTGGATACTGCGGAGGGGATAAAGATTCATTATTATATAGGAATCAATCCGGATGCGAAAGCCAATGTGGTTATTTCACACGGCTTTTGTGAGTCCTTCCCCAAATACTATGAGGTTGCTTGGAATATTTACCGTGCAGGCTACAGCGTTTTCTTTTGTGAGCACAGAGGACATGGTTTTTCTTCGAGAGAAGATTTGGATGATGTGTCGAAGGTTTACGTGAAAGATTACGATTTATATGTGGAGGATTTTTATACATTTATAAATAAAAAGGTTATTCCTGCCAAAAATGATTTGAAACTTATTCTTTTTGCTCATTCCATGGGAGGATGCATCGGAACATTGTTTTTGGAAAAATATCCGGATATATTTGACGCAGCTGTTTTATCAAGTCCAATGATTAAAATGCAATTTAAAGGATATCCGGAATGGGTGACAAAACTGGTAATGACAGTTACAAATGTTTTACCCTGGGATAAAAAGTTTGTTCCGGGGCAGGGCTCCTTTAATCCGGGCGACTGGTTTGAAAGAAGCAGTATGAAATCAAAAGAAAGATTTTGGTTTATACAGGATAAGCGGGCGGCTCACGATGAATATAAGACCTTTGGTGGTACATATGCCTGGACAAGAGCTTCTATTAAGGCTACAAAGTCGGCTGTTAAGAATCTTTCGAAAATAAATATTCCGGTGCTTATGCTTGAAGCAGGAATGGATTCTTTGGTAGACAATGAGGGCCACCGCCTGTTTGAAGAGGCGGTTAAAACTACAGAGACAGTCATTTTCCCGGAAGCAAAGCATGAAATATTTAATTCGACAGAAGATGACAGAGAAGGTTTTTATATTTCAATTTTCTCGTGGCTTGAAAAACAGAACTTGGAATAACAGATCGGTGAAAAATAAAGCATAGATGAATAGGACAAAATAAACCCGTCGGTTTGCTGAAACGTTATGAATTATGGAATATCGTTTCAGGAATCGGCGGGTTTTTGATATTATTTTGAGGTAAGCATCTGATAGTAGAAACCTTGTTTATTGAGTAATTCTTCGTGATTTCCCTGCTCAATAATGTTTCCGTCTTTCATAACAAGAATCAGGTCACAGTTTCGAATGGTCGACAGTCTGTGGGCAACGATGAAACTTGTTCTTCCTTCCATAAGTGTCCGGAAAGCTTCGGTAATATAGTGTTCGGTTCGCGTATCAATGGACGAGGTTGCTTCATCAAGAATAAGTATGGGCGGAATTGAGAGCATTACACGAGCTATACATAAAAGCTGTTTTTGACCTGCGGAGAGGCTTCCGCCGTCTGCTGCCAGAACAGTGTCATATCCGTTTTCAAGTCGTGAGATAAAACCGTGGGCATGACATTTTTTTGCTGCCTCAATTATTTCCTCACGGGTTGCATTAGGTTTTCCGTAAGCAATATTGTCAGCAATGGTTCCGGATTTTAACCAGGTTTCCTGCAGAACCATACCTATATTTGAACGGATATCCTTTTTGTGAAGACGTTTCGATGATACATTGTCAAAAAGAATGTCACCGCCATCAGGTTCAAAAAATCTCATAAGCAGATTGATAAAGGTTGTTTTTCCGCATCCTGTAGGACCGACGATGGCAATGTGGCTTCCCTTCGGAACCTTAAAGGAAATATCATAAAGAAGTTTCTTGGATTTATCGTAACTGAATGCGAGATCTTTGATTTCGATTTCACCTGTGATTTCGGGACTTTCCACGACGTCACCTTCAACATCAACAAATTCTTCCTTATCGAGGAACTCAAATATTCTGCCGGCGCAAGCAAGTGCATTCTGGAACTCCGTTATTACTCCGGAAATTTCATTAAAGGGCTTTGTATACTGGTTGGCATAGCTTAAGAAGCAGGAGAGCGTTCCTATGGTCATTACTTCTTTAATTCCCAAAGAAGAACTTACACTTTCTATACACAGTAGTGCTCCGAAAATACCGACACCGGCATACACCAGTCCGTTGACAAAACGTGTTACAGGGTTAGTAAGCGAAGAGAAGAAGAGCGCCTTAAGGTTTGCTTTTGCAAATTCACTGTTTTTGTCGTCAAAGGTTTTTCCTTCACGGGTTTCGGCACCGAAAGCTTTGACTACACGAACGGAACCGATGGTTTCATTGATGAAGGTCGTGAGTCCACCCTGGAGCTTAGCCTGAGTCTGGAAATATTTATATGTTCTTTTAGAAATAAATGACGCAGCAAACAATGAAACCGGAGTAAGAACAATAACTACAATTGCAATCCAGACATTGACTCTTATCATAAATATAAGTGTTCCGACGATTGTCAGTATGCCGGTAAACAATTGTGTGAATCCAAGAAGAAGACCATCCGAAAGTCGTTCAACATCTGAGATTACACGGCTTAATAAATCACCGTGACCGAGTGAATCGATGCAGGAAACGGGGACTTTGTGAATTTTGGTAAACATTTCTTTTCTTAAATCACGGACAACGCGGAAGGTTATGCGGTTATTTATAAGAGTCATAAGCCAAACACTTACGGAATTGATTGCAAATGCAATGAGAAAATAAGTCATAATTGACATAATTTCATCGAAATTGACACTGCCGGGGCCAATCATTTCATCGATTGCGTTACCGGTTAATATAGGCAGTACTAATGCGGAAACAACATTTGCCACCGCAAGAAGCAGTGAAACAAGCACGAAGATGGCATAAGGCTTAATGAGCTTGAAAATTCTTTTGTAAATCATTTTATTTTTCATAAGCTTTCCTCCTCGCCGGTATCCTGTGAATCGCATATTTCGCGGTAAACAGAACAGTTTTTGTATAGTTCGTCATGCGTTCCGATTCCCACTGGTTCACCTTCATCCATAACCAGAATCATATCGGCATTTTTAACGGAGATAACTCGCTGGGAAATAATAAATACAGTTTTATCTTTAAGAGTTTTTAAATTCGCTCTGAGTCTGGAATCGGTTGCATAGTCGAGAGCGCTTGACGAATCATCAAGAATAAGTATCGGTGATTTTCTGACAAGTGCCCGTGCGATGGTAAGACGCTGACGCTGACCTCCGCTTAGGTTTGCAGCACCTTCCTTTATCTGCATATCAAGTCCTTCTCCTTTGGCAAAAACTACATTTTCAGCTTCGGCAAGGTGTATGGCCTCAAGCATTTCTTCATCCGTTGCACCGGGATTTGCCAAAAGCAGGTTATCACGGAGGGATCCGGAGAAGAGCTGAGCTTTCTGAGGAACAAGAGCAAACTGATTACGGAAGGATTCTACCGAAAGATTCTTTATGTTTTCACCGTTAAACAGGATACTGCCTTCCTGAATATCATAGAAACGCATTATCAGATTGGCGAGGGTTGTTTTTCCGGAGCCTGTACCACCGATGATGCCGACGGTTAAGCCCTTTTTAATCTTGAAATTAACTCCTTCAACAAAATATTTTTCACTTCCGGGGTATGCGAAGGAAACGTTTTCAAATTCAAGGATATTTTCAGTCTCATTAAGAGTGGAAGCATCAATGGTTCCATCATCTTTAAGTGCGTTTTCAAGATCCATCATTTCTGAAATTCTGGAAGCGGAAGCAAGAGACTTGTTAATTGTAATCATAAGATTTGCAAACTTTACGAGCTCAACAAGAATCTGTGACATATAATTAACAAGAGCGTAAACCTGGCCGCTTGTAAGTACATTACTGTCAACGAGAGAAGCACCGCGTACAATAAGAATAAGCATTGATGCATTGACGATGATAACTGTTGCAGGGTTTAGCAACGCAGAAATACGTGATGTGACAATCGATGCATGATAGAAATGCTCATTATCCTTATAAAAGCTTTCTTTTTCACGTTCTCCCGCATTAAAGGCTCTGACAACACGGGCGCCTGATAAGTTCTCACGAATATGTCCTGTCAGTACGTCCAATGATTTTTGAATCTTTTTGTACATAGGTATTGTGACAAGTGTGACAACAAAAACCGCTATAAAAAGGAGAGGAATCATCACAACGAAAATCAGTGCTGCCTTCACGTTTATAGTAAAGGCCATAATCATTGCACCGAATACGATGAAGGGTGAACGAAGAAGAAGGCGAAGCACCATATTTACGCCGTTCTGAACCTGATTAATATCGTTTGTGATTCGGGTTATCAGAGAGTTTTGTCCGAGAGTATCAATATTTTCATAGGAAAAGCCCAATATCTTTTTGTACAGGGCGCTCCTTAAGCCCTTAGCAAAGCCTACCGCTGCCTTGGCAGCGAAAAACTGAGCAGTAAGAGAGCAGGCAAGTCCGATGAGACCGAGAAGAACAAGAACAACACCGTACCTGGCAACAATACCGGTATCGCTTCCTTTTATTCCTTGGTCAATAATGATTGTCATTACATAAGGGACAAAAAGCTCGAAGAGTGCTTCCAGCATTTTAAAGCTGGGTGCTATAACACACTCTTTTTTGTAGTTTTTTAAATAAATAAGTAATTTTTTCATAGATATAAGTATAATGCATAATTGAGAATAATCATACCCATGTTTTTTTGTCTGATTTCGTCTTTACTTGCCAGACAATTAAATATATAATTATCAATTATGTGAAATATGAAGTTACAAATCCGTAACTATATAAACAATAATGTGGAGGGTTTCGAGTATGAAAAAGCTTGAAGAATATGTAAAGAGCATTCCGGATTTTCCTGAACCCGGTATCATTTTCAGAGATGTAACGAGTGTACTTCAGGATGCCGACGGATTGAATCTTGCAATCAATACAATGAATGATCTGGTTAAGGACCTTGACTATGATGTTGTTGTCGGTCCGGAATCACGAGGCTTTATTTTCGGAACACCTATAGCATATATCAACAAAAAACCTATGGTGCTTATCAGAAAGAAGGGTAAGCTTCCGAGAGAAACTGTTGAAATGACCTATGACCTTGAGTACGGCACAGCCACAATTGAAATGCACAAGGATGCAATTGCTCCCGGCCAGAAGATTCTCATTGTTGATGATTTGATTGCGACAGGCGGTACCACGGAAGCTATGGTTAAGCTTGTTGAATCTCTTGGAGGAGAGGTTGTTGGGGTTGTTGTTCTTATGGAACTTGCAGGACTTAACGGCAAGGAAAAACTTGGTAATATTCCTTTATTCTCAGCAATTACCTACGAAGGAAAATAAAAATATAATAAAAGGAAACAGACTGAATGGAACCCGGAAAAGATACTGAATTCGTCATTGACGATGGAAGAATTGAATCTTTGGAAGAATTTTTAAGCCCTGAGGTACTTTATGAGGACTTAATTAGTCGTGTGAAAAAATATCACCCATCGGATGATCTTACAATGATTGCGCGGGCCTTCAGAGTTGCAGATGAGGCTCATCACGGACAGGTAAGAAAATCCGGTGAGCCTTATATTGTTCATCCCCTTAATGTTGCCATTATTCTGGCAGATCTTGAACTTGATAAAGAAACTATCGTAGCGGGTATTCTTCACGATGTCGTTGAAGACACAATACTTACAAAAGAAGAAATCGGAAAACTTTTCGGAGAAGAGGTTGCTCTTCTTGTCGACGGTGTTACAAAACTCCAGCATTTTACTATAAATGACTCACATGTAAACGAGTCAACCCCTAAGGACAAAATTGAAGTACAGGCAGAAAATCTTCGTAAGATGTTTTTGGCAATGGCAAAGGATATCCGAGTAATTATGATTAAGCTTGCCGACAGACTTCACAATATGAGAACCCTGTTCCATATGGCGCCTGAAAAGCAACAGCGCATAGCACAGGAGACCCTTGACATTTATTCTCCTATTGCCGACAGACTCGGTATTTCCAAAGTTAAGGTTGAACTGGATGACCTTTCTCTGAAATATTTACATCCTGAAGTTTATGATGATCTTACCAGGCAGATTGGTCTTCGTAAGGCTGAACGTGAAAAATACATTCAGGGAATCGTAAATGAAGTAAGTGCCCATATCTTTAATGCCGGAATTGAAGCGAAGATAGACGGCCGAGTTAAGCATTACTTCAGTATATACAAGAAGATGGTTAATCAGAACAAAACCATCGATCAGATTTATGACTTGTTTGCGGTGCGCATTATCGTTAATTCCATTCGTGACTGTTACGGTGCGTTGGGAATTATTCATTCGATATATAAGCCGATTCCCGGACGATTTAAAGATTATATTGCCATGCCCAAGGCAAACATGTATCAGTCACTTCATACAACACTGATCGGATCGAGCGGACAACCCTTTGAAATCCAGATCAGAACAGTGGAGATGCATAAGGCGGCCGAATACGGTATTGCTGCTCACTGGAAATATAAAGAAGTTTCTGACGGCAAACGTCCGGATGCGCAGGGCGAGGAAAAACTTGCCTGGTTAAGACAGATACTTGAATGGCAAAAAGATATGTCCGACAACAAGGAATTTATGGAGGTTCTTAAATCCGACCTTGATATGTTTTCGGACAATGTTTATTGTTTTACTCCCACCGGTGAAGTTAAAAACCTCCCGGCAGGTTCAACTCCGGTTGACTTTGCATACGCAATTCATTCGGCAGTCGGAAACAGAATGGTTGGTGCCAGAGTCAACGGACAGCTTGTTCCTATCACATATCAGATTAGTAACGGTGACCGAATTGAAATTATTACTTCGCAAAATTCAAAAGGTCCCAGCCGCGACTGGTTAAATATTGTCAAATCAAGCCAGGCCAGAAACAAAATTTCACAGTGGTTCAGACAGGAACTTAAGGACGAAAATATTATTCGAGGCAAAGAACTGATTTTACAGTACTGTAAAGCAAAGAGTATAAACCTTTCGAATATTTCGAAGCCGGAATATAAGGATGCCGTTCTTAAAAAATATGGTTTCCATGACTGGGATGCCATTTATGCGGCTATCGGTCACGGGGCAGTAAAAGAGGGACAGATTGTTAACCGTCTTGAGGAATTATACGAAATCGATCACAGAAAGCAGATGACTGATGAGGAGATTCTTGAAGAAGTTAACGAAAGCGTTCAAAAGATAAAACCTAAAAGCACGTCAAAAACCGGAATCGTTGTAAAAGGAATTGACGATTTGGCAGTTCGTTTTTCCAAGTGCTGTTCTCCTATACCCGGTGATGAGATTGTGGGTTTTGTTACCAGAGGACGAGGTATTTCAATTCACAGAAGCGATTGCGTAAACCTGGCCTCATTAAGTGACCATGACAGAAATCGAATCATTGAAGCCGAGTGGCAGGACGATACCGCTATTTCGGGTAAATTTAGTGCGGAGGTTATGATTTACGCAACCGATCGAAGAGGATTTCTTGCCGACATTACAAGAGTATTTACCGAAAATAATATAAGTATAATTAACTTAAGTACCAGAACCAGCAAGCAGGGTATGGTAACTCTTAATACTTCGTTCGAGGTCGAATCAAAAGGAGAACTTGCAAGTGTTATAGAGAAACTGAGAAATGTTACCAGCGTTGTTGATATTGAAAGAACAAAAGGATAGATTTATGGCTGATATAAAGATTGGACGAATTGCACTCGGCTCTAACAGAACAAATTGTTATTTCCTGTACAGGGCAGGAGAAGCTGACTGTGTTATTATCGATCCGGGTGATGCCGGTGATTACGTTTACAACGGATTAAAGGACAAAGGCTTTATCGTAAAAGCTATTATGCTTACACATGGTCATTTTGATCATATTTTAGGCGTAAAGAAGTTAAAACAGCTTGCAGAATGCGATTTGTATGCTTACGAAGAAGAAAAAGACCTTCTTGCCAATTCAAGAATGAATATTTCCGAGCAGTTTGGACGACCTCAGGAACTTATTGCCGACTACTGGTTAAGAGACAGTGAAACGGTTAATCTTTGTGATATCACTATCAAGTGCATTCATACTCCGGGTCACACGCAGGGAAGCTGTGCTTTTTACGTTGAAGAAGCAGGAATCCTCGTCTCGGGAGATACTCTTTTCCAGGGAAGTATAGGAAGAACGGATTTTCCAACAGGAAGTGAGAGAAAACTCTTTGATTCGGTAAAAGAGAAATTGTTTGTTCTTCCCGATGATACAAAAGTATATCCGGGTCATGGAGAAGATACCACCATAGGATTCGAAAAAAGAACGAATCCGTTTTTTGCAGAATAACATTTTTACCCCCGCTGCTTGATGGGTAGCGGGGTATTTTTAACGATAGGATTAAATGTAATTACAATGGAACTCGAAACACGATACTTGAAAATTTGTCATGAAAAATTCGGATATGCGACGCTGTTTGTTTTTCAGTCATTTTATACAGATTATTCATGGCAGCTTGTATTCCCGGGATGCAGGGAAGAATTGCTGGTTAAAGCTGAAGAAGCCGGATATTTCGCAGAAGTGGAATTTGAAAAAGAAGATGATGAAAGTATGCCGGCCAAGGTGCGCATTGAAGACAATTATTATATGTTTTCGGGGAATCCCTCGGGTGATGATAAGTCTTCCTTCGGAAACTGGATATATAAACTGCTTTGTGAATTGACGGGAAAGAAACTGCCCTGGGGAACATTAAACGGAATCAGGCCTACAAAACTCGCCCTTCAAAGACTTGAAGAGGGGATGAGTGATGAAGAAATAATGAACTACTACCTGGATGTTCGCTGTACTGCACAGGAGAAGGCAGAACTGGCACTTGATATCGCAAAACGAGAAAAGAGGATTCTTGACTGTATACACAAAGAAAATGGATACAGCCTTTACATAGGTATTCCCTTTTGTCCGACAACTTGTTTGTACTGTTCGTTTACTTCTTACCCTATAAGCAAATATAAGGAAACAGTAGAGGCGTATCTTGATGCAGTTATAAAAGAATTGGAATTCACGGCTGCTGCAATGAAGGGAAAAATTCTTGATACGATATATATCGGAGGCGGAACTCCGACAACATTGGAACCGGAGCAGATAAGGAAGCTGATTGGTAAGCTCTATGACCTGTTTGATATGAGTAAAATTCTTGAATTTACCGTGGAAGCAGGAAGAGCAGATTCAATTACAGAGGAAAAGCTTAAGGTTCTAAAGGAAATGGGGGTTACACGTATTTCAATAAATCCACAGACCTTCAATCAGGAGACGTTGGATTTTATTGGGCGACGTGCGAGTGTAAAACAGCTTCTCAATATATATCCTATTGCCAGAAAACTTGGTTTTGACAATATAAATATGGATTTGATTTTGGGACTTCCGGGTGAAGGCGAAGAAGAGGTAACGAAAACAATGGAAATGGTGCGCACTCTGAAACCTGATTCTCTTACAGTTCATTCCCTTGCCATAAAGCGTGCATCAAAGCTTTCGGACTGGATAAAGAAGAACGGAAAAACCACACTGAACAACACTGATGCGACAATGGATATTGCTGCAAGGGGTGCAAAGGAATTGGGGCTCAGTCCATATTATCTGTACCGTCAGAAGAATATGTCAGGAAATCTTGAAAATATTGGCTTTGCTTCGGAAGGCAAGTACGGAATATACAATGTGCTTATTATGGAGGAGGTGCAAACCATAATCGCGTGTGGAGCCGGAACTGTTACCAAGAGAGTCTATGGCGATGGCAGAATTGAGCGATGTGATAATGTGAAGGATGTTGCCCTATATATCGATAAAATCGATGAAATGATAGAGCGTAAACGTAATTTATTTGCTGATTAATAAGCTGATTTTCAATTAAATATTATTGAGATTGAGACCGGATTTTAGTCCATAAAAAAAGCTAAAGTCCAACATTTGTCCAACGAATTTTTTTGCAATGGTACATCATAATGCAACATAATGCATTTTTGATAGCAGTCCAACAAAAATATCAGAGTCTAAATCTCAGATACCACAAAGGGCGTTTCGAAACAACTCGGAACGCCCTTTTTATGCGCCTTTGAGAGGATTTCTTAGTCCAACAAATAGCACATTTGGGAACAGTCAATTTAGTACGGAAGGAGTAATCCAATGAATATTACAGCGATAGGAGCATGCGATGATTTTCACATAGCCTCTATAAGGTGGGACGAGCCTAAAGGAGGGATTGATGAGATGGTAAAGATCAGGCTGCAGGGAACAACAAATGAAATCAAGCGAATGAGACGCGTGATTGAAAGAAACAGAAGCTTGGAAGTTCGAAGCGTATCTGAAGTATTTGCAAACAAAGGAACCAAGAAATATTTTCGCCAGTATATGGATGTCAGTTTTGACCCAAAGAAAAAAGTAGAAGAGTAAAGGAGATTTGAGGCTATGAGTAAAGTAATCGCAATTGGAAATAACAAGGGTGGTACATCGAAGACAACCACCTCAATTAGTTTGGCAGGAGCGCTTGCCAGTAAGGGGTACAAAGTTCTATTAATTGATGCCGATCCACAGGCTAATGCAACAGAGGCATGTGGATTTGAGAATCCGGATGAATTGGATGTAACTCTTGCAACAATTATGGAAATGCTTATTGATGATGAAGAATTGGAACCAGGAATAGGAATATTACATCATGAAGAAGGTTTTGACTTGATGCCATCAAGCATTGAATTATCTGGTATAGAAGTTTCTCTCGTAAATGTTATGAACAGGGAAAGAATTCTAAAAGACTATATCACTATGGTTTCACCATTTTATGATTTTGTCCTTTTGGATTGCATGCCATCACTTGGCATGATAACAATAAATGCCTTTGCATGTGCCGATAGCGTGCTTATTCCGGTGCAGGCGGCATATTTACCGGTGAAGGGCTTAGAACAGCTTATAAGGACGATTTCAAAGGTTAGAAAGCAGATTAATCCTAATCTTGAAATTGAAGGGATACTCATGACTATGGTGGATGGAAGAACCAATTATGCAAAAGAAATTATGGAGCTAGTAAAGGATGCATATGGCAATCATGTAAGGATATTTGAGCAAAGTATTCCGTTATCTGTAAGAGCTGCGGAAACATCTGCAGAGGGTGTAAGTATTTTTAAGCATGATCCAAATGGAAAGGTAGCTATGGCATACAATTCTTTGGCTGAGGAGGTGCTTTCATGAGTGAGAAGTTGTCAAGTGGTCAGAAAGCCAGGTCAAAGGTACATAGCTTTGATGATTTATTTAATACATCAACAGATATGGGTTTTGGACACAGTGTCCAAAATGAGAAATATCATGTGGAAGAAATAAATCTTTCAGAAATGCATGAATTTCCAAATCATCCATTTCCGGTGGTAGATGATGATGAAATGGCAGAACTTGTTGCCAGCATTGGGGAGCATGGCGTTTTACAGGCTGCAGTTGTAAGAAGTGATCCTTCAGGTGGCTATCAGATTATATCTGGACATAGAAGACACATGGCCTGTATGAAATTGGGCTATGAGAAAATGCCGGCAGTAGTTGTTGAAATGGATGATGAAGATGCTACAACCTGCATGGTAGATGCAAATTTTAGTCAAAGAAAAGAAATTCCCATTTCATGTAAGGTTAGGGCATATAGGCAAAAATTTGATGCGCAGAAGAAAAAAGGCAAAATTACAGCTACATATGATGAACTGGGTGAAGCTGCAGGAGAAAGCGGTAAA
Source organism: Lachnospiraceae bacterium (assembly GCA_045600725.1). Classification (GTDB taxonomy): domain Bacteria; phylum Bacillota; class Clostridia; order Lachnospirales; family Lachnospiraceae; genus UBA1258. The sequence goes on from JAZRYK010000030.1 coordinate 184,701, forward strand.
ACAGTCCAGAGGATGCTACGGCTTTCGTATTTATCGGATGAATTATTAGATTTGATGGATGTTGGAAAGCTTGGAGTAGTTCAGGGAGTATCGATTTCATATCTAGATGAAGACGATCAGCAACTTGTCCTAGTGGCTATTGAAGATACTCAGGTCAATATGAACAAGGACCAGGCTCAAAAGATTAGAGAACTGGGTGAATCGAAAAGCCTGAACTTAGAGGTAATCCGGATGCTTCTTACGGATAAAAAGAAAAAGGAGCGCAAATATACAATGAAGTCGGATATTATCAGTCGCTATTTTGAAGAAGATGCAACTGATGATGATATAGAGCAGGTAATTGTAATGCTCTTGGAGAAATGGAAGGAAGGTGTACGTAATGGCTGATGGTTTTTTCAGAAGCAAACAAGGTTATACCGTTGTTCAAAATGCTGTTACGCGTGATAAAAATATTTCATTAAAAGCAAAGGGGCTGTATCTGGTGATACAGTCCAACATTACAATGCCTGATAAGAAATGGCTCAAAAGTGAATTCCTTAATATGGTACCAGAAGGAAAAGCTGCCTTTGATAGTGCCTGGAATGAGCTTAAAAATAATGGTTATTTACATGTGCATACATATTCCAATGGGAAGAGTTTTACATACGAATATGAGTTATTAAATGAGCCTGTAGAAGGTCCTCATACCTTTTACTACAATTCCAAAGGTGAGCTTTCAAGTACGAATCTTGATAGAGCAGCCAAGAAAAATGATAGCAAAAAAGAAGATTCAGATGGGGTAACTTTAGAAGAAACCCAGGAAAATCAAGGGGGTCGCCTATATACCGATTTCCGGTGTATCGGAAACCAGTCTATCGGAAACCAGGTAAACGGAAACCAGTGTAATGGAGACCATGATACCGGAAACCGTGCAAACGGTAATGGGGGCAATAATAATAATCCCTTAAATATAAATCCTAATAATAATTATTTTAATATAAATACTTCTATCAAATCCTATCCATCTAGTGAAATACATAGTTCACAGGAAAGCCAGATGGGATCTGATGGGATGGACGACTGTGATGTATATATGCAAATCATAAAAGAGAATGTTAATTATGATGAGCTAATGAGACACAGAGATCATGAAGTAAGGGAACGTTATGATGAGCTTTATCAGCTTATTTGTGATGTTGTATGTGTTCCAAGAAAGACGGTTCGTGTTAATGGTCAGGATTATCCTTATCAGCTTGTTAAAAGCCAGTTCTTAAAGCTTAAACAAGAGCATTTACAGTATGTTGCAGAATGTTTGAAGGATAATTATACCGAGGTTAGTAACATAAGGGCATATTTGATTACAGCACTTTACAATGCACATTCAACTCTCAAGAATCATGAAGCTCAGGATTTTAGAACTGAAACACATTCGGAATATAAGTCAGAATTTGATTATGAGCATGCTCGAAGAATGAAATTAAGTAGTGAAATGCGAGATCAGGGAGTACCACTTGGAGAAAGAATAAAGATCTTTGAGGCACCTTATCCAGGAGAGGAATCATAGCGAATGATAAAAATAATAACAAATACAATTCAGTTGGGAATCATCGTTGTATGGGGAATTACCTGCTACTACATCTGCAAAAGCGAAGATGGATTTCAATACTTCATCTACTGGATTATTATGGGGTTCCCATTTGGGTTTCAAAAATTAAGAATGCTGCTGATTCCAAAAGGATTTGGAATTGCCGGCGAAATAGGAGTATTTGCACTTGATGCCATTGTAGCAGGTCTTATAGGTGGAATATTTCTGGTTAAGAAAATAGTAGTAATCATGGCTGATTATATAAGAGCAATTGGAAAGATAATCAGACCAACATAAAAAGGGAAAGGATATTTATGGATTCATTAAATGATGTAAAAAAAGTAATGCAGGAAGAAATTGAAAAAGGTAGAGCTACACCAATGACATTTGAAAAGATGGTTTTAGATGAAACATCCTATCAATCGATCATATCAGAGGAAAAGCTGAAGGAAGTACTTAATTATCTGCTTAGGCTATCAGAATACAGAACAGGAATGGCAACAGTTATGAATAATGTTTATTTGGATCTAAGAAAGCCAGGCAGTTCTCCTCAGTTCTGCAGAACAAAATCTGCCATGGATAGAATGCTTATTGATATGGGAGCACTCAAACGAGTTAAGAAGGTGGCACCTTTTTATGATGGGGACTGTGTAATCGAAGATGCAAAATGTTATTTTTCTGTTCCTAAGGATGTAATAGAAAAATGTAAGATGAAATACAAAGGTGAAGACGCATATGGGCTTATTTTATCGAATAAATTCATTATGGGGCTACATTGTATATGTGAAGCTGCCAGAGCCGAATATGCAGTGGATATGACAATTACAGAGACTGATTCTTCATATATGAAGGCTATGGCTCTTTATAATATAAAAGAAGTGATATTCCAGTGCTTATTACTGGATGATGTTAAGGAAGAAGATGGAATGATTGTAGCTAGTCTATATACGATTTATGTTTTGGAATAAGTTTTGGACACTGTGTCCAAATAATATAAATAATGCTAGCGTCCGATATATCATGTAAGGTAAGATAACTTTAGAACGATTAACTTCCTATTTTACTGTCGATGAGGTGATTATAAATGATTGATGGACACATTCATATCGAACGTGGCGATTACACGTTAGAGTGGATTGAGAAGTTTGTGGATCAGGCAGTTAAAATGCAATTAAGCGAAATACGTCTGCTTGAGCACAACTACATATTTGAGGAGTTTACTCCTATGTACTCGTCGGTGTGTACTAAAAGTGAATATGTTGATTTATGGTTCAAAAGAAGCTCTGGTAAGCACAAAATGATAGAGTATTTCGAACTGATTGATAAGGTAAGAACTAAGAAATATCCTGTCGATATAAAATTTGGTCTTGAAATTTGCTATTTTAAGGAGTATGAGAGATTTATTGAACAATTAACTAAGGACAAAGGGCTTGATTTTCTTCTTGGAAGTATACACTTTGTTGATGATTTTGCGTTTGATCACAAGGCGGAGCATTGGGAAGGGATTGATGTTGATAGACTATATCGCGGATACTTTGAAGATTCTATATCTTTGGCAAAGAGTGGGCTATTTGATGGAATAGGGCATCCTGATTCAATCAAATTATTTGGACATAGACCATCGTTTTCCCTTTTAGATTATTATGAAGAATTAGCACGTGAATTATCTGCTAATGGGATGTATGCTGATCAAAATAGTGGAGTTGCAAGAAGATGTCCTGGTACTTCTGGACTGGGAATGGATGAAAAATTGCTACATGTTTTGAAGAAATGGAACGTTCGAATTATTACATCTTCCGATGCCCATTGTCCGGAAGACGTGGGGGATAATATAATCGAACTTGAAACTTGTGTAAATAATGCGTAGTTTATCAAATCTTGATTATATAGTTTATGTGGGATTTCTAATATAGGAGGAAACAATATGGCATTTATCAAGGTAGATAAAAAGAATATATATTATGAGGAATATGGAGACAGGGGCAAGCCAACGATTGTGTATTTGCATGGCGGGCCGGGAGAAAGTTGCCTGACATATTCTTATCAAGCAAAAGAACTTGGAAAAATATTTCATGTTATTAGTTTTGATCAATATGGTGTGTTTCGTTCGGATGCGATTCTGGAGGACGAAGTTGCAGGCGTGTTTTTCCATGTGGAGTTAATAGAAAAAATGAGGATAGCGCTTGATATTAAGAGCTGGATACCTCTTGGTCATTCTTTCGGTGGGATGCTTGCCCTCATATATGCTCACTGTTATCCGGACAGTATTGATGCAGTCATATATGATTGTCCGATGTGGAGTGCGTTTCATACTGCACGGGCAATTGCATTAGCGGTCAAGCCCTATTACGAGCAGAAAGAAATGAATGTACAATTGGAATTGGTTGATGAAATTCTGAAAGATACGATTTCGCCTAGGGAAGCATTTATGAAGGCGATGACAATCGAGTTTGATAATGGTCTCGATCGATTTTGTCATGTCATTGAATCGGATAGATATAATGCATATATCAATGAGCACATTTCTGACCCACAAGTATCAGATGAATGTTGGGGTAAATACATTTCTTTCCGACAGAAGATTTTTGAAGCAGAAGATTTTTACGGTGACTATCTGCAATATCTGTGTAAAATTGATAAACCACAATTACTAATTGTGGGAGAATACGATATGACTTGTGGAAGTTATGAGCAGGAATGGTTTAAGAAAAATGTACAAAACGGGACTGTGCAAATTCTGGAAAATAGTGCTCATCTATCATGGTTCGAGTATCCTGAGAAATATACAGAATTGGTAACTTGTTTTGTTGATGAGGTATGATGTTCATGGAATCAATAGTAAGTTGAATTTTGAGAATATGGGCTAAATTCCAGTTTTCGGAATTACGAATTTGAATTTGTACGGATGGTAAGATCAAATTTTTAAAAGTATGTACATGGAGAACGGATATGAAAAACGAAAAAATATATGAAATGCTATTCGCTAAAGTATTTCCGATGCTTATAGCAAAAGCAGAACGGAAAGGAAGAAAAAAAGAAGAAGTATATAAAATAACTAAATGGCTTACAGGTTATGATGAGGATACTATCGATCTTGCACTTACTTCAGAAATAACTTATGGAGAATTCTTTTTGAATGCGCCAAAACCGAATCCTAACAGAAAACAAATCAAAGGTGTAATTTGTGGTATAAGGGTAGAGAATATAGAAGAACCTTTAATGCAGGAAATCCGATACTTGGATAAGCTTGTGGATGAGCTTTCAAAGGGAAAGTCGATGGATAAGATTTTGCGAAGTGAGGAATCTATTGCAAAATGATGTTGGGAAATGGGTAATCACAACTAAGAAAAGCGAGGTTTTCTATGAAACTAAAATTTGAAGCAATAATTTTACAAAATGAAGATATGGATGCAGCTTATGTAGAGGTACCTTATGACATTAAAGAACTGTATGGTAAGGGACGTCTACTTGTAAATGCAACCTTCGATGGTGTCCCATATCG
>JAZRYK010000031.1:0-48021 GCA_045600725.1 Lachnospiraceae bacterium
TAGCTGGAATACAGCAAAGATGGGAAGAAAGAATGGCCTAGAAATAGGCTTTTTCTTTTGATTTCGAAGAAAAAAGATAAATAAAAGCAAAAAAGGTGCCGGAAACATCGTTTCCGGCATCACTTTGTCTACAGTCTGAGACCGTTGCAAAAGCAACGGTCTACAATAAATATCACTTATTTGAAGAATGCCATCTGATCTGCAAGAGTCTCTGCATAACTCTTCATCGTAGTAGACTCCGTTTTTGTTCCGTCCACTGCGCTTGCGATGCTTTCCACAGAAGCACTGACTTCTTCACTGGATGCAGCATTTTCTTCTGAAATAGCTGATAAGTCTGAAATATCATTAAGAACGGCTTCCTTAATCTCTGCAAGTTCATCGGCTTTAACGCCAACCTGCTGAACACCTTCTCTTAATGCTATACCGCTTTCCTTTGTAGCGTCCATTTCTTTGTATGCATCAGCAAGTGCACTCTTTTGGTTTTCGACAATTTCGCCAACTTCCTTAGCCATTGAAACAGACTTCTCTGAAAGAGCAGTAATGTGATTTATAATTTCCTGAATTTGTCCCGCACTCTTGTTTGATTCTTCTGCAAGTTTCTTAATATTCTCTGCTACTACCGCAAATCCTTTTCCTGCTTCTCCGGCACGAGCAGCTTCAATAGAAGCATTAAGCGCAAGAAGGTTTGTTTCCGCTGAAATTGACGAAATAGCCTCAGCAGCTGTACTTACTTCATCAATGGCTTTACTTGTTTCAACAATCTGAGTTCTGATTGCATCAATTGAATCCGCAGATTTGTCAGAAGCAGCCTGAAGAACATCCATTGCTTTAACAGCCTTCATATTTGCTTCGTAGCTTTCCTTCGAAACTTCGACCATGTTGGAAACACCGCCGGTAATATTATCTATAATATCACCCATTCTGATAACTTCCGCATTTGCATCCTGAACTGTTTCGGCCATGCTCTGAGCAGTTGTTGCAAGCTCATTAACAGCCTGAGAAATCTGGACGGTTCCCTCGGCGGAGTTCTTCGAAAGATCATCAACGGTCTCTACTGAATTGCCAAGGCTTGAAGCTGTTGATTTGGCATTTCCGATAATAATACCAAGTTTTTCCTTTAATTCTTCTCCCGAATTAATAAGTTCCCTAATTTCAGAAATATATGAATCATTTATAAACTCTGCATTAAGCTGTCCTTCAGCCAGTTCCTCCATAGATTGAACGGCACGCTTGATAGGCTTGGTAGTGATTTTCGCAGTAACTAACGAAAGAGCAACAAATATGACGACAACTGCTCCTGTAATAAAAAGAAGGTTCTTTACTACTCTAGAAGTCTCTTCTTCAATCTTTGCCTGCTTTTTTCCTGCAAACGCCATTCCCCAGAAATTGCCGTCAGCATCGTAAATAGGCTCGTAATATACCATATACTTTACACCGTTTATGGTAACATTGCTGTCTGCAAAATCAGATCCGCCTTTTACGGTAGCATATATCTCAGGCGATGCCTGAGTTCCTTCGTTATACTTTCCGTCCGCATTCTTTAACGAAGTAAGAAAGCGGGTATCATCACGGAACAATGTTAATTCTATGCCTTCATCGGCGAGAGAAAGCATATATTCATGATCGGCGTACTCGTCATAATCAACCTCTCCGTTTGCGACAATGTCATATGCAAAATACTCTTTAACACCGCATGCCGCTACCTTAAGCTGTTCCTCAATACCTGCTGCAATATTAATCTTTAGCTGGTATCTTGCAAACAATGTAATAGTTACTGCTGCAATCAAGACGGGAATAATAACCATTCCCACACACATGATTTGAAATTTTAACCCCTTTTTGTTTTTGTCCATATAACCCCCCTAAAAAATTATTATATTATCAAGCTGTATTCAGCAGTGATAATCACAAGTTATTGTTTCTTTAAATAATCTATTGCTTTTTCAAGCTGATTATCAATCGCTTTATCACTGTAATAAAGATCCGAATCAAACTCTATTTCGATATCCGGAGCAATACCTATGCCATGAATGCATTCACCGTTAGGCGTATAGTAACGGCTTGTTGTAATTTTAATACCGCTGCCGTCACTGAGAGGATATATACTCTGCACAATTCCCTTACCGAATGTATTTGTTCCGATTATTACTCCTTTTCCGTAATCGCGGATAGCACCGGTCATAAGTTCTGAGGCACTGGCACTGTTCTCGTTCACCAACACTGCCATAGGGATATCGATAACATTCTTCCCTTGTCCGTTGTAGTCCTGTCTTTTGCCGTTTTTGTCCAGTGTATATGTAATAACCCCTTTTGGTAAAATCTCGCCGCATATATCTACAACTGTGTTGAGGTTTCCGCCCGGATTGCTTCTAAGATCGATTACAAGAGCCTTCATACCCTGATTCTGAAGATCTTCATAAGCAGTAACAAACTGCGTATATGTTATCTCCTCAAACTCAGTAATCTTAATATAACCAATACTGTCTTCCTTCATTTCATAGGAAACCGTAGGTGATTCGCATTTATCACGTGTAACGGTGAATTCAATGTATTCTCCGTTACGCAATACGGTAAGGTTAACATCTGTGTACTGTGGACCTTTAATAAGAGCAACCGCATTGGAAAGAGTATATCCTGTCAGCTCAACACCATCCGCAGCAAATACAAGGTCACCATTCCTCAGACCGGCCTTCTCTGCAGGAGAATCCGGGAATATCTGTGACAGCATCGGAAGCGAAGTCTTTTCGTCAATCTGAACATATGAGCCGATTCCGTAATAAACGCCTTCACTCTCTTCAAGCATGTCGGCAAGTTCTTCTTTTGTATAATATACAGTGTATTTGTCACCGAGAGAGTCCATAATTGCCGCATATATCATCTCTCGTGTAGCTTCCTTGTCTATATCATCCTCAAAAAGAAATTTGGAATCGATATAATTTTCAAGTTCTTCACTCTTTTCAATAACATCCCGGTTGATTATTGAATCGGAAGAAGCAGTAAGTGATGATCCGTTAGTAAAGTTCTTTACAGTTGATTTATAATAAACTGCCTGCGAAATAATAATGCCGCATGATAATACAGTCATTAACAATGCAACAACCATTCCGCCCGAAAACAGACCCATCCAAAACGATTTGGTTTTTTCTTTCTTAAGTTCCATGTCAGTTCTTCTTTCTTATTTACTTTAAATAATTCCAAGGGCTTACATAGTTACCGTTTAATCGAACACTAAAATGAAGGTGATTACCGGTGGAACGTCCTGTTGTTCCTACAGCGGCAATTGTCTGGCCTCTGCTGACAACAGCTCCGTATGATACATACAGCTTGCTTGCGTGCATATAAATTGTATACATACCGTTTCCGTGGTCGATCATAATATAGTTACCCATCGACCAGTTGTATGTTGCGGCAACAACCACGCCATCATACGCTGCAAGGATATCCGAACCTGCCGGTGCTGCCATATCAAGACCGCTGTGGAATGATGTCGAACCGTTAATAGGGTCAGTTCTGTATCCAAACTCATCCGTAATTCTTGTATATGAGGGACATGGCCATGCAAATGTTCCGCCATCGTATAAGATATTATTTTGGGCGGCAAGTGCACGTTTCTCTTCCTGAATCAATTTCTCAAGCTCTTTTATTACAGCAACTTCTTCGTTATATTTTGCCTGCGCTTCGGAAATCTGAGCTTCTTTATTTGCAATGTCACGATTATAATTTGCAAGTTCTGTTTCTTTTTCTGCCAAAAGAGTTTCGAGCGTCGCCTGCTCCTTTTTCTGAGCCTCACGTGCTTCGTCAAGAGCATCCTTTTCGCTTTCGAGAGTTATCTTACATAACGCGGTCCATTCTCTGGCTGCAGTATACTCTTCGAGAAGCTTTGTATCGTAAGCTTCCAGTTTGTTGATATAGTCTGCTTTTGTAAGGAAGTCGCCGAAAGATTTAGCTGAAAGCATTATGTCGATATATAGCGTATCACCCTTTTCGTACATAAATTTCACATGATCCTTCATAGCCTGGTACTGAGTTTCCTCAGTTGCAATCGCTTCCTCCAAATCATGGGTAATTTGCTCGATCTCGGCCTCTTTTTCCGTAATCAGCCTATCAAGGGTTTCAATCTTTCCCTGAACTTCTTCAAGGTTTGCATCAATTTCCGCAATATAAGCTGCTACATCGTTCTTGAGTGCTTCCAGTTTCTTCTTGATTGCCTTAGCATCAGAAATAGTGTTCTGAAGATCTTTCTTTATCTGCTGAGACTCTTTAAGCTGAGATTCTTTTTGTTTTATACTTTCATTTGTTATAGCCGCCCTTGCAGTCTGCTTCGCATCCGGAGTTACAACGAATACAATGCTTATTGCAAGTATAAGTGCGAGTATTCTTTTTACTGCTTTTTTCATTTCATACTCCGAATTAAACTCTAAGATGTTTTCTGACAGTTATAAAGCTTCCGAAGAAACCGATTCCGACACCGATTACCAAGGATACGGGAACCAGTGTTTTGAATACCTCATTGACCGTAAGGAAATTCAGCAAAGAAGAAAGTACGTTGAATTTGTCGGTAATCATCTCCAATGCCTTATTGTAAAGCACGTATATTATTCCAAGAGGTATCGCCGCCCCAATAAGTCCGATAAGTATGCCTTCAATTACAAAAGGAGCTCGAGTGAAATAATCGGTTGCACCGACATACTTCATGATGCTGATTTCCTCGGAGCGAACCGAAATACCTATTGTTACCGTATTACTGATAAGGAATACGGATACTGCAAGAAGAATGGCGATAATACCGATTGAAACATATCCGATAAGCTTGTTTACTCCGTCAAGGGTAATGGCAGTAAGTTCACTCCTTTTTACCTCTCTGACACCGGGCACAGATTCAAGGTATGAAACAAGTGACGTCTGCGTCGACACATCATTAAGATATATTTCAAAGTTTTCAGATCCTTCCAAAGGATTTTCAAGGAATCCTTCGCTGTACTCCCCCAAGTAGTCCTGTTTAAAGCCTTCCCATGCTTCTTCGGCTGATACAAAATGAACATCCGACACTTCCACACGGTTTCTAATCATTTTTTCTATTTCATTAATTCTGTCATCCGTTATGTCCTCGTCGAAAAATACTACGACACACACTCCTTCTTCAGCAGTACGTACAACATGCTGAAAGTTTGTCAGTATTGAATAAAACAGACCGAACAAAAACAGGCAGGAACCGATTGTTGCTATGGATGCAAGAGAAAACAGTTTGTTTCTGAAAATATTTTTGACTCCCTGCCAAAATGTATAAAAGAAGGTACTAATCTTCATCGATGTATACCCCCATTTCCTGATCGCTTATAATAACACCCTTTCTGAGAGTAATAACGCGCTTCTGCATCAGATTAACTATATCCTTGTTGTGTGTTACAACAATTACGGTTGTTCCCTGTTCGTTAATTTCTTCAAGCAGTCTCATAATGTCATTGGTATTTCCAGGATCCAAATTTCCTGTAGGTTCATCAGCAAGAATAATGGAAGGATTGTTAACCAAAGCTCTGGCAATTGCAACTCTCTGCTGCTCGCCGCCGGAAAGGTTTCCGGGCTTTGCTTTGTACTTACCCGCGAGTCCTACTGTTGAAAGAACCTTGGGGACATTCTTCTTGATTTCACGACCGGGCTTCTCAACAATTCTCTGTGCAAATGCTACATTCTCGTACACATTTCTGTCTTTTAAAAGACGGAAATCCTGGAATACAACGCCGATATTTCTTCTGTATTTAGGAATCTTTCCGTATCGAATTCTCTTTAAATCATAGTTCATTGAAAAGATTGTTCCCTTAGAAGGAACAAGTTCTCTTAAAAGAAGTTTCATCAATGTTGACTTTCCCGAGCCGGAGGGGCCAACAATAAAAACGAATTCACCTTTTTTAATTGTAAAACTTATATCATCCAATGCAGGAGAAGTTGCATTCGGATATTTTTTTGTCACATGGCTTACAACGATTGCCTCGTCGTCTTCCATGATTTTTTGTTTATTTCTACCCATTTTACTCCCTATTTCACTCCATTCATCTAACGCAAAACTATTCCATAGTTTCCATATATTTCATATACTTTACAACCATAAGGGCAATCTTAAACGTGATTGCGTCTTCGAAGACGCGAAGGTCAAGCCCTGTAGTTTTTTGAAGCTTGTCCAGTCTGTATACAAGAGTGTTTCTGTGTATATAAAGCTGCCTTGAAGTTTCCGAAACATTCAGACTGTTTTCAAAGAACTTCTGAATTGTAACGATTGTTTCCTCGTCGAAGTCATCGGGGCTCTTTCCGCCAAAGATTTCTTTAATGAATAATTTGCAAAGAGGAAGCGGAAGCTGATAAATAAGACGTCCTATTCCAAGTTCGGAATAAGCAACGATGTCTCTTTCTTCGAAGAAAATTCTTCCTACATCCATTGCCATTTTTGCTTCTTTATATGAGCGGCTGACTTCTTTTATTTCACCGATAACCGTTCCGTATGCCACATGAACATTTGAGATTCCTTCTTTTTCCAAAGTTGCAATTATGGCACGTGCCGTCTTCTCAATTTCCTTTGAATAATCGTTTTCTTCGAGTTCCTTGACAATAATAACGTCACTTTCATCAACGGCGGTAATAAAGTCCTTTGAATTTGAACCGTAATGAGTACGAACAACCTCAAGCACATTGAAATCGTGATGATCGTCCGATTCGATTACGATTGCAACTCTCTTTGCATCGGTTCCGATATGAAGCTTCTTGGCACGACTGTAAATATCAACCAAAAGAAGGTTATCAAGAAGAAGGTTCTTAATGAAATTATCTTTATCGAATCTCTCTTTATAAGCTACAATCAAATTCTGAATCTGGAAAGCAACCATCTTTCCGATCATATACACATCTTCACCGGTGCCGCAGGCAATAAGAATATATTCCGGCTGATTTGCATCATATATTTTAAAATATGAATAACCCTGAATTTCCTGCGAATCTGCAGGTGAAGAAGCGAATTCCCTTGCTTGTCTGGATACATCATTCAAATTAGTGGTTGTTGATACAACTTCTTTGCCTTCCGTATCCACAACACATAATTCGACTCTTGCTATCGCCTTAAGACCATCAATTGTTCCCTGTAAAATCTGATTTGAAATCATATAACCTTCCCTCATTTTTAGACATTTTTCACAAGTAAAAAATGCACAAAATCGCATATTAACAATCCAATACCCGTTTATTTTATAACAAATTACTTAATAATTCCATAGGATAAACAAATTCTTTTATGCAATATTTTATCTTTTTCATCTTTTTTGTGCATTTTGACGCTTGGGAAGTTGAACAAAAGAGCGGACAAACAAATCCAAATATATAAAACCGACTGCACATTTCCGGTCGAACTGTTCGACATGCCATGTATCAGTCGGTCTGATTAGTATAGATTTGATATAAATATAATAAAATGGTTTTGAACAATAATTTATACAAGCTTTATTTTGTTATTCTCCGTAAATTCAATAAGTCTGTTTTTGTAGAGATTTCCAACAGCTCTCTTAAACTCATTTTTACTCATTCCGGTTTCACGTTTTATTACTTCCGGTGAAGCCTTTTCAGTGAACGGAAGAACTCCGTCATATGACTTAATAATCTTCAACAGCTGTTCGGCATCTTCCTCAATCTGAATGTATGATTTATCTCGGATGCTTAAATTTATTTTTCCGTCTTCTCTGACAGCCGTCACCCTTGCCTCAACCACATCCCCGATTTCAGCGTGTCCGTAAAACTCCTTCTTGGGAATAAGCCCCTGATATTTATCGTCAATTGCAACAAATGCTCCAAAGTTATCGCTGACCTCATATATGGTTCCGCTTACCTTGTCATCCTTTTTAATACCCGCCGCAATCTCAAGATAAGGATACACTTTCATTGTTGCCGCAATACGTCCCGACTTGTCGATATATACCGCCGCAAGAATTTCTTCTCCTTCTTTTACTCTCTTCGTCTGTTCGGCATAAGGAAGAAGAAGATCTTTCTCCAATCCCCAATCAAGAAAAGCTCCAATGGATGCAACTTCCGAAACCCTGAGTTTTGCAACCTTGTGAAGAGTAACTTTGGGCACAGCAGTTGTAGCAATCATTCTGTCCTTGGAATCGCGATATACAAACACTTCAATTTTATCGCCCTGCTTTTTATCGGAAGGAACCTGCTTTTTCGGAAGAAGAACCTGTTCCCGCTTATCGCCGCCTTCCTCAATCAGATAGACACCGAATTCTACTTCCTTCTCAATAATCAATTCCTGAAGCTCTGCTAATTTAATCATTTTGTTTTTCCGTCCTTTCGGGTGAAGTCTTTATTCAAGACTTATTAATTGAAAAATATAAATTTCAAAACTATTTTCTGTCAAACAAAAAACCCTTGATTATACAATCAAGGGTTTTAGCTGGGCTACAAGGATTCGAACCTTGAAAATGACGGAGTCAGAGTCCGTTGCCTTACCGTTTGGCGATAGCCCAATGGTTCATCGCTTCCCGCGACACTTTGCTAGTATATAGGATTAATTCACATTTTGCAAGTACTTTTTTAAAAAATATAATAAAGTTTTTTTGCAAAAGTATACGCTCAAAAAGCAAAAGTGTGTGCCAAGGCACACACCGGCGGAACATTCACATCTTTCCTAGCAGGAAACATCGAAGTTAGAACCAATATTAGAATTGACGGACAACTCCATTGCGGAGCGGTCAATCATCTTTACTATATCACTACCCATCTGTTCATTGGTATCCATTGCTTTGCTGAGAACTGCAGTTCCAACACTGTTCATAGTGTTTATTTGAGACATGCTCATCGCAAGTTGTGCAATATCCATTTTGATGACCCTCCTTTTGTAATCTTCTCATGCATTATATTGCATCATAATTAACGAATAGTAAAGAATAATCTTTTTATATTTCCATTCGACAATATGTACCTCACCTCGCATCTGTCTATTGAAGAGCAAAGTGTGTGACTGCACACACTTCGCGTCCGAGCGGTAGGCTTTAGCATTAATTTCCTCTTCGCGAGGTGCGCATCCACGCGGAGCGTTATTTATTCAATAGGAAAGCAATTTCCTATTGAATAAAAAATCGCCCGAGCACCGACTCGGGCGATTCTTATTTAAGGTTATATAAAGCCTGTAAAACAGTATCCTATTTTATCATCAAGCCTTGCCGTCTGAACCAAGAACATTAACGATCTTGTGAGCAACCATATCCTTAACAGCCTGACGAGCGGGCTTAAGGTACTGTCTGGGATCGAAGTGTGAAGGGTTCTCAGCAAAGTACTTTCTGATGTTACCTGTCATAGCAAGACGGATATCTGAGTCGATATTGATCTTACATACAGCAAGCTTAGCAGCTTCACGAAGCTGTGCTTCAGGAATACCTACAGCATCAGGCATATTTCCGCCGTACTGGTTAACCATCTTAACGAATTCCTGAGGGACTGAAGATGATCCGTGAAGAACGATAGGGAAACCGGGAAGTCTCTTGATGCACTCTTCAAGAACGTCGAAACGAAGGGGAGGAGGAACAAGAATTCCTTCTTCATTTCTTGTACACTGAGCAGCTGTGAACTTGTAAGCACCGTGTGATGTTCCGATTGCGATTGCAAGAGAGTCACATCCTGTCTTATCAACAAATTCTTCAACTTCTTCAGGACGAGTATAAGCTTCGTGACCTGCTTCTACTACTACTTCGTCTTCGATACCTGCAAGAGTACCAAGTTCTGCTTCTACTACTACGCCGTGAGCGTGAGCATATTCAACTACCTGCTTTGTAAGAGCGATGTTGTCTTCGAATGACTTTGAAGAAGCATCAATCATAACAGATGTGAATCCGCCGTCGATACAAGACTTACAAAGTTCGAAGCTGTCGCCGTGGTCAAGGTGAAGAGCGATGGGGATTTCAGGATTCTCGATAACTGCAGCTTCAACTAACTTTACAAGGTATGTGTGGTTAGCGTATGCACGAGCACCCTTGGAAACCTGAAGAATAACAGGGCTCTTAAGTTCTCCGGCAGCCTCTGTAATACCCTGAACGATTTCCATGTTGTTAACGTTGAAAGCACCGATTGCGTAACCGCCGTCATATGCCTTCTTAAACATTTCGGTTGTTGTAACTAATGACATTACAATAATCCTCCTTATTTAAAAATTTTTTGTTTTTTATTTCTAACATGCTACGGTTAGTCCCGTTTTCATGTTATTTACACTTCAAACATCAGCTCTTCATATGTAGGGAAGGGCCAAACAGATCTGTCAACCAATGTCTCAAGTCTGTCAGCAGGCGCACGGAGGGCATCCATTGCAGGAACAACCGAATCCTTGAAAAAGAATGCTTTTTCTTTTTCATCGGTTATAGCCTCTGCATCACATCTTAACTGTTTTAACTCAAGCAATGCAACATCAAGATCTGCCATCTCTTTATTAATATCATGTAAAAGACCCAACTGCACCATCGGCTGAACGCCGGCACGAATCATCTCGTTAATGGTTTTTGCAAGCTCACCCTGGTAGAATGAAACTGCGGGAATGATCTCCCTTGTAGCCATTTCTATCATTGTACGTGCTTCAATATTCAAGGATTTTGAATATGTTTCGTAAAGAATTTCCGCACGGGACTCAAGTTCTGCCTTTGTAAAAATACCGAAACGTTCAAACAGTTTTACAGCCTTGTCGGTTGTAAGTGTGCTTACGGCATCCACCATTGACTTAAATTCAGGCAGACCGCGACGTTTTGATTCTTCAATCCAGCGCTGTGAATAGCCATCACCATTGAATATTATACGCTCGTGTTCGGTAAGATTTCTTGTAATAATCTCGTGAACCTTTGTCTGAACATCATCAGCTGCTTCAAGTTCATCGGCTGCTTCCGCAAATGCTTCCGCAACAATTGTATTTATTGTAATATTGGCGCTTCCGATGGAGTCAGAGCTTCCGACAGAACGGAACTCAAACTTATTTCCGGTAAACGCAAAGGGCGATGTACGGTTTCTGTCCGTAGCATCTATTGCAAAATCAGGAACCGCGCTAACACCTGTTTTAAAGGTAGTTCCTTCCTTAACATTGCTTGCTTCGCCAAACTGAACAATCTGCTTTACTATATCGTCAAGCTGCTCACCAAGGAAAACAGAAATAATAGCCGGAGGTGCTTCATTTCCGCCGAGTCTTTGATCGTTTCCGACGCAGGAAGCACTCTGTCTTATCAAATCCGCATGAATGTCCACTGCCTTGATAATGCAGGAAAGAACAAGCAGAAACTGAATATTCTCATTAGGCGAATCGCCCGGATCGAGTAGATTTATTCCGTCATCCGTAGCAAGAGACCAGTTATCATGCTTTCCGGAACCGTTAACACCTTTAAAAGGCTTCTCATGAAGAAGACATGTAAGTCCATGACGTGTTGCAACCTTCTTCATAATCTCCATTGTCAGCTGATTATGATCCATCGCAATATTTGCAGTCTCATAAATAGGTGCAAGCTCGTGCTGAGCCGGTGCAACCTCGTTGTGCTGTGTCTTGGCTGTAACACCAAGCTTCCACAGTTCTACATTAATATCCTTCATATAGGAACCGATTCGTTCCTGTATCTGGCCATAATAATGATCATCAAGTTCCTGACCCTTAGGCGCGGGGGCCCCAAACAGAGTTCTTCCTGCAAAAATAAGGTCATTACGCTTTAAATATTTGTCGCGGTCTACAATAAAATATTCCTGTTCGGGTCCAACGGAGGGTGTAACACGTGTTGATGTCGTGTTTCCAAGCAATCTCAAAATACGTAATGACTGTTCGTTGATTGCTTCCATAGAACGTAAAAGAGGTGTCTTTGTGTCAAGAGCCTCTCCCTTGTATGAACAGAAAGCTGTGGGGATGCACAATATAATTCCCGTAGCATCTTCTTTCAAAAAGGCAGGGCTTGTCATATCCCATGCAGTATATCCTCTTGCCTCAAATGTAACTCGCAAGCCACCCGAAGGGAATGAAGAAGCATCTGCTTCACCTCTGATAAGCTCTTTTCCCGAAAATTCAAGAAGACATTTTCCTTCTGAATCGGGATGTTTTATAAATGCGTCCTGCTTCTCGGCTGTAACTCCGGTAAGCGGCTGGAACCAGTGTGTAAAATGAGTTGCACCCTTAGACACTGCCCAGTCTTTCATGGCATTAGCCACTACGTCTGCGGACTTAAGCGAAATCTCGCTACCCTCTTCGCGGGCTTTCATGACTTCTGCAAAAACGTCAGAGGGAAGACATTCCCTCATCTTTCCAAGAGTAAAAACGTTTTCGGCAAAAATCGCTTCAACATTAATATGTTCCGGCATATAATCAAACTCCACTTCGACTATTTCCATCTTTAAACTTCTGCAGGATTGCACCTTCCCGCAAAAGAAGATTGACAACTTTTTGTCACTTTCAATGAATTTTACCCCAAAAACTTATAAACGGTCAATATAAAATAGAAACCTTGTAACTATTTATCATTTTACGCCGTTTATGCCTTGGAATTATCAGTATTATTTCTTCTTAATATGTCGCCTGGTGCAGGATTTTCGGAGAATCTGACATGCAGTTCCTGACGGGAATGAGGAGCGCGCTCCTGATGATTACCTTCACTGTCCTGTATGGACAAAACGGTAATCGGAATGTTTCGGCCGTCCGGCTTCATAATCTCGATTTCCTCGCCCACCGAAAACTTGTTTTTCTGCTCGAAAACAACGCCTTCACCTTCTTCTTTTTCAACGGTTCCAAGATAAATGTATTCGTTAATGTAGGTATTGTTTTCGTATACCTGAGAATTCTCGTCGGGTTTTCCGAAGTAGAATCCGGTGGAAAACTGGCGATATGTACATTTCGCTATTTCTTGCCGGTACCAATCCAGATTTGAACGGTATTTTTCTTCGGATTCGAGATAATCATCAATAGCTTTCCTATATGTACGTGCAACGGTTGCTACATACAAAGCTGTTTTCATTCTTCCTTCAATCTTAAAGCTGTCGATTCCCGCGTCAATAAGTTCCGGAATATGTTCAACCATGCAAAGATCTTTTGAATTAAAAATGTACGTACCGCGCTCGTTTTCAAACACAGGAAGATAAACACCCGGGCGTTGTTCTTCTTCGATAACCGTCTCTATTTCATGCGGTTCTGTGGATTTGTATTTCCATCTGCAAGGGTGAGTACAAGCTCCCTGGTTTGCATCACGTCCCGTAAAGTAATTGCTCAAAAGACATCTGCCTGAATAGGAAATACACATTGCACCATGTATAAAACTCTCTATTTCCATATCTTCGGGAATATGCGCTCTGATTTCTTTTAT
Source organism: Lachnospiraceae bacterium (assembly GCA_045600725.1). Taxonomy (GTDB): domain Bacteria; phylum Bacillota; class Clostridia; order Lachnospirales; family Lachnospiraceae; genus UBA1258. The sequence continues at coordinate 13,344 of JAZRYK010000031.1, forward strand.
CTCGGCCAAAGAAAGCTCCCTGGCCGATACAACACGCTTTGCACCAAGCCTGTACCAGAAGGTAAACGTATCGTAATTTGTATTGTTTGCCTGCGTTGAAACATGAATTTCAATCTCCGGACAAATCTCGCGAGCCATCATAAACATTCCGGGATCGGCAATAATCAGCGCATCGGGTTTAAGCTCTTTTAATTCCTTAAAATACTCACGTGCCCCTGCCAAATCATCGTTATGAGCGAGAATATTAGCCGTTACATGAACCTTTACACCGTGTTCATGTGCATATCGAATTCCCTCAGCCATTTCATCATGTTCGAAGTTTTTGGCCTTCGCACGGAGTCCGAAAGCTTCGCCGCCGATAAAAACGGCATCCGCTCCGTAATTTACTGCTGTTTTCAAAACGTCCAGGCTGCCCGCAGGCACCAATAATTCCGGTTTTCTCATAAAGTTGAATCCTACTTTCTTACACTGACAGTAACTCCATCACCTACAGGAAGAATAACTGTTTCCAATTCCGGATCGTGAGTGAGTTCGTATAGGTAATCGCGCATTCTGGCATAAATGGTACGGTTTCTTCTTTCAACCGCATATCTTGATTCAAGAATATCTCCGTCCTGCATAACATTGTCGGAAAGAAGAATGCCTTCAGGGGAAAGAAGACGTTTAATTTCAGGAAGGAAATTAATGTACTGCCCCTTTGCCGCATCCATAAAAATGAAATCGTAGTTTCCCTCAAGTTCTTTCAAAATATCAGTTGCATCGCCCTCAAGAAATGAAATTCTTTCACAAAGACCGGCTTTTTTGAAATTCTCTTTGGCTAAGGGAATCCTTTTTTCGTATTTTTCTATTGTTGTAATATGACAGGATTCGTCTGTATTTTGAGCCATTAAAATAGCCGAAAAACCAATGGCAGTCCCCACCTCCAAAATGGAGTGCGGTTTCTTCATCGCAAGAAGAAATTTGATCAGTGTCTGCATTTCTTTTCTTACGATTGGCACATTGGTTTCAAGGGAATATTTTTCAAGTTCATCAGCAAATTCTGAGTTGGGCGTCGCAAATGAATTTATGAAGGATGCCATTCTCTCATCTACTATCATTAATTATCCTCTTCCTCATGCTCTGAGGGGGACATTGCATACATCATTTCCTCAAGAGTCATGGACGTGTTCAGTGTATATACACCGGGTTCAAGGGTATTTTTATATTCAGAACAAAGAATCTGGACATATGCAAGATTGGAATCTCTGACAAGTCCTTTTTCTTCAAGGGTCAAAGCCAACGCTTTCTCTGTCTTACCCTCTGTAAGCGCTACCGAAACATCACGCCCCGGAGCCGGTGACATAGGCTCCTCCGTAAAAACACGGTATCCGAAATTGAAAGCATCCGTCGCCTTTGAAACTATAAAACTAACCAACCACATAATAACAATAACTTTAATAATTGTGCTAAGTACAGTAGTCAGTATTTCTCTAACCTGAGCAGCCTTCATCAGTCAAACTCCAATCCGCTTGTAACTCCAGTAATAAATATCTGCATCAGTCTGCAAAATGCAGCTTCCGCATCAATAAACTCTTTAACAATTGCTATATCTATAACATCTTCATATTCAATAGTCAATGCATCCGTGAGCGCCATCAAATCCTCTTTTGACGCAAACTGGAGATTGAAATTTTTTTCACGCATCTCATTTACTCTGGCATACAACTGAGAATCCTTTTTTAATTCGGCCAGTGTTCGTGAATACTCCAAATACTCGGGTGTCTCTTTTATAACATCCAGAACTTTATTTGAAAGATATGAAATGTCAGTCATTGTTCCTCCTTGAATAAACTGAACCGTTTATTCAAACATCCATAATTATCGGTAATATCATAGGACTTCTTTTGTATTTTTTCCAGAAGAAATCACTTAATGTGTCTTTCATAATACCTTTAAGCTTGTTCCAGTCGGTAACCCCTCTGTCAATGGCAGCATTTATGGCTTCGGAAAGAACAACAGTAGCTTCATCGATTACTCCTTCCGATTCTTTGGCATATACAACACCTCTGGTGTTAATTTCCGGTCCCGAAAGAAGAGTTCCCGAATAGCCGTCCACTACCATAGTCGCAACAACTATTCCTTCGTTTGAAAGGCGCTGTCTGTCACGGATTACATAGTTTCCGATGTCGCCCACGCCCAAACCGTCAACATAAATGCCCCCGCAGGGAACCTTTCCGGTAATCTCGGCACTTTCCTCGTCCAATTCAAGCACATCGCCCGAACGAAGAATAAATGTATTCTCTTTTGAAACTCCAAGGCTTGCGGCAATCTTTGCCTGTGCAATCAGGTGCTTGTATTCTCCGTGAACCGGGATTGAATATTTGGGGCGCACAAGTGAATAAATGAGTTTTATTTCTTCCTGACAGGCATGACCCGATACGTGAGCATCCTGAAAAATAACATCGGCACCCTTCATAAACAGTTCGTTTATTATCTTTGTAACGGCCTTCTCGTTTCCGGGAATCGGATTTGATGAAAAAATAACCGTGTCCCCGGGTCCGATAGAAATCTTTTTATGAATTCCGCCGGCCATTCTTGATAGTGCAGCCATACTTTCACCCTGACTTCCCGTTGTAATCAGAACGGTCTTTTCAGGTGGATAATTTTTAATCTCATCAATACTTACGAGAGTATTTTCGGGGATACTCAAACGGTTAAGTTCGCTGGCAATGTCGATAATGCTTACCATACTGCGACCTTCAACCGCCACTTTTCTGTCGTATTTATATGCAGTATTTATAATCTGCTGAACTCTGTCTACATTTGATGCAAAGGTTGCAACAATAATTCTTGTATTCTTATGTTCGTTAAAAATTGTATCAAAGGTTCTGCCAACACTCTTTTCGGAAGGTGTAAAACCCGGGCGCTCGGCATTAGTCGAATCGCACATTAATGCAAGAACACCTTTCTTTCCAAGCGAAGCAAATCTTTCAAGATCGATTGAATCACCGAAAACAGGTGTGTAATCAACCTTGAAATCACCTGTATGAACAACAACTCCGGCCGGTGAAAAAATAGCTAACGCTGCCGCATCGACTATAGAGTGATTCGTCTTGATAAATTCCACCCTGAAATCCCCGAGCGCAACAGACTGGCCGAATTTAACAACCTTACGTTTTGTTCTTTTGAGCAAATCCTCATGCTCTTTAAGTTTATTTTCTATAATTCCGATTGTGAGCTTTGTAGCATATATCGGAACATTTACATCCCTAAGCACATAGGGAAGTGCACCAATATGATCCTCATGCCCGTGTGTAATAACAAATGCTTTCACACGATCAATATTGTCTTTTAAGTATGTAACGTCGGGAATTACGAGATCAATTCCCAACATATCTCCTTCTGGGAAGGCCAGTCCGCAGTCAACGACGATAATGCTGTCGCCGTACTCGAATGCCGTAATGTTCATTCCTATCTGCTCAAGCCCTCCGAGAGGTATAATCTTAAGCTTTTCCACGTTATATCTCCTATTAATTAAAAATCGGTGTCGAAAATCAGTCACCGATAATATCGATGTCGTCAAGAAGGCTTCTAAATACCTGTCCTACGGCATCAAGTTCCGTTTCATCATCTACAATTTCGTAAATTCCCTCAGTTTCTTCGGTTTTTGATAAGTCCTTAAGAACGTATGCATCACCGTCCTCATCTTCACTCTCCGCAACGAGCATATAGTCCACACCGCCGAGGGTAGTTTTTTCAATCACATAAAATTCAATTGCGTCGCCTTCGACGCCTGTAAATACTATTTTTTCCATTTATTTGTTTCTCCCATATTCCATATAGCCTTCAAGAATAAGTTGTGCCGCTATCATATCAACATATTCTTTACGGTTCTCACGTCGTATTCCTGCTTCCATCATGATACTGTCGGCTTCAACTGTGGTCAGTCTTTCGTCCCACATTGTTACCGTCAGCCCCGTTCTTCTTTCAAGCATTTCTTTGAATTCTCTCGAAAGCTGAGCCCTTGGCCCTTCGGTGTCATTCATGTTTTTTGGAAGTCCCAAAACAATCTCCGTAACTTCGTATTCAACAATCAGTTCCTCAATTCTCGCAAGAGTGCGACGAAGCTTGTTTTCTTCTTTCCTTCTGATGATTTCGATTCCCTGTGCAGTAATAAGTAAAGGGTCGCTGATAGCAACCCCTACTGTTTTTGATCCAAAGTCAAGACCCATTATACGCATGGATTAATCCCAACCCTTACTTTTAACATAAGCACCGATAAGCTCTTCGATAATCTCATCACGTTCAAGCTTCGTAACAAGCTTTCTGGCACCGTTGTAGGATGTAATATATGTAGGGTCGTCGGATACAAGATAACCTGTAATCTGGTTAATCGCATCATAACCCTTTTCCTTGTTTGCCTTGTAAACAGCTTCAAGAACCTCCTCCACAGAAAGCTCTTTTGGCTGAACAACTTTTAAAATTTGTGTTCCTGTTAAATCTGCCATAATTCAGTAACTCCCTTTTCACTAAACTTCATCTTAAATGAATCAACGCGTTTTTTCAAGTTTTGCCTTGTTTATTAAGCATTTCTTAAACAAAATCCCTCTACAATTTCATCGGTTAAAAATGAGGAAAGATTAACCTCTCTTATTTCATTTTCCAAAGGCTCATCCGAAGAAACATATACTTTAATATACTCGGGTGTATGTCCGATAAAGTACTCTTTTCCTCCGAATTCGGTTTTTTCTTCAAAAAGAACAGGCCTCGTCTTTCCGATATAACTTGCCCTGAAATCCTTTGAAAGTGTATCGCCGAGTTCAATCAAGCGATGGCTTCGTATATCTTTATCGGCATCCCGCACCTGATTGGGAAGCTTTTCCGCCACAGTACCCTTTCTTTTTGAATATTTGAAAATATGCATCTCGTAAAAAGAAATCTTTTTTGCGAATTCAAAGCACTTCTCAAATTCTTCTTCCGTTTCTCCCGGAAAGCCTGCGATAATATCTGTTGTAATTGCAGGATTGTCAAAATATTTTCTAAGTAGCGACACTCCCTCGAGATACTGCGCAGCTGTATAATGACGATTCATTCTTTTTAATGTTTCATCACAGCCCGACTGAAGTGAAAGATGAAAATGAGGACAAAGTTTATCCAACTTACCGATTCTCTGTACAAACTCTTCCGTTACGACTCTCGGTTCCAGAGAGCTAAGTCTGATGCGCTTCACGCCCGGTATTTCCTGAATCATTTCGAGAAGATCCGCAAGCTTGTTCTGTGACAGGTCATTCGGATCTGTAATACCGTATGAGCTTACATGAATTCCCGTAAGAACAAACTCTTTATAACCCTTTTTTGCAAGTCCCGATATTTCTCTGACTATTTCATCCATATCACGGCTTCTGACACGTCCTCTGGCAAACGGGATCAGGCAATATGAACAAAACTGATTGCATCCGTCCTGAATCTTAATATATGCCCTTGTGCGGTCTGCGGTTTTTTCAAGAAACATCTGCTCGTATTCGTATGTATGATTAATATCGATAACCTGTCCGAACAAATCGGGACGGTTCTTCTCAAAATAATCATTTAAAATATTGATTATTTCGGATTTCCTGTTGTTTCCGATAGCTATGTCAACACTCAAATCATCGAGAACCTCTTTCGTTGCGGTTTGAACATAACAGCCCACAGCAATAACAACAGAATCGGGATTTTCTTTTTTGGCACGATGTAACATCTGACGGCTTTTTCTGTCCGCCATATTTGTTACTGTGCATGTATTTATTACATAAACATCAGCTTTTTGACCAAAAGGTACAACTTGAAAATCGTTTTCCAAGAACTTTTGTTGCATAATGTCCATCTCGTAATCATTAACTTTACAACCAAGATTGTGAAATGCCACAGTTTTCATTTCTTTTTCCTTTATTTTTGTAAATCTTTGCGAATTGACAAAAGAATATCTATTCATTATGATGAGTGCGAAGGTTGAAGTTTAAAGTATCCAGGAGGTAATTAACATGAAAACAGTACAGATTTCTTTAAATTCCATCGACAAAGTTAAGTCATTCGTAAATGACATCACAAAGTTTGATTATGATTTTGATTTAGTATCAGGCAGATATGTAATCGACGCTAAGTCAATTATGGGTATCTTCTCACTTGATCTCTCTAAGCCCATCGACCTCAACATCCATGCTGAGGACAATGCTACAGAGGTTCTTGAAGTACTCAAGCCTTACATGCTGTAAGAAAACATATAACACTATTCCCCCACTGCTCAGGCAGTGGGGAGTAACCATTAATCAACTTCAACCAAAACGTACTTTGAGGACCGAAAGAAAACTTTCGGTCTTTTTTATTTATGCTTTGTCCGCACAATCGCGAATACTATTCTGCAGTATCCGTAACGATTATTGTTTCTTTTGTTTCAAGTGCTGTCTTAAACAGCTCGTCAATTTTTTCCTCAAGATTAAGCTCGTGCTTTTTAATGATTCCAAGATTAGGCTTTGTAACAGGATGCTTTGCCACAAAAATAGTGCAGCAGTCCTCATAAGGAAGAATACTGGTTTCAAAGGTATCTATCTTTTTTGAAATGGTAACAATGTCTTCTTTGTCAAATGCGATAAGCGGTCTGAAAACGGGAAGATTACATACCTCATTTGTAACTGCAAGCGACTGAGTTGTCTGACTGGCTACCTGACCGATGCTTTCTCCGGTAATAAGGCAGTGACATTCTGTTTCTTCTGCGATTGCTTCCGCAATACGCATCATATATCTGCGCATAATAATTGTAAGTTCCTCGTGAGGACACTTCTCGTAAATATAGAGCTGAATATCAGTGAAGTTAACGATATGAAGATATATGGGGCCGGTATAAGCGGAAACTTTTTTTGCAAGGTCGATAACTTTCTGCTTGGCACGTTCACTTGTATAAGGAGGCGCATGGAAGTAAACAGCATCAATTTTCAAGCCTCTTTTTGCAACCATCCAGCCTGCAACGGGTGAATCAATACCACCTGAAAGAAGAAGCATTCCTTTTCCGTTTGTTCCTACCGGCATGCCGCCCGGACCGGGAATCATTTCAGAATAAATATAAATCTTGTCACGAACTTCGACAGTAACTGTTATTTCAGGATTGTGAACGTCAACCTTCAGCTCGGGGAACGCATTTAAAAGGGCTTCTCCCACGTTTGCATTTAATTCCATTGAGTCAAGAACATAACTCTTGTTGGAACGGCGTGAAAACACTTTAAAGGTTTTGTTCTTATCAGGATATACTTCATCAAAGTATTTAATTACTTCCTTGTAAAGATCGTCAGGCTCCATTACGTTAAGGCGCCATACAGGACAAATCCCCCAGATACCAAATACATGAGAGAGCTTATCCATTACGTCATCATAATCAAAGTCACCTTCCGCATCCAGAAAAATTCTTCCGGGAGTTTTGCTCAGTATAAATTCACCCTCGCACTTTTTTAATGCATATTTAATCTGACGAACAAGCGCGTCCTCAAAAATATATCTGTTTTTTCCTTTAATACCTATTTCCGCATACTTAATTAAAAACGATGAAAACATTTCTTCTTCCTACTTTCTTACAAATCTCGCATAGAACGGAATCAGCTCTCGCAATGCGTCAAGAACTGCGTTAAGTTCTTCTTTTGTTGTAAATGTGCTCATTGAAATTCTCAGTGCCCCGTCCATTCTCTCGGCACCCGCGCCCATGGATTTAAGCGTTGAGGATTCCTTTTTTGAATGTGAAGCACAAGCACTTCCTGCGGAAACGTAAACCCCTTTTTCCTCAAGCGCGTGAAGCATTACTTCACTTCTGATTCCCATAACGGAAATATTCATTATATGAGGCGCTGTTTCCCCAACAAGGAACAAACCGTTTTCGTCTGTCCGGCATCCGTTTACAACTACCTTATCTATTTTTGAAGCTTCTTCAAGGAAATATTTTTTGAGCTCGAAAAGTTTTTCACGCTCGGCTTTTAAGTCCTTTGTGATTATTGCAGCTGCAAGACCGATTCCGGCAATACCGGGGGTGTTCAACGTTCCGTTTCGCAAGCCCTTCTGCTGACCGCCGCCGTAGGAAATCGGCTTAAGCTTTACTTTTTCATTTACGTAAAGAATTCCTGTTCCTTTTGGACCGTGAATCTTATGACCGCTGATACTCAGCATATCAATATTCATTTTCGAAGGAATAATCTCGGCTTTACCAAATCCCTGAACCGCATCCACATGAAACAGCGTAGCCGGATTATTTGCTTTGATGATTGCTCCTGCATCTTTAATGGGCTGAACCGAACCAACCTCATTGTTTGTATGCATTATCGACACAATAATCGTATCGGGACGAAGAAGCTTTTTTAACTCTTCAAGTGAAATAACACCATATTCGTCAACTCCAAGATAGTCTATCTCAAAGCCTTCCGTTTCCAGATACTTAACTGTGTTTAAAATAGCGGGATGTTCTACTTTTGTGGTTATTATATGCATTCCCGCACGGCAGTTTGCCCGGGCGGCTCCTATAAGCGCCAGATTATCCGATTCCGTTCCGCCCGACGTGAAAATTATTTCTTTTTCTTTGCATTTTAACGCGGTACAAATCTGCTTATATGCATCAAGAATAAACTTCTCCGCCAAAACGCCCTTCATATGAACGCTTGATGCGTTTCCGTAATCCTCAAGCATTGTTTTTGATACAATATCGACCACTTCTTTGTATGCCTTTGTGGTAGCCGAATTATCAAGATAGATTTCCATTTTAGTTCTTTCTGGCTGTAATACCAACCCATTCTCCCTTATGATCGATGGCAAGAATTTCAAGCCCTGCTGCCTTAATTGCGTCCGCTACTTCTTCTTCCTTCATATCGATAATACCGGAAGTAATATATACAGCACCTTTCTTCATCTGATTTACAATTACAGGTGTAAGCGGCTCCAAAACATCCGCTAAAATATTGGCTGCAACAATGTCATATTTATCGTATCCGACAGCATCCTGAACTGCCTTATCGGTAATGATGTTTCCGATCATAACCTCGAATTTGTCGGGAGAGATTCCGTTTGCTTCCATATTTTCATGAGTTGCATCGATTGCACAGGGATCAAGATCCGTTCCCACAGCATGCTTCGCACCGTACATTATTGACACAATCGATAGAATTCCGGATCCCGTTCCCACATCGAGAAGTTCTGTTTCGGGAGTAATATATTTTTTAAGTGCCTGAATGCAAAGCTGTGTTGTCTCATGCATGCCGGTACCGAAAGCAGTACCCGGGTCGATGTGAAGAATCTTCTTGTCTTTATCTTCTTCCTTAACTTCTTCCCATGAAGGAATAACAAGCAGATCGTCAATATAAAACTGGTGGAAATACTGCTTCCAGTTGTTAATCCAGTCAAGATCCTCCGTTTCGGAAACTTCTACCGTTCCGTCGCCGATTTCACAGTAAACCTTTGTTTCCTCAAGAACCTCGTTAATATTTGCAAGAATCTCGTCCCTGTCCACATTTCCGTCATCTTCAACAAAGCAGCTTAAATATGCGATATTGTCGTTATCAGGCATTATAGGAAGAATGTCTACAAACATCTGCTCTTTCTCGAGTGCCGTTAAAGGTATATTGTCTTCAATCTGCGCACCTTCAAGGCCTATGTCATATAAATTGCTGATCAGAATATCTTCTGCATCCGTTATTGTTTTTATTCTGAATTTAATCCACTTCATACTAACCTCCGATAAATCTACAAACAAATATTTTATCACATGAGAACCTGTTCTACAAACAGACCTATTCGTCAAAAAGAAATCTGTACTGGAGCTTCTGATACATTAAAAGCTCCTCGGGAAGATTATCACGGTAATAGAAATTACCATCCTTATCCCTGACAACATTTGCTGTGACAACGGGATATTCTTCCTGCAAATCGGAAACCCAGCCAATATATGAATTTTCGGGAACACCTGCATAATCAAGTACTGTTTTTCCCACATAGTTCATACTGAGTTCAACACCTTCCCTAGTAGGTGCATCATAATTTGTCCAGATTGCAAACGGTGTTCTGTACATGTTTACAAACATTTCCTCGTAAGTTATGTCTGTTGTCTGTTCGCGCAGAAGATCATAGAACTCATCTTCAAACTTCGGCTGATGATCTCCCAGAAAAACAATCATAACCGGCTCGTCAACATTGTCAAAGTAAGAAGTGAGCTCGGTATATGACTTTACGCTCTGCTCTACCAAAGACATATATACTTCGGCAAAGTAAAAATCAAAATTCGTTATATGAACAGTCGGTTCCAAATCAAGATATGCAAAACCACCGTGATTCTGCATTGTCATATCAAAGATAAACAACGGACCGTTATCCTTGTTGTTTTCAAATATCTCGATTATTTTTTTGTAGGTTTCCGCATCGCTTATACCGTTTCCGATAACCTCGGCATCCTCGGGAAAATCCTCTTTCCAGTAGCTGTAATCAAATCCGAGATATTTATATACATTTTTTCTGTTCCAGTTTGATGAAGGTTCCGGATGCATCGAGTACGTAGTATATCCCGCATCCTTAAAGCAGGAAACTATTGATTCTTTCTTTGAATTAATACACTGCTGGTACGGATAATAAGTACTCGGGAAGAACAACATATTCGATCCCGTAAAAATCTCAAACTCCGTATTGGCCGTTCCGCCTCCGACAACCGATGCATTGGTGTAACCACTGACCTTTATTCCCGGATTTGTGTAGAACTCTTCAAAAAAATCATGATCAAGCTGAAGATTCCCGTTCACCGTCATATCGGTAAAACTTTCATTAAGAACAAAAATAACATGAGGTTTCACCACTGCCGCCGTGCCCGGCTTCGCAACATAATTTTCAAGTTCCGCATCACAAACCTCTCTTGAATAGTTCTCGGGAGCCTCGAACTTTGAATCCTTGAAGTGAAGGCAGCTCGCCACCATATATCCATCGAACTGAATTGACTGTCTGAATCCCGTGGAAACAATAAATTTCTGATTAAGAAGAAAATCCGACTCGATAAAAACGCGCTCGCCCGCAAAAGTGAGTAATACCGCAATAACAATTCCCGCAATACGGATATACCATTTCTTCTTGATTTTAAGGTTAACAACACACGCCACGGCAATCAACGTAACGGCCGCAAGCAAACATATTACCATCCTTACAGTGGGTTTGTACGAGTAGTTCGCCGCAACCTTTGAAGCGGTTCCGATTGCGGTAATATCACTCCATGTAAGCATTCTTCCTCTGAATTCGAACACATAATGATTGGCAAAATAAATAATCGTAATAGCCGCCACATAAATAATCTGCGTCCATTTAAAAGACAATGTGCAGAAAAAAATAATCAGCTCAATGAGGCAAAGAATAAACACGTTCCAACGATATGTGTTCCACAAAAGGTTGTCCGTATCAATAGTACAGCGCTCCAATTGCCAGCCCAGTGTAAACGGCACAATAATACACAGAGCAACCATTATTCCTATTTTTATCAGATTTTTTTTGTTAAGGATTTCTTTCATATATCTCCATTTCACACATCTTTTGTCTTAAGACAGGCAATTGCAATCGGAAGACAAAGCATAATCGGGTAAATATATCTTAACTGAACAGTAGGTCCGAGAAAAAGTGTCGCAAAATATCCGCACACCATCGCCAATGGAAGTAAAAGTACTGTTTTCTTCTTGTAAACACATATTCCCGCAGTATACAAAAAAGCCCACAAAAACGTGCCGGGAACAAAAATCAGTGACAGCACGGGAATTTTAAGATAGCCGTCACCGTTTGCGTACGCTTCGTATACGTCATGAAGCTTATTGCTTACAGGTGTTTGTTCAATATGATCCCTGTCCATATATTCCTTATAGAAAACCGTCTGAACATAGTGAAGTCCCACAGGAACACCTTCGCCGTTGTCATTTATATAAGCATGGGTCGTATCGAGCGGACTCAAAAAACCGGCATACAGTTCCAGAAACGCATTTATATATTCCGACGGATAATCCTTAAGCAATTTAAAATATATATTGGCACACATCTTGGGATTGTGCAGAATTTCCCAGCTGATAACATCCTTTTTTACAGGATCTGCAATATCGGGCCTGTACGAATAAAGTGCCTCGGGCCAGATTATTCTTTCAACGATTTCCCGGGTTTCATCATCAATTTCATCCAAATGATTGTTCATGCTTCTGGCAATCTGCTGCGCGGGAAGGCTGAACATTTCTCTCTTGTCTCCGCCCTCTGCATTCGTTACCCTTGAAAGTGCTGTAAGAATAACAAATCCCACGATAAACGAAGCCAGCATATTTACAAAAAGCTTTGCCGAAATGACACGTTTTTTTCCTGCAAAAAGAATAAACAAGCTGCAAATTCCAATTGAAAACAACCAGCTGTATCTTCCGTTGTTTCTGAACAGCATTACAAAAACTCCGCCAATAAAAAGAAGAAGGTGCGCGGGCTTTGTTCTTACAGGGGATTTGTCCCCGGACATAAGAAGGTATGCAATACTTGCAAAGCAAACAACGAATCCGGCCGAAAAAGGAACGTCCTTTGTAATGCTTATGCTCATATAAAAATTAAAGGGATAAATCGCGGCCAATACTGTAAGAAGAACAAAAATGTAATTCTTCCGTGTCAGCTTGTACACAACGGCAATACTGTACGCAAACGCTCCCGAAACAAGAATCATCTGGCATACACACATTATCGCAAAGCCCAGATTATCCGAACCGAACAGTTTTTTTCCTGTTTCCCAAAAAAACTTAATCAACAGAGTATGCGCCAGAGGATGGTGGTCGTTATACCACGGATCGGTTATTTGTCCAATCTGAGAAACAATATCATAACAAAGGTTTGCCGGATAATATGCGAGAAATCCCGGGATTTCACACACAAAAATGATGGGCCATGAAATCCATAAAATATTATCAAGGGGTTTTGATGCCTTTTCTCTTTTTGACGAAACCTTCATATCAATAAGCTTTTTGAGATAAAAAATCATTACCCCGACAGCTGCTGCCGCAAGACCGGAAATTCCCCAAAGAGACAGGGTAGCTTTTAAATTCCATACCACGTTTTCCTTGGTCAATCGTAAACAGGCTATAGTTGCCGCTGTCATAAGAAGTGTTACGAATCCACAATATATACTTATTCCGATACTTCTTTTTTCCTGCAATTTAATCCCCTTAATTTTCAATATGATATATATTTACAATTCCGTTCGATAAATCAAATGATGACTCTGCGCGCAATGATATTCTGTGTCCGTAAAACTCGGTCAAGTCTTCGAGCCACGATAAATCATCATCTTCATATGCCACATAATAAATGTTGTCTTTCTCCATAATGGCATCAATTGTATTTATTATTCCCATTCTCTCCAGTCTTTCCGAATGAACGGGAGAATTTTGAGTCCAGTACACTGCGGTCAAAAAGTTTTCGGGTAATCTGTAATCCGAACCCAAAAAGGCCGCCTGGCTCGGTGCAATGCGCTTTGATATATAGTACAAATTTTCCGGATTATCATTACACAGGTTGCAAATCTCTTCCGAGACTTCCATATAATTCATTCTCCAGAACCAGTTACTGACAGCACTTTGGGTTTTCCCTTTTATCATAACTGCGCAGAAGCATATGCCAAGAACAACAAAAACACCGCGAATTATTTCGCCCGGCTTTCTTTTTTCTTCCTTAATCCGGGTTATTTCATCAATAAGTAAAGCCATATAAAATGCAAGCATCGAAAACCCGAGGCACAGTGAAACCCGCCCGGGAAAACGTCCGATAAACACAAAGAAGAATGAAAATACCAGAACATACCCCAGTCCAAGCATTCCCCACAATAAATTTGAAAAGCGTTTTATCAACTTTTCCTCGGAAACGATAATCTCCATAAAAACCGTAAGACCCCAAACAGCCAGCGCCACAAATCCGATAGGCTGCTTTATAAAGTCTTTCATTTTCTGAATCCAGAAAGAAACAACAAATCCGTAATCCGTATTTTTTATTCTTTCGGTAATGCTGAGTCCTGTTATTTCGCTTACTTTTGCAAACTTTTTTGCGTCAACCGATTTAACCAGTCCGAATTCTTCCTGTAATCCTTTATACTCAATCGATGTTATTCCGTTCTCTTCGACCATTTTTACGGTCTCCTCGTCGGAGGGCAGACCTTCGTAATCGAAAACAGAGGTACGCGCATCATTATACGCCAGGTACTCCTTCCATTGAGGGCTGCTGTGAGTTATTATTTCCGTTCCCATGCAAAAAAGCACCGAAACAACCAGGAGCGCCGCAAATCTTATGCTTCCCTTTTTGTTCTTTCCCGAAAGCATGCTTTTTACAAATAAAAGAAACATAAACGGCAGCATCATAAAAAATACATTTCGTCTGAGAAGAAGTGCGACAACTGCTGTGACAATACCGACAATATTGTAAAAGCCCGTTTTCTTTTTATATACAATTGAGGAAAAATACAGCAAACCTACCGACGCCAAAATTCCGGCATTTACCGTGTATTCGTTCTGAACATAAAAAAGAGCGGTGCAAAGATAATAAGCCGGTGTAAAAAGACAGGGCCACAGTATTTTAAAAATCCTGCTTTTTGCTTCGTTTGAAATATACAGCGAGAAAAGAAATGCTCCTGTCGGCATAACAAGGTAGGCAAACAAATCATACCAACGTACCGCTGAAAAAAGCCTGTATAACACTGCCAAAATTTCACCGTAAATAAGCATTGTATATATGGTGTTTCCGTTTGGGTTCCCGGTATAATGGCCGGATGCAATCTCCCTAAACAATATCTGATCGTTAAGCAATATCGGAGTCGGAAGAAGAATTTTTACCAACAAAAAATAAACTGTCGCAGCAACGGCAGCCATCACAATACTGATTGTGAAATCAATACGTTGGTTTTTGTTCTTCATAAAAATTTTTCCATCCAAATAATAATGCACGCAATACGTCCATTTTCCCTATGATATCACTATAAAATTGCGGCTTCAAGTTTATAAACGTTTCACAAAGGATTTTGCATTGCTGTAAAATAGTATATAATTCTTTCGAAAGAATAACGGCACCCAAGCGTACCATTAGTTTCACATACGGAACGGAGAAATAAATGTATCACTTTTTTGTTGAACCGAATGCAATAATTGACAAAACAATTGCAATAACCGGCAAAGATGTTAATCACATAAAAAATGTACTGAGAATGAGACCGGGGGAAGAAATCTCTGTAAGCACAACGGATTCTCCCGCCGAATACAGATGCATTGTCCGCGAACTTTCGGATGAATGTGTTACCTGCGAACTTGCATTTATAAAAGAAGAAGGCAATGAGCTCCCGTCAAGAATATATCTGTTTCAGGGGCTCCCCAAAGCCGACAAAATGGAATTTATTATTCAGAAGGCTGTTGAGCTTGGCGTATACGAAATAATACCCGTTGAAATGAAACGATGTGTGATGAAGCTTGAGCCTAAAAAGGCTCCTTCCAGAATTCAAAGATGGCAGGGCATTTCCGAAGCAGCCGCCAAGCAAAGCAAGCGAACAGTCATTCCGGAAATAAAGATGCCAATGAGTTATAAGGAAGCGGTTAAATATGCTTCTTCTTTGGATATAAAACTTCTCCCTTATGAGCTTGCGGATGGTATGCAGCGCACAAAAGAAATCATAAACAGTCTTGAACCCGGACAATCCGTTGGAATTTTTATCGGGCCCGAAGGCGGTTTTGAACAATCCGAGGTGGAACTTGCAAAAGAAAACGGCTTTGAAACCATAACACTGGGAAAAAGAATCCTCCGTACCGAAACCGCAGGCATGGTTGTTGCCTCTTGGCTGATGTATAAATTTGAATAAATCAATTGCTAAGGGGCTGTGAAAAAATGAAAAATCATTTTTTACAACCCATTTAACTACGAAATTATTATTCTTGACTTAGTGGAAGCTGCATCTTTTCTTCTGAAATGCCTACACCCCGTTTCTATTTAGTATTATCAACCAGATTGTTAATCCAAATTCTCTTTTTAAGCATCACATAGCCGATTACGACTTTTATAAAATCGAGAGACAAAACCGTAAAATAAAGATATATAACATTTATATCCGTAAAGCGACTTAATACAAATGCAACCGGCCAGCAAATCACCCACAAATACGCCGAATCAAACAGGAATGTGATAAAGGTTTTTCCCCCGGAACGTATCGTAAAATATGTCGCATTAAGAAAAGACCCGACCGGCATAAAGACTGCCGCAATTCTCATAAGAATAACCGACAATTCTCTGATTTCATCCGTAGTGTTATACAAAAGAGGGAACAGCGGCGCAAGCACAACCAAAACAAGCCCCATAGCAGCAGATGCCAAAACAGAAAGAACAATAAGTTTTCCGGCTGTATCCACAACTTCATCCATGTTGCCCGATCCCAGAATCTGACCGACAATAATCGCAACAACGGTTCCCATTGAAATAAGTACAACATTGAACAGATTCACGATTGTGTTTGAAATATTAAATGCCGCAACAACATCAAGTCCTCTGGTGGAATAGCATTGTGTAAGCGCCGACATTCCCAGTGACCACATGAACTCATTCATAAACAAAGGTGTTCCCTTAATAATAACTTTTTTCATAAGGTAACCTGGAACATAAAATCCTTTATAAAGACCAATCGCAAATGGATTCTTTGCTCTGTTTGCGTGCGTCCATACCACAACGACTCCCGCTTCCACAAATCTTGAGATAACCGTTGCCAACGCCGCACCGGTAACACCCATTTCGGGCGCGCCGAAATGACCAAAAATCAGGATATAGTTTAAGCATAGGTTTATTCCTACGGCAATAAGCCCTGCTATCATCGGAAGCTTTGTTTCACCGGTTTCACGGAGGGTACTTGTATATGCCTGAGTAATTGCAAAAGGAAAAAGACCTACAAGCATTACATTCAGGTATTCCTTCGCATACATTAAGGTTGCATCAAGATTAAGTCCCTGAGAAGACTTGTGCAAATACAGCATAATCAGATCATTTTGAAATCCAAGGAATATACCCAAGCCAGCTAAGAATATAAGCGTTACCATGATAAGCTTTAATCTTACGGTATATCTGACACCTTCGTTGTTCTTTTGCCCAACATACTGCGCAGTAAAAATACCCGGGCCTGAAACAGCGCCAAATAATGCGAGATTGAACACAAATATAAGCTGATTGACAATGGCTACTCCGGACATCTGCTCAGTTCCGATTTTTCCGACCATTATATTGTCAAGCAATCCCACGAAGTTTGTTATTCCGTTCTGAATAACAATCGGAATCGCAACAGCCAAAACCATCATATAAAATTTTTTATTGCCAAAATATTTCTTCATAGTATTTAGTAATCTATCAAACTGCACAAAAAGCGTCAAGTAAAATTTACCCCCTGAACAGATATCATTCAGGGGGCTGTAAATTATTTCCAAAATTTCTTTTTGCCTGCGTGTTCCTGTGAATGGTCTTCCGCATTCTTTGCTGCATTTAACGAATCACCTGTCAAAGCATCAAACTGCTTAAGTAAATCCCTCGCCTCACGGGAAAGCTTTGTGGGAGTCTGAATAGCAAGCGTTACAAAATGATCGCCTCGCGTATCCTTATATCTGAGAGAAGGCATTCCTTTTCCTTTGAGACGAATCACTGTATCGGATGCTGTTCCGTCCTTAACATTAAATGTCATCTTGCCGTCTACTGTATCAATAAGTATATCTCCGCCTAAAGCTGCAACTGCGTACGAAATGGGAACAGTTGAATAGATGTTCTGGTCCTGACGCTTAAATGTGGGATGGTCAAGAACATTAACCTCAACAAGAAGATCTCCTCTTGTTCCTCCGTTTGTTCCGGGTTCACCCTTCTCACGGATTCTGACAGACTGTCCGCTATCAATTCCCGCAGGGATATTAACAAGAATTTTCTTCTTTGATGAAGTGTATCCTGTACCTACGCAGTGAGGACACTTCTCTTTGATGACCTTGCCCGTTCCTCTACAATCGGGACATGTCTGAACGCTCTGCATCGTGCCGAACATCGTCCTCTGTGAGAACATAACCTGGCCTTTTCCGCCGCATTTTCCGCACTTTTCGGGTGATGTTCCCGGCTTTGCACCGGTTCCGTTACATTCAGTGCAAGGATCCTTGAGTGTAACTTCAATTTCTTTTTCAACGCCTGTTACGGCTTCCATAAATGCAATATTTACTCTGCAGCGAATATTTGCACCCTTTTGCGGACCATTGTTGCGACGGGAACGTGAACCGCCGCCGAAAAGATCACCGAAGATTCCGCCAAAGCTGCCAAAGATATCTTCCATGTCCATATTGGTGAAGTCATATCCGCCGTATCCGCCGCCGCCCGAACCATCGAATGCCGCATGACCAAATTGATCGTACTGCTTTCTTTTGTCGGGATCGCTGAGAACAGCATACGCCTCACTTGCCTCTTTGAACTTTGCTTCCGCTTCGGCATCACCGGGATTCATATCCGGATGATATTTCTTGGCAAGTACTCTGTATGCTTTTTTTAATGCATCTGCATCGGCACTCTTATCAACACCGAGTACCTCGTAGTAATCTCTTTTATCTGCCATTATCTATAAACCTCAATATAGGCCGGTAAAAATACCGGCCCGAATTGTTTCAGAATTAAACTTCTCTGTAATCACCGTCAACAACGTCGCCGGCACCGTTATCATCAGAGCCCTTGGCTGCACCTGAGAATCCGCTCATGTCAGGACCTGCCTGAGCGCCCTGAGCCTGCTCGTAAACCTTAGCGAAGAGTGCCTGAGCCGAACTCATAAGCTTCTCTTTTCCTGCCTTGATTTCATCAATCTGGCTGTCTGAAAGCTCCTGATCCTTTGTGGACTCAAGTAATGACTTAAGTGCCTGTAAGTTAGCTTCAACTTCTGCCTTCTGAGAAGCATCAACCTTATCGCCTACTTCATTTAAAGCCTTTTCTGTCTGGAATACAAATGAATCAGCTTCGTTACGTGTATCGATTGCTTCCTTACGCTTCTTATCCTGTGCCTCGAATTCCTGAGCTTCCTTAACCGCTCTTTCGATTTCGTCATCTGACATTGTTGTTCCTGCAGTAATTGTAATGTGCTGCTCCTTACCTGTTCCAAGGTCCTTAGCGGATACATTAACGATACCGTTTGCATCAATATCGAATGTAACCTCGATCTGAGGAATTCCTCTCATTGCAGGAGGGATACCGTCAAGTCTGAACTGTCCGAGTGACTTATTGTCACGGGCGAACTTTCTTTCACCCTGTACTACGTTAATATCAACGGCTGTCTGATTGTCAGCTGCTGTAGAGAATACCTGGCTCTTCTTTGTAGGAATAGTTGTATTTCTCTCAATAAGGGGAGTAGCAATACCACCCATTGTTTCAATTGAAAGTGTTAAAGGTGTAACGTCAAGAAGAAGGATTTCGCCGGCACCGGCATCGCCTGCAAGCTTACCACCCTGAATTGATGCGCCGATGGCAACACATTCATCGGGGTTAAGTGACTTTGAAGGCTCCTTACCTGTTAACTGACGAACCTTATCCTGAACTGCAGGAATACGTGTTGAACCACCAACAAGAAGAACCTGGCCAAGGTCAGATGCTGTAAGTCCTGCATCCTTAAGAGCCTGTCTAACGGGTTCAGCTGTTCTTTCAACAAGATCATGTGTAAGTTCATCAAACTTAGCACGTGTAAGAGTCATATCGAAGTGCTTGGGACCGTCTGCTGTAGCTGTGATGAAAGGAAGGTTGATGTTTGTTGTTGTAGCACTTGAAAGTTCCTTCTTTGCCTTTTCAGCTGCTTCCTTTAATCTCTGAAGTGCCATCTTGTCAGAAGAAAGATCGATTCCTTCAGCCTTCTTGAACTCTGAAAGCATCCAGTCTGTAATCTTCTGGTCAAAGTCATCACCACCAAGGTGTGTATCACCGTTTGTTGCAAGTACTTCGATTACGCCGTCACCGATATCGATAACAGATACATCGAATGTACCGCCGCCAAGGTCATATACCATAATCTTCTGTTCTTTTTCGTTATCAAGACCGTAAGCAAGAGCTGCTGCTGTAGGCTCGTTGATAATTCTCTTTACTTCAAGTCCTGCAATCTTACCTGCGTCCTTTGTAGCCTGACGCTGTGAATCGTTAAAATATGCGGGAACTGTGATAACAGCTTCTGTTACCTTTTCGCCAAGGTAGCTTTCAGCATCTGCCTTTAATTTCTGAAGAATCATAGCTGAAATCTGCTGAGGAGAATATGACTTTCCGTCAATTGTACGACCACGATCCGTACCCATATCTCTCTTAATTGATGCGATTGTTTTCTCTGCATTTGTAACTGCCTGACGCTTAGCAGGTTCACCGACAAGTCTTTCGCCTGTCTTTGAGAATGCTACAACTGAAGGAGTTGTACGAGCGCCTTCTGTGTTTGCAATAACGCTGGGCTGTCCACCTTCCATAACGGCTACACAGCTGTTTGTGGTTCCTAAGTCAATACCAATAATTTTACTCATGATTTATTTCCTCCTGTTTGGTTTATATTTACTCTACAACAGACACCATTGAATGTCTGATAACTACATCGTTGTAGGTATATCCTTTTTGTAATTCCTGAGCGATCATTCCGCTTTCAACACCATCCATAGCCACCTGCATAACTGCGTTGTGGAAATCGGGATTGAAGGGCTGACCCTCTGTTTCAATGGGCTTAACTCCCATCTTTTCAAGCTCGCCCGCAAGCTGCTTGTATATCATATTCATTCCGTCATATACAGCTTTGTTTGAATCATCAACAACTACTGTTGTAAGTCCTCTTTCAAAGTTATCAACGACAGGAAGAAGCTTCTCGATAACGCTTCTCGCTCCCATATCGAACATGGTTGCTTTTTCTTTTTCCGTGCGTCTTCTGAAGTTCTCAAATTCTGCCATCTGGCGCTTTCTTACGTCTTCAAGCTCTTCAATTTTCTCCAAAAGAGCATCTGTCTTCTTATCTTTCTTTTTCTTCTTCTCTTTTTCCTTAGGTTCTTCAGCCTTCGGAGCTTCTTCAACTACAACTTCTTCAGCTTCGGTTTCCTCTGTTGCTTCGTTCTTGATTTCTTCCTCGTTCAAGTCCATCATCCTTTCTTATATAAATCATCTAACTGATCCATTAGTTTTTTCAGTGTGCCGATTACCTTGTCGTAATCCATTCTCTTCGGTCCGACAATTCCGATGCTTCCCTTCACACCGTCATCAAGCTGATATGTTGCCGTAACAACGCTGCAGTCGCGCAAGCTTGGAATAGGGGCTTCCTCGCCGATGTAAACCTGTATTCCGGTTTCTTCACTTGCAAGTGAGCCAAGCGCAAGTTCTGTCAGAGGCTTTTTATCTTCAAAAGCATGAATCAACTCGCCTGCCCGCTCTCTGTCCGAAAGTTCCGGATACTTAAGAATGTTATTTGCACCGCTTGTATAAATTTCAAGGTCTTCGTCCGCATGTATTACTTCAGCTATGGTATCCAAAATGTTTCCGACTATATCGGAATGGATACCCGCCTGCTTTTTAAGCCTTGCAATCAACGAAAGATTAATTTCCTCAACGCTGAGTCCGTTCAAATTTGTATTAAGAAGAATATTCAGTTTAAGGAGTGTTTCGTCATCAAATGGGTCTTCAGTGGGAATGAAGTGATTTTTTATTACATTTCCTTCTGTGACGATTACAGCCAGCAGCTGATTTGCATCCATTCGTGAAATCTGAATGAATTTCAGTTTGTTTCTATGATAACTGGGAGCTGAAATCATTGTGGCATAATTTGTATTTATCGCTAAGACCTTAGCTGCCTGTTTTAAAAGGTCATCCAGCTTGTCTTCTTTCTCAAGAAGAACTTCTTTAAGATCTTCAACTTCTTTTTCCTTATCTGCCAGCATACAGTCAACATATAATCTGTAGCCTTTATCCGAAGGAATTCGTCCCGCCGAAGTATGGGGCTGAACAATGTATCCCATATCCTCGAGATCGGCCATTTCATTTCGAATAGTTGCGGAGCTTAAATTCAGGTCTGTGTATTTTGAAATTGTTCTGCTTCCCACAGGCTCGCCGGTTTCAAGGTAGTTCCTCACAACCGCCTGGAGGATTTTCATTTTCCTTTCGTCCAGTTCCACAATCTTTTCCTCTTCTGAAGGTGCTTGTTAATTGTTTGTTAGCACTCAACTCACTCGAGTGCTAACATCTATTGATACACTACCACCACCCCTCGTCATTGTCAACAAATCAATTCACATAAAATTATAAAAAAAATATAAAGGCGAGTTTAGATTCTCGTTGGGAAGTGATACACTGATTTCATAGGAGAAACGGCGAATGTCAGAAAATGAATCTTTAAAGCTCCCAGAAGGGCTTAACCTTATATATGAAGAAGAAAAGCTAACATTAACAGACGGAAATCTAAAGCTTTTTGCAGATTTTAACACACTTATTCCCCGTCTTAAGCCAAACAATCTTAACGGTGAATTTCTTGTAAAGGCAGCAAGAATAAAGAACACAGAAGAGCCCCTCACTTTACTGGACGCTACGGCAGGTCTTGGTGAGGATTCCTTTCTTCTTGCTGCGGCAGGTTTCAATATTCTTTTGTACGAATACGATCCCGTCATTTCCGCATTGCTTGAGGATGCGCTTGTGCGCGCAAAAAAAGATCCCGCTCTTATGGAGATTGCCAATCGCATGACTTTATATAAGGAAGACAGCATAGCGGCCATGAATAATATCAAAGAGTCACCGGATGTTATTCTTCTTGACCCTATGTTTCCGAAAAGACAAAAAAATGCTTTGATAAAGAAAAAATTCCAACTGCTTCAGCAGTTAGAATCTCCATGTTGTACCGAGGATGAACTTTTAAATGCAGCTTTCGCCGCAAAACCCAAAAAGATAATAATAAAGCGCCCGCTTAAGGGTGAAAATCTCGCAGGTAAGAAACCCGATTACTCGTTAATCGGTAAGGCAATCAGATATGATTGTTTTGTTTTTGCATCAAAAGGACAATCATAAATTGCGACCATCCAGTTTCCGGAAGACTAATCCCATGTAAAGAATAACGGAGTCATTGAAGGATTGCGGGTTAAATCCCGTAATCTTTTCTATTTTTCTGAGGCGAAAAAGCAAAGTGTTTCTGTGAATATATAATTGATCGGCTGTATTTATTGTGCTTCTGTCAAGTCTGAAAAAAGTATCAAGAGTTTCCAGCCACAAACTGTTTTCAGGCAGCAACAGGTCTTTCAAAATACTTTTATACAATTCTTCTCTTTTTTCCGGCGCAAGCATCCTGCACATTGCCAAACATTCTTCTGAAATATTCAGTTCTTTTATTTCATGACCATATTTATTCATCACAAGCACCTCGATAAAGATTCTAAAACAAACAATGCATGTCGTTTACGACATGCCGGCGCCGCTTTTGCGTCGCTGAAAGCGACAATGTTCCTTTGCAAAAGCGTGCGCATCCATAGCGGAGCGTTTTTATTTAATAGGAAATCCGAAGGATTTTCCTATTAAACAAAAAAGTCCCGACGAAGTATCCTCGTCGAGACTTTTATTGTATGATAACACTATTTTTGGCAAAAACAATAGTTTTTCCGAAATTAAGGAAATATCTTCTCACAATTGTGCAAATGTATAATTCCATTTTTCGGAATCGGTGGTAATATGTATTTAATTCAAACGGAAACATACAAAGACGTATGCGTGATGCATGCGTCTTTTCTGTTTTAGTAATTACATCGAAAGTTATCTATTTGCACCAATAGATTGCTTTATAGTTACCTAAGGTCCTTCGCGATCCAAGCGCGTCCTCCACAGACCGAAGGTAACAAAAAATCCCTGCAGGAATTGTATTCTACAATCCTGTGGGGATTTTTTATATCATCCATATTTTATTATCATTTTTCTGTAAAGCTTTATTACCGGTTCTTCTTATCTGTTAGGGTATTCCGTCTCAACAAACTTTCTTAAAGCTGTCAAAGAGCGTTTTACCTTCTCAGTATCAATGCAGTATGCCATTCTGAAGTATCCGGGACATGCAAATGAATCTGCAGGAACAAGAACAAGGTCATATTTAAGAGCCTTTTTGCTAAATTCCACGGCATCCTCTTCCAATGCCTTGGGGAAAATATAGAATGTTCCGCCGGGTTTAACTACCGTAAATCCAAGAGAAACAAGTTCATTATAAATAAGGTTCATGTTCGTTTCGTAAACAGACAAATCCGATGTTTCATCCAAAACCTCAGCAACTGCCAGCTGAATAATAGACGGAGGACAGTTGTGCCCCGTTCCTCTTGATATCTGTCCGCAAATTGTTGCAATTGTTGTCGATTCGGGATTAGCCGGATTAACAGCAACATATCCGATACGCTCACCGGGAAGAGAGAGTGACTTTGAATATGAATAACAGCTGATTGAATAATCATAATATTTTGAAACGTAAGGAGCTTCAACACCAGCAAAAAGAATTTCTCTGTACGGTTCATCCGAAATCAAATAAATGTCAAAGCCGTATTCCTTTGATTTCGCACGAAGAATGTCAGAGAGTTTTTTGATTGTGTCTTGGCTGTAAACAACACCTGTAGGGTTGTTCGGCGTATTAATAAGAACAGCTTTAACATTCGGATTCATAAGCTCTTCAAACTTTTCAAAATTAATCTGAAAGCTTTCAGTATCAGCAGGAACAACAACAAGCTTGCAGCCTGCCCCTGTTACATAAGGAATATATTCAGGAAAATAAGGAGCAAAAATAACAACCTCATCCCCGGGGCAAGTTACTGCACGTACTGCGTGAGCAATTGCACCTGCCGCACCTGAAGTCATAAAAATATCCGATGCCTTGTAATTCATATCAAAACGTTTGTTAAGTGAAGCAGCAAGCTTTTCCTTAACGGAAGAAATACCAAGACTGGGACTATATCCATGAAGCTCCATAGGACTTTTTGTTTTAAGCATTTCGATCATGACTTCGGTAAAACGCTCGGGAACCGGAACCGAAGGGTTTCCGAGGCTATAATCAAATACGTTTTCATAACCTATTTCCTGTCCGCGTTTTGTCGCAAATTCCGAAAGTTCACGTATAACCGATTTTTTTCCAAGCATTTCTCTGTATTGTTCGTTTATCATCTTAATCCTGCATCTCGCATACGTTTGGATTTGGACCCTCTCAAAGCTGTGACGAGTTTCCACGAATGCGGCTCAAAAACAGTGCGAAAATTTTATATTTTGCACCGGTATCCATACTGTGCTGTTTTTCATAAAAGTATAGCATCACGATTTTTTTATCGCAATACGATTTCCCACATTTCATAGCTTTCACCGTTTATGCAGACAACGCCCTGTGACTCAAAAGACAGTTTTTTCAGCAAATTCACCGAGGCAACATTTTCGGGCATCACAAGTGCTCTGACCCTGTCAAATTCCATTAGCTTTGCCAGCTTCAGGCATTCATTAACTGCTTCACAGGCATACCCTTTTTTACGAAAATCCTTCGCAATTGCAAATCCGATTTCGAGACCATCGTAGTCATTTCGCGACACAAGGCCCGCACGACCTATCAGCTTGTTGTTCTTCTTTGAGATCAGTGACCAGATTCCAAAGCCCTGTATCTCATAAACCTGCTCACGGTATTGCGTGATATATCTTCTTTCCGCTTCAGTCTCGTATAAAGGTTCGGTAAATTCAGTCATTGAAGGATCCTTGTACATTTCTACAAGTGCCTCCAAATCTTCTTCAACCGTTTCCCTGATTGTCAAATGTTCTGTTTCGGATATTATCCAGGGTAAGCCGTTGAGCCGCTGCCATATCCTGACAAAATATTCCGTTTCATTATCCTGAGGGGCCATTACAAAGTATTTTGCGCCGGGAAATCTGTTCATATCTTCTTCCGAATCTATTGCGACAAGACACTTGTTATCTTCAAAAAACACTTTTTCATCATTTGTCACAATCAGCGTTTCATAGTCTGCACTATCTTGGTTAATACCATATATGACGTCAATGTTGTTTGCTCTGCAGTCAATAACAAATTCTTCATCACGCAGTATTGTATCCGATTTAAACCAAATTGTTTTCATTTACAATCCTCCGTTATTATCTTATCATATTCTTTAGCTTAACAGGCTAAGTACATTATAAGGAGAATAAAAATGGCAAATCCGATTGTAACAATAACAATGAAGGATGGCGGAGTTATGAAGCTCGAGCTTTATCCCGATGTAGCACCTATCACAGTTGATAATTTCGTATCACTTGTAAAGAAGGGTTTTTATGATGGGCTTATTTTCCATCGTGTAATTAAGGGATTTATGATTCAAGGCGGTGACCCCGAAGGAACAGGTATGGGTGGTCCCGGCTATGAAATCAAAGGTGAGTTCGCTGCAAACGGCGTACCGAATGATTTAAAGCACACTGCAGGTGTAATATCAATGGCAAGAACTCAGATTCCCGACTCAGCAGGTTCTCAGTTCTTTATCATGCACAAAGATTCACCTTTCCTTGATGGTCAGTATGCCGCTTTCGGAAAGATTATAGAAGGTCAGGATGTCGTTGACAAAATTGCCTGCGTAAAAACAGACAGGTGGAATGACCGACCTTATGAAGACCAGGTAATGGAGAAAGTTACCGTAGAAATTCCCGACGAAGCATAGGGAATTGAACAAATTAACGATTAATTAAATGTAATTGTCTGTTAATTTCATGTTAATATATTGAATTTTTCAACGCACTCACACACTTTTGTGGGTGCGTTTACAATTTGTTTACATTTTGTTTTTCTTTTGTTAATTCACATAACATCATTTCTTCATTTATGAAGCTTATATTTATATCATCAAAACAAACAAAGACATTTTCAGTTAACTAAAAAACTTTTTCATAATAAATGCCGTTTGAGCCAAGCTCAAACGGCATCCTCCCTTTTTATGGGGTATTTTTATTTCTTACTGCTTCTCAAACGGATTATCCTATCCTACCGCAATCCACATATTATGATTCAGGTTTTCAATATTTACAGTTTCCTCGGCACCACCGTATTCACCATCCAAAGTCCATGTAATCTTTTCTTCCGAAGTAAATGTAATCTTCGATGTTTTAAAGGAAATTAATCCGGGACGACTGTGCTCACGGTTAACTAATGCGTTCATTGTTTCCGTAAGTTCAATCGGTGTGTAAGGACGTTCCACTAATGTTACTTCAAAAAGACCGTCGCCAAGATCAATGTTTCGGCCGGTAATATGTTTTAGTCCGCCTACCGACTGTGAATTGGTGACCATTCCGAAAATATATTCACCTTCGTATACTTCTCCGTTTGCTTCGACCTTCATAAAGTAGCTCTTAACATCCTGAAGACGTTTTATTCCTTCAAAGATGTATGCGGAATGTCCGATAACATTTTTTACTTCCTGCGGTGTCTCGTATGAAACCTCTGTAAAAAGGCCGAATGCGGCAATATAAACAAACGCCTTATCATTGAACAAACCTACATCACAATTAAAAAGGTGGTTTCCCATTGCAACCCTGGCTGCTTCCTTCATTCGACGCGGTAGCCCGAGCGAAACCGCAAAGTCATTTGTGCTTCCGGCGGGAATATAACCTATAGGCAATTTTTCGTTACGGAGATTCATTCCCGATACAACCTCGTCAAGGGTGCCGTCTCCGCCTGCACAAATAACTCTGTCATATGCATTTTCGGGTAGATTCTCTATTTTTTCACGAGCTTCCCCGGCATATTGTGTGGAATGAACAGACAGTTCATGGCCTGCTGCACAAAAAATATTTACAATCGCAGGAAGATTAAGTCTTACTCTTCCTTTTCCCGCATGAAGATTGAATATGAAATATATACGCATAATTTTACCTCTTGAATACACAAAAACCCGAAGGTGCGGCCTTCGGGTTTCGTTTCCAGCTTATAGCTAAAAAATAATTAAGCCTTTTCTCCGCTTAAATACTTTTCAATATTTGCAAGTGCTTCTTCTTCGTCTGCGCCGTCAGTTACTACTGTAACTACTTCGCCTTCCTTCATTCCAATTCCCATCATTCCCATGATAGACTTCGCATTAACACGCTTGTCGGTCGTCTCGATATAAACTGTGCTCTCAAACTGACTTGCCACCTGAACAAGCATTGCTACGGGTCTTGCATCAAGACCACCGCTTAACTTAATTGTAATCTCTTTCTTTGTCATCTTTTTCTCCCTTATTGCTGCCTTAGTTTCTGAGCATACTCACTTATTTTCCTAAGTCTGTGATTTACACCCGATTTTCCTACGGGAGGATTCAGCAGACTTCCAAGTTCTGCAAGTGAGACCTCGGGATTCTCGAGTCGAAGTTCAGCGATAATTTTAAGACCTTCCGGCAAAACCTCAAGTCCCTCCTTATCTCTGATAAAAACAATGTCATCAATCTGTCTTGATGCAGCAAACACGGCCTTGTCGCTATTTGCAATGTCACAATTGTTCTTACGGTTAACGTCGTTACGAACATCCTTAACGATTCTTGCATTCACCAGTTCCATTAATGCTCTGTGAGCTTCCATTACATTTAATATGTCCTGGATTGTGTCTGCGTCTTTTACATATACCACATAATATTTTTTACGTATCGTCATTTTTGCGGCCACATTGAAATCACCCAGAAGCTCTAACAGCATTTCCCCCAAAACTTCGTCATTGCAAACGAATTCAAGATGATAGGCCTTATTCGGATCATTTATATATCCTGCAGAGAAAAAAGCTCCTCTGAGATACGCACGTTTACAACAGTCATTCATCAGAATATATGACGGTCCTTCATTCGCGATGGCATCCAAAACCTCGTCCATTCCCGCAATATCTCTGTTGAATTCTATGTATGTTTTATTTTTCTCAATATCCTTTTGAAAAATATCGGTATTAATATTAAAGGTTTTATTTAATAAAGTAAAGCATTTTCTAATAGCAGCCTGAGTTTCCGTCGTAGGATATACCCGAATGGCATTCTCTGTACGCTTGCCGGCGAAGGTTAAGATGGCTGTCAGCTCAGCAATCCTACAGTGCCTCTCATGGGGCAATACCTTTACAAGTTCTTCTTTTACGTCGGATGAAAAAGACATTTATTTATTCCGTCCTTGTGAAATTTCCAATCTTTATTACTTCAGGTTCCAGTCTGACATTGAATCTGTCATAAACCCTTTTCTGAACAAGGTCCATCAAATCAACAATGTCCTGAGCGGTTGCATTTGCATCATTAACAATGAATCCGCAATGCTTGGGAGATACACATGCTCCCCCGATTCTTTCTCCCGAAAGACCCGCATCCTGAATCAGTTTTCCCGCAAAATTGTTCTTGGGACGTTTAAAAGTGCTTCCTGCGCTGGGATATTCAAGAGGCTGTTTCTCTTTTCTTCTTCCCAAAAGCTCCTGCATTTTTGCACCGATTTCTTCTTTGTCACCTTTTTGGAGTCTGAAGGTTACTTTTGTAATCGTAATTCCTGCCTTTTTAACTGCACTGGTACGATATCCAAATGACAATGAATGCGGAGCAACAAATATTGCTTCGCCTTCTCTTGTTACAGCCTCCACGCCGTCAACAACAAGAGCCATATCTCCGTCGTATGCGCCTGCATTCATGACAATTGCGCCTCCGACAGTTCCGGGAATGCCATATGCAAATTCCATTCCCGTCAGTGAATTATCAAGGGCACTTTTACATACGTTGGAAAGTGACGCTCCGGCACCGGCCATAATCACCGAACCGAAAGTATCAACGCTGGTAAAATCACCTGCCAGCTTTATTACCACACCGTCATAGCCCCGATCAGATACAAGAAGATTGCTTCCGTTTCCCAACACAAAGTAGGGAAGGCTGCATTTGTTTAAATAAGAAATTACGTTTTTTAATTCGGAAACGGTTTCAACCGTAACCATTATGCTTGCAGGTCCACCAACCCTAAAGGATGTGTATTTATCAAGCATAACACCTTCGCTTACCCTTGACTCGTCGGTAAAGCTTCGAAGGTTGTTCAACATTATCTCACTCAACTTTTCTTCTTCCTCTATTTTATATTTTTGTTACATTACGAGTTTTGCCGCTCCGTACATTCCTGCGTCATTTCCTAAGGTAGCAAGAACCATTTTTGCATTACGGGCACCGGGGAATACATACTTTTCAAATGAAGGAGTAACAAAGCTTAACAATGTATCCCCTGCTTTTGAAACACCGCCACCGATAACAAATGCTTCCGGATTAACTACACATGCAATCATTGCAAGACCCTTTCCGAGAGTTTCTCCAAAGGATTCGGCAACCTTAATTGCAAGCTCGTCGCCTTCTTTAACTGCATCAAATACTGCTTTTGCGGAAAGATCGTCTTTAGTAAGTAATGTAGGCTTATCCCACTTTTCAAACATCTCTGTTGCGGTTCTGCTTATTCCTGTTGCAGATGTATACTGCTCAAGGCAGCCATGGCCGCCGCATCCGCAAGCCTTTTCCTCACCGTCTTTAACGTGAATATGTCCGATTTCTCCGCCTGCACCGGTGGATCCGTCGAGCATTTTTCCGCCGAGAATAATGCCTCCGCCAACGCCGGTTCCAAGGGTAACCATAACGATATCGTTATATCCCTGTCCGCCGCCCTTCCACATTTCTCCGAGAGCTGCAACGTTAGCATCATTTCCTGCTTTTGCTTTAAGTCCTGTAAGCTCGGCAAGTTTGTCGTCAACATCAAAGGTGCCCCAGCCAAGATTTACGGCATTGTGGACAATTCCCTTTGAATCAACAGGTCCGGGAACACCGGCACCGACGCCGATAACATCAGCCTTATCAATATTCTTTTCAGCAAGCTTATCAGTAATGGCTGCTGCAACGTCGGGAAGAATATTCTCGCCTCCGTTGTCCTTGCGTGTGGGAATTTCCCACTTATCGATACAATTTCCTTCTCCGTCGAGAAGTCCCATCTTTACGGTTGTTCCGCCGATATCAACGCCAAATACGTATTTCATTGTTTTTCCTCCGAAATAAATTTATTAATCATCTTCGCGCTTCTCGGCGAAAGACTTCTGAACTCTCTTATAAAATTCCTGCGCTGCATTGTAACCCATCTTCTTCTGACGATAGTTAACCGCTGCGGATTCACAGATTACAGCAAGGTTACGACCGGGACGAATGGGAATATTGTGACATACAACCTGTTTGCCAAGATATTCCGTATATTCTTCTTCAAGACCGAGACGGTCGTATTCTTTGTCCTTGTGCCACTCTTCAAGCTTGATAACAAGATCGATTGACTGAGTATCCTTAACGCTGGATACACCGAACAATGTTTTTACATCGACAATTCCGATGCCTCGAAGCTCAATAAAGTGCTTTGTTATATCAGGTGCCGAACCAATCAGTGTATCGTCCGAAACCTTTCTGATTTCAACCGCATCATCCGAAACAAGACGGTGACCACGCTTGATAAGTTCAAGTGCTGCTTCCGATTTACCGATTCCGCTTTCACCTGTAATAAGAACGCCTTCACCGAAGACATCGACAAGAACACCGTGAACGGTAATGCAGGGAGCAAGCTTAACATTAAGCCATCTGATAATCTCGGCCATCAGGTCGGATGTGGATTTCTTTGTCATAAGAATGGGAACACCTTTTCTTATGGCAATTTCCTTAAATGTATCATCCGGAACAAGTTCGCGACAGAAAATAATTGCGGGAATTTTACTGTCAATAAACTTCTCGTAATTTTCGAGTTTCTGCTTCATCGGCATACTTTCCATGTACGTATACTCGACGAAACCGATAATTTGGAGACGTGTAGCGTCGAAGTGCTCGAAATAACCCGCAATCTGCAATGCAGGACGGTTAATATCGGGCTGAGTAATCTTGATGTTAGTAATATCAATTTCAGGGGTTAAA
Organism: Lachnospiraceae bacterium; assembly: GCA_045600725.1. Classification (GTDB taxonomy): domain Bacteria; phylum Bacillota; class Clostridia; order Lachnospirales; family Lachnospiraceae; genus UBA1258. The sequence goes on from JAZRYK010000031.1 coordinate 45,275, forward strand.
TTCTGAAGCTTAAATTTGTCAACAATAGCTTCCAATTTTACTGATGCCATAAAATACCTCTCCTATTATATAGTTGATTTATACCCTACCTTCAAGTTTACCACAAAGACACGCTTTATTCCTAGTCAGTATGAAAATATTTGTAAATTTCTTCGGCAACATTCAACGGTATTTCTGTTTTATTTGAAATCTCCTCCACCGTTGCATTTTTGATGTCCTCGATAGACTCGAATGCCTTCATTAGCGCGCGGCGCCTTTTCGGACCAACGCCGGGAATATCCTCAAATATCGAAGTCACCTGTTTCTTCTCACGAAGACTCTTGTGATATTCAATGGCAAATCTGTGTGCTTCATCCTGAACTCGCGTGATAAGCTTAAAGCCTTCACTGCGTCTGTCTATAGGTATTTCCACATTATCGACAAAAAGGCCTCTGGTTCTGTGATTATCATCCTTAACCATACCGCATACGGGAATATTTATGTTTAATTCTTCAAGAACACGAAGACAGACATTAACCTGCCCTCTTCCACCATCCATAAGAATGAGATCCGGAAACCTTGAGAAGCTTCCGTATTTATCTTCGAGATTTCCCTCTTTAAGTTTCTTCTTATCTTCAAAACCATGTATGAAACGTCTGGAAAGAACCTCGTACATACATGAATAGTCATCGGGACCATCGACTGATTTTATTCTGAATTTTCTGTAATCACCTTTAATCGGTCGTCCGCCTTCAAATACAACCATCGATCCTACATTCTGAAATCCGTTTGTATTTGAAATATCGAAGGCTTCAAGTCTGTTAAGGCTCTCCATATGAAGAAGCTGCCGTAGTTCCTCCAAAGCTCCTTTTGTGCGTTTTTCTTCGTTTACGATTCGTTCCTTATCCTGTGTAAGAACAAGGGCCGCATTATTTGCCGCAAGTTCAACCAGTTTTTCCTTCGTGCCAATCTTCGGAATATATATTTTGCAGGCACCGCCTCTTAGCGTGACGAGCCATTTCTCTACCATTTCCTTGTCCGGTATATCAGAGGAAAGCATAATAGTTGAAGGAATGTACGGTGTTCCCGTATAGTAACGCTTTACAAATTCCTCAAGAATCTCAGCACTCTCCATTCCTTCCGTTTCAGATATCAAATGATGCTCTCTGCCAATCATTTTACCGTTTCGGATGAAGAAAACCTGCACGACTGCATCTGTTTCATCATGTGCTTCCGCAATAATATCCCTGTCTTCAAAACCGTTGTCGGTAATCTTTTGTCGCTCAATTATTCGATACGCACTTTCGATAAGTTCCCTGTATCTTATTGCTTCCTCAAACTCCATGTTTTCGGAGGCTTCTTCCATTTTCGATTTCAGGTCCCTTATAAGTGACTTGTCATTTCCGTTTAAAAAATCGATGACAAGATCAACACGCCTGCGATATTCTTCTTTCGATATTTTGCCTGTACAGGGAGCGATACAGCGTTTCATATGGAAATTCAGACACGGTCTGTCGTTTTCCACACCTTCGCATACCTTCTTGTTGCAGGTTCTGATCATATATGTCGAGTTCAAAAGTTCAATCATATCATCCACAGCCTGTGCACTAGTATAAGGGCCGTAATATTTTGCCTTGTCTTTTCCAACGCGTCGCACAAACTGTATTCGTGGGAAGTCCTCGTTAACAGTAACTTTTATGTAAGGGTAAGTTTTTGAATCCTTAAGAAGAGTATTGTATTTAGGGTTGTACTCTTTTATAAGATTGTTTTCCAAAACCAGCGCTTCCAGCTCTGAATCCACCACAATATACTCGAAATGATCTATCTGCGAAATCATTCGCTCAATCTTCGGTGTGCGGTTGTTCATGATACGAAAATAAGACCGTACTCTGTTAAAGAGATTTACGGCCTTACCGACATAAATAATATTATCTTCTTTGTCATGCATAAGATAAACTCCCGGCTGATGCGGGAGTTTACTTAATTCTTCCTGAATATTAAACATTTTCGTCCTGTGCGCTTAATGATTCTGATGAGATGTCAGAATCTGTGGTCTCACTTACTGAACTTGCTATTGAGTCAAAATAGGTTTCAGTGGAAGCTGCACTTTCAGTAACAGATTCACCAACTTCACTTTCTGAAGAAGCTCCGGTCGATTCAGATGCCTTTTCCTCCTCGGGATCGGGAAGACCCTTCTCCTTACGGAATATCGACATAAATTCCTTACCGGTAATGGTTTCTTTTTCAATAAGGTAAGCTGCAATCTTGTCAAGAATTTCGCGGTTCTCACTGAGTAATTTCTTGGCTTCTTCGTAGCTTTCCTTGAGTAATATCATTACTTCGTCATCAATCTTGGCCGCTGTAACATCACTGCAGTTTAAAACCGAACGGCCGTCAAGGTATCTGCTTTCAACAGATTCAAGACCTACAAGACCGAATTTCTTGCTCATACCGTACTGGGTAATCATGCTTCTGGCAATTGATGTAGCCTTCTCAATATCGTTGGAAGCGCCTGTTGTAACTGAATCAAATACGATTTCCTCGGCAGCACGTCCGCCCAGTAAACCTATTAACATAGCTCTTAATTCCTTCTCGGAATTTAAGTACTTCTCTTCCTCGGGAACCTGCATTACATATCCAAGAGCACCCATTGTACGGGGAACGATTGTAATTTTCTGAACAGGCTCAGAATCTTTCTGAAGGGCTGAGATAAGAGCATGTCCCACTTCGTGGTAAGAAACAATTCTGCGTTCTTCCTTGCTCATGAT
>JAZRYK010000032.1:0-30968 GCA_045600725.1 Lachnospiraceae bacterium
GGGGTACAAAGCAATACTGTTTCCGGTGCTGTGGTTTTCGATAATAATTCTAATGATTTATTTACTATGCAGTATTATCTATCTCACAAAGTTAAAAGAAAAAGTATCTCAAGACATATTACGAGAGACCAGTGAGGAAAGAAAGGATAGGAAAGCTAAAAAAACATATCGGAAGGAAAAGCGAGTGGAGGAAGAAAACAACGCATAAGGCTTTAAATAGATAAAAATGAAAGAAAGTGAGGAGTAAAAGAATGACTCAGAATGAAAAGAAAAGAGTGCAGGTCAGACAGGTGACAGAGAGAGTCGTACAGCGCGATGAGCAAAATAAGAGAATTCATTTTGCGGCGACACATCAGCTGAAAGAGAATTTTAAGCAGTTAGGCACATCACTGAGAGGTTTGTCAGAGGATGATGTAGATATGATGCGAAGCAGATATGGAAATAACAAGGTGACGAAGGAGAAAAGAAAATCCCTGGGAAAGAGACTCGCCGGAGCTTTCATCAATCCTTTCACAGCGATTCTGTTTTGCCTTGCATTGGTATCTACAGTTACAGATATGATATTTCCGTATTTTGGTATGTTCGGCAGCAGTCGGGAGGATTTTGACTGCTTAACTGTAGTTATCATTTTGACCATGGTTGCTATCTCAGGAACGCTCAGATTTGTGCAGGAATCACGCAGCGGTAATGCGGCAGAAAAGCTTCTTGCGATGATTACAACTACCTGTACTGTAGACAGAAAAGAAGCAGTTAAGCAGGAAATCAGGTTGGAGGATCTGGTAGTGGGTGATATTGTTCATCTTTCTGCCGGAGATATGATTCCAGCTGATCTTCGTATTATAGATGCCAAAGATCTATTCGTAAGCCAGTCCTCACTTACCGGTGAAAGTGAGCCGATTGAGAAAATCGGAGCAGTGAGCGAAGCCTTAGAGAATATAACAGACTATACCAATATAGCTTTTATGGGAAGCAATGTTATTTCCGGCAGCGCAACTGCTGTTGTTATTTCCACAGGTGACAATACACTGTTTGGTTCTATGGCTAAGGCTGTTGCAGGTGAAGCCGTAGAGACAAGCTTTACCAAAGGCGTAAATGCGGTAAGCTGGGTACTTATCAGATTTATGCTTATCATGGTTCCGGTTGTATTTTTCATCAATGGAATCACCAAGGGCGACTGGCTGGAAGCTTTCCTTTTCGGTATCTCCATCGCGGTTGGTCTTACACCGGAAATGCTGCCCATGATTGTTACAACCTGCCTGGCTAAGGGTGCTGTATCCATGAGCAAAAAGCAGACCATTGTTAAGAACCTGAATTGCATTCAGAACTTTGGTGCTATTGATATTCTTTGCACAGATAAGACAGGAACGCTCACACAGGACAAGGTGGTGCTGGAGTATCATATGGACGTGGAAGGTAATGAGGATCCTCGTGTACTCAGACATGCTTACCTTAACAGTTATTTCCAGACAGGATATAAGAATCTGATGGATATTGCGATCATCGAGAAGACAGAAGAGGAAGAGGCACAGAACCCGCAGTTGGTTGACCTTTCCGAAACCTATGTGAAGGTAGATGAGATTCCTTTTGATTTTACCAGAAGACGACTGTCTACAGTTGTGCAGGACAGAAGCGGAAAGACGCAGATGGTTACGAAGGGTGCTGTGGAGGAAATGCTTTCGATCTGCAGCCATGTGGAGATTGACAAGGAAGTCAAACCGCTCACAAAAGAATTGAAAGCAAGAGTGCTTGCTAAGGTAGACGAACTCAATGACAATGGTCTTCGCGTCATTGCGATTGCACAGAAGAGCAACCCTTCCCCCGTTGGTGCCTTCGGCGTAAAGGATGAATGCGACATGGTTATGATGGGATATCTGGCTTTCCTCGACCCGCCCAAGGAATCTACGGCAGATGCCATAGAAGCGCTTAGAAACCACGGCGTTACCACCAAAATTCTCACCGGTGATAATGAAAAGGTGACAAGAACCATATGCAAGCAGGTAGGTCTGAAAGTGAACAATATGCTTCTTGGTTCCGATATTGACAGTATGAATGACGATGATCTGATGAAGGCAGCTGAGGTAACACAGGTATTTGCAAAGCTTACACCCGCTCAAAAGGCGAGAGTAGTTACTGCACTTCGAAGTGCCGGACATACGGTTGGATTTATGGGAGACGGAATCAATGATGCAGCTGCCATGAAGGCAGCAGACGTAGGTATCTCCGTAGATACTGCGGTTGATGTTGCGAAGGAGTCCGCAGATATTATTCTTCTGGAGAAGGATTTGATGGTACTGGAAGAGGGCATCATCGAGGGAAGAAAAACCTACGCAAATATGATCAAGTACATTAAAATGACAGCTTCTTCCAATTTTGGAAATATGTTCTCTGTACTGGCATCCTCTGCATTGCTTCCGTTCCTTCCCATGGAGAGTCTGCATTTGATTTTCCTGAATCTGATTTATGATCTGTCCTGCACAGCGATTCCCTGGGATAATGTAGACGAAGAATTTATCAAAGTTCCGAGAAAATGGGATGCATCCAGCGTAGGTAATTTCATGATCTGGATCGGACCTACAAGCTCTATTTTTGACTTTACTACCTATATTTTCATGTATTTCGTATTCTGCCCGTTGTTTGTATCACATGGAGTATTGTTCAATGATCTGGCAAATCATTTCAGCGGCGCACAGCTTGCAGAGATGCAGTTCAGATATGCGGCAATGTTCCAGGCAGGATGGTTCGTGGAATCTATGTGGAGCCAGACACTGGTGATCCATATGATTCGTACACCTAAGATTCCGTTTATTCAGAGTCGCGCGTCAGCTCCTCTTACCTTGCTGACCTTTACCGGAATTGCTGTACTCACAATCATTCCGTTTACAACCTTCGGAGCAACACTTGGTTTCGTGGCATTGCCCGGATTATATTTTGCATATTTGATTCCTTGTATTTTACTTTATATGGCACTGGCAACAAGTCTCAAGAAGGCATATGTGCGTCATTACGGAGAATTGTTATAGGAGGAACCCACATGGACGAAGTCCATGTATTAGGATGGTTCCGACGACATGCCGCCGAATGCACAGCATGAGGGGGCGACACAAATAAGGAGGTAGGAAAAATGAACTGGATGAATTTGTGGATGAAATTGTTCGGACGAGGAGAACTGTTTGGACTTGATATGGGATTTTGGGTTTCCATGGCAGTGGTTGCGATCATTGTTGTTGTGATGAATGTTGTGTTCTGGAGCATGAAGCCTAAGATGGATTAGCACTGAATATAGATGGAGCAAACTCCGTCTATTTACAATTATTTTGAAGTCTGACATGAGTATAATGTACCAAAGGAAACGGACGCGAATGGAAGCAATTATGGGCGCAGTTTGTTGTCGTTAGGTTTTGCTAGGCGCTGTTAGAAATTGTTGGAAGCTGTTAGAAACTGTTGGAGCCTGTGTGTTTACATCCAAATTTGGGGATGATAATATTATAATACGCATAGAAATGCAGAACAAAAATAAGTCTCACAGGAACGCCGGCAGTGATGCGGGTAATGATTTGTAATACGTCGTAATGGCAGGATAACGATTTGATCAATCAGGTAAAGGCTTATGATCCGGAGGGAAAATATATCAGAGTGTTACAGGCAACAAAAGAGGCAGCAACAGAAGACTTAGCAACTTATAAAGAATGATGAATGATGAGGGAAACTCAGCTATGAGTTTCCCTTTTACTTTTGGTTTGATAAAATATTTTTCAGTGTATGAAACATTTTGTCTCTTCAAAAGATATTATCTATGAAAAGCTTTTCAAGGAGTAAGTAATGTTTACAGAAGATGAGTTTGATAATCTTGTAAAAACCCATATGGATACTGTGTTCCGTCTAGCGTTGAATTATGTTAAGTGTAGACAGACGGCAGATGACATTACCCAAAATGTATTTCTCAAGTTCTATTGCTGTAATAAGGAATTCGAAAGTGATGACCATATAAAGTATTGGCTTGTAAAAGTCACAATCAACGAATGCAAGCGATCATTAATGGCACCCTGGCGGAAAAATGTTTCTATAGAAGACTATGAGGAAACAATTTCGTTTTCTGCAGAGGAATATAGTGATTTGTTTCAAGCAGTGATGGATTTGCCAAAGAAATACAGGGTAGTAATCTATCTGCATTACTATGAAGGATACGCAACCGATGAGATTTCCCGGATATTAGGTATCCCCGGTGCGACAGTGCGGACACAGTTGAAACGTGGGAGAGAGTTGTTAAAAACAAGTTTGGAGGGTAAGAATGTTTGACGAAAAGAAGTACCGTGAAACTTTTTCGGAGATTCATGCTTCAAGTGATACTCTGGCGGAAATCAAAAATAGGACACATGAAAAAAGTGGTGGAAGTACAAAATTGATTGCACGTGTTGCAGTTGCCTGTGCAGCACTTGTTTTGCTTCCGACAATTACTGCTTATGCCTATAACCATTTTAAGTCTGTGTCCCTCTATTATGATGGAGACACCGAACTGATTGAATCCGAAATTCAGATTGTGGACGAAACTGTGCAGCAGGAGAATTATAGAATCCATGTTGACAGTGTACTGGCAGATTCCTATAGTACGTTACTTGGCTTTTCCATTGAGGCACTAACCGAGGAAGCAAAGGCAGAACTGGAAAAATCTGAATTTGACATCAGAGAATTAATTTCATTTGATTATGAAGGAATGGATGCAACGCTTGTTTCTATGACTTGTAAATCATCCGAGATGGGTAGTGAAGGAAGATTAAGAAGTTTTGCAGTAAGGCTGGATGGCTTTGGGGCACCTAATAAATTGCGGTTGTATATGCAAAATCAAAAAGATTCAGCAGTAGAAATATATGTGGATGATCAGGTTGAAACTCTCGTTGCCACAGCGATTCCTGACGGGCAGAACGATGAATACTTTATCAGGTCATGTAAACTTTCAGCAACTGGTATTGCCTTTGACCTTGTTTACGAAGAACCGGTTCAGGGAGATCATATGATGGAGATTTATTTTCGAAAAGCTAATGGAGATCTGATTACATTGCCGCAGCTTGCCGGAAACAATACTGAAATTAAGTTCTGGCAGCTCGAAGATGATCCAAATGCATATCAATACACACAGGCATTTTCGTCATTGATTAATCCATTGTCTATTACAGGTGTTGTTATGAATGGAGTAGAATATTCATTCATAAGTGAAGAGCGTACAACGGACGTTAATATCCCGGATACATTGAGACCTTTCCTTAGCCCGTTTGTAGAAATGAATGATACATTTTATGTGTATGCGGATAGTATTTGTGAGAAGATAGGTGCCTCACTTGAGAAAAACGGAGATATGTATATTCTTCGATACTTGGATAATACAATAGAATTATCAGTTGGTGATAAAAGGATTGGTGTTAACGGTGAGGAGCAAATCATGAATAGCAGCGCTGCGTTTAAAGGGCAGTCACTGCTGCTTCCCAGCGAGTATATATCTAACCTGGGTGTACGAATCAGCATGTTTTATCCTAAGCGAGGTAGGGTACAAGCACCTGAATACTGGCTTATAACTCCATAGAAGGATTATGGATCAATGTTCATATTGAATTTTTATTAGTATGTTTGCAGTCATTATTATAGACGCATATGACAGGATAGATAAATCGACACTCACTATGGGTGTCGATTTTTGTTTTCTTAATGTAGCACCCATTGGCCGGTGTGATAAGATCAGTGCTTTTTTATTGTTTTGAAATGCCATTTAATAAAAATGCCGCTAACGGCAAAAAAATAATTGTTATAAGAATTGCATTATATCACGATACCGTGATATAATATAAAAAAAGGAGGACGAACAAATGCCAGTATTATCCAGATTTTATGGAATAGGAGGCGAATATAATGTTTCATAAGGTTAAGAACGTTAATGCTTTACTGGATTATCGGTTAAGTGTTCAATTTTGCGAAGGGGTCACAAAAATATATGACATAAAACCTTTATTTGAGAAGCTACCAGTGTTTGGATATTTTAAGGAGCATGAGGATGAATTCTTTGGAGTGTCTGCTGACATCGGTGGCTATGGGATTGTTTGGAATGACGACTTAGATTTGTCGTGTGATGAACTTTGGGAAAATGGAGTTCAGGTTGAGACTCCGTTTGATGGTTTGATGTCATTTTCAGATGCAACTGAACTTTGGGACCTTAATGAGAGTACATTAAGAAAGGCTATAGCTTACGGCAAACTTATAAACGGCGTTGATGTATGTAAGTTTGGGAAGCAATGGGTTGTTTCTATAGAAGCAATGAAGCGTGAATACGGTGAGGCTAAACCGGGAAAAGGCGCATAATGCTTTTATGAGAAATGCGGTATGACGCAGTAGCAAATAAAGTAGCAAATAAAGTAGCAAATAAAGTAGCAAATAGCTCTCGTCTCTTAGGAAAAGGATTACACGGAAAATGCCTAAAAATGGAGAAATAGGCATTTTCCGATAGTATTTACAGTTGAGACTGAGGGATAGTAATCGCTAATTTTATTACCCATATATGCCAATTTAGCAGATTATAAAAATGGCTGTAACACTTGAAAATAAAGGAAATAGCGTATGATTAGAGTATTATTCATCTGCCACGGCAAGATTTGTGAATAGAGCCAAGGATGGCTTAAATACGCGGTTTCCTGTGTATGGAAGGCTTGTTTTACACCTTGCTTACACCTTTTGCAGAGCATGATTTTAGAGCATAGAAAAGAGAGTATATGATAATGATAAAAGTACTGTTCGTCTGCTGGGGCAATATCTGCCGCAGCCCGATGGGAGAATATATTTTAAAGAAGATGGTTGAAGAACGCGGTCTATCGGACGAGTTTGAGATTTCATCCGCGGCTACATCGACAGAAGAAATCGGGAATCCGGTTTATCCGCCTGCGCGTGCGGAATTGGCCAAACATGGTATTTCGTGTGACGGACATCATGCAAGGCAGGTCAAACCTTCTGATTACGAGGACTATGACATTATTATAGCAATGGAAGATATTCACAAACGCATTATGGAACAGCGTTTTTTCGGTGGTGATCCGAAAGGAAAGATACATTTATGTATGTATTACGCGGGACGACCTTATGAAGCAGTGGATGATCCATGGTACACCGGAAAGTTTGAAAAAGTGTACGATCAGATAACAGAGGCCTGTGAAGGTTTATTGCAAGAAATCGCCAAATATCGGTAGGATTATAAGGGGGAAATCAGGAATGAAAAAATTAGGTTTTGGAACAATGAGACTTCCGCTGTTGAATCCGGAAGACCCGGCAAGCATTGATTTCGATTGTACCGCAAAGATGATGGATTCCTTCTTAGCGCAGGGATTTACTTATTTTGACACAGCATATCCATATCATCAGCTTCGGTCGGAAACAGCAGTTAAGGAATGCCTGGTGGATCGTTATCCTCGAGAAGCTTATCAATTGGCTGACAAAATGCCGATTTTGCGTGTGGAAAATACTGCAGACTATGAGCGCTTTTTTGAGGAACAACTTGCTAAAACCGGAGTAGATTATTTCGATGTCTATTTGCTGCATAATATAGGGCGCGATCGTTATATAAAAACAGAAAAGTTTGGCGGTTTTCCTTTTGTTCAAAGAATAAAGGAACAGGGAATGGCAAAGCGTATCGGCTTTTCCTATCATGATGATGCGGAAACCCTTGACCGTATCTTAACTGAGCATCCTGAAGTAGATGTGGTACAGTTGCAGGTCAATTATCTTGACTGGGAGGATCAGGTTGCTCAGTCCCATGCTTGTGTGGAGGTTGCCGGGAAGCACGGCAAATCCATTATTGTAATGGAGCCTGTTAAGGGTGGTACTCTTGCTGAACTGACTCCCGATGCGCAGAAACTTTTCTCTGATTTTTACACTGAAAAAGACGTTGTTCTTCCTTCACCTGCGTCTCTTGCAATTAGATTTGCAGCTTCACAGGCAGGTGTCGAGATGGTATTGAGCGGTATGTCTTCTTTAGAACAACTGGCTGACAATACTTCATATATGAAGGATTTTAAGCCTTTGAGTGAAGAAGAAAGGGATCTTTGCACACGGATTTCCGACATAATCCATGCATCAATCGCAGTTCCGTGCACAGGATGTCGCTATTGTACAGAGAAATGCCCAATGAATATCAATATTCCGGGATATTTTGCTTTGCTAAATATGTATGCCACCCTGGGGAAGAAAACCAATATGTATTATGAAAGATATTCCATGAATTACGGTATGGCTAAAGATTGTATCAAATGTGGTCTGTGTGAGCAGGCCTGCCCTCAGAAAATAGCTGTTCGTGACGCACTGGTTGATTTCAGTAATCTATATGAGAATAAATAGTGTTATATAAAAATGGAGACTATACGACCTAAGCGACGTATAATTATGCTTGCAAAGGTTATTAAGGGTTAGCGGAATTGATTTTTGGTTTAGAATAAAAAGTGAGATTAGGATGAAAAAACAGACATTATTTGAAACAGAAGCGGCAAATGTGAATAAAGATGTCCCAAAAGCTATTTTGGCAGCAGTATGCACAAGCGGAAACGATACTTCGGAAGAGTTTGTTCATATGCTTGAAGAAACTGCTGAGCTTATTGAAGCTTGCGACATGGATGTTGTTCTTTGGGTAACACAGTGTCTGCCGTCGCCAAATCCCGGGACATATTTGGGAAGCGGAAAACTGATTGAACTTTCAGATCTTTGTGAACTTCACAAAGCGGATTATGTTGTTATTGCCGACAATCTTTCTCCTGCGCAGCTTAAAAATATTACAGATTCTGTTGAGGCAGCAGTGCTTGACCGAACCGGTCTTATTTTGGAGATATTTGCAAGGCGTGCAAAAACAAAGGAAGCCAGATTGCAGGTTGAACTAGCGAACTTACAGTATATGCTCCCGCGTCTTGTGGGAATGAGAAAAAATCTTGGCAGACAGGCCGGTACAGGCGGAAGCCTCAGCAATAAAGGTTCAGGTGAAAAGCAGATTGACTTGGACAGACGAAGAATCGAAAGACGAATAACCGAAATCAGACGGGATTTGCAGGAAGTTGAACACAACAGAGAGGTTCAGCGTAAGGCACGAACAAGAGGAAATATTCCGCAAGTATCTCTTGTTGGATACACGAACGCAGGAAAATCCACTATAATGAACCGCCTGGTTGAAATGTCAGGGCAGGAAGAAGAAAAAAAGGTCCTTGAAAAAAACATGCTTTTTGCAACATTAGATACTACCGTAAGGCGCATTTCCACCGGTGACCGCAAAGATTTTCTTCTTTCGGATACGGTAGGATTTATCAGTAATCTTCCCCACGATCTTGTTTCTGCATTCAGATCGACGCTGGAAGAGGTAAAATATGCGGACCTGCTTCTTCTTGTGGTAGATTCTTCAGACCCTCATTTTAAGGATGAATTGCAGGTGACTGAGGAGACTCTCAGAATTCTCGGTGCGGATAAAATCCCCAGATTTTATGTAATGAATAAAGTGGACAGGATTTGCGATGAGGACGGCGTGGTAGTTCATTTTAAGCCCGGAAGCATCAGCGGAGACAGAATATATACCTCGGCAAATCAAAGCGCCGGACTGAAAGAATTGCTTGAACTGATAAAGAATAAAGTCTACGGCTCAAATCGTACAGTGGAACTGGTTGTTCCGTATTCGGAGGGGGCTATACTTGGGACAATCAGGGAAAATGCTAGGGTAATATGCGAAGAATATAAAGAGGACGGAATGTATCTTACAATTGACTGTCCGGATTACCTGTTTGGAAAAATAAAAAATAATCCCGCACTTACAATAATGTAAGGCGGGATTTCCTGTTTTGTATTCTATGCAAAAATTCTTTCTACAAGATCAATGTATGCTATATCTTCGGAATAAATTTTTTCCAAAGAAAAATCGTTTGCTCTTAAGTTACTTTCCATAACCGCAGCAATTGTATTATCAAGCATAGCGAGCATTCTTTCGGAATCATCGTTATTGTGGAAAGCGGATTTATCCGCACGCCCCATGATGGTTGCAAGATTTGACTTATATTGTTCCTTTGATTCGCTGACTGCTTCCAGTGCCTCCGAAACGGTTTCCCTGTCGCAAACATCAAGGAACAATTTCATGTAAGGATAAGCCTTGAGAGCCTGAAGCTTTCCGTCCTCAATCTGCTTTAAAATCGTGAAATAGTTTTTCTCGGAAGTATCAACGGCACTTGAAAGCTCCAAAGCATAGTATTTTATCATGTAATCATATATGAAAGTGTATACACCGATTTTGCTTTCAAAATAGTGAAAAAGAAGACCTTTACTGATATGTGCTTCTTTTACAATTTCATCGGTACTTGCATGGGTATAGCCGTTTAATGCGAAAATTTTCACTGCGGCATTAATCATACGGTCCTGTTTTTCTTTCTTCAAATCAAAAAATTTAGCGTTCATTGTGTTTCCTCGTATGCAAATTGACTAAAGTAGTCGAATTACATAGTAACATATATTTTACAAAAACTTCAAGTGGATTTTAGACATTTTTAATTTGAATGTTATTGTAAAAGAGTTATAATATACTCGTATCTTACGCGGGAGTCGCGTATTTTATGCAGACCGGTTTCTGCAAAGGAGGAGATAAAAATGAGTAAGTTCGGAAAAACAGTACTTGCAGTTACTGCAGTCGGTGTTGTAGCAGCAGGAGCATACTTCTATATCAAAAAGAAGAAACAGGAAGTTCCCACCAATATGGGAGAGGATGACATTGAAGTTACAGCAGACGGTGAAGCAACAGAGAAGCGTTCATATGTGAACCTTGATTTTAACGCAGTTGAGGAGAAAGCGAAGGCTGCTGCAGGTAAGGTCGCAGATGTTGCTGCTAAGGCAGGAACAACAATCGGCGGTTTTGTTACTCAGGCAGAAGGCAAAGTTGAAGAGTTCTTCAATGATAAAAAAGAAGAAGTTGCTGCAGTAGTTGACGAAGCTTCCGAGAAGGTTGAAGAAGTCGGAAATGCAGCTGCAGAAAAGGCAGAAACTGTTGCTGAAGAAGTTGCCGAAACAGTATGTGAGGCTGGAGAAGCAGTTGAAGAAGCCACTGAATCAAAAGAAGACTGATAAATAATTACGGAGTCCCGATTGGGACTCCGTTTTTAATATATTTTATACTGTTTGCTTGCGGTGTGCTTGTTTTATTGGCAAAACGCGTAATATTATTTCTTCATTTTGTAAGGCGGATCGGCAGGATAGCTTCCGCGAAGCTTCTGCATACCTCGGCCTACGGCGTCTTTGGAATTCTTCCAGTCAGCATCCTTATTCTGATATTCGAATTTTTCTATAAGCCATGAAACGTCTTCATAAACCCGTTCCATATTTGTTGTCATCAATTCAAAAAGCTGGGGATAGTACTCTGCTTTTTGCTTATCATTCAGATGAATTTCTCCGTACTCGCACAAATCTCCGAAATGATGGAGACAAAATCCTTTTCCTTCAAGAACCTTTCTTCTGAAATCACTGTCTTCCTTGAACAGAGTGAAGAACGTATCGAGATAGCGGTCATAGGTTTTGTCAAACTCGTTACAAATGAAGCAGGAACAGTCTTTTTTCTTTGCCCATGCGGCAATAGGGTTTTTGGAACTGTCGGATTTGGCAAATTTGTCCTTAAAAGATATTTTTGCAGGTGAATATTTTTTGAACTCCTTGTTCATTTCGTCAATAACGCGACGGTAATGTGTTTTAAGAATCCAGGCGTTTCCGAGAGTATTGCCGTAGTCATACATTTTGCGAATATGTTCGCGGCAGAAACCGCTGGCATCCGTCATTGCTCGAATATCCGATTCCATATAAGAGGAACTGTTTCCCAGTACATAATCCATCAAATCATGTTCGACATTTCTTTCTATAAAACAAAAGGGGCATTCGTCATTGGCGTTTACCGCATCGTTCAAAGGAATTGTGTAAAGTTTCTCAGCCATTATTTATCCTCACTTCATCAGTAATAAAATCATCGAGGCAGAAATATTTCGTACCATGGAATAGGATATCACAATTTTGCCTCAGTCTCAATAAAAGTCCCGCATAAGGGACTGAACTTTGATATAATGAATATATACGAAAGCCGGATCCTTATTTGAAACACTGATCGGATGCATCTTTTTTTGAAAGGAAGTATTTTAATGAGTCTATCATTTGTATACGGGCCCGCAGGGGGCGGTAAAAGTACATATATTCAGGATGAGCTTATCAGACGTTCGGAAGAAGAAAACGGACGAAATTTTCTTCTTATCGTGCCGGATCAGTTTACCATGCAGACGCAGGCTGATATTGTAAAACGTCATTCCAGACACGGAATTATGAATGTTGATGTTTTGAGTTTCGGCCGTCTTTCACACCGCATTTTTGAGGAAGTGGGAGAACCTGACGAAAAGGTCCTTGATGATACCGGGAAAAGTCTGGTCATTCGCCATGTTGCAGGTGCTGTAAGCGAAAAGATGCCCTACATAGGTAAGAATCTCTCAAAAGTCGGATATGTTCATGAAGTGAAATCAGCTATTTCCGAATTCATGCAGTATGGTGTGGATCTTGCTAAACTTCAGGCGTTTGCCGCAACGGAAGGAAATCCGTTACTAAAATCCAAAATATCCGATTTGTCGGTTATTTACGAGGAGTTTATTAAATATAACAAAGACAAATTTATTACAGGTGAGGAAGCACTGGATATGCTGTGCCGCAAGCTGCCCTATTCAAGTGTGGTAAAAAATGCCGTTGTTGTATTTGACGGCTTTACCGGTTTTACGCCGATTCAGGAAAGGGTTATCGGTTCCTTGATGACCTTGGCGGATGAAGTGATAATATCGCTGACAATGTCCGATAATTGCGAACCCGGCACTGTGGTGGAAGAAGAAAATATTTTTCATCTTACGACTCATTCGGCAATCAGGCTTATTAAGCTTGCGGAGGAATTAAAGGTAAAGCGTGGAAAAGATATTGCGGTCGGTTTTTCGCAGTGTCCTCGCTTTGAAGTTGGGTCCGGGCTTGAACATCTTGAAAAAAATCTTTTCAGATATCCGATTAGGAGCTATGAAGGTTCAAATCGTAATATAGATATTTTTGAAGCAGAGAATGTAAAAACGGAAGTTGAGGAAGTCATACTCAGAATTTTGAAACTTGTGAGGGAAGACGGATATGCTTACAGGGACATTGCTGTGGTGACGGGAGATCTTGAGAATTACGGGGATCTGTTCGAACGACGTATGCGCGAGCTGGAGATTCCTCACTTTATTGACAGGACGCGTGGCATCGGCTTAAACCCGTTCATTGAATACCTTAAAAGCGCTTTGATGATAATAGTGAAGGACTATTCATATGATGCGGTATTTCATTATCTGAAATCGGGTTTTACAAGCTTTACGGAGGATGAAACAGACAAACTTGATATGTATGTCAGAAGTTTGAATATTCGCGGGAAAAAGGCTTGGCACAAGGATTTTACACGTTTTAGAAAAGGTACAAAAGCATATGATGCCGAGCAAAAAGAGAAGGCGGCACAAGAGACTGCAAAACGCAACGAAACACGAAAAAAACTCATCGAGTCAATGGAATGTCTTGAGCGTCCGTCCGTAAACGCGGGAGACTATGTTCGTAACCTCTATGAATTTCTCAAGGCAAATGATTCGTTTGCAAAATTGAATGCTTATGAAGAAAACTTTAAGGCAGAAAATGACCTTGCAAGAGCAGTGGAGTACGGGCAAATATACAGACTCGTAATGCAACTCCTGGATACAATTGATTCACTTGTGGGCGATCAGGAAATGACGCTTGATGAATTTTATAAAATATTTGAAGCAGGGATAGCAGAGATAAGTGTCGGAACAATTCCTCAGAATGTGGACCGAATTGTTGTTGGAGATATTGAGAGAACGCGCCTTAAAGAAATAAAGGTGTTGTTCTTTGCCGGACTTAATGACGGTAATATTCCGAAAAATAAAGATAAGGGCGGTATTTTGTCTGCTCAGGACAGAGAAATTTTGAAGGATGCTTCAATGGAACTTGCTCCTACCCCACGTGAGGAGATGTACAGTCAGAGACTTTATCTTTATATGAATATGTGCAAACCTACGACACGGCTTGTTCTTTCTTATGCCGGTACAGACCGTGAAGGAAAAGGAATGCGTCCCGCATATCTTGTCGGGGTAGTGAAGGGACTTTTCGGAATTGCCGATGCAGAGCGTGTATGTGACATAGCAGTGGCAGGCAGAATTGCCTCTGTCAAGGACAGCTACAGACAGTTTGCAACTATCACAAGAACTTTGGCGGCAGGCGAAGAAGATGAGGAAAAACTTAAACTGGCTAAGGCTCTTATAAAGGTCTACAGGGATATAAATGCCGGGGAGATGTATAAAAAGGAGCTTGATGCGGCCTTTTACGAATACGAAAGTTCTGAACTTCCCGCAGCCGTAATCGACAAAATTTACGGTACCACCATTAAAGCTACCATAAGCAGGATGGAACTTTACGCAAAATGTGCCTATGCACATTTTCTGCAGTATGGCCTTGGCCTTAAGGAGCAGGAAGAAAACGAAATTGATTCAAGAGATTTGGGAAATGTTTACCATGGTGTTCTGGACCTTTTCTCACAAAAACTAATGGGTGCAGGCCTTTCCTGGAACAGTTTTGGCAAAGAGGAAGGGGACAGACTGTTGGAGGAAGCGGTTTCGGAATATGTCGGCGATTACGAGCAGGGCATTTTAGCCGACGATGCTACCAGAGAATACACGATAATCAAGCTTACACGCATTTTGAAGCGTACGATTGAAACACTTCAGTTCCAGCTTAAGAGGGGGCATTTTGTTCCTGCAGGATTTGAACAGCATTTTTCAAGAGAAATCAAAGTTGATGATGAGCATACAATAAATTTAAGAGGAACAATCGATCGAATAGATATTTATGAGAAAGACGGCGATATTTATGTGAAAATCATGGATTATAAGTCGTCGGGAAAAGATATCGATGTTACGAAGGTTTATTACGGAATACAGCAGCAGCTCGGTATATATATGGCTGAGGCGATACGAAAGCAGCAGGAAATACATCCAAACAGCACAATACATCCTTCTGCCATGCTTTACTATGCTCTTTCAAATCCTTACATTGAGACAGATTCGGAGGACGAAGAAGAAATTCTTTCCGCAATTCATAAATCATTGAAAATGAAGGGTATGGTTGAAAATTCTGCGGAGAATTTATTGAATCTGGACGGGCAGGCAGACACTGTAGGCGGTGTTCTGCCGGTTGGATTTAACAAAGCCGGTGTCGATACCAAAAATGTCAATCACAGTGCTACGGAAAGTCAGTTAAACAATTTCCTGAGTTATACCGAGAGAATGGCGGAAAGAATCTGTAAAAGGGTGCTGGACGGGGACATTTCGATATCACCTATGCGCAGTGATACGGAGGATGCCTGCTCACATTGTAATTTTGTTTCGGTGTGCAGATATGATGAGAAAATACCGGGCTTTAAAGCCAGGGATGACAGAGGAAAAACAAAGGATGAGGTAATAAATACCGTTATGGAAGGAGATTCGGATGGCGACTATATTTTCGGAAAACCAGTTGAAGGTAATTAATTCAAGAAATAAGAATCTTCTTGTATCGGCAGCTGCCGGAGCAGGTAAAACGGCGGTGCTTGTCGAAAGAATATTAAAAAAAGCCACAGACAGGGAAAATCCTGTCGATATTGATAAAATTCTTGTTGTTACATTTACAAAAGCCGCAGCGGGAGAAATGAAAGAGAGAATTCGCCAGGCTCTTGAAAAAGAACTTGCCGAGCACCCCGAGGATTCAAATCTTCAGAGGCAGGCGACACTTATTCATAATGCACAGATAAGCACTATTGACGGATTTTGCTTAAATATCGTCAGAAACAATTTCCACAGTATAGGGCTTGATCCCTCATTCAGGATTGCGAATGACGGAGAAATCGGGCTTATAAAAAAAGATGTGCTGAAACAGGTTCTTGATGAAGCGTATGAAGAGGGCGATAAGGACTTTTACGGTCTTGTGGATCGATATACCGCAAAGGACAAGGATAATGTTATCGAGAGCAGTATTATGAATATTTATAACATTGCTATGAGCTGTCCATGGCCGGAAAAGTGGCTTAAAGACTGTGTGGAAGATTACAAATATAAGGATTTTGATGATTTTAGGCATTCTGAGTTTATAAAAAAAGTATCGGTCCAGGTCGGCGATAAATTAAATGAAGCGCTGGCCGGTCTTGAGGTTGCACTTGACATTGCAATGCTTCCCAACGGACCTGTTAATTACTGTGCAACTATTGAAGAAGAAATAAATGCGCTGGAGGAACTTTCGCAGAAGGCCGTGTCAGGCGATTGGGCAGCACTTAAGATAGGATTTGAGACCCTTCCGGCAAAAAGAATACCCGGAAAATCGGGTGGTGATGCTGAACTTGCGGATAAGGCAAAAAAGGCAAGAACCGCAGCCAAAGATATTTTAAAATCCATTTCTTCAAACTATTTTGCAAAGTCTGAGGAAGAGTATTACGAGGAAATAATACAGTCCGGAAAATCTGTTGAAACACTTGTGAAGCTTGTTCTTAGATTTAAAGAAAAATTTGATAAAGCAAAGCGGGAGAGGGATATTATCGATTTCTCCGACATGAGCCACATGGCCATAAGCATCCTCATAAAAGATTATGTGGATATGGATCATTATGAAATTACGGATATTGCCAGGGAGTATCGGGATTATTTTGAAGAAGTCATGACTGATGAGTACCAGGACTCGAATCAGGTGCAGGAGATTATTCTTTCTGCCATTTCCAAAGAGAAGGGTGAAAATGCCGGCAACAGATTTATGGTCGGTGATATTAAGCAGAGCATTTACCGTTTCCGTTTAGCACGCCCCGAAATATTTAACGGCAAGCAAAAATTGTACGATGCTGACGGAATTACATCAGAGGTTATACGACTTAAAGACAACTACAGAAGCAGAAGCGAGGTTGTTAACAGTGTTAATGCGGTGTTCACTTCTGTAATGCATTCTGAACTCGGTGGAGTGGAATACAACGAAAACGAACGTCTTTATGCTAAGGCCGATTATCCTGAAACAGACGAAAAATATACGGCGCAGATTATTCTTGAAGAAAGAAACGATAAAAGTGCCGAAGCAGGCAGGGAATCTCAGGCTCGTACTCTGGCAGCACTTATCAAAGAGATACATGGCAAAAAGAAGATTTACGATAAAGGTAAAAAGGAAATTGTTACTGCAGATTACGGCGACATTGCAATTCTCTTTAGATCATTAAAGGAATGGAAACCTGCCATAAAAAAAGCGTTTGACGAAGCCGGAATCCCGTATCATATGGAAGGAACCGGGACATTTTATTCTGCAAAAGAGATATCGACCGTGCTGAATCTTCTGCGTGTAATTGATAATCCGCTTAATGATGTTCCCTTGTTTGGAACCATGATTTCTTACTTTGGCGGTATGAGTGAAGAAGAAGCTGCGGTTATTCAGGCTGAATACAGGGAAGCGGGCGATTATTTATGGGAAAGACTGCGTTCTCTTGGGGAAGAACAACCTGAATCTAAGGCGGCAAATTTGGTGAATCTTATAGAGAAGTACCGCAGAAAGGTTACATATACCACAATCGGGGAGCTTATTTCGGAAATAGTTACCTCGACAGGTTATCTTGATTATGTAACTGCATTGGCAGACGGTAAACAAAGAGAGGCCAATATTGAACTGTTGATTAAGAAAGCTTCGGATTATGCCAAGACAAGCTTCTCAGGTCTTTTCCACTTCTTAAGATACGTTGAACTGATTAAGAAGAACGAGGAAGATGAGGGTGAAGCTAATATATTTGATGAAAATTCAGCTACGGTCAGGGTGATGAGCATTCACAAAAGTAAAGGCCTAGAGTTTCCTGTATGCATAGTCGGAGATTTGGATTCATCGTTTAAAACAAAGGACGCTTCAGCTCCTTTTATCGCCGATGTTGATGAAGGTATTGCGACTTCTTATATTGATCCCGAAAAGAGGATAAAACGAAAGACTCTTAAACAGAACTATATTGCCGAAAAATTAATAAGTGACAATGTAGGAGAAGAAATACGTATTTTCTACGTTGCAATGACCCGCGCAAGAGAGCAGCTTATTATGTGCGGAATAGTAAAGGATGCGGAAAACTATTTTGATGAGACAATGCCGGAAAAAATAAATTCGTATCTTGCCATACTTAAAAAGATGCATGCCGACGGTGCCGGCAGAGACTGTTTTGAATATATTACTACATCTGAGGAAGAACGGATTTCTTCTGAAATCAGTGGTGTCCTGAATAGAAAACTTTTGAGAAATAATCTGGAAAGCGGCGAAGTTTCGGAGGAGGTCATTTCTCTTGCAGACGAAATAAAGGACAGAATAACAACAGCTTATTCGCATAAAAATCTGGAAAAATTATATACAAAGACTTCCGTATCCGAATTAAAGATGGCCGCGATGGAAGATATTCAGGGCGAAACCAAGAAGAAATTCGAGGATAGGGAAAAATCCGAATATGTGCCGTTATTTGCGGGCGGAGGAACAGAAACATCAGGAACAGACAGGGGAAGTGCTTACCACAAGCTGCTTCAGCTTATTGACTTTACAAAAGAGTATTCGGAAGAAGAGTGGAAAAAGCAGTTTGCCCATATGCTTGAACTTGATTTTATGGAAGAGGATGAGCAGAAACTTGTTCCTCAAAACAAAATATTCACTTTTGGGCGGTCGGATCTTGCAATGAGAATGCATAACGCGGCGCTTCGTGGAGAACTATATAAGGAACAGCCTTTCGTGATGGGTGTTCCGGCAAACAGGCTTGAAGAGGATTTACCGGAAGAGGAGATTATCCTTGTTCAGGGTGTTATTGACGTTTTCTTCATAGAGGGCGGAAAAGTTATTGTTATGGACTATAAAACGGACCGTGTTGATAACGCAGCGGAACTCGTTGACAGATATAGGGCGCAACTCAATATATATGCTGAAGCTTTGGAGAAAATAACCGATAAACCGGTGACGGAAAAGGTACTATATTCCTTTGGACTAAACGAAACAATTGTGATAGAATGAGCGTGATAATTTTTTGAAATTTACTCACACGAGGTGATGATAAATGGCGAAGCTTAGGTTTCTTCTTGGCCTTTGGGCGGCGAAACTGTCCATACCTGTTATGAGACTTACAGGACATAATGCGACAAATTATCCGGGACAGATTGCCATCAATATATGCCCAAATTTCCTGGAATATATAGGAAAGCCCGAGCATATTATTTCGGTTACGGGGACAAACGGTAAAACAACCGTAAACAATATGATTGTTGACATGTTTGAAGCATCGGGAAAGAAAGTTCTTGATAATCGTGCCGGATCGAATACACGAACAGGAATAACCACTGCTTTGCTCAAAGGGGCAAATATCTGGGGGAAGGCAAAATATGATACGGCAGTATTTGAAACCGATGAAAGAAGTACAATTCGCATTTTTCCCTGGGTCAAACCCGAATATGTTCTTATTACAAATCTCTTCAGAGATTCAATAATGAGAAATGGTCATCCCGAGTTTATAGGCGGAATACTTACAGATAATATTCCGAAGACATCAAAGCTTATTCTTAACGGAGATGATTTGATTTCCTGTCAGATAGCTCCTGAGTGCAAGAGAGTTTATTTCGGAATTGACAAGCTTTCAACTGATGTTACGGAGTGCATTAATCTGATTAATGATATCAGAGTATGCCCTAAATGTTCAGGCAAGCTTAAATATGATTACTTAAGATACCACCACATAGGCAAGGCACATTGTGAAGAATGTGATTTTGCATCTCCTGATTATGACTATGTTGGAAAAGAGATTGATTATTCATCAAATACAGTCAAAATCAGCGATAAGTCCGGTGAAGGTACCTACAGTTTTGTAAATGACAGTATTTTTAATATCTACAATATGGTTGCAATCAGTGCACTTTTCCGTGAAATGGGATACTCACACGAGCAGATAACCGAGTATATGAAGAGTGCAAAGGTTGTTGAGTCACGATACAAGCTTGTGGAAGAAAACGGCGTTAAAATAATCACTCAGCTTGCAAAAGAAAAGAATGCACTTGCAATTTCCAGAGCATTTGATTATGTCAAGGAACTTCCGGGTGAGAAAACAGTTCTTCTTATGATGAACTGCCTTTATGATGAAGAACACTGGTCGGAAAACACCTGTTGGATGTACGACTGTGATTTTGAATTTTTAAATCATGAAGATATCAAAGAAATAGTGGTATCAGGTCCTCGTGCACGCGATTATCGTCTCAGACTTCTTTTTGCGGGAGTATCTGATGACAGAATCAGAGTGATGCCGGATGAGCTTGAAGGAGCAAAACAGATTACCATGAAAAAGGGTGATACGGTTTGCGTATTCCACGGAGTTGATTCCTTTGACTTAACACAGGACGTTCGCAAGATTTTAATTGAGCGTGCCGGAAAGCTGGAGGGTTAAAGCGATGATAGTAGAAGTTTTGTTTCCGGAAGTATGTAACCTTTACGGGGATTTGATGAATATTGAATATTTGAAACGCTCTGCCACTGCCAGTGGACGAGAGGACTTTGAAGTTATCGAGACTTCCTTAAAAAGTGTTCCGCAGTTTGTTGGTCGCGACGACATTACTCTTGTTTATATGGGAACGATGACAGAAAATACTCAGGAGCTTGTCCTGAAAATTCTTTCTCCTTATAAGCAACGCATTCAGGAACTTATTGATAAGGGACAACTTTTCCTCTTTACAGGTAATTCATTTGAATTATTCGGTGAATTTATTGAATGTGATGACGGAAAGAAGATTGACTGTATGGGTCTATTTAATATTCATGCAGTAAGAAAAATGCTGAACCGTTATAACTCGTTATATGTAGGCAAATTCGGAGATATCGATATCGTAGGCTTCAAGAGTCAGTTTACTCATTCCTATGGAGAGTTTGAAGGATTATTTGATACAGTCAGAGGAGACGGACTCAGTCCCGAAACAAAGGAAGAAGGAATTAGGAAGAACAACTTTATGGGCACATATATCATTGGCCCGCTTCTTGTTTTGAATCCTCCTTTTACAAAATATCTTTTGACAAAGATGGGAGTTGAGAATCCTTCAGTCTGCTATGAAGAATCTTCCATGGATGTATATTCACATCGCTTGGAAGAATTCATGGATCCAAACAGAGGACTTACATACTAATATTAAGAAAATAAAACCTTCAGACAGCGTGTGAACGAATACTGAGTCAACGCTTATCTGAAGGTTTTGCTGTTTTTATGACATGAATGATTCCACAATCAAAAGGATTCCTGACTTGATTGAGACAGTAACTTCTTCTTTGTCCCATGCGTTACTGCATCCGATAGGAAAAGTGTTGGTGATAGTGACGTCTGCCACATCATATTTCGCTCCGCTTATGGATACTCCTTCACACTTGTCACTTACCGCAAAAAGAGAAAGTGAGCGACTACTGCGCCTGGGAAGAACAATTGAAGCTTCACCGGTAAGTGTTTGAATGTGTTCGGTATCGGATATTATTTCTCCAACACAATTGTGAGCTGCGATGAAAGCTAAACTCTGTATATTGGCAAGAGTGTGATCAAGGCGATTTCCCAGCGCACATATAACAATGATATGTTCACATCTCTTCTCCAACGCATACTTTATTGCAAGCATAGTGTCGGTATCATCTTTTTCCACTGGAAAAGTCAATATGGGGATATTGTTATACAAAGGCCTTGACGCTGAATCAAAGTCCCCAATTATGATGTCCGGACGGATTCCCATTTTTTCGGCATAAAGATAGCCCTTATCGCAGGCGATGCAGATGTCAAATTGTATTAATGCAGGCAGGGACGAATAATCCCCACCTGAAATAATAAGTGCTGTTTTCATTGTGATTACATAATCTGTTTTGATTTGTTCATTGTTCTGTTTACTGCGGGTATCAAGAGAATAATAACAGTAGTTAAAGCTTCTGCAAAGATGCAAATTGCATTATATGCGAAAGAATATTTGTTTTTATTCCTAAAGTTTTTTTGTTCAAAATAATATAAGTTATATGCTATAATCACAATTACTATGTAATACTTACAGAGAAAAATCCGAAAGGAAAAAATAAATGTACAGATATATTCTTTTTGATTTGGACGGAACTCTTTCCGATCCCAAGCAGGGAATTTGCACCTGCGTACAGGTGGCGTTGTCAAAGCTTGGTATTGAGGAACCTGATATTGACAAGCTGGTGCCCTTTATCGGCCCCCCGCTTCGCGACAGCTTCAAAGAATTCTATGGAATGAGTGACGAGGATGCGGCAAAGGGAGTTGAATACTACAGGGAGCGATATTCAACCATAGGTAAGTTCGAAAATGAACTTTATCCCGGAATTCCGGAATTACTTAAGGACCTTAAGAAGAAAGACAAATATATAGCGATTGCTTCAAGCAAGCCGACAGTGTTTGTTGAGGATATTCTGAATCATTTTGAAATACGGGAATATTTTGATCTTGTTGTAGGTTCTGAACTTGATGGTTCCCGCGATACAAAAGAAGCTGTTCTGGAATATGCTTTGCAGCAGATGTTTCCTGATTCAGAGATTGATTACGATGAAACGGTCATGATCGGAGACAGGAAGTTTGATATCGAAGCGGCGCATAAATTCGGAATAGGAAATATTGGCATAGGCTATGGCTACGGCACAAAAGAAGAACTTGAGGAAGCCGGAGCCGATAAGATTGTAAATACGGTTCAGGGACTCAGAACGACCCTTCTCCCGATAATGAATCAGGGAATGACACGAAGTGTTTCTTCTTACAGAGATTCTGAAAAAACTACTGCCGACGCCGGACAGAACTATCATAATTCACAAAACACATCCGGAAACGGGCAAAAACAGTCCGGTGACTGGAAAAGTCAAAGCAAGAATGAGGGAAGAAAATCACTTGCAAACACCTGGGGATTTATTGCACCGATAGTTCTTTACTGGCTTGGCAGCACAGCATTTTTCTATGTTTTGATTATTCTTCTTGGTTCTGTATGCGGTCAAAACGAGACAGTTATGAACTGGGTCACTGCTCATCAGGACACAGTGCAGGCTTCACTTTACGGGAGCGGTTGTGTGTTAGCGGCATTTATAGCGGTATTCACAAATTACAGAAAGAAGAAACGCCTGGCTAATTTACAAGCTGATGAAAATGCCGAGAACTCCGAAAGTGAAAATGCTAAAAATGCAACGCCGATAATCGATTTTAAACCCAAAGGAGACCTGATAAAACCGGCGATATATTGTCTGTCCGTTCCTCTTTTGGCTATAAGTATTTTGGGAATAACAAACAGGGTTGATTTGTGGAGGTACGAAGCTGTTAATCAGTATGCAAATTATATGCAGGTTGTTTCCGAATACGAATCAGAGGAAAATGATTCACAGGATACAGAAGAGAATGAAGACAAAACCGGTGCGGAATCGACGGATAATGCGGACACAGCTTCCGCAATCGATGCAGCTGATGAAAATTCATCTGACAATACGGCGGCTTATCAATATATTTCATATTCTGAAGAAGAACTTAATGAAGCATATGATTTCTTTTTCGGTTACAGATATTCATGGAATTATATACTTGGGTTTGTTCTGTTCGGGATCCTTATTCCATTGGGAGAGAGTTTTGTTTTTATAAAGTTTGCTTTTGTCAAAGCAAAAAGCTTTATGATGGGAATGATGCCGCTTGTACTTGTTTCACTGCTCTATGCTTTTTCAAGTTCAAATGCACAATTCTCATCAACTGTAGAAAGCATTGTTGGAGTAGTTGTTCTTTTTGCGGCTATTAATGCTTATGATAAAACAAGTGATTTTATGTATGCGACAGTGGCATATATCATTGCAAAGGCCCTTGTTTGGGCATTGCAGTCAACAGGTGCACTTAGAGAAGTTGTGAAATCACCGATCGTGTTCGGAATTGCAGCACTCCTTGCGATAGGTGGTATTGTTATATCAAAGAATATTAAAACCAAAAGCAACGCTAAATAGAAGTTTGATTGAAGCATATATGCTTTTTAGGAGTTAAAAGCAAAAAGCTGCAATCGGCTAAAGCAGAAAACACCGGGAAATGCGAAAACGCATCATCCCGGTGTTTTGTATGAGTTAAAACCGTAAAATAATTATAAAAGCTGAACATTTTTCTCTGCAAGAAGTTTCATTGTTTCTTCAGGCCAGAGAGAGCACTGAACTTCACCGATGTGAGCTTTTCGTAAGAAGAACATACAAATACGTGACTGACCGATACCGCCACCGATTGTGTAAGGAAGTTCTTTGTCAAGAATTGCTTTCTGGAAAGGAAGATTTGCACGCTCGGGACAACCTGCCTTTTCAAGCTGCTCAACAAGTGAAGTCTCATCTACACGAATACCCATTGATGAAAGCTCTAAAGCAATATCAAGAACAGGATAGTAAACAAGAATATCAGCATTTAATGCCCAATCATCGTAGTCGGGAGCACGTCCGTCATGAGGCTCGCCATTTTCGAGCTTGTCACCTATCTGCATAATACAAACGGCACCCTTAGCCTTTGTGATGAAATATTCACGTTCCTTTGCGGTATTGTCCGGGAACATTTCAAGCAGTTCGGATGATGTAATAAAATAGATGTCATGAGGAAGAACTTCTTCGATATAATCATATTCGATTGCAAGCATCTTTTCTGTTTTTCTGATTGATTTATAAACGTCTTTAACGACATTCTGAAGAGTTTCAATAGTACGTTCTTCTTTAGTGATTACCTTTTCCCAATCCCACTGATCTACGAAGATGGAGTGGATATTGTCGGTTTCTTCATCACGTCTGATTGCTTCCATATCGGTATAAAGACCTTTACCGGGTTTGAAACCGTATTTTTTCAGTGCATAACGCTTCCACTTTGCGAGTGAATGAACAACTTCGCCGTCGATACCGGGCTGTTCTTTGATATCGAAAGTAACAGGTCTTTCATAACCGTTTAAGTTATCGTTTAATCCGGACTGGGGATCAACGAAAAGGGGAGCGGATACTCTTAACAATCCAAGTCTTTCAGAAAGCTGCTGCTGGAAGCAGTCCTTTACTCTTTTGATGGCTACCTGCGTCTCATAAAGATTTAATGCAGACTGGTAGTTTGCGGGAATCTTTGTTTTTAACATTCTTTTTTTACCTCTCGTTAGGGTTAGAAAACAACTTGCGTTGTATCCATAAATATTTAATTACAAAATAGACGATTATGCAAGAAAAAAGTGATGTTTTTTGCGCAGTTTTTGTGTAGTTTTGTAGTTGCGGAAAACGATTTCCAACATATAATGAATCTTACAACTTACAGGAGGTGATAAAAATGGTTAAAGTTATACGTCTCAATCCGTCAATGGTTCGCGATTTCGTCAATGCAGCTTCTAAATGTGATTTTGATATTGATGTAGCCGCAAATACTAGATATTATATAGATGCAAAGTCAATTTTAGGAGTAATGGCGCTTGACTTATCAAAGCCTATAACCCTTTATTACGACGGATATAATGTAGAATTTGAAGAATTCTTGAAAAAAACAGCGCAGGCGTGCTGAATTATCGCCTGATGAGAGGCAGATAAGTTGGAAGCACGAGTATCAGTCAGAAGAATAGTAGAGTTTATTCTACGTTCCGGTGACATCGATAACAGAATAGGTTCACATAATGAGCAAGCGATGCTTGAGGGCGGACGCATCCACCGTATGATTCAAAATCGGGCGGGTGCGGATTATCGTGCTGAGGTACCGCTTGCTTTTGTTTACCAAGGGAATGGAATTGATATTCGGGTTGAAGGACGCGCGGACGGCATCATAGAAAATGACGAAGGCGTCACAATTGACGAAATAAAATCTACTTACGCCGATGTAATGCATTTCAAGGAAGCAAACCTGCTTCATCTTGCGCAGGCAAAGTTCTATGCATATATATATGCTTCCGAAAATAATATGGATGCTATCCGCGTGAGAATTACCTACTGCAATATCGATACCGAAGAGATGCGCTTCTTTAATGAAGACTGCACATATAAGGATTTGCAGGAATTTGTATTCTCGGTTTGTTCTTCTTACGAAAAATGGGCAAAAATGGAATATGACTGGCATATTACCAGAAATGAAAGTATTGCGGGACTTCCCTTCCCTTTTCCATACAGAGATGGGCAGGAAGAACTGGTGCGCCATGTGTATCATACAATTTGTCACTCAAAAAAGCTGTTTTTGGAGGCTCCTACCGGTGTAGGAAAAACAATATCAACTGTTTATCCTTCGATTTGTGCATTGGGGCAGGATAAGGCGCAGAAAATATTTTATCTCACAGCCAAGACAATTACACGAACAGTTGCGCATGATTCACTGGAAATTTTAAGACATAATGGACTGATGTGTAAGAGCATTATTCTTACTGCAAAAGAAAAGATCTGTATGACGGGAGAGACAAAGTGTAATCCTGAAGCGTGCCCCTATGCAAAAGGCCATTTTGACAGGGTGAATGATGCGGTTTTTGCAATGCTGAATGAAGGGCAGGCATATACCAGGGAAACGGTCATCGAGTATGCCCAAAGGTTCGAAGTGTGTCCTTTTGAAATGGCGTTGGATGTTTCTCTGTTCTGCGATTGCATTATTGGCGATTATAATTATGCTTTCGACCCCAGAGCAAAGCTGAAACGTTTCTTTGCTGAAGGAAATGTCGGATCATATATTTTTCTTGTTGATGAAGCCCATAATCTGGTGGACAGAGCCAGAGAAATGTATTCGGCGGTTCTTGTAAAAGAAAAATTTTTGGAGATTAAAAAGCTCATCGAGCCTTTGCTTCCTCAGATTTCGAAAAAGGCAGATAATTGCAACAAGGAGTTGCTCAAATTAAAGAGATTGTGTAAGGAAAGCTTAATAGATCCCGATATAGAGCCCTTTATGCGCAGTGTAATGAAACTGTACAGTGCTTTGGAAGATGTGCTTCATGAGAAACCGGGTGAAAAGAAGAAAAACATTATTTCTGCAGAGATACGTGACGAATTGATGGAATTCTACTTCGAATTGTTCCATTTCCTTGACATATATGAACGATTGGACGAAAACTATACAAATTATTGCACCTTCGGCCAGGGCGGGGATTTTTATATGAAGCTGTTCTGCGTAAATCCGAGGGCAAATCTTCACGAATGCATGGCTGCAGCCAGAAGCAGTATATTGTTTTCGGCAACACTTCTTCCTATACAGTACTATAAGGAGCTGCTTTCAGGTGAGGACAAGGATTATGAGGTGTATGCAAAATCTGTTTTCAATCCGGACAAGAGGGGCTTATTTATAGCACGGGATGTTACAAGTAAATATACAAGAAGAAATGAAGACGAATTTAATGCAATAGCTTCTTATATAAACGAAATTACAACAAAACGCCACGGGAATTATATGGTGTTTTTCCCGTCCTACAGTTTTATGGAGAGAGTACGTGAAGCATACGAAAATCTTTTTGCATATGCTGAAACTGAACTGATTGTGCAGCAAACCGGAATGAAAGAGACCGACAAGGAAGAATTTTTAAACAGGTTTATGGAGGAGAGAGATGATTTCATTCTGATAGGTTTTTGTGTGATGGGTGGAATTTTCTCTGAGGGTATTGATTTAAAAAATGATGCATTAATAGGTGCAATTATTGTTGGCACGGGAATTCCGCAGGTGTGCCTCGAGCAGGATATTATTAAGGCTTTTTTTGACTTCAGAGGTGATAACGGCTATGACTATGCGTATCGGTATCCCGGTATGAACAAAGTACTTCAGGCTGCAGGGCGTGTAATTCGTACCGAAGAAGATATTGGTGTTGTTGCACTTTTGGATGAGCGATTTTTGCAAAATTCGTATAAAGCCTTATTCCCACGCGAATGGGACAATTTTGGGATAGCTTCAATAGGGAATGTTGCTTCGCTTGTTGAACGATTCTGGGATGAATGGCTTTGAGTGTAATAATGGCTTTAAAATGATTATACAGTGATTTATTTCCCCTTAGGCAAATGAGTATTTATGCTGACTTGCTTAAGGGGTTTTTATTTAATAGAATATTCCTTTGAATTTCCTATTAAATAAAATGCCCCTCTGCGGATGCACACGCTTTTGAATAGGTATTATGTCGCTTTCGGCGCGGGGGAGCAGCGCCGGCATGTCGTATATGATATGCGCTGTTCTCTATTTTTGATTTATCCGATGTAATTTGATTATTTCCCGACTCGACTTGAAAGTACATTTTTTGTAAAAAAGTGATTTCGAAAATGAAATTATAGTAATTAACATAATCATGTTATTGTTAATATTTTATGTATATATTACTAAAGTACCGAACAATTCTGAAAAATGAAGGAAATGACATTCGTTTTGTGGAAAACGACACGGCTGATACTTAAAATGACACTTATATATGTGGATAACTCTGTGGAAACTGTGGATTTCTTGCAGAAGTTTTCAACAGAACATATGCTCGGATGAATTGAACTTGCATTTTCGGAGATTCAAAAAATAGAAAAATACCAACGTGGTCAATATTGTTATGTAACCTCAGTCAATGAGTTATGCAAACCATCCAAACAGCGAATATGTAAACCCGGAAAAAAATGACGCACATTAAGATAGGAAATTGGTACTGCTTTTTTGATTCGAATATGTTAAAATCTATTTCGGAGTTGCTTTTTAAGGCTAGGCTTTGAAGGTAAAGGGGATAGTTATTAATGAATATAGCGGTAATTATTTGCGGTCTGTTGTTTGACTCTCAAAAAGCTTTGATGAAGGGCATTGAGAGGAAAGTCAGAGATATGGGCGATGTATGCTCGGTATTCTGTATAAACGGAAATCTTAACGGTGACGAAGCGTTTGTTAAAGGCGAGCACATGATTTTTGATCTTCCGAATGTTTCTAAATTTGACGGAGTGGTTTTGGTTAAGAATACTTTCGTCAGTTCTCAGAATGGTCTTCCAAAGATTTTTGATGATGTTTATACCTATAACATTCCATGCGTTTGCATTGACAGCTTTGATGCAAGATATGTGAATATTACCTCGGATGAGCGTGCGTCTATTTATGCTCTTGTTGAGCATATGATTAAGGAACATAATTGCCGCAAATTTGGATATGTATCGGGAATTCAGATTGGTACGGATGCGAAATTAAGGTATGAAGGATTTATAAATGCATTAAACGATAACGGTATTCAGTTTGAAAATCGTTTTTTCAAGGAAGGCAATTATGAATACAAAAGCGGTGTTGAGGCCGCAAAGCAGTTTGCTGAATGTGAAGACGGACTTCCGGAATGCATTGTATGTGCCAACGATCAGATGGCTGTGGGCGTGTATACCGAATTAAAGCGGAGAGGAATAAAGATTCCAAAACACGTAAGACTTACGGGAATTGACTACGATTTTGTTTCAAGAGTCATTTCCACAAGACTTACAACAATTAAAAGGCAGCAGTATCAGAAAGGCTTAAAAGCCATAGATATTCTGCATCATTACGAGGATTACAAGCCGGGTGACAACTTTGTTCTTCCGATAGCACTAAGCATCGGAGAAACATGCGGATGTAAATGCAAAGACGAGAATCATAACGATGTTGATGATGCGCTTGCGGTCGATCGATACGAGCAGGCTGAACTG
The DNA here is from genome assembly GCA_045600725.1 of Lachnospiraceae bacterium. GTDB lineage: Bacteria > Bacillota > Clostridia > Lachnospirales > Lachnospiraceae > UBA1258. The sequence goes on from JAZRYK010000032.1 coordinate 29,728, forward strand.
ACGCAGTATATTAAAAATATGACCGTAAGTTTCATGTCAAAGAAAGAGTACTCTTCTCTGATTCAGGAAATGCGTTATTTTGCGTATATGATGAAACCGAAAGAATTGTACCTGTGTATGAACATACATAATAATGCAAAGATTGACTACACCGATTTTGCGGGAAGATTGTCCTCTGCTGCAGGTGATAAAGCAGATTCCGACTATTCGGATGAGATACTGAACGTAATCAGCTGTCAAAACGGTGAGTCTGTCAGAAGCGGAGATAAATTTGCTCGTACCGATTTATTCCCACCCGTGGCAAATATGGGACGCCCCGGAGTTACCTACTACTTTGTTCCTGTTCATTTTATGAATGAAAACTTTGGTTATGCGATTCTGGGTGAATCCGGTGATTTGATGAGAAATGATTATTTCCCAAACTGGGTTAACGCTGTTTCAAGCGCTTTTGAGAATACAAGAAAGATTGACCTGATGGGTCAGATGATAGATGTGCTTGATAAGATGTGGATTTATGATACACTCACCGGTATTTACAACAGAGCCGGTTTCTTCAAACTTTCAGAACCCATTGTTAATGATTGTATTCAAAAAGATCTGCCCGTTTGCGTTATATTTCTGGATGTCGACGGCTTGAAGTCAGTAAACGACAATCTGGGGCATGATGCGGGGGATTGCCTTATTAAAGATGTGGCAAATATTCTTAAAGGTGTCAAAAAGCACGGCGAGATTATAATGCGCTACGGCGGTGATGAGTTTGTTCTTATGGCTGCGGGGTATGATGAAAGCAAAGCGGAAGAAACAATACGGAACATTGAAGTGGCAATGAATGCCTTAAATGAACGCGCTGACCATCCCTATGTGGTGGAAGCTTCTGCCGGTTACAGAATTACCTATATTAAGGACGCCGGTGAAATTAATTCAATTATCGAAGATGCCGATAAGGAAATGTACAAAAAGAAATATATTAAGAAGACCTTGGCCGGTAAAATATAAAAGCTTGTTTCGAAAAATTGTCTGAAATATATAAATAATACCCGTAAGCTGTGCTTGTGAACTGCTTGCGGGTTTTTATTCAATAGGAAATTGCTTTCCTATTGAGATTAGGGTGTCAAAAGACACTTTCTAATATTGTATTTATTTTTGTACCTTGAAAATTTAACACGAATTGGTAAATAAAAAGATTTTATGATGTGATATCAGATGATTTAGGAACAATACAAAGCCTTTGCTTTAGATGT